>NZ_JBLXXX010000001.1:0-570371 GCF_048512825.1 Rothia sp. CCM 9418
CTTTCACCAGCAATACTAAATGCTTGACAGGGGAATCCTCCAATTAAAACATCTATTGGCTCTTTTAATATTGCTTCTCGTAAATCTGTATAGTAATTAATATCATTACTACTTTCTGGATGTAGTATTTGTTTTATATCACCTTCCAATAATTCATGATTGAAATTTTGTCTATATGTTTCACAGGCATATTCATCAATTTCATTTGCCCATAACATCTTAAATCTATTGTTTTTATACTCAGATTTTTGAAGACCTAAGCAAATTCCTCCAACCCCTGCAAATAAACTACCGACAGTAAAATATTTGTTTTTTTCTTTATTATTTTTCACTGTTTTTCTCCTTATTAGTATGATTAAATAATTCACTAACAGTACAATTAAATAAATCACATAATTTTTCTATTGTTTCAAAATCTATTCTTGTTGCTCTATTGTTATATAAGTTTGATATCGTTCTTCTAGTCTAGCCCTGTTTTACTATGAACATCCTGAATAGAATATCTTTTATCTCCCATTAATAATGATAATTTACATTCCAATTTCACATCTTCCCCTTTTGAATATTGATTTATCTCATTGTAAACAATATGGTGTCTATCATCAAGTGGTATGATGGTATTTTGACACCCCTAGCGATTTTTAACACCTCTAAAAATAAAAAATCCCCAAACCTTAAAAAGTTAGAGTTAAATTTGACGTATTTTAATTGTAATTAGGGGCTGTTATTACATAAATACCCTATTATAAGGGGCTTTCAGGGTCTGTGTTAAAGAATTTATTTGTATTATACTAGGTGTTATTCTTTCAATATAAATCATCTTAACCCGCCCGTAATAATGCTTTTGGAGTACCTTTAAGTACATTGTTGACGTCCATCATTGGTTACTCCGTAAGCCAAAAATTGGATACCGTTTTTACGTGTGACAAAGGCTGCGCCCGATTGAATTACCCCGCTCTGCCTCGGGCGCAACCTTCGGTGCAGGCTTAGACGTTAAACCTGAACTCGACAACATCGCCGTCGTGCATCACGTATTCTTTGCCTTCCATGCGTACTTGCCCACGAGATTTGGCTTCTTGCATTGAGCCGGCTGCATCGAGGTCAGCAAAAGATACAACTTCAGCTTTGATGAATCCGCGTTCAAAGTCAGTGTGGATGACACCGGCAGCCTGTGGTGCAGTGTCGCCTTGGTTGATAGTCCACGCGCGGGCTTCTTTCGGGCCAGCAGTGAGGTATGTTTGTAACCCAAGGGTGGAGAAACCTACACGAGCGAGTTTGTCGAGACCAGATTCGTCTTGTCCGCTCATCTCGAGCATTTCGCGGGCTTCTTCTTCGTCAAGCTCTACCATGTCGGCTTCAAGTTTTGCGTCCAAGAATACTGCTTCAGCTGGTGCAACAAGGTCACGCAATTCTTGCTGTTTCTCAGCTGATTGCAAGATACCATCATCAGAGTTGAAGACGTAGATGAAGGGTTTAGTGGTCAGAAGGTTGAGTTCTTTGAGGTAGGACAATTCAATACCTGCGGTTTTCGCTTGAGAGATGACGGTCTCCCCCGCTTCAAGAACTTTTTGAGCTTTACGGTATTCTTCGAGCTGGGCGGGGTCGCCTTTTTTAATTTTGACGGCTTTTTCCAGACGTGGAATAGCGTTTTCGAGGGTCTGCAAATCAGCAAGAATCAGCTCAGTGTTAATCGTTTCCATATCGGAGGCTGGGTCAACTTTGCCGTCTACGTGAATGACGTCGGGGTCGTCGAAGGCACGCACAACTTGTGCAATAGCCTGTGCGTCACGAATATTGGCAAGGAACTGGTTACCGAGGCCTTCGCCTTCAGATGCACCACGCACAATACCGGCAATGTCCACAAAGGATACAGTTGCGGGCAGGATACGTTCTGAACCAAAAATTTCAGCTAGACGGTTCAGGCGGGGGTCGGGAAGGTTAACAACACCGATATTTGGTTCGATGGTTGCAAAGGGGTAGTTCGCTGCAAGAACAGTGTTCTTGGTGAGCGCGTTGAAAAGGGTTGATTTGCCGACGTTGGGCAAACCTACGATGCCAATAGTTAAAGCCACACTAATACCTTTATCTTGTAAAAATTGTTGGAGTCTTGCTCATAAGTCTACTCGCTCTTTAGCGTTCCTTGTTAGTGGCTGGCAGCACCTGAGAGGTTAAGAATCAGTACACCAGCAATAATGAGCCCAACACCAATAACTTTGATGACGCTCAGAGGCTCACCGAGGAACACTGCACCAATACCAACGATGGCAGCTGTGCCTAGCCCGCTCCACATTGCGTAGGCAACACCTACAGGGATATCTTTGACCGCGTGTGATAGCCCAAAGAATGATAGTCCGTATAAGCTCAAGCACCCTAATGTGGGCAGTAGGCGAGTAAATCCTTCGGTAGTTTTGAGCAGTGAAGTTGCGATGAGTTCGGCGCCAATGGCAAGAAAGAGAAAGAGGTAGGGCATGGAGTTGTCCTTCAATAAGGGTTATGAGTAAGACGATGAGCGTAAAATCTTTTCCAGTCTAACAATAGCCTGCCATGAGAGCCGAAAGTTCGGGGTAGGGTCTCTCACCCTGACATTTGTCATGGAATACTTCGGTGGTATGACACTGGTTGAGCGCCGCCCTAAAACGAGATGATAATTGCATGAAAACACAAAAAATTACTCAAAAAATTTTAGCTCCTCTTCCTAGCCTCATTTTTCTAGGTTTTCCGATAGCCGTCCTTTTTCATGTAGCATCCACTCCTTTTGAACATATTATTGGGTGGGGTTTGCTCCTGATTTTTGCCGGAATCTATCTTGGCAATTTTGTGGTTATCGGTAAACATCCAAAGCGTTCATCAGCCACCATCGTTCCCCTCATCTATGGTTCGCTTTTACTTTTTCTGCCTATTAGCGCCTTGGCGTGGATATTTGGTGTTGAGATGTTCACGACCTTCCCTTATTTCGTTGCATTGTGGATGTTTTTGGCCCCGTTAACGGTTGCCATGGGCGTTTCCTTAGTCCTTAGCGTATTTTTTGTTGGACTCATCATCATGATTTCCCCTGATTCTTGGCCTGTAGCAATTAGCCCGATGATTGGTGTTTTTGCTATCTATTGTGCTGGGATTGCCAATGTCGTAGGAACAAAGCATCAAGAACGAAAAACTCAACTGACCGTTGAGAAAGAGCAATCTCGTATTGCCCGAGACTTACACGATTCGTTAGGCCAGACTCTCACCACTATTAATCTCAAAACACAACTCGTATCAGCCTTCCTCGATAGCGACGCCCAAAAGGCCCGTGAAGAACTCGAGAATATTAAAGAGCTCACCAGCACCGCTCTAGCACAATTACGGTCAACGGTCACGCGTCTTAAAACCCCTGGGCTATCTGGAGAGTTAGAAGATCTCAAAGTGCTGTTCTCTCACTGTGATATTCAACTTCAGCTACCGGAAAGATCTACGGCAGACCAGCGTTATGACATACTCTTCGGGTGGGTGCTCAGAGAAGCCTCAACCAACATTTTGCGTCATGCTAAGGCTTCTACAGTGACAGTTCGTGTCACGGAAAAGACCCTAGAAATTATTGATGACGGAGTCGGTATTGCGAAGGCTACCGATGGTCATGGAATACTGGGTATCAAAGAGCGTGTAGCAGAATCCGGTGGCGTAGTATCTATCACCAATGCCACCGATCGTCCGCGGCGCCCTGGTACACGTGTATTTGTTGATATGTCTGGTGCATCAAACTAGATGCACCTCCCAGTATCTGTTCTAAGGAGAGTGTGATGATACGAATTGTTATTGCTGACGATCAACAGCTCATCCGTGAAGCGCTGCGCACACTTCTAGAATTACATGATGATTTGACGGTCGTCGGGTTAGCATCTGATGGTTTTGAAGCGCTGACTCTAGTAGAAGAGGAGCAACCTGATGTTCTTCTACTTGACCTTGAGATGCCTCGTAGTAGCGGGTTTGATGTCCTCGAAAAACTTGCGCAGGGCCATAGTTCTACAAAATCCCTCATCATTACGACGTTCTCTCGCCCCGGATATTTGCAAAGGGCGTTAGAGAATGATGCGCGCGGGTTCATCGTCAAAGACACTCCAGCTGAAAAATTGGCACAGCACATTCGTGCCGTGCACGCTGGAGAAAAGGTTATCGACCCTCATCTTGCCGCGCAGTCTTGTATCGTCGGCAATAACCCGTTGACATCACGCGAACAAGAGGTGCTCAGCGTCGCTCATCGCGGTGATTCGATTCAGGCTATTGCCACAATAGTTCACCTCAGCGAAGGTACCACCCGCAATCATCTGTCTTCTGCTATTGCAAAACTTGGGGCAGCTAACCGGCACCAAGCCTCGCAGATGGCACAAGAACGCGGGTGGATTACCACACACTACACATAAACACAGAGCACGGGAACGTCCATCACCAATAGCTAACGTCGGTAGAAAAACACTAGACTAGTAGTTATGACTGATGCGACGTTCCCTCTTGCTCTTACCCTTGTTTTTATCCTTGGACTTTTCTTAGGCTGGTATCTTGGATACCTCAAATCAGGGTCTATCTCATCGTTGCGAGAGCATAATGCCCGTCTTAACGCCCAGCTCACCGCCTCAGAAAAAACGCAACAATACCTCACTCAACAAATTCAGGCGCTACAAGAACGTTCACGAGAAGACGCTGATGTCCTCCAAGCTCTAGCACCGGTCAAAGTGCAACTTGCCACGATGGAACGTTCTGTTCGAGCGATGGAGTCACAACGTTCAGAACAATACGGTGCAGTGTCTGAAGCGCTCAAAGCCTCAGCCCAAGTACAAGAGAATCTACGCACCGTCACACAGGGGCTATCTAGTGCGTTACGTTCATCTAGCGCACGCGGCGTTTGGGGTGAGACGCAGCTCCGTCGAGTTGTTGAAGCCGCTGGTATGACTAGACATGTTTCTTTTCAAGAGCAAGTGAGCGCAACGATTACACCTTCTCATGAACGAGAACGCATCATCCGACCTGATATGTTGATCCATCTGCCCGGGGAAAAGATCATTATCTTAGATGCGAAGACCCCGCTTAATGCTTATCTTAAAGCTCAAGAAGCCGGTGACGATGAGAACCTTGCACAGCAGGCTCTTGCTCAACACGTCAAAGAAGTTCGTGCCCATATCGACACTCTTGCTCGTAAAAAGTATTGGACAGGTTTTTCGTCTTCTCCTGAGCTTGTGCTCTGTTTCATCCCGTTAGAGTCTGCACTATCTGCCGCGTTACAAGCAGATAGTTCACTATTAGATGACGCTTACGCAAAAAACATTGCTCTGGTCTCCCCCGTATCGTTGTTATCTTGTCTAAAAGCTATTTCTTTCTCGTGGCGTCAAGAAACTCTGACCGACAATGCCAAAGAACTTCTATCGCTCTCTCAAGAACTTTATGAACGTCTTGGCACCGCGAGCGCACATCTACAGGGTATGGGCAGGTCGTTGAATAAGGCTGTTGAATCGTATAATTCTTTGGTTGGTTCTTTAGAGACCCGCGTGTTTGTGACAGCACGTAAAATTGCTGATTTAGATTCGTCGTCTATTTCATCTTCTCTGCGCAGTGACCCTTTAGATTCTTTTGCCAAGCCTCTTGGCGCACCAGAATTTGTAGGGCATGACTCCTCGTGGGAAGCTTCTTCTGCTGAGGATGAGGATGATTCGCCGGCTGTGATGATTGAACGCCCTACCCCACGCAATATGACGCCGAATACTTCTTCTCGTGTTTTCCCGCAACGCACAAACCCCTCAGATGAGCCTTTTGACTATGATTCGTGGAATAGCTAAAAGCGTCTGAGGGGTTTGAAAATCCCACCAATGGGGTTGGTAGGTTTTAACGGGTAGGTTTAGCTCCACGTCCGCCAAGTTGTCGCCCAGCATTCTCGTCATTTTTTAGTGCGGCACGAAGTTCTTTGGGCAAGGAGAAAAGAATGTCTTCTTTAGCTGTCTCGACTTCTTCGACTTTGTGATAACCATAGTCTTGTAAGAGGGCGAGGACTTCTCGCACGAGGACTTCTGGGACGGATGCGCCGGAAGTTAGTCCAACGGTTGCCACACCTTCAAACCAGCTTTCGTCTACTTGATGCGCGAAATCAACGCGTTCAGCTTTTTTTGCACCGTATTCTAGTGCTACTTCTTTGAGCCGAACGGAGTTTGACGAGTTTGCACTACCAACCACAATAACGAGGTCGGCTTGGGGTGCAATTTCTTTAATGGCGCCTTGACGGTTTGAGGTTGCGTAGCAAATGTCGTCGGATGGTGGGTCTTGTAAGGAGGGGAAGCGCTCACGTAAACGTGCTACGGTCTCTAACGTTTCGTCAACCGATAGTGTTGTTTGTGATAGCCACACAACTTTATTGGGGTCTCGGACAGTTACTTTATCGACTTCGTCGGGTGAGTTCACAATCTGGATGTGTTCAGGTGCTTCACCGGCGGTGCCTTCGACTTCTTCGTGTCCGGTATGTCCGATGAGCAGAATATCGTAGTCTTGTTTTGCAAAGCGTATTGCTTCACGGTGTACTTTGTTGACGAGGGGGCAGGTGGCGTCGATGGTGTTCAACTCACGGTCTGCGGCAGCGTTAACCACTGCTGGTGATACACCGTGGGCAGAGAATACGGTAACGGCACCTTCGGGTACTTCGTCCACGTCGTCTACGAAGATTGCGCCTTGTTCTTCGAGTGTTTCCACTACGTGACGGTTATGTACGATTTGTTTACGAACATAGACGGGGGCACCGTAATGGTCGAGAGCTTTTTCGACCGCGATGACGGCGCGATCGACGCCTGCGCAATACCCGCGGGGTGCAGCAAGAAGAACTTTCTTCTCCCCTTTGATAGGTGCTGCAGCCTCTATCTCTTCACGAGTTCGGCGGGTACGGGGCATTTGAGGCAACCCGAGAGAAACTGTTGAATCAACCTGTGTTGTGGACATAGATACTATGTTACGTGTTTCCGCTATATTCTGACACCTGCTGTGCGCTCTCTCGCACCTAGCGAAACTATGGAAAATGCCACACCCAGCAAAATTAGTACTATTCCGATAACCATCAGAGGAATAGTTAACGAGTTCACATAGTTCGTAGCAGAGTCAGTTATGATGCTGCTGAACCTTTGCACAAAAATTTTACCTACTTCGGAAGAAACTGCTTCATCTGCCTGCGCTAAAGGTTTTGTGCCTAAAAATATGCTTGAGCACCAAGATATTGCGCTCAGTGTTAAAAAGATGCACCCCGCGTAGATGCTTCGGTTCCTACCCCAGAGGATAACTCCTACAAGCAACGACAAGGCGCTAAGCCCGCAATATAGTTTCCATTGCTGGGCAAAGTGTTTTATCTGGTGGAGGTATTCTGCGGTTCGTGAGTGGGAGCTATCAAGAACAATCAGATGCTCGCCGGGGTGAAAAATACTGAGTTTATCGCCTAAGAATTGGACTAGTTGGCTGTTGACCTGCTCATAGACGGGGTCAATATCAAGAGCAATATTCTGATGTTCTTCCCCCACGTTATAACGGTGGGTACGAGTGACAATATCGTTCCAAATATGTTGGTAGGATTCTTGCGAAGTCACCGACTGAGCAGCCTTTTGGATATTCTCTTTGACGCGTTCACGCAACCAATTTTTGATAGACCCAAAAAAACCTTCTTCTTGACCTTCTCCAAGATAATTTTTAACGGTCTGATCTTTCATAATGTCCGCAACAACAGCGTCAGATAGCGCTTTTTGAAAGGACGAGTCTTGCCCTAATGGGCTCGCTAAAGAACTAAACCCTTGCTCTGAAATGATGTTTTGTTCTGCCCAATATCCAACACCGCCAGCAGCACCTAGCACGATAGAACATAGTGCACAAAGTACTGCGATAGTACGACGAACCATCAACCACCAGCTGTAGCTATTATCCTCAAGGTAAGGTATCTGATGATCAGCAGATGCAGACGGTGAACCCGAAATATGCCAATTACCGTCGACAGGTTTTCCGTAGTCTTGGGCTGTCTCATCCAACACAAGTTTTTGCGTCGGAGCGTCATCTCCTAGGAGTTGTATAGTAGGGCCGTCTTCACCGTTAGATGTGTGCTGGTATTGATGATTTCTCATAGATGCCCCTTCTGTGTTCTTTCTCATCACTATACTGCGGTGCCGTTGAGCAAGAAAATATTTGGTGGAGTAGAAGAAGGCTCTCAACTCGTGGGAGACTACCTATATGGATATTTCTTTAACTCCGCAGCTGATTCCGGCTGCTGAGGAACGTACGAAGAACCGCCCACTTCCAGAATATGGCGCTCAAACTGATGAGTATAACCCTTGGCCGGTACATCATTATTCCCAAAAACTTGCCGGCTATATTCATCGGTGCCCTGCAACCTGGGTTGAAGGGCAAATCATCGAATTGAACCCCCGCGGTCGAGTCACCTATTTGACGTTACGCGATGTGGAACAGGAAAAATCTATTCCAGTATTGTTGTATTCTTCAGTACTTACAGGGTTATCTTCACCGCTCAAGCACGGACAGCGAGTAGTCGTTCGTTTAGAGCCTAGCTTCTGGGAGAAGACAGGGCGCCTGTCCATGCGCGCTAGTGATATTCGCACAGTGGGCAGAGGAACACTTCTTGAGCAGTTAGAAAATCTGCGAAAGTCATTAGCGGAAGAAGGTCTTTTCGACCCTGCACATAAAAAGCCACTACCTTTTCTGCCTCAACGTGTTGGTCTCATTACGGGACGAGACTCTGACGCTTGCAAAGACGTGATACGTAATGCTCGTTTGCGGTGGCCGGCAGTACAATTCGAGATACGAGAAGTCGCGGTACAAGGGGCTCAAGCGCTACGCCAAGTCACACAAGCGCTTGAAGAACTTGACGCTTTAGAAGAGGTGGATGTGATCGTCATTGCTCGTGGTGGTGGCGCGATGGAAGACCTCTTACCGTTTTCTGAAGAGGCTCTGATGCGAGCCGTCTATCGGGCACAAACACCAGTTGTCTCCGCTATCGGGCATGAAGCAGATAACCCTATTCTTGATGAAGTCGCTGACCTTCGTGCATCTACACCGACGGATGCCGCAAAACGTATTGTTCCTGATATGGCTCAAGAACGTCTCTATATCACGCAGCTTCAAGCGTCGTTAATGCGGATGGCGTACCAAAAGATTGAGACAGAAAAATATCATCTGGCGCAGGTGCGTTCACGCCCCGTTTTAGTATCTCCTCAAACAACTCTTCTACGTTATGAGGAGGAACTACAGCACCTACGTAATCGGAGTTTTACAACAGCTCATTCGCTGTTATTACGTTCACGTGAGGTTCTTTCACAATTGCGTTCACGTGTTCACGCGTTATCTCCACAGCAGACGCTTGAACGTGGATACGCTTTGGTTCAAGACTCTTCGGGGAAACTTGTAACCAGTGCACAAGAGCTACACGAGGCGGATATCGTCACCCTTCGCTTTGCACAAGGTTCTGTCCAGTCACGTATTCTCAGTGACGCTAACTCAAAAAATAATTAGCCGATAAAACTCCCATATTTTGACTCTCTCGAAGGAGAACATCATGACCTCTAAGTCTTCAGAAAATATTACATTTACATCATCTATTTCCAACGTCCCGGTAGAAGACCTTTCGTATGAGCAGGCTCGTTCAGAGTTAATGAACGTCGTGACGGCAATGGAATCTGGAACTTCTAGCCTTGAAGAAATTATTGCGCTATGGGAGCGAGGAGAAGAGCTTGCAAACCGTTGTGAAGCATGGTTAGACGGAGCACATCAACGCCTTAACGCTGCACGACAAGAACGCTTAGAACAGAATTCTTCCGAATCATAAATCAGCGCACTTTGGGACATAAAAATCAGGTGGTGGGGTACAGAGCCTAACGTTCTGCACCCCACCACCTGATAGTTCTCTTACCTAGTATTTTCTACTGTCGGTAATCTGCTAAGAAGTTTCCGAGTTTCTCCAACGCTGTTGCTAGTGTTTGCGTATCAGGTAAGAACACTAAACGGAAATGATCTGGTTTAGACCAGTTAAAAGCTGTTCCCTGACTAATAAGAATCTTTGACTCTTTAAGCAGGTCAAGAGCAAATTTTTCGTCATTAGAAATATTGAATTTCTCGATATCTAGTTTGGGGAATAGATAGAGAGCGCCTTGAGCAGGTTGACAGCTCACCCCATCTATATCGTTGAGCAGACGGTATGAGAGGTCACGTTGTTCTTTGAGTCTGCCACCTGGAAGTATCAAATCATTAATAGATTGGTAGCCACCTAATGCTGTTTGCACAGCATGCTGTGCAGGAACATTAGCGCATAGACGCATTGAAGCCAAAAGTTTAATACCTTCAAGATAGCTTTCAGCCGCCCATTTAGGTCCGGTAATCGCAACCCACCCAGAACGATACCCTGCCACGCGATAGGCTTTTGATAAGCCGGAGAACGTCAAACAAAGGACATCGTCTTTAGTCAATGATGCAAGGTGTACCATGCGTGCGTCATCGTAGATAATTTTTTCGTAGATTTCATCAGCAAATATGACCAGTCCGTGTTCTCTGGCAAGACCAACAATTTGAGATAAAACATTTTCGGAGTAGACCGCGCCGGTAGGGTTATTCGGGTTAATAATGACGATACCGCGAGTTTTCTCAGTAATTTTTGAGCGGATATCTTCAATATCTGGTTCCCACCCGTTGTTTTCATCGCAGAGGTAATGTCGAGGAACTCCCCCCGCTAACGCAGTTGACGCTGTCCAAAGTGGGTAGTCCGGTGAAGGAATAAGAATTTCGTCTCCATCGTTACAAAGTGCTTGTAACGTCATCGGAATGAGTTCTGAGACCCCATTGCCGAGGTAGACATCGTCAGGGTCTAGGTTGAGGATTCCTTCATTCTGGTAGTACTGTACGATAGCGGTTCGTGCTGAGTAGAGACCTCGTGAGTCAGAGTATCCTTGGGTAACTGGTAAGTGCTGGATGATATCGCGCATAATAGCGTCAGGCGCTTCGAATCCGAACGGTGCGGGGTTGCCGATGTTGAGTTTGAGGATTCGATGCCCTTCAGCTTCCATCGCCGTTGCTTCTTCGAGGAGGGGGCCTCGAATGTCGTATAGAACGTTATTGAGTTTTTGAGATTGCTGATAAGTTTTCATGTTGCTTAGATTACTCTCTTGATGTTTTTAACCAGAATTTTGCAACATCTTCGTTGCTGATTGCGCCTTGACCAGAGGTGAGCCGGTTGAATTCTGTGAGATCTGTGGAGCTAAGTCGAGATGACACTGAATCAATTGCTTCTCGTGCGCTTTGAGGTAGTTCTTCTGCTCTAACAATAGGAACTATCTGTTGTGAGATAAAGATACCAGCAGGATCTTCTAAAATCGTGTAGGCGTTATCTTCAATCGTTGCTGAGGCGGAGAAGATGTCTGCAATCTGTATATGATCTGCAGCGAGTTCTTCTGAAAGTTTTGCTTGGCTGTTAACGGGTTGGAAGTTTTTAGGAACGCAGTGGTAGTAGCGTTCTAGCGCTTGAAGACCATAGGAGCGATGTTTAAAGCTTTCTGGCGCCCCAAGGGTGAGGTCTTTACAGTATTGACCAATATCCGAGAGGGAGCTGAGCTGGTATTTTGCGGCGGTTGCTTTGGTAACCGCTAAGGTGTCTCGGTTCTGAGCTGAGGCAGGTTTGAGGGTGCTCAGCCCATCTGGTAGAACTTGTTTGATAGCGTTGATAATTTCGTTATCGCTTAGCCCTTGAACGTTGAAACCAGTAGGGGTTGATGTTGGAGTGGGCGTTTTTTGAGCAGAGGCCTCGTTGTTATGTGGTGTGAGCTGGTCGAGGTTCGGGTCGTATCCTTGTGTTGTAGGGACAGATTCTTCGCCGGCTGCTTGATCATTTTCGCCCCACCCGTAGGTGTACATTGCGTTAGGATTTTCTTCCGCTATTTTTCGGCGTTCTTGCTGGATATATGCGGGGCTAAACTTTCCATCGTTCGTGAGGTAGAGCAACAAGTTTCCTGAGTAGTCAGGCGTGATGTCTACGGTGGTAGGGTCGTTATAGGGGCTGTCTTCGTTGGCTGGTTGTGACGGGCTTGGGGCCTGCGCCGCTTCCATCGCTTTGAGGTATCCGGCTCTATCTTTTCCGGTGTCGACGAGTTCGGTCGTGTACCCAGCTTCTTGTAACGCCTGAGAATATATGGTGGCGATGAGCGCAGTTTCTTCTGAGATTCCAGTCGAAATACGAATTGTTCCGTAGGTCGGCGCCGAGGGGTCTACGGTAATTGTTGTCGAAGGCGAACAGCCGCTGAGCGCAATAGCGCAGGTGGCGAGCATTCCTAGCCACGGGGCTTTAGCTTTCATGTGCGGTGTTCCTTTCATCCGTTAGTTGGTTGCTGAGCTGTTGCTGTACCCAATCAGTGATGTTACGGTATCCCATCATACGAGCGACGTCTTCGAGGAGGGAGAGCTTGGGAATATTTTCTAGTTCTTCGATGGGTATCCAGCGAGCTTGGTCACTACTTCCGTCGGTTTCGTGAGTGAGTTTCCCCGCGATAATATGCGCACGATAGACCATTCTTAGCGCACAAAAAGGCATTTTTTGATGTTTTTCTAGGGGAAGGTGTAAAGCATGTAAGCCTAGTAGCCCGTCAGTTTTAATAAGATACCCGGTTTCTTCAAAGACTTCTCGTTTTACGGTGTGCTCAGGTTGTTCGGGTGGTTCCATTCCCCCGCCGGGAAGTGTCCAAGCGGCACGTTCAGGTGCATGCGTGGGAAGGAATCTGGTCAGCAGAATTTTTCCTTGTTCAATGATGACAGCGTACGCTGCAGGTCGGGTTTCCATGACGATAGGCATAGTTTCTATCCTATCTGGTTCGTTGTGTGACAAGACATTTTTTCGTCGTTTCTTCCTCCGTTAGGGTAGAGAAGAGACGATTGACGTTCCTAAATCATGAGAGAAGTGATGTGATGATGTTTAGTACACGGTTATTTTCTTTAGGGTGGTGGGATTCCATACGCTCTGTAGACTTTTGGCTTGGGCATCCTTTACGAATTTTGTTCATTATTATTTTTGCTATTGTCCTTCGTAGCATTGTTGAACTGTTAATTCGTCAGCTGACGCAGTCTCTTGCTCGAGGCACTCGCATGAGGGTAATACGTACGGAGCAGGATAAGAATATGAAGGTTTCTCTTCCAACGTTACGGTGGGAGGAAGACGATTCTATTGTTCGTTCTCGTCAGCGTCAGCGCGCCCAAACAGTTGGTTCGGTATTACGTTCGGTCTCTTCTATCGTGATATCTGCTGTTGCATTAGTGATGATTATTGCTGAGTTAGGTTTTAATATTGCGCCAGTCATTGCTTCTGCCGGTGTGGTCGGTGTGGCTTTATCTTTTGGCGCGCAGTCTTTAGTCAAGGATTATTTATCCGGTATTTTTATAGTTGCTGAAGACCAGCTCGGAATTGGTGATTGGGTTGATTTAGGCGAAGCCTCTGGCACCGTAGAATCGGTGGGTTTACGTGTCACCTCTGTCCGTGATACTAGCGGTGTGCTGTGGCATGTTCGCAATGGCGAGATTCTTCGGGTTGGCAATTCCTCTCAGGGATGGGCTCAAACAAATATTGATATTCCAGTTCCGTATGCCGCCGATGTTGAGAGGTTAAGTACTTTCCTCCTTTCTCAGGTGCACACTGCCTTATCTTCATCTGATGTTGCTGAAAGTATTCTTGGCGATCTTCAATTTTTGGGTGTGGAGTCTCTCAGCGGTGAGGCTTTGACTTTACGTTTTTCCATGAAAACAGCACCTGGTGAACAATGGCGGGTGGGGCGTCTTTTGCGTCTTGAGTTGAAGAAGGCTCTTGATGAGTATGGTGCGCAAATTCCTCTACCTCAGCATTCGATAGTCCATAGTGGTTCCTCCTCGGTACAGGTTCCGCCTGTTGTTGAGAATTCCGCGCAGAAGTAGCGTGACTCTTATTTTTAGATTGTTCTAAAATGCTGGTGGGGTTGGACAGATCATCGTTTCTGCTCAACCCCACCATTTTATGGTATCCACACGGTACGGAGCCTTATACGCTCATATCCGCAGGTTTGCTGTTATCGGCGTCGTTGGCGTCGTTTTTTACGGTCTTGTTGTTCTCGTTTAGCGTTTGCTACACGTTTTTTATGTTTTTCTCGTGCTTTTTCACGTCGTTTTTGTTCTGCTTGAGCGGCTACGCTTTGGCTACTGCGAGCAGAGTTTTCTTTTCGTCCACGAGTGATTCCCACAAAGTCTTGGATAATTTGTTCGATGTGTTCTTCACGGTGGTAACGTTTCCAGATGAGTTGTACGGGTACTTCTTTGATGTCCGGAATCACACGGTATGTGAGGTCTTTACGATGATGCAGACGCGCAATACTCATGGGGACGATGAGAAGTCCAAGGCCTGCTGCGACGAGCTCAATCGCGTCTGCGGTGTTTCTCATCAATGGTAGTTTTTGTTCTGTTTGCTGACGATAAGGGGCAGAGATTTTTTCCCATTCAGGGACAGTATGTGCCGGTTGGAGAAGGCTTTCTTCCGCAAGTTCTGCAATCGGTATTTCTTCAAGCAGGGTCAGAATATGATCGGTAGGAAGAACTACCACGTTCTTTTCATGGTAGAGAGTGATGGCATGGAATTGGTCTTTTTCAAAGGATTCTTGGTGAGCCGCTAAGCGTGTCAACACCATATGAGCCAATGGAGTCTCACCTTCTAGGCTTGCCCGTGTAGCGTCTTCCTTCAACGCAAGTTCTTTGAGAGGACAGAGTTTTCCGTATCGTTCTTGCCATCGAGAGAACCACTTGCCAGGCATAATTCCTGGTACGTACCCGATACGAAGTTCTTGTCCTTCGTCTTTAAGTTCTAGAGGGTGTTCTTGGTCTTTGAAGTGAGCGAGCAGTTCGAGCTGCTGTTCATGAGCGTATGAACCAGTTTCTGTGTGGTTCTCGCTAGTGTGGGCTGTCATAGCTTACAAATTAGCATGTCTTGAGCGGTTATGAAGAGTACGTTTACCAAGATAAATGAACAGTGAGAGAGCTATCAAAAGAATGATTGCTGTTATGAGAACAGTTGGTTGTTGAATCCAAGCCCAGATAACAGCCATCCCAACGGTGGAATAGATACAAGCCCACATTAAAGTTCCTATGAGCATGGCGGGGATCCAGCGTTTCAAATGCATGCGGGTAAAGCCCGTGGTGAGAATGACGGCAGTTTGAAAGCCAAGGGTTAAGAAGCATAAGGGAACGGCAAGTACTCCCCAACGGTTGATGAAGTACTGAGCACGGAGGTACATCGGGGTTTGCATCAGGTACCGGATACGTGCCAATTTAGCGCTGCCGGCAGAGGCAATCCAGCCGAGCATAAAGACTAGGCTCGTTCGAATAATCCCCACGATCCAGAAGAAGAGCAGAGCCCAGTGCCATTGTAGGCTTTGTATCCATTCAACCACGGCTATAGTTTATCCGGTTTTGAGGGTACCGCGTTCGAACATCATGTGACTATGAGGATTTTCTCAGTAGCTCACTAGTTTGGTGTTCGGAGAGAGCTTTTTACCCGTAAAACTTAGGGTATCCTTTGTTCTTTTTTAGGTAATATAAATTTTTTCTTCAAAAGACTAGCCAAAGACTGTTCAATTAGGTTATATTTTTATTACCAAATAGTTGAGAGCTTGTGGGAAGCAATCAACAATATGGTTTCGAAGACTTTTCTTCCTGTGTGTGATGCAAGTGCCTAGTCAAGTAGAAATACTTGACTAGGCACTTCTTTTTAACTGTCTTAACATGCAAAAAATGAGCCGTTGAAAACAACACCAGAAAATATACACATCAGGTAGTTTTTCAACGGCTCACAGGGTGAAGAACCTCCCCCCCCCTCCGATAGGAGGAAGAAAAATCAGGACTTTTTCTTAAACTTCAGTTTCTTCAGCTCCAACATCAACTCGGGAATACGAGAAATTTCCTTTGCACGAAGCTGAACAATACGAGCATCACAGCTACCTAACAAATACCCGATAGCAAGACGATCATTCTGACGACGAGTAGCACGACGCAACGTAGCCTCTAACCACGTTGCAATCACTTTTTCATCAGAAAGAATCGACAAAGAATCATAGAAGCCATCACAAATACGCCATAATTTTTGCTCAGAAGTATTGAGTGGCATCCCAGCAGATTCAAAAGCGTCCAAACAATATTTTGCTCCTTGACCTGCACGCCGAATCTTGAACAATAAAGTATCACGCTGCTCATCAGAAGCTACATCCTCAGCTGAAGGCTTCCATACATGACGGTATTCTTGACCAACATATGTACGGAGTACTTTACGCAAGTGCTGAGAAACTTTACGAGTATATTCGTCAGAATCTTCAGGAAGCTGTACCAGTTGTTTGAGGTTATTCATCAAGTACACTAAATCTTTTCTTAGCTGTAGATACTCTGGCGAATCAAGAACACGAATCAATACCTTTGACGCAACCTCGCTATCGGAACTAAGGTACTCATCAAGTTCACGGCGAGCTGTTTCCGTAATAAGCCCTGGGCGAGTATCGACAGACCACATGAAGGTCGTCAGAATCTCGATATCTCGCGCAGAGGCAAGACCTCCCATCAGATGCTTCAGATAACGAATATCGTCTTGAACTTTTTGGCAAGACGTATCATCACTGATATAGGGCAATACTGCATAGCGCAAAATCGCTTCAACTTGACGAGCACTCTTACGCATACCGTGCACCGCGTCAGGGGCGTCAGAACGAAGCTTCATTTCCCAAATCATCAAGTCTGAGGTTAAAGAGTGAAGAATCTGACGCAAAAATTTCTGAGAGCTCTTCGGCCGTGATGTTTTTTTCTTAGATTTCTTTTTAGATGAGCGAGACGGCGTTGAGCTCTTCTCAGAGGTACAGCCTTCTAGTCCTTGGCGTCGTGCTTCAAAACATTCATCTTTACCCAGTGCACGAGCAATCTTTGCAGTAGATTGAGAAAGAGCAATACCAAGATTGGTGAAAATTACTTCACAGGCGGTAAAAATATCTGCGGGGCTTACTAGTCCCGCATCTAATAGTTCAACTTCCCATTCTGTCCAAGAACGCTCAATGTTCGTCGAAAAATCTAGTGCGCGGACTTTGTCTTTGCAGATTTCAGCAACTTTAGTTCCTTCAGCATCGACCAGTACAGTACGTTCACGTTCTGTCAGCAAAGAGACTGTTTCATAGAGTTCGTCGCCTAAAGTCACAGCACGAACAAACTTATGAACGGCAGCAGGCATCCGTTGGCGGTCTGCCAATAGAGGAAACCCAATTTCATGGCGAGCTCCGGCGCGGTCATCAAATTTGATATGCCAGCCTTGATCGTATCCGCCAAGACGTCGACGTAAAGCTACCATATTACGGCCCAAGTCAGCGTCTTGAGTGTCAAAATAGGTTGCTTCTAGATGCTCGGTGATATTTTCAGAGACCTCAAGATTTTCAAGAACGTTCCAGTCGATAGGTGCAATATCTGCTTGGGGATCAGTCAGCTCATATTTACGTTCTACTTCTAGATGATGAGTTGCCATCGGATTTTGTGCTCCTGGGTCAGGGGGTAATAAGGAGGAATAGCACCGTTATTTTCTTAGAGATAACGGACAACACCCACTATCAAAATGATAGCGGGTGTTGTCTCAAAATATTAGGCTCTACGTCGTTTAAGAATCTCGTCTAAAGTCTCTGTGGCGCCTCGTAGTCGTTGAGCTTGTATCAAAGTTTGAGTTTGGCTCCTAGGATACGAAGGTTTCTTGAGCGGTTCAGGTTGTTGTCGTTCAACAACTGGAACTTTCAGATACGTAGGAATAGGTGTTGGTGTTGGTTCCCACGAAGAAACTGCCGATTCGAAAGGTGGGTCGAGTTTCTCTTTATCAGTAAAAGCCCCGCGTGCAGTCCCCTCTAGCTGAGGGCGTTTCGAGGTGTCGTGAGTACGTAGGTAACGTAAAGATTTTGCGGCATATACGCTGGGTTTCTGATTTTGACGAGGTACAGGCTTTGTTCTTCGCGATGATGGTGAGGAAGTTGCTCCTTCTGATGTAGCAGAACGACGTTCTACAGGAGAAGAAACAGGAGGATTTTTCTTCTTCAAAATGATTGAAGAGGCATTCATGGAAGAAGATGAGAGCTGCTGTTTTCTGCGTTTTTTAGCATCTCGTAGCGCCAAGAATCTCAACGTTGAGATACAGCTGAAGGCTCCAAGGAATGATATTCCTGCAATAGGCCATGTTTTTGCTCCCATGAGAGCGAAAATCGCTTCCCCTACTGAGAAAAGGAAAAAAGCTAAAGCCATCATGAAAATGATGATACGCCCATAGCGCAGAGTATACGTTGGTGTGTAAGGCGATGAATGTCGCGGTGTAGGAGCTGCAGTTTTAGAGGATTCTGGTAGTTGTTCTTCAAGACATACATCGTGCGCATAACGTTCTGCAGAGATTATCGTTGTCAGAGCTTTTCTGTTTAGCATACGAGGCACCGCAAAAATAAGCAGTACTGCAAGAATGACTAAGGCGCTGGTTGCGCCTAAACCACTAAGCTCCATTACTTCACCTCAACAGGCCAGTTATCGTGTGTTTTGCACACTAGATGACGGCTCTAAAACTTTTACATGTAGATACTAAGGATACGTCATATAGCTGTTGGGGGACGTGTATTACACGTCCCCCAACAGCACTAAAATGTATTTTTATTGATTTTTAACGAACTCTTTCAGCCATTCAAGAAGATCTGCTCCGAGATCTTCACGTTCAGAGGCAAGAATAACATTCGCTTTAAGGTAGCTAAGCTTATCGCCAGTATCGAAACGACGGCCTTTGAAAACGACACCATACACGCCCTCAGACTCATCTGCAGCAAGAGTTTGCAGAGCATCAGTAAGCTGAATTTCGTTGCCACGGCCGGGAGCAGTGTTCTCAAGAACTTCAAAGACCTTAGGGCTTAGAACATACCGACCAATGACAGCATAGTTTGAGGGTGCATCTTCGGCGGAAGGTTTCTCAACAAGCTCAGAAACTTTGAAGAAATCTTCACCTTCTACGTGCTCAATAGCAGCAGCACCATAAGCAGAAATCTGTTCGCGTGGAACCTCCATCAGCGCAACAACAGATCCCCCAGTCTTCTGTTGCACTCGAACCATTTCAGAAAGCAAGTCTTCTTTTTCGTCGATGAGGTCATCACCAAGGAGTACCGCAAACGGTTCATCTCCCACATGGACTTTAGCACGCAACACTGCGTGGCCTAGACCTTTCGGATCTCCTTGGCGAACATAATGTAGCTCACCGAGATCATTAGAATCAAGAACAGTTTTTAGCAAGCTGTCTTTACCTTGTTCAGCGAGCTGAGCTTCAAGAGTAGGAACACGATCAAAATGGTCTTCTAAAGCTCGTTTGTTACGTCCTGTAATCATCAAAACATCGTTGAGTCCAGCTTTAACAGCTTCTTCAACAACATATTGAATTGCAGGACGGTCTACTACAGGAAGCATCTCCTTAGGAGTTGCTTTAGTTGCGGGAAGGAAGCGAGTGCCTAGACCGGCTGCAGGTATTACTGCCTTTGTGATAGTTTTTTTCGGGTCAGTCATAAATACAACAATACTCTAAGACCTTCCCCTCTTGCAGAAAATGACGAGAGAAAAAATGGCGACAAAACATATAAAACTATTTCATCACATGCACCTAACAAGGAGGACAAGAATATCTTGAATCATGAGATGATATGTTCTGTCACTTGTTCTTTTTACAACATCGATATGTCTTTTCAACACCAGCACTTAACTGCGTATAAAGCAGCACTCCGGTCAAATATCAGAGAGCAACGTCGTATTTTTTCCTCACGAAAAGACGCGCAAAACGCATTAGATATCCAGCTCAATAAACTCGTAGAGAGTTTGGCCTTACCACAAAAATCAATCATTGCAGCTTTTTTACCTTTACCTACAGAACCACCTATACTTCAAGGTTTAAAAACCCTAAATAACCGCGGGTACACTATTATTGTCCCGATAACAACACCGCAGAAAGCTCTCCTATGGGCGCCGTGGACAACCCAAAGCACCCTACACACTAATTCTTTGGGCATCTCAGAGCCAGCAGCCCCCTACCAAACATCACAGGCTTTCTACAATGCACAGCTACGACTCATCCCTGCACTAGCTATAGGGGCAGATGGGCGTCGTCTCGGTCAAGGCGGAGGATACTATGACAGGCTTCTAGCAGACGACCCAGCCCCTGATAAGAACTATGGAATTACTTATTCCTGGGAGTTACTCCCCTCCGTCCCCGCAGAGCCATGGGATGCGAAGCTTCTTCACGTACTTACCGAAAATGGTGTCCGCGAATTATCCGTACAGTAGAATATTCCACGACACATAGACTCATCGGAGGAGAATTACATGCCGGTTTATCAATACCAGTGCAAAAACTGCGAGTATCTTTTTGAAGAACACCAGTCGTTCACAGACAAACCGCTCACGACCTGCCCTCAATGCAATGCTGACCAGCTACGCAAAAAATATGGAACAGTCGGAGTTGTCTTCAAAGGTTCAGGCTTCTACAGCAACGATAAAAGCAGCTCCTAAAATAAGATGTGAGGAGGGACAACATTAACATCGTGTTGTCCCTCCCCACATCTTAGATAGACGACCTAAAATCGTGGTGAGGAGGACGTTGCTCTTTCAGCCACTGAGCTCGAGAATCTTCTTCAGAAGAGATTTTTCGAGCTTCCTCGTCCGAGCTAAGAACACCTATAATTTTGGGTTCTTTACCCCAAGAAGAATCACCAGAGACTACGCGGCGATGTCCTCT
The DNA here is from genome assembly GCF_048512825.1 of Rothia sp. CCM 9418. Taxonomy (NCBI): domain Bacteria; kingdom Bacillati; phylum Actinomycetota; class Actinomycetes; order Micrococcales; family Micrococcaceae; genus Rothia; species Rothia sp. CCM 9418. The sequence goes on from NZ_JBLXXX010000001.1 coordinate 20,810, forward strand.
CCGCTTTTTAGGAGTAGAAGAATACTGCTCTGACATGAAACTTATTCGCTTTCCACACCAAGATACCGGAACATTCGTTCCGCAACCGCATAGGGCTTTGAAAAGACTTCAATAGTCCATAACGTCATATAGTTCCAGCCAGTACGAGCTAAACGGCCTGGCAAAAGACGCGTTCTTTCGCGAACACTCATGCGAGCGAACTCTTCAGAGCCATCAGAACAAGCAGCAAGAGGGAAGTTTAAAGCAACAGGATCTTGAGAATTTCCACTCTTACGACGACGAGGGCTAGGCGTAGAACCTGCCATCAACGACTCATGCTCAGAATACGCTACCAAAGAGATTCCCTGCGTTCCGTGCTCGCGTAGATGCACACCACTGTTTCCTAAACGGCGCACCATATCGTTCAATAGCCAGTCCCCCATATCAATCGCCTCAATATCGGCATTGCGGAGAAACTCATTCTGAGGGATTCTATCGGTAATCGTCGCAGTCTGCTCTTCATGACGAATCTTCTGCCAGTTTTCGTGCTCTTTGAGCATCTTGTAAAGGTCTAATGCTCCGTATTCAAGTAATGAAGGGTCGAGATCTTCGATAGATACACACGACATTAAGCGTGTCAAGTGGCGTGCACGGGTCATCCCCAGCACGAAATATTCACGTCCATGAGTTTCAGAGAGTTGGCCAAGTTTATGGTTCACAACTCCGTTATGACCTTTACCTGTACCGAGAGAGAAAATGACAACGTCGCGTTCAAGCCCTGAGGCTCTTGATAAATCTACGACACGGAAAGGTTCCCCATGTTGGGCGTTATTGAAGAAAGGTAGCATCTGAGGATACTGCGCTAACAAAGAGCGTACCGCTTCTGCAATACGACGCGCATGACGAGTGCTGGCTGTTACTACAGCCAAGGACTGGTTAGGGTTTTTATACGCGTGTTCAAGAACCCGTTTAGCGACGCTATCAACCTCAATGGCAGGCGAATCAAGGTTGGAATTGTCACTAATTTTTCCGGTAGCGTCAATATACTCGGCGATAAAAGCAGGAATATCCTCGGATATTTCTTCACCCCAAGGGTAGAAGTTCAGTACACCAGAATAAAAATTCTCGTTCAGATATCTAAATACTGCAGGGTCTACAGTACGTTCAGAAAGAAGCGCTAACGTTCGTGCCGGAAGAATCTTTGAAAGCGCGCTATAGGTGCTCTCAATTTTAGGGTTTTTCTCTAAGGGAGCGTTTTTTGCCACGGCGGACACCATGAACGGTGCTGGGAAACCACTATGGGGATCTCCAATAGCAATAACCTGTTCTGTTCGAATGATTGCAGGAAGGTTTGCTGCTAACGGAGTAGATTCCGCGTCAAGAAGAATCACCGCATCAAAACGCACCGTATTAGCTAATCTACGAGTTAGCGCAAATGGGCTCGAGGTCCATAATGGGTACAGAGCATGTACCAGCGCACCAGAATGTTTAAGAACTGCGTCAAAGTCGAAGTGATGTCCTCGAAGCTGACTCTTCAAATAGGCAGCAGCCTCAGCATCTGCAGCAATACGGTTATTCCAAGTGTCTCGGATAGAAGCACCTAATCGTGCTGGAGTTGCTGCGATATGAGCTTGGTCAGCGGCACGAAATTCTTGTTCAAGAGCTCTTAAGCTATCACCATCAAGGATTTCAATCTCGTCACTGGCTAGCATCTTTTCAAGGGCACTTTGCCACCATGCAAGCTCAAGTTCAGCGCTGACATGTTCTGCAGAAACTTGACGTTTGAGAAGGTCCGCCAAAAATTCTTCTAGGCCGAGTTCGTAAAGTTCACGACGAATTTCTTCTCGCTCAGGCAGGGTGTACAGTAGCTCTTCATCCGCGTTGAGCAGGTTAAGCCGTTCTAAGAGAACACTATATGGGGTGTTCAAAAAGTCATTTCCGTCAGGGTGATCTTCTAGAACAATCGCAAGACCTGAAAATTCATGAGCGAGATCGGCGAGTTGTTCTTGTAAACGGGTCAGGTTTGCAGGAATTTGTGGCTCGCGTGGAGAAGCGGCGCGTGCAATCCATTCTTCTCTTTCCTGCTGAACAATGAGAAGGTTCTCATGTAGGTCATTGATGTGAACACCCGGAAGAATATATTCTTTCGCTGCTTTACGAAGCCGAGAGCGCTGAATACTGCTCATTTCTATACCGTGTTCACGACGCCACGCGCTACTTGCGGTGGCAGCAATAAGATCAGTTACGGGTCGGTCGTAAACGTCTACACGGAATTTTGTGAGAGTCTGTCGAATACGTTCAAGGAGCTGAAGTTGTGCTTCCCATTCGTAGTAGCTTTGGCCCATGCGGAGACCAGTTTGCTCACTGAGCTGGCTCATCTTTGCGTGCATTGATTGCAAGGAAGTTATCAAAGATTGTACGAGGCGGTGTACCGCTTTACATTCTTCTTGGTCGTAAAGTTTCGCCCGATGCCATGAAGACAGCAATGTAGAAGGACGGAATGCACGTAACTGGGCAAAACGTTCTATTTTCTCAGTGATTTTAGCGCGGTGTGAAAGCGCGTCCATGACGTGACGGTTAAAACGAACTGTCGTCGTAGGGGCGGGGTCTTGAGCCGTTAAAGCAGCAAGAGTCTGTAAAGCATCATATACTGAACATCCCCAACGCGATTCCGTAAATTTGAGAGAGTTTGTATGAGAGATAAGCTGATCTCGAGATGAAACTAACCGCTCATACACGTCGCTCATGTTTGGGCAGGCTGCATTTTCATTACGAATAATGGCTTGCACTAGAAGTTCTCTCAACTCTTCTGAGGAATGTTCCTTCAAAAGGTCAAAAGTGAATTGGTCAAGGCCAATATTTTTCAGAAGTGAGGCAAAATTTTCAACGGTTGAGCTACGCTCCCCTACCACTAATACAGATTTTCCATCGTGAATGAGGGTCGTAGCGATATTAGTTGCCATTTGTAGCGGCTCGGTACCAGATGGTGCTGTTACGACCAAAGAGTGCCCAGAACGTGCTAGGTCAATGATTTCTTGAGCTGAAGCATCAGCGTCAAAGGCCAACATTTCGCTATGAGGGGCTCTTTGATCGACAGGGGCTGCCGCGTTATTAACAAAAACTTCTGGGTGAGTAGTGTCTTCAGGTTCTAATGCAAGTTTTGCAAGTTTGCGGACGAGAGGAGTAAAGGAATTTTCTGGAAGTTCAGCCGCATTTTCTTTAATATCAGCAAACGTAGAAATCAGGTATTTTGACTCAATTAACATTCCTGGTACGTGACCGGTGCTTGTACGCATCCGGTCAATCACAGGTTCTGGGTCAAGTTTTGACATAGAGTTTGCTAATTGCGCAACATCCATAGAGCCAAGATCAATGCTGTACTCTTTATAAATTTGACGCACCATAGCAGGGTTCAATTTTGCAGTTCCCGATAAACGAATTTCAAAGTCTTCGCTTGTTGGATGAGGAGTGATAACAATGGGTGTCAAAAGAACCGGTGCAATAAAACGTTTTTCAGGGGCCCCTTGCCCATGGTGAACATCTCGGGAAAGCCATGAAGCAGTACCTGCAGCAAAATACCCTGCAGAAAGACCATGCTGGTTTTCTAATTCAAAGATTTTACTGCGTAGAGCTTGAGCTGCACGCATAGCCGATTCACGTTTACTTTTATCGCGAATAATAGTAGAAAGCCGTGTTTTACGTCCCATCATCAGCTGAGCCAGCCCTGAAGGGTTTGCGTCAGTGATATCAATATGGACATAATCAATCTGGTTAAAGTCAAGGAGTGCATCTGGACCGGTGTAAAGGTCCATTTGGCGGTTCCACGTTTCTAACCCTTTTTCATAGTCGAGAATCTCTACGACGTTCTCAAGTTGTTCACTCACTGAGGGTGCAGAGGTTCCTACGGCGCTACTACCGGCAGATTCCCAAGATTGAGCCGGCTGAGGGGTAGCTGATTGTTCGTTCACGAATGAAAGCTCTTTCGATACTGTTTAGGGTGCGGTTTTACTCTAGTTATCCATCATACGGGTCAAGGCCCTCAGGAGTTAAGCCATCGACAAGTTCCAATAAGAAATCATCACCAAAACTGTCAAAACAGAAATCAATGCCATGCCTGCCCAAAGAATCCATCGTTGAGGTGTAGAACATGCTGCAGGAAGAGCACCCCAACGAGAGCGGGTAAAGAAAAAGGCGAGGAGAACGCCTAAGAGGTTTCCCACAAGAAGTTGCTGAACCATAGCGAAAATCCCAAAATTACGTTCAACGTAGTCGCCCTCATCTTTGATGAGGTTTAACATTCCCGCTAAAAGAATGGTCATACAAGCAATGAGAAAAGTTAGTGCAATTAGAGGTGCGTTAAGGACTTCTTCAAGAGGTAGCTGCGTTTGGGAGCTAAGTAAAAAGGTGTATAGAAAATAGCACAGTGGAGAAATAATCCAATACCAAAATAGGTATTTTTTGGTGGAGTCTGGGTCGTTAAGCCGGTACAGAATACTATTCACTATTGGTCCTCGGTGTCTAAGAAATTCATGTATTGCCGAACGATATAGTCTAGTAGAACGCTCAACGCAACAAAAGAATGATAGGGGTGTTTGCTATGGTCACCAACATGAGTGGGAGTTGCTTCATAACGTAAAGAATAGGTTGCATGAGATGAAATGTAGTTCAGACTTTGAGCTGTAATTGCAAGCATTGGAATCTTGCGTGAGGAAAGAGCCTTGATTGTTTCTTGTACAGATTCCGTATTACCAGAGAGCGATACCACGATGACGAGGTCGTCGGTGGTCATACTCGAAATACTTCCAGCAAATTCATTTTTAGCAGGAATAACATGCGCAAATTTTCCGCATACTAATAAAGATTTAGAAAACTCTTGAATAGCGTTTCGTTGAGCGTATCCGGTACCAAAACAATACACGGTACGGGCACGATGAATATGGTTCAAGATCTCTTCTAAATCAGTGTTTTGAAGTGTTTCAAGAGTCTTCATGATGTCTTCAACGCCGGAGCTCACAAAGTCTACGGGACGTTCAGAGGCCGTATTCAGCGAGTTTTTGATGAAATACTTTAGCTCTGTAAAACCTGAGAAGTTCAGCTTTTTAGTCAGCCGAATAATACTCGAAGTAGACGTATACGTACGATGCGCTAAAGAGTTAATAGTCGACTCTGCAACAAATTCTTCATGCGTTAACATGAAGGCAAGAATTTCACGTTCAGTATTGCTGAGGTGATGCTGATGCGCGTTAACTATTGTCTGAAGATCCACGAAGGCTCCTGAGCCGAAAGATGATGTACCTATCTCTAGATAATACATGCGTATTCGGTTCAGGAGCCTTCCTCATCTCAAGAGAATGTCATATGACGTGTTCTCTTTATGATGGTTCGTTCACCATGGTCTCGAAACGGTCTCGAACCTGTGGGACATCCATTCCAACAATAACCTGTAAGGCTTTACCCTTATTGACAAGGCCAAGGGCACCAGCAGATTTGAAATCTGCTTCAGAACCTACAAGTTCTGGATTCTCTACCGAAACGCGCAGACGCGTAGCACAGTTGTTGACGGAAGTGATGTTTGAAGCCCCGCCTAAGAGTGCTAAGAAGTCTGTTGCACGCTGAGTATAAGAATCAGTAGTAACAGCTACCGTTGATTCTTCAGCAGAAGCTTTAAGAGTTCCTTCTTTCTTCGCTTGGCGGTACTCAGCTTTAGAGTACAACTTAGCTTCTTTTCCGTCTTCTTCACGGCCAGGAGTCTTGAAATTGAATTTGATAATCAAGAAACGGAAGATGAAGAAGTACAACGCAGTGAAGCACAGACCAATCACGATTTGAGCAACATAGGTTGGCCAGTGATTTGCCCACAAGGGAACCCAGTTTTGGAAGACGAAGTCGATTAAGCCGCCGCCCATGTTGCCGGATAGTCCGAAGAAGTACATGGTTGCAGACATGGTCGCCGCAAGAATTGCGTGTACCAAGAACAGAGGAGGAGCAAGGAACAAGAAGGTAAATTCTAGAGGCTCTGTAATGCCGATCAGCATCGCGGTGAGGCAGACAGGAACCAATAGCGTCATGAGTTCTTTTCTCTTCTCTTTACGTGCTGTGACGTAGAATGCGGCAGCAATACCGATAGGAGCAAAGACTTTCGAGTTACCGTGAAGTGCAAATCCGCCACCGGGGAAAAGTTCATTCAACGGTGCAGAAGACTGGGAGTACTCGTTAAGGTGTGCTACCCAGTGCTTGATAATTCCGTCAGGAACCACTGCTGGGCCAAAAATAAAGGGGGTATAAATGAAATGGTGCAAGCCCGTAGGAATCAAAATACGCTCAAGGAAGGTGTACAGCCAAACACCAAAGACGCCGGTGCTCAGGAAGAACCCTTGCATAGAACCAATTGCATGCTGAACGGAAGGCCAGACAAGGCAGAACACTAAGGCTACCGGCATCATCAAGAAGAAGCCAAGAGCATATACCCATTGTGTTCCTTGGAAAATACCGAGGAAGTCGGGGAGCTTAGTGTCGAAATAACGGTTGTGAAGCCACACGACAATAGCAGAAATGATAATAGCGCCGAAGATACCAGTATCGAGAGTCTTAATACCGGCAATCATCTTCAAGCCAGTGCCAGCTGCACCTTGGGAAAGATCAACATCATAATCAACGTTGAAGGCAGGGCCCCAAATAGAAAGAATTGTTGCGATGAAGTAATTGAAGGTCAGGTATACCATCGCAGCTTCAAGTACTGCACGAGCATTAGCGGTCTTTGCTAATGCGATGGGCAGACCCAAGACGAAGAGTAGTTCCATCTGGTTGAAGACAGTCCATGCGCCAGACTCCCATACAGACCAGAAGTTGTACCAGCCAGTGCCTTCAGCAGCGATTGAGCCAAGAAGTTGCTCGTTCTTGCAGATAATTGCGATGCCAACGACAAGACCAGCAAAAGCAAAGAGGAGGACGGGGGCAAGCATTGCCGAGCCGAACCTCTGGATTTTCTCCATCATTAGAGAATCCCTTTCACCGTAATTGAATGTATATGTAATGGATGTGTTTGTTTTACACCACACTATATGTGTATTAGTACGCTAAAAACATACTTCTTTGAGAGAAGAAGCACTTCTGGTACGTTTTTCAGAAACTGGAAAGAAATTCCATGAGATGGAAAAAGTTCCTCTCGCTGAGTTATAAAAACTATCGCTTTTCGTCAAAAGTACTTTTAGGATTTTTCATAAGACCGTACCCAAACACACCAAAGGTTTTAGCTCTTGAAGATTTTGACGCTTAATACACATAGCTGGCTAGAGCTTCATCAACTCCACAAGATACGAGTCCTCGCAGACTTCATCTTGGCAGAAGATATCGACGTTATCGCATTACAAGAGGTCAACCAGCTCATCAAAGCACCTTTTGTTGAGACAGACCATTTATATCGCCCACTCACAGAACGCCCTATCACCTTTGATAACTTTGCGCTCTTACTGTCACAATTCCTCCAAGAAGACGGAAGAACCTATTACTGGAGCTGGGCAGAGTCCCACGAAGGATGGGGAATCTACGACGAAGGTGTAGCGCTCTTGAGCAAGCATCCTTTCATCGAATTACACACCATACACATGAGCGACCCCCAATACGACTATAAAAATGTGTACCGTCGTTGCGCGCTAACAGCACGTATCCACGTTAAAAACCAAGACCTCTGGGTATCAAGTGCACATATGAATTGGTGGGAGCGAGATGGCCAACAACTATTCCAGCATGATTTTTCGTCACTGAATCATCAGCTTCATATCTTCGCTCAGAATACACCTATCATTCTTGCTGGAGATTTTAATAATGATGCGAATGTTCAGGCAGAAGGATACGCTCAAATACTTCAAGCCGGTTGGCACGACACCTATTCCCAAACCGCTCATGTCGACGGAAAATACACCGTTCATAAAAATATTGCAGGATGGGAAAACTCGACGGAGGCTAAACGTATTGATTTCATCCTGACCAAGGGATTGAACGCTCCAGTACTACGCCACCGAGTAGTCTTTGCCGATAACACTCCAGAAGCTATCTCTGATCATTCTGGAGTTCTCGTAGAGATAGCTCTCTAACATTCAACCTGTTCCACAGTCCCCCAACCATCACCCACTTATCCTTAAGGAGTTCTCCATGAGTTCAGCAGCACGTACTTGGTGGAAAGAAGCTGTCGTATACCAGATTTGGCCACGTTCTTTCCAAGACTCTAATCATGACGGTATCGGCGATCTTCCCGGTATTACACAACGTCTTCCATACCTTGCACAACTAGGAATTAACGTCATCTGGCTTTGCCCGATGTTTTCTTCCCCCAACGACGACATGGGGTATGACATCTCCGATTATCAGGGCATTATGGATGAATTTGGCACCATGGAAGATTTTGATACTCTCGTTGAGACCGCCCATAGCCTCGGTATTAAGATTCTCTTAGATATTGTCGTCAACCACACATCAGATGAACACGAGTGGTTTAAGCAATCTCGCTCTAGCCGAGAGAACCCCTACCGTGATTACTACTATTGGCGTGACTCTTCAGGTATTGACGAAGACGGCAACCCACTACCTCCAAACAACTGGGGCTCAGAATTTGGGGGGCGCGCTTGGGAATACGATGAACACACCGATCAATGGTATCTACACATCTTCTCCAAGAAACAGCCCGACTTGAACTGGGAGAATGAAAAGGTTCGTGAAGAAATCTACACCATGATTAACTGGTGGCTCGATAAAGGGCTCGACGGTTTCCGCCTCGACGCTATCAACATCATCTCTAAACCAGAGGGGCTACCAGATGACCCCAATATTGACTTCGATAAGCATGGTTCATCTATCCCGTTCGTGGTCAAAAACGGTACCAAAGTGCATCAGTGGATGCACGAACTTAATCTCAAAACCGCAGCGAATTATGATGTAATGACCGTCGGAGAGATGTCCCAAACCTCAGCAGAAGACGCTGTACAATTCGCTGGTTTTGATACTGAAGAGCTCAACATGATTTTCCATTTTGAGCATATGGGTGTAGATACAGACCCCACCACCGGTATGGGTAAATGGTCTATCAAACCCTACGACCTCGTTGACCTTAAAGAAGTTCTTAATACGTGGCAGACCACATTACAAGGACGAGCTTGGGGATCACTGTACTGGAATAACCATGACCAGCCTCGACTGATTTCTCGCTTCGGTGATGATTCACCACAATGGCGTGTGCTCTCAGGCAAAATGTTAGCGACAACTCTTCACGGTATGCAGGGCACCCCCTATATCTACCAGGGGGAAGAGTTCGGTATGACAAACGTCCAATTTGAAGAGATTAACGACTATCGAGATCTCGATTCGTTGAATCTCTACGAAGATATGGTCGTAGAACGTGGCAACCTTAGCCACGACGAGTGTATGGAACTCATCTACGCTAAAGGACGAGATAACGCGAGAACCCCCGTGCAATGGGATGCAAGCGATAACGCAGGCTTTAGCGCCGTAGAACCATGGATTAAACTTAACCCTAATTACCGCGAGATTAACGCTGCTAGCGCGCTCGAAGATCAGCACTCTTTGTTCTACCATTATCAAAAGCTCATTCAGTTGCGCCGCGGTGAGCTCAAAGACCTTCTTGTGTATGCAGATTTTGTTCCTCTTGATGTTGAGGACGCTCAGGTTTATGCCTATGAGCGTCATGCACAAGATGGTTCTAAGCTGCTTGTTATCTCGAATTTTACCGATCAACAGCTCACTCGTGAATATGGGCTACTAGATCAAGGCGAATTAGTACTTTCAAACTATGAGGACGATATGCGTCAAACATTACGTCCTTATGAGTCGAAGATGTATCGCGTGAATGCCTTATAGCGGAAAATTTTAAAACGAATATTTGGGTTATATTAACGCACTCACTATGGAACGCATTTTTATATTCCTGTAGTGCAATACTAAACCCGTTAAAAATATCGTGGTGTGAAGAATTTTCTTCACACCACGATATTTTATGAAGCAGTGGTTATCTTTCTCTGAGGTCAAAGAAGCTGTTAATAGTGATGTCTTGGGCGAAGAAAGTCTCTAGTGAAAACGTGTAATTTCTTCTGCTTTTAGTCTCATACTTGGATGAGCCTCATATGCGGCTTTTCCGATTGCTACGATGAGTACGGGAACGTACTGTTCTTTATCCATACCTAAGGCTTCTGCAATTAAGTCATCTTCAAAACCACCGATAGGGTTTGTATCGTAGCCGTGAGCTCGCGCCACAAGCATCAGTTGCATTGCCGCCAAGCTAGAGTCTATTTTGACGATATCATTCATGACCTGTTGTGGTGCATTTTCGTATCTGGGCATAAACAATTCCATCAGCTGATTTTTCACTGACTCAGGCATAAGTTGTTGTTCTACGGCGCGAGAATAAATGTCTTCAGCTTTTTCATAGCATTTCATATCACCGAAAATGACGATCATCGCTGAGGATGTATCGTTTTGTCGGGTGTTAAATCTTATTAGTGGACGTAAAAGGTCTTTACCTTCTTGGCTTTCGACAACAACGAATCGCCAAGGTTGAAGGTTAACTGAGGATGGAGCTTTTACTGCTTCATCGATCATTTCGAGCATTTCTTCACGAGGTATTTTCACGTTTTCGTCAAATACTTTAATAGATTTTCTATTAAAAATAATGTCTTTAAAGTCGTTGTTCTTCATCTGTTTTTTCTCTTCTTGAGCCCGTCGTAGCGTTTATTTTAATTGCGCTACATCATCTTGTGGTTAAAACAAGATGTCCCTCAAACCTCATAGTGTCAGGGGTTTAAGGGACATCTTTTAGGTATTTATTCCCATTCAATAGTTCCTGGAGGCTTTGAGGTAACGTCCAGAACGACACGGTTCACTTCAGAGACTTCGTTGGTGATACGGTTCGAGATTTTCGCTAATACGTCATACGGTAGACGGGACCAGTCGGCGGTCATAGCATCTTCGGAGGATACGGGGCGTAGCACGATGGGGTGACCATAGGTACGGCCGTCACCTTGCACGCCGACAGAACGAACATCGGCAAGCAGAACAACCGGGCACTGCCAGATTTCATCGTCAAGGCCAGCATTTGTTAGCTCTTCACGAGCAATAGCGTCTGCCGCACGTAGAATCTCTAAATTCTCGTATGTTACTTCACCAACAACACGGATACCTAAACCGGGGCCGGGGAAGGGTTGACGAGCCACAATCTTTTCGGGAACACCCAGCTCACGACCGATAGCACGAACCTCATCTTTGAAGAGGGTACGTAAAGGTTCGACCAGTTCAAAGGTCATGTCTTCAGGTAAACCGCCTACGTTATGGTGAGACTTAATATTTGCGGTGCCTTCTCCCCCACCTGATTCAACGACATCGGGGTAAAGGGTTCCCTGTACCAAGAATTTAATATCGCTACCGTCGTCTTGTGCTTGTTCAATCAGTTGACGCTGTGCAGCTTCAAAAGAACGAATGAACTCACGACCGATGGCTTTACGCTTCGTTTCAGGGTCGCTGACACCAGCAAGAGCGTTGAGGAAGCGTTCAGATTCATCGATAGTGATGACCTTAATACCCATGGTGCTAGCATAGTCATTTTCGACTTGTTCACGTTCACCCTGTCGTAAGAGTCCATGATCAATAAAGAAACAAGTCAGTTGGTCGCCTACCGCTTTATGGACAAGCGCCGCAGCCACGGATGAATCAACGCCACCGGATAAAGCGCAAATAACGCGATCTTTACCAACCTGCTCACGAATCTTCGCTACTTGCTCTTCGATGATGTTGCCGGTAGACCAAGTCTTTTTTAGTCCTGCAATGTTGAAGAGGAAGTTCTCAAGCGCAACCTGACCATAATCAGAGTGTTTTACTTCGGGGTGCCACTGGACACCGCCGAGTTTACGGTCTTCATCCACCATCGCCGCCACAGAAGCGCCAGGTGTCTGCGCAAGTACGGTAAAGCCCTCAGGTGCTTGTGATACAGAGTCTCCGTGGGACATCCAGACATTTTGAGTTGTGGGAGTTCCGGTGAGGAAGGAGGAGTTTTCAGCACAGACAGATGCATCAGTTGCACCGTATTCGCGAAGACCGGTCTGAGCAACAGTGCCGCCAAGGGTCTGTGCCATCACCTGGAAGCCATAGCAAATACCGAAAATGGGAACACCCGATTCGAAGAGTGCGATATCGCCCTTAGGAGCGCCTTCTGCATACACCGAAGAAGGACCGCCAGAAAGAACAAGAGCAGCTGGGTTCTTAGCTAGAATCTGCTCGGTTGGCATAGTATGCGGAACAATTTCGGAATAAACACCGGCTTCACGAACACGACGAGCAATAAGCTGCGCGTACTGAGCACCGTAGTCAACCACCAAAACTGGACGCTGTTCTAGCTCCGTATGAGATGTGTTGGTCACGAGTCACCTTAACAGTTGATATGGGGAACTTTTTCACCGAGAAGGCAGAAAAAGCGAAGAATATATCTTCATTCTAAAACACAATGCTCAGATACCGGCAATAATCTATCCGGACAAGAGCAAAGGGAATATTTATCACTACCGGTATTGAAGTGTTAGTAGCGTTTTGTGGCTTGCGGATTTGCCCGCAGTAACGCTAAAGTCTCACGGTGAATACGGCTCTCCACAATAAATGATAGGAAAGGAACGACACCGCCTAATGCCATCACAATAAGCTGTGGTAGTGCCCAACGCATCAAAAGCCATAGGCGGAAACAGGAGAAAAGATATACGACATAGAACCATCCGTGGATAATCAGAATCCATGTTGAGATGTTAATTCCTCCCACCAAGTTATCTGTTTCAAGGTTCAATAAGCCCAGAGGGACACTCTGACCGGTATGTGCGTCTTGAGCGCCCATCACAAGGTCAAAGCGGAAAACATAACGAGTAATCATCTCGAGAACCAGTAAAAGCAGGAACGTACCAGAAATCCATGCGCACCATTTATAAAAGTTCAGGGAAGAGCGAATTTGTGCTTCTGTTCCTCCGAATTTTTTGCGAATAGTAAAACCGCCCTTACCGTCAGCAGTACCTTGACCGGTAAGCACCACTTTTTTACCGTCTTGACGTTCTTGAGGTTTCTGCTGTGGCGAATCATTATGATGCATGTTTATTCGTTCTTTCTTCTGTTATCTGTTGCTGCGAAATATCATCAAAAAAGTAGTATTGTTCTGCGCCTGGGTCCCAGTAATAGTATCGTCCAGAGTCTTCATCCAACCAATACTGCCCCTCATATTCAAAATATTCAGCAGGGTCTTGAGCTTTTTCATAAGAGTCTTTAAGCATCCGCCACCAGAGGAAGAACGCGAAACCAGCAAAAACAAGCCACTCCAGAGCATAAAAAATGTTTAACCAGTTCACGTCTTCATGGGTAACTTGAGAAGCTCTCACCCCATGGACGTCTTGATTCTGACCCAAAATTGTAGCTGAAGGTAGTAGCCTTCCATCAGCGTCAAGAGGAAGAGGTTTCCCCTGCGGTATCTCTGCGTCGGCTGTGATAATCGCACCGTAGAGAGGTCTATCCCATAGGTTTGTCAGTTGAGCGCTAGCTGCGCTACCAATAATACGGTGTGAAGCTATCTGCTCAGCAGAGTATTTTTGTACAACATCTCGAGAATAGTAAGGGGCGTCGTTAGATACGATACGACCAATAACGGTTAACGTACCCTGAGGTTCTACGTCAAGAACGTCATTGGCGCTCCACGCTCTCGCAATAGCAATAGCTCGAGACTCAGAATCTGTTGAATGCGTTTTCTCGGGGATAAAAGCGCTCACTATCCAGAACCCTTGACGTCCTTCATTCAGTTTATCGGCGACAAGGTAAGAAGAATCAGGAACATAGTGTCCAGTCACTTGCACCATATGGTCAGAATTCTCAATCGTTAAAGGCTCATGTGCTGAAAGAAATTTTTCCCAAGGCTGCACGATTTCTTTAGTAGGATCAGCAGTGCGTTGGCCCCAAGTTGCAGAGGAAAGTTGCCAGTGGCTGAGCATCACAAAACCCGTACTCAAGGCAATCACCAGAAGTAAACTGGCAATCCATCGAGGAGTAAAAGCTAATTTCAACACGATATCTACCCTATAACGTTTGATATCAAAAAGCTCTGACACCACCGTCACTATCGGTGATATCAGAGCTTTCTTTAAGACTGACCATGCCTTTACTGAGGTAACCCTTTGGCTCAGGGGCTCATTGGTTAATCAGCTAAGACTAATTCACTTCGTTGGAAAGATTTCACATCGGTAAAACCGCATGTTGCCATGGCCCGTCGCAAAGCACCAACAATGTTAGATGTTCCATCAACGTGGTGGGAAGGGCCATACAAGACTTCTTCGAGAGTACCAACCGTACCGAGGTTTGTGCGAATACCTCGAGGGAAGTTCACTGAATGAGCCTCATTGCCCCAGTAGAGTCCGCGGCCAGGTGCTTCACTTGCACGTGCGAGAGGTGCACCAATCATCGCAGCATCTGCGCCAAGAGCAAGAGCTTTAACGAGGTCCCCTGAACGTCCAAGTTCTCCATCAGCAATGACGTGTACATACCGTCCGCCAGATTCATCAAGGTAACGAGAACGTGCAGCTGCCACATCAGCAATAGCTGTTGCCATAGATGCTTGAATGCCTAGACCACGTCGAGTAGTCATCGATGAGCCTCCACCAAACCCAACAAGAACACCTGCCGCACCTGTTCTCATCAGGTGCAACGCTGGAGTATACCCAGCTACACCACCAACAATCACCGGAACGTCAAGTTCGTAAATAAACTTTTTAAGGTCGAGAGGTTCACGGTTTTCTGAAACATGTTCAGCAGAAACAGTAGTCCCGCGAATCACAAAAATATCGACCCCAGCGTTAACAACAGTTTCGTAGAACTCTTGAGTATGTTGAGGAGTCAAAGAGCCTGCAACAATAACACCAGAATCACGAATTTCTGAAAGGCGTTTAGTAATCAGCTCAGCTTTAATAGGCTCAGCATAGATTTCTTGCATGCGGCGAGTAGCAGCAACAGGATCGTTAAGCTCTAAAGAAGTAATCTCATCCAAATAAGGTTGAGGGTTCTCATAGCGAGTCCACAATCCCTCAAGGTTTAAAACGCCTAATCCGCCCAACCGTCCAAGTGCGATGGCGGTTTGTGGAGACATCACCGAATCCATCGGTGCACCAATGAGAGGCGTCTCAAAGGTAAAAGCGTCAATACGCCATGAAGTACTCACGTCTTCAGGGTCGCGAGTACGACGAGAAGGTACTAGAGCAACATCGTCGAGCTTATAGGTGCGACGAGCCCGTTTTGATAAACCAATTTCGATATCGGACATGGTTTGTTCCTTTCGTTAGAGGCAATACCCCAGCAAGCGCATAACGCTTATGGGATATACCACGCCGAATGATTTAGCGACGGTAGTTTGGTGCTTCGACCGTCATCATAATGTCATGAGGGTGAGACTCTTTGAGTCCTGCGGGGGTGATACGCACGAACTTACCCTCATATTTCAATTCTTCAATGGTGCGAGCGCCAACATAGAACATTGTCTGACGTAGACCGCCTTCAAGCTGATGCAAAACAGAGCCGACACGACCGCGGAAAGGAACACGTCCTTCAATACCTTCAGGAATAAGTTTCTCTTCAGAAGAAACATCCGCTTGGAAATAACGGTCTTTCGAGTAAGACTTGTGGCGTCCACGAGAAACCATTGCGCCTAAGGAACCCATACCTCGGTATGCTTTGAATTGTTTGCCATCAACAAAAATTAGGTCGCCAGGAGATTCTGCGGTGCCGGCAAGCATCGACCCCATCATCACAGAATCAGCACCAGCAACAAGGGCTTTACCGATTTCACCGGAATGTTGCATACCGCCATCAGCAATCAAAGGAACGCCTGCCGGAATAGCAGCCTTAGCAGCTTCGTTAATGGCTGTTACCTGCGGGACACCTACACCAGCGATAATGCGAGTAGTGCAAATAGAACCAGGGCCAACACCAACTTTAACGCCGTCTGCTCCAGCGTCGATAATGGCTTGTGCACCAGCGCGGGTTGCTGCCTGTCCGCCGATGATATCGACGTGGTCGGCAGCAGAATCTTTTTTAAGACGGGCAATCATATCGAGTACGCCTTGTGAGTGTCCGTTAGCGGTATCGATAAAGAGTGCATCAACGCCGGCTTCTACTAAGGTCATAGCTCGTTCGTAGCCGTCACCAAAGAATCCAACAGCCGCACCAACGCGAAGACGGCCTTCGTCGTCTTTGGTGGCGCGAGGGTACTGTTCTGTTTTGATAAAGTCTTTGACTGTAATCAAACCGGTCAATTTGCCGTTTTGATCAACAAGAGGTAGCTTTTCAATCTTGTTAGAAGCTAATAGGTTGTAGGCTTCTTCTTTGGACATCCCCTCATAGCCGGTGATTAGTGGCATAGGGGACATAATCTCGCGAACAGTGCGCTGTGAGTATTCAGCTTCGGGTAAATAACGGATATCACGGTTGGTGATGATACCGACCAAAATACCGTTTTCGTCGACGACGGGAAGTCCAGAAACTCGGAAGTGTCCGCATACGGCATCAAATTCTTCGATAGTTGCTTCCGGCCCGATGGTTGCGGGATTAGTAATCATTCCAGACTCGCTACGTTTAACGCGGTCTACGTGAGTAGCTTGGTCCTCAATGGAAAGATTACGGTGTAGTACGCCCAGTCCACCCAGACGAGCCATTGCAATAGCCATATCCGATTCAGTGACGGTGTCCATCGCAGCAGAAATAATAGGAGTGTTCAGGGTGATACGCTTCGATAATTTTGTGGAGGTATCAGCATCTGCAGGATTGACGTCGGTATTACCTGGTAGCAGAAGAACGTCGTCGTAGGTGAGGCCGGTGAAGCCAAAAGGATCTTCAGACAATGCGGTGGGCGTAGCCATGAACGAATCGGACCTTTCGGTTGTGGGAGTTATTCTCTGATAAGAAAGAGAAAAAGAGGTTATCCAATTGTTAATAGTAAACCCCAGAGGGTGTGAACCCTAATAGTTCCACGATAAAAAGGGTATACGTCTCACCGATTCAATATTTTCTGTACCTGATGAGCTTACCGAGTTTATGTGCCTGAATATTCCGGTACCGAAGATTCATCAACCGTATCGGTGTGTTCAGTACCTTCAAGCGTTTCAAGCATCCGTTGAATGAAGAAATTTTCTGCAGAGACGACGAATGTTTGTGTTAGATGTGAATCATCACGATATACGTACACGTTACCGACAGCAGAAGGGCACTCTGCGTTGGGGCAAATTAGGTCTGTCATATCGACAGTGCCGAAGTTAGGGTATTGTGCTGCGTATTCTTCTAAGGGGTTAGATTGTTGAGCAAGTTCTGAGTCGAAGGTGCAGAGCTGATGGGTTCTTGTCTCACAATCTGCATGAGTTGATTCAAAACGAGGGTTATCCCGAAGAGCAACAATCTCAATACCTTCGTGCTCAAGATGTTCAATAAACTCTTCTAGCCCGTCAGGGACGTACTCCCCCGAGCCTTCGTACACGGAGATTGTTCCAATGGTGATGACGAGGTCAGGTTTTTGCTCATCGATATAGCGTTGTGAGTTCTCAATCCAGCGTTGGCATCCTTGATTTGTTGTATTACGGGCAGGGTCAAGTAGGTAGCAGTCGTTAAATTGTAGGAATTGAAGATCCCAATTTTCTTGTGTTGCTAGTGAGATAAGCGGATCGCCCCACTGATCCATATGAGAGTTTCCAACAGCGATGACTCGGTGTGTGGGCTCTTCAGAAGTTGTCAGTTGATGACAGTTCCATTTTTCAAAATGGTATGTTTCTAGAAGGCTCGGCGCACAAGAGGTGTTATAGAGGGGACGGTCGTCGAAACGGTCAGCAGAGCTAGGGCGAATACCAGCATTTTCTTCACCTTCGTAAATAAAACCTGCTTCAAGGGCAAGGGCACCAGGGTTATCGACTATAGGTTGAGCGTTCAGGCGTTGTTCTGCACGTTCTAAAACAACGTTCCATAATGTTGTACTTACGAGGACAACGGTCATACAGCATCCAACAATCAGGACAGAAAAACGTGCATTGCCGTCAAAACGCTGAGCACATGTTAAGAATTTTTTATTCGCCTGAGTAAGAATCCAAGCGCATCCCAACGATATTGCAAAGAGTATGATTCCAGCGCTGGTACTGGCCTTTTCTTGGTCGACGGTGTAGAGGTAAAACACAAGAAGAGGCCAGTGGATGAGATAAAGCCCATAAGAATATGTCGCAAGCCATAGTAAAGGTTTGAGGGAGAGTAAACGCTCCACACCCCATCGGCTTGCACTATCTCCGCTAACCAGTACACCAGCGGCTGCTAAAGTGGGCCACAAGGCATAATACCCAGGGAAATTACCCTCAACATCTAGGATAAGGCCACATAATACTATTGCGATAAGGCCCATCCAACCCACCATTATTTTGATGGCTGAAGGGAAGCGAAGATACGGCAGCCCGATAGCAACCAAAGAACCTAAGGCAAATTCCCAAAGGCGAGTGTACGTAGAAAAATATGCAAGCTGTTGGTCAAGATGTGTGTAATAGACCGAGTACGTCAATGAAGCAAGAAAAACAGCACCAAAAAGAGTTGCTAGAATACCGCGAGCGAACCGTCGCCCTATCATACGGTAAATGACCCAGCTCAGACCAAAGAGTAAAGGCCATAGAAGAAATATTTGCCCTTGAACTGATAGCGACCAGAAGTGGCGTAACGGTGAGGCCTGTGAAGAATCAGCAGCATAATAATCCACCAAGTTGTTGATGGACCACCAGTTTTCATAATAAAAAACGACTGAAACGGCTTCATCCATAATCCCTTGCCACCGTGGCGCAGGCAGAAAAAACCATGTCCCAATCAGCACCAGTAGAACAGTTGCCGTAGCCAAAGGCATAATACGTTTAAAAGTACGTGCCCAGTAGTCTTTGAGGGCTTTAAAACCGATTGGCTGACCTGTTTCTAGTTTCCGAGTGAATGAAAGCGTCATCAAAAAAGCGGAGATGAGGAGGAAAACATCCACCCCTCCCGAAACTCGCCCGAGCCAAAAATGGTAGGCAACGACCAAGGTCACAGCAAAAGCGCGTAACCCTTGAATCTCCGGTCTAAATCGACGTTCTTTTGGTGCCACAGGTAAGTAATTTTCTCTTCGTGATAACAGACAACATGGTAGGAGTGAGATTCACCCCGTGATTAGTGTTTAACGCGATAAATATGTAGTTTAGGTACGTCCGAGGCTAAACCCTTGTTCTTGTAGCTGTTGGTTGAGTTCTTGATCCAAAGTAGAACCGTACGCACGAGAAATATGGTTATCGTCCATGTACACATAGACGTTGCCAAAAATAGGAGAACAAAAACCATAGGGGCAATATTGTTCCGAAAAATCAAGACCATAAACCAAGGGATTGCGGTCTACGAGTTCTTGGGCAGGATTAATATCTGCAAGCTTTTGTTCCCGCTTTTCTCCACAAAACGTAGGATCTTCTGGATGAGTCTGAGCGCAATCATAAATATTATCAGCCCATCGAGGATTATCACGTAACGCAAAAACCTGTATCCCTGCTCGAGTGTATGCTTCAATTTCTTCTTCGATACCGGGTACGAGAATCTCCGAGTGATGCGCGTCTGTCTGTGTTACGAGCAAAGCGACGGCCTCAGGGTGAATATCAAGTACGAGCTGACGAATATTAGCGTTGTATTCTTCGCATTCTTCGTTAGGGTTCGGTTCTGCTTCCAAAGGATAACGACACGCGCCAAGATGTAAATCCATAAGGTTTATTTGGTGCTCTTGAGCCCACGGTCTATAGAACGCAATAGATTGTCCAGCATGCGAAGACCCAATAACCATCACTAAAGGACTATCTGCCTTAGAGGAGTTCTGTTCAAGTCCGCAGAGTGAGCTGATGACTCCCCTGTCTCCTCCAATAAGACCGCCACAACCGTTCGGGTCGATACCATCGTATTGTTTTTCGGGGTCGGTAGTAGGAATAGGCGGATACTTGTAATGAGTAGAAGCCTCATTGTAGGCATACGCCCCAGGAAAGTCGGGGCTTCCAGCAGCTTCGGCAAGAGCTTCGAGCTGATTGTTACGATGGTGAACCCACGCTTTAGCGCCCACGAGAGGAACACCAACAAGCATGAAGCAGCTCAGAATAATAGCTATTGGGCGAGTAGTAGCACCGGAGAGAAGTTTTTTCATTCCACGATGAGGTTTCGGTACCGCATGTTTTTTAACGGTGGGAGTACGTCGTAGAGGTTCTTCAATTCCATAGTGAATGATGGTGGCAATGACTATCGAGCTAATGATGAGCAAAGAACCGACCAAAAAATTGGGGTGGTCCACGCGAGCGCGAGTTGAGTAGATAATGTAGACCGGCCAGTGTACGAGGTACAGAGCGTAGGAAATTTCACCGAGTTTTAGTAGTGGTGTGGAGCTGAGAATTCGGTCTACACCCCATGGGGAGTTTGTCTGTCCGGCAAGGATGACGAGGGCGCCACAAGTAACGGGCCAGAGTGCAAGGTATCCGGGGAAGGCTTCTTGTACTGGCAGGATGAGCCCGCAGAGGATGAGTCCGGCAACGCCAACCCATCCCATGGGGATGCGAAGCCATTGTGGAGGTTTCCAGTAGAAGGTCACTATGGCAAGGAGCGTTCCGGTAGCAAATTCCCAGGCTCGGGTGCGGGTATCAAAATATGCGAAGCCTTGGTTTGTTGCAGTTTCATAGATAGAAAATGCGAGAGAGATTCCCCAGACGGTACCGAATACTAGGAGGGCTGTTCCGATGAGGTTGAGGCGGAAGCGGCGGACGAGTAATGCGACGCAGAAGAAGAGGATTGGCCAGAGGATAAAAATCTGTCCTTGCATGGACAGCGACCAGAAGTGTTGTAGAGGTGTTTTGGTGGCTGCGTCTTGGGCGTAATAGTCTACTGAATTATATGCTAAACGCCAGTTGAGAAAGTAAAAAAGTGCAGCTATACCATCGTGGATGATGCCCATGATTCGTGATGGGGACAGGAAGAACCATGCGGCGATTACTGTTCCTGCGATGACGGTGGCAGCAGCCGGCAGTAAGCGTTGAAAAACGTGTAACCAGTATTTGATGAGGGCCAGCGGTCTTCCCTCATTGATTTTACGTAAGGTTGAGAGGGAGAGGAGGAAGGCGGAGATGAAGAGGAAGACGTCGACGCCTCCAGAAACTTTGCCGAACCAGATGTGGTAGGTGACAACGAGGAAGAGAGCTAATGCGCGTAGGCCTTGAATTTCGGGGCGAAAACCTTGGGTTTTAAGCCACCGCCTATTCAACGGGTATTTGGTGTGTGTTTGCGCAACCATGAAAGAGTTCTCTTTCTGTGTGTATATCTGATTGACGAGAGTGCTGACCTTTGAACGTTACCGGAACTGGAGTCGATTGTCTGCCTAAATAGTATTTTTTCGAAGCCTACTGTGAGCAAACACAAGTTCTTTTTGAGGCCAGAAGAGCCTGTTTTAGTCCCTATACGGGAGGCTAAAACAGGCTCTTCTGTACCGTTAGAGGTTCTGAGAAGAAAATATTTTATTTCTCTTCTTCGTCCTCTGTTTCTGGTTTCTCGACGACGAGGGTTTCGGTTGTCAGCACCAATGCGGCAATGGATGAAGCGTTCTCTAGTGCTGAGCGTGTTACTTTGACGGGGTCAATAACACCAGCAGCGATGAGGTCTTCATAGTCGCCGGTACGTGCGTTAAAGCCAGAGCCAACAGGTAGTTGAGCTACTTTGCTGGTGACAACGTATCCATCTTCGCCTGCGTTTTGAGCAATCCAGCGTAGAGGTTGGACGAGTGCTTTCTTGACGATTTCAACACCGGTTTGAGCGTCTTTTGACTCAAGTGTCATACCTTCAAGTGCTGCTAACGCATGCACGAGAGCTGTTCCTCCGCCTGCGACGATGCCTTCTTCAAGGGCTGCACGGGTTGAGGACACTGCGTCTTCAATACGGTGTTTACGTTCTTTTGCTTCGACCTCGGTTGCTGCACCAACTTTGATGACGCCAACGCCACCGGCAAGTTTTGCTAGGCGTTCTTTGAGCTTTTCACGGTCCCATTCGGAGTCGACTCGCTCAATTTCTGCGCGGAGTTGGCTGACTCGTTCAGCGACGTCTGCAGAGGTTCCGGCACCTTCAACGATGGTGGTGTTGTTTTTAGTGACGGTGATACGTCGTGCTGAGCCAAGCTGGTCAAGGGTAACTGAGTCAAGGGAGATACCGAGTTCTCCGGTGATCACAGTGCCGCCGGTAAGAATTGCAAGGTCTTGCATAATTGCTTTGCGGCGGTCTCCGAAGCCAGGAGCTTTGACGGCAACGACGTTGAGGTTTCCTCGAAGCTTATTGACGACGAGGGTGCTAAGAGCTTCTCCGTCTACGTCTTCTGCGATGATGGTCAGTGGCTTTTTTGCCTGAACAATTTTTTCTAGCAGTGGCATAATCTCAGCGACTGTTGAGATTTTGCCTTGGTAGAGCAGGATTAAGCTATCTTCGAGGACTGCTTCTGCACGATCAGAGTCGGTGACGAATGATGGTGAGAGGTAGCCTTTGTCGAATTGCATACCTTCGGTAATTTCCAGTTCAATTTCTGTGGTTGAACCGTCTTCGATGGTGATGACGCCGTCTTGTCCGACTTTGTCGAAAGCTTGGGCGAGAAGTTCACCAATTTCTGGGGACTGTGCTGAGATAGCCGCTACGTGTGCGACTTCTTCGCCTTGAACGTCTCTGGCGTTTTCGAGTAGCCGTTGGGAGACAGCACGGACGGCGGTTTCAATGCCTCGTTTGACTTCTCCTGGTGCGGCACCAGAGGTGACGTTACGCAGACCTTCAGAAACAAGCGCTTGAGCGAGTACGGTTGCAGTAGTTGTACCGTCACCTGCTACATCGTTTGTTTTGGTGGCGACTTCTTTGGCGAGTTGAGCGCCAAGGTTTTCGTATGGGTCTTCTAGTTCAATTTCACGAGCGATAGATACACCGTCATTAGTAATGATAGGTGCGCCCCACTGCTTGTCAAGGACGACGTTGCGCCCGCGAGGGCCCAACGTCACTTTGACAGCGTTTGCGAGTTTATCCACACCAGCTTGCAGGCTCTTACGAGCTGCATCATTGAATTCAAGCTGTTTTGCCATGAATTCTTAGCTCCTTTGTATTGTGTGCGGAAAAGATTATTTGTTGACGATAGCCAATACGTCGCGTGCGGAGAGAATGAGGTAGTCTGCTCCGCCGAAGGATACTTCGGTTCCGCCGTATTTGGAGAAGATGACGATATCGCCTTCTGCTACGTCTACGGGGATGCGGTTGCCTTTTTCGTCGGTGCGTCCGGGACCAACTGCGATAACTTTTGCTTCCTGTGGCTTCTCTTTAGCGGTATCAGGGATAACAAGTCCGGATGCGGTGGTCTGTTCTGCTTCGAGAATCTGGACGACTACGCGGTCTTCGAGTGGTTTGATGGAGGACATTTTTGCTCCTTGATGTTCTTTTAACATTTCTGATGTTTGAGCTAAATGGTGCTTTTGAGAAAGTGTCGTCGTCGCGGTGCCGATACTTCTTCAAGAATAATTAGCACTGTCAGCTCTTAAGTGCTAACACAAACTTTAGAGCCGTACCCTAGAGAAGGTCAAGAAAACCCGCCAGTTTCGCACACAGCGCATCTATAATATGAGTTCTAGCCCAATATAAGGACACTGACGACTATGAGCACCTCTGTACATCCGGCACCAGCAGTTGAAGAAACTCAAGAAGAGTTAGAAGCAATTGCCCAATTCGTCCCTTACCATACGAGTCAAGCTCTCAATTATGCAACACAATTACGGGCACAAGGTTTCAGTGCAGAAAGTGTTCGCAGGATTTTAGCTCAAGCAAAAAATAGAACGAAAGCTTCCAAAAAATTTGGGGATAGAGCTCATCACATGCTTCTCAGTGAAGCTGGATATGAGCAGGCTACGCGCCAAGCTGTCGCGATGGTACATGCACAACGTTTTGTACAAGCGAAAGTTCATTCTGTTGCAGATTTGGGGTGTGGTATTGGTGCTGATGCACTCTGTTTCGCTCAAGCAGGGTTAGCCGTTACTGCCGTAGATATCGACGAGCAAACAGCTAGTTACGCTCAATATAATCTTGCTGATTTTCCAACAGCACAGGTTTTGTGCGCAGATGTGCAACAACTCGAGCTAAAGGCACTTCCTCATATATTTGGTCGCCCTATTGATGCGTTATGGCTTGATCCGGCACGAAGAACAGTTCAACAGGGTAAAACACAATCACGGACTTTTGACGCAGAAGATTTTTCTCCACCTCTATCGTTCATCCGAGAATTAGCACAAACAGGAATCGCCATGGGCGTCAAAATGGGGCCAGCTATCCCCCACGATCAAATACCTGAAGAATGTGAAGCACAGTGGATTAGCCATCATGGGTCTGTTGTTGAAGTCGTGCTGTGGTTTAACGCGTTAGCACAACCTCACGTTAAAAGAAGCGCGCTCGTCCTTGATAGTGACCCTTTTGAGCCGTCAGTTGTCACTGAGGTTTCTAGCCCTTACCATGAATCTCACAGCCAGCAACAAGCATCTGAACCGCTGTATGAGGTCAAAGAATATATTTATGAGCCAGACGGTGCTTTAATTCGTGCGCATCTTCTCAGCGAAATTATTCGTACCACCGACGCAGAACTTATTGACGAACATATTGCGTATCTGACAAGTTCACATCCTCTGCAGATACGAGGCGTTAAAGGATACCGTGTAGAACAGGTACTCCCGATTAACGACAAACATCTCAAACGCTGGGTACGTGAAAATAGCATCACGACACTCACCATTAAAAAACGGGGAGTAGATATTTCTCCTGAACAGCTACGTATCAAACTCCTTGGAGCCCAAAAAAATACCAAAAAATCGGGGAAAGGGCACCATGGAACACTCATTTTAACGCGTATTGGAGAAGGTAAAACTTCTCGACGATTAGCGTTGGCTGTCTCACCTTTATGACGTCATAAGTACGTAATCCGTCTTTTCTGACCTACCATGGAAAAACACCATCACAGGTAGGAGAACGATGATTCCCTTCGCGCCGTCCGCACCATCCACATTAGGGGTAGAGTGGGAGCTTGCCCTTGTCGACGCTCAAACACAAGAGCTATGCTCTCGAGCGCAAGAAGTGCTAGCACTAGTACAGCAAAAAAACCCCGAATTATTGGACAGTGCTCAGGGCCCTCACCTCACGGGAGAGTTCCTCGATAATACGCTAGAACTTGTCACCGGAGTTTGCACAACCGTGGCAGAAGCCATAGAACAGTTACATCAAGGAGCATTGGCTCTTCAACAGATAACTGACGAGTTAGGGATAGAGTTCTTCTCTGCCGGAACACACCCATTCTCACGTAGTCTTGACCAGCCAGTAGCTTCCAAAGAACGCTATCTCAAGATGCTAGACCGTACCCAATATTGGGGGCGACAGATGGTTATTTATGGTGTTCATGTACATGTTGGCGTCAATTCTCGAGACAAAGCATTACCTATTATCGACGGACTCACCACCTATTACCCTCATCTACTTGCCTTATCAGCTTCTTCCCCTTTTTGGGAAGGAGTAGATACTGGTTATGCCAGCCAAAGAGCTTTAATGTTTCAGCAGCTTCCAACAGCAGGACTCCCTTTCCACTTCGAAAGTTGGGAAGATTATGAAAATTACCTACAAGATATGCTCCATACAGGGGTCATCGATGATCCGAGCGAAAACCGTTGGGATATTCGCCCAGTACCACATTATGGCACCGTGGAGATGCGTATTTGCGATGGGTTGTCTTCGCTCAAAGATATTGCTGCTATCGCAGCGTTAACCCAATGTCTTGTTGAATCTTTCTCACGAAAGCTTGATAAGGGAGAAAGAATAGAAGCCCTCAAGCCTTGGCATGTTCAAGAGAATAAATGGCGTGCGGCACGCTATGGTTTGGACGCTATTATTATTCAAAATAATCGCAATGATGAACGCCATATACAAGAAGACCTACGAGAGCTCATCGATAGGCTCTACCCTATTGCGCACGATTTAGGGTGCACTGAAGAACTAAAGCATCTTGAGACGATTATAAGTTCTGGAGGAAACAGTGCCAGACAACGTCATGTTGCTCAGTCTTCAGGGGGTAATTTACGTGCAGTAGTCAAAGATTTAGTAGCTCAACGAATACGGGATTCTGCATCGGGTGGCATTCAAGCATAGATTCTTACACTGAAATGATCTGCACAGGTAAGGAGGAGTCTGTCTCGAACTCTAGAGGAGAAGGTTTTATCCCCTCCGCAACGAGACGTGCCCCTAATGCCGCTACCATCGCCCCGTTATCAGTGCATAAAGACAGTTCAGGAACGATTAGTTCTACCGAATGTTCGGCGCAACGTTGAGCAAGAAGTTCTCGTAGCCGTGAGTTTGCAGCAACTCCACCGCCTAAGAGCAATGTTTCTAGCCCTTGTTCAGTACATGCTAATAAGGCTTTGTGGGTGATGACGTCTACTACTGATTCTTGGAAAGAAGCAGCAATGTCGGCAACAGGGACGCTTTCTTCGCGTGCTTGATATCCTTCAATAACTCGCGCAACGGCTGTTTTGAGACCGGAGAAAGAAAAATCGTAACGGTGGGGTCCAGGCGCCTCGGCTGTCCCCATAAATTTTCGAGCAGAAAGTCCACGTGGGAATCGGAAAGCCTGAGGATTGCCAGAACGACTAGCTTGGTCAATAGCGGGACCGCCAGGATAGTTAAGACCTAAAAGTCTGGCTACTTTATCGTAGGCTTCCCCCGCCGCGTCATCGAGGGTAGCGCCGAGAAGACGAACATTCGAGGTGATGTTGTGTACAGCAAGAATTTCGGTGTGCCCGCCAGAGACAAGGAGCGCTCCAAGACCGCGTTCACAGAGCTGTCCGAGCTGGAGTGTGCCGGTTGGTTGGTCAAGCAGTCCGACACCAACGTGAGCGACGAGGTGGTTAATACCGTATAGGGGTTTACCGGTAGCAGCAGCTAACGCTTTAGCGGCACAGACCCCCACGATAAGAGCCCCAGCAAGACCTGGCCCTGCAGTAACAGCAATAGCGTCTATTTCGTCTAAACCCACTTGAGCTTCGTCAAGAGCTTGCTGTATTGCTGGAATCATTGCTTCGAGGTGGGCGCGAGAGGCAATTTCTGGAATGACTCCCCCGAAGCGGACATGTTCTTCCATGGATGAAGAAACCGTATTGCTCAGGAGAGTTGTTCCTCGTACAATACCAATTCCTGTTTCGTCACAGGATGATTCAATTCCTAGTACAAGAGGTTCTATGCTATTGGTCATGGTGCTTTTCTTCTTGGAGAGGTTCGACGGCTTCGAGGTCTTTCATCATTATCAGAGCGTCTACGCCATCGTTATAGTATCGTTCGCGACGGTGTACGGGTAAATACCCTTGAGCTACATATAAGTTTTGAGCAGCAGGATTGTCGGCTCGTACTTCTAACATGACACGTTGTGCCCCCCGAGCGCAGGCTTGTTCATGCAAGGTTTCTAAAAGCCAGGTGCCGTAACCGCAACGTCTTTTGGACGGACAAATAGCTAAGGTCTGGATGTCAGCAGTATCAGCTACGGTCATAACTCCGGCATACCCAATAATTTTGTGGTCTTGTTCTAACACGATGTAGTAACGAGTCGGATGTTGTACTTCTGCTAAGAACATTTCTATCGGCCAAGCATCTACGGGGAAGAGTTCGCACTCTAACCGATGTATTTGTTCGATATCAACAAGTTCTAATTCTCTTAGTACCACAGCTGAGCCATCTGAGGCGGTTCTCGTCTGGTTCATTAGGCGGTTCCTAACGCCACCATAGACTGAGGAACTTTTGCATCAGATTCACGTAAATAGAGTGCACTCGTTTCTGTTTCTAGACGCTGTTCTCCCAGACGCCATGCAGCTTGTAGTAAGTCAATAGCGTCAGGCTGAGATTGAGTAAACTCAGGAACAGCGTTAAGAAGGTTAGAGTATAGTCCGGCACCAGCACCGTAGACTGGCAGATTTTTAAGGTTTTGAGCAGACCCCACCGTTGGTTCACCGCATAGCTGATACCCGCAAGCGGTCAGTTCAAATTCTGCTGAATAGACTTCTCTACGTCGGGCATCAGTAGCGACGAAAAAGCGATGATATTGGTGTTTTTGGGCATGTTCATATGCTGATTCTGCGATAGCGTACAGGCTCATGAGACCGTAGCACCGAATATGGTGAGCGAAGCTGAGTGCTCGAGCTGTCATGATTCCAGCACGTAACCCCGTAAAAGGTCCCGGTCCTCTGCCGACGAGCACAGCATCAAGGTTTTCAGCTTTGACGTGAGCTTGTTCTAAGGTTTGGTGCACATATGGAGCCATGACTTCAGCATGTGAACGAGTATCTGAGGTTTTACGCTGGGCTAAGAGCTTGACCCCATCGGCAGTCCATTGGCCGAGGGCGACAGATGCGGTAGCGGATGAATCTAAAGCAAGTACAAACACGTTATCTAGTCTAGCGGTTTCCTTAGCAAAGATTATTGTTGAGCGTTCAAGACAGCCGAGAGTGCTTGCATTATAGCGTTCCAGTTCGTGCTGTCCCACCGAGGCCCGTATCCACGAATCATCATAGTACGTGGCTCTGAGCTGTGTTCATCGGCGTCATCGTCGCTAGAGGTCTGTTGGAACGGGATTTCTCCGTCTCCTCCGGTTGCCCGAATGATGTCTATCTCTAGGCGAGAATCACTGAGGTGTTCGACTTTATGTTCTCCCCACTCAACAACCGTCACCGAGCGTTCTAGAGAATATTCGAGGTCAAGGTCATCAATTTCTTCGGCACTGCTCAGACGGTAAGCATCTACGTGGACGAGGTCAGGCCCACCTGGGCGAATACCGTCAGGAAGGTTAGGATGCACTCGAGAAAGGACAAAGGTCGGAGAAATGATTCCGTCACGTACGCCGAGCCCCTGCCCAAGGCAACGTGTAAAAGTCGTTTTTCCGGCTCCTAATTCGCCGTTGAGTAAGATGAGGTCTGCTGGTTGTAGTAGTGGTGCTAAGGCTTCTGCAATCTTTTGGGTGTCTTCTATAGAAGACAGTTCGAAAGTTACGGTCTGGTTCATCATATTCTTTGTTCTGTGTTTTTTTAGGGACGGTAGACTCGTGGAACTCGAGCAGAAATACGAGTGACAATCTCATAGTTGATAGTCTGAGCAGCGTCAGCCCAAGCTTCTACAGGAGGGTTTTCACCATCTCCGAAGATGACAACGCGAGCGTCTAAGTATCCGTGCTTATCCTCTGATAATCCGGCTTGGCCAAGATCTATCACCATCTGGTCCATGGCAATTCTTCCAACGACAGTATGGTTTTGTGCTGGATAGCCTTCTCGGTAGATACGCACTGGTGCGTTCTGTGCGATACGAGGAATACCATCTGCGTATCCCATGGGGATGAGTGCCAATGTTGTCGGTTGTGAGGTGCGGTAGTTGAGCCCGTAAGAGACTCCTTGTCCGGCGGGGACTTCTTTGACTGCACTAATGTATGTTTGCAGTGTCATTGCTGGTTGCAAACCCAGTTCTTGTGAGGTTTTACCGTCAATAGGACTCAGCCCGTAAAGTCCAAGACCGACTCGCACGGTGTTACCGAGTAGTTCTTGTTCGTAGAGTCCTTCTCCTGCGCATAAGGTTCCGGGTGTATTGGCCAAGTGGATGTATTTGGGGTGTAGTCCTAGTGTTTGGGCTTGTTGTATGGCGTCCGAGAAGTTTGTTAGTTGTTGTTGTGTTTCGGTGATACGTTGAGGTTCATCTGCTACGGCGAGGTGTGAGAAGATGCCGCAGACGTTGATAAGACCTTGGTCTTGATATTTTTTGGCGCGGACGAAGAATGTTTCCCATTGGTCGGGGGTGCATCCGTTACGCCCTAAGCCGGTATCTATTTTGAGGTGGACGTGAGCAGTTTTATTCAGTTGTTCTGCAGCTTGTGCGATGTACTCGAGGTCCCACCCAGAGCTGCCTAGTTGGACGTTATGTGCTATGGCAGCTTTGAAAGGTGTGCGGGGTGTGTGGAGCCATGCAATCAGGGGCGCTTCAATTCCAGCTTCTCGGAGTTTGAGAGCTTCGCTAACGTGTACCACTCCAAGGATGTCAGCGCCAGCTTCTAACACTGTTTTTGCTACGGGGACTGCGCCGTGTCCGTAGGCGTCTGCTTTGATAATGGCGATTAGTGTTCGGTTTCCAATATTTTTTCGGATGGTTTGAACGTTGTGTCCGATAGCGTGGGTATTGATGATGGCTAGACGTTCGAGGTCGTTTTCATCTGGGTGATATTTTGAGGGTGTTTGTTGCATGGTTGGACTCCTGAGGTTTGTGGTTTTTAGTATCTCATGTTCCTCTATTGGTGGTGTAGTGCATCCTATTCGTGACGTATCTTAAGGATAAATAGGTGCGTCTGTGTTTATTGTGCAATACAGTAAAAAGGTGCAGCACGATACTACAAAGTTTTTTTCTCAGCTTAGTTTTTCTAACTCTTCTAGGATGCATCTTCATATTATGTCGATGCATACTTCTCCGTTAGATCAGCCTGGTACCGCGGATGCTGGTGGAATGAATGTGTATATTCTTCGTTCTCTTCAGGCGTTGTTGAAGCTGTATCCGGACTTGTCGGTGGAGGTTTTTACGTTAGATACTTCTTCTTCTCCTTCAGAGTCAGTGCAGGTATCTGAATTTTTACCTCGGACACTTATACATAACGTTCGTGTGGATTCTGCTGTAGGCGCAGCAAAAGAACAGCTTCCATTAGTCGTCGATGATTTTGCAATGGCTGTATCTCGTTCAGCGGTAAAAAAGCCTGATGTGGTGCATTCTCATTATTGGCTCTCAGGTATGTGTGTTCTTTCTTTGCGAGAGATTGCATGGAAGGATTATTCTGTGCCGTGGGTACATACCATGCACACAACCGCCGCCGCTAAGGATGCTCGTTCTGGGCAGGGTGAAGATCGTGAGCCTCAGGCTCGGTACGAGGGTGAGCAGATGATATGTCGAGAAGTTACATCTTTGGTGGTTAATACTGTTGATGAAGCTCAGCAGATGGTGCGTTGGTATGGGGTGCAGAAAGAGAAGGTTGTCGTCATCCCTCCGGGTGTTGATACTCATGTTTTTCATGACGTAGTACCGTCTCACCGTGCTCATGAGGGTTCTTCTTCTCAATGTTTTCTGGTCTTTGCAGGACGTCCTCAACCGTTAAAGGGTGTGCATATTTTGGTGGAGGCGCTTGCTCTTTTACCTCCTGATATATCTATAAGGTGTGCTTTTATCGGGCAGGGTAGCCCTGAGTATCATCGACAGCTTGTCTCTCGTTCCCAAGAGCTAGGTGTGGATGAGTGTATTGATTTTTATCCTTCATGTCCTCCAGAAAAGTTGGCGGAGTTTTTCCGTCAGGCGGATATTGTAGCGGTTCCTTCCTCTTCTGAGACTTTCGGTTTGGTGGCGTTAGAGGCTCAAGCCTGTGGTGCTGCGGTTTTAGCAAGTGATGTTGATGGTCTCAGAAGCGCTGTTGCAGATGGCGTTAGTGGAGTGTTGGTTGCTTCGCGCACTCCTGAGGCGTGGGCGTTTGCTTTAGAGCGGATGGTTCGTTCGCCACAACGTAGGCGTTTATTGGGGCACAATGGTGTTCAACGTGCGAGGGTGAAAACATGGGAGCATAGTGCAGAAGATATGCTTAGCTTGTATAGAACTCTTATGAGTTTGGCGTAGAAAAGTTTCTGTTTTGTCGAAGGAGCGCAATATGTATCCTCAGGGTGTTGGTGTTCAACATTTTACGATGTCTGATGATGAGTTTATGGCGTATTTAGATGCCTCTAAAATTACGGGTGAGGTTGCGACTCCTCGAGAGAATAATCTCAGCCATGTTCAGGGGTTTATTGACGGTAATGAACATTTAGAGTTTGGGGTGAAATGGACTCGCTCTTGGACGTACGACGATGTTTTTGAGGTGATGACTCGTCGAGTGGGCATCGTAGATGACCCGCAGTATCGTACAGGTCAAGATACTATTAGCGCTCGTTTGTGTGTTGAGGCCTTGCGCCGTTACGCTCGTATTTTTGGTACTGCGGTCCGTGAGAAGAAGTCGCTTCTTTTTGCGACGGGGCACCCAGCTGGGCTGTTTCCGATTTATGCGCAGATGGCATATGCGGCTCGTTCTCGTGGGGCGCAGGTTCTGAGTATTCGCGAGGGTGAACGGTTTTTAGATGGGGATCTTCGCCAGATTTTTGATGTCGTTGTTTTTGAGCAGTATGGGGGGCTTCAGCATACGCATTTTCCTGGGCCTATGTCTCTTGCGTTGTCTCAATTATCTGAGCGTGGTGTTGTGCCTGATTTGGTCATTGCAGATCACGGTTTAGCAGGTTTTGCGGCTTCTGCTGGTATTGACACTATTGGTATTGCTGATTGTAATGATCCGGGGCTTTTCGTTTCTGCTGAACAAGGTCATATTTTGGAGGTTGTTCCAATGGATGACAATGTTACTCCACATTTATATGCCCCTGTTATAGAGTTTATTCTCACAGAAGCGGGGCTTAGCTAAGCGTCAGTTCATCATGTTTGTGTCTATTTACCTTAATGAGATTCATTCTTTAAGGAAATTTTGTCCACATTTATCCTTCTTCTTGATGTGATGTGCCTGTTTACTGCACCTATAGGATTATCATGGGGGGAAGCGCAATAACGTCAGATAGCGTATTATTCACATACTGATGTTTTACTAGGAGATACAAATTTTTAGGGGTGTCTCTTAGGTCTTTATGTTAGGGAAATATTCGGGGGAATCTTCAGGTGGCTAGCAATACCATCATTAAACAACGTTGGTCAGAAAACCGCGGTCTTAAAACCTGGCAACCTAAAGTTGTTGCGGCCTTATGTCTCTGCGATGCTCTGGTGATTACGTTCACCATCATTTTTTCACATATTGTGAGTTTTGGTTTCAATAACGCTGAAGTGCTCGGTCGTTTTGGTGCGTCGTGGAATTATACTGCTACGGGTTTTGTTCTTGCCATTTTATGGTTTATCACACTTGATATCTCTAATTCTCGCAATATCCGGTATCTAGGACAAGGAACCGATGAGTATCGTCTAGTTTTCAAAGCTACTACCTATTTCTTCTGCGGCTTAGCTATTTTTTCGTACATGACGAAGGTAGATTTTGCCCGCACCTATATTTTTATAGCCTATCCTCTAGGGGTCGGACTACTATTAGCTGCTCGATGGAGTCTACGTCGCTACCTCGTTCATTGGCGTCGACGCGGACGTGCTCTCACCCGTGTTTTGGTGATTTCGGATACCGAGTCTGGTAAACATCTTTACGATATTTTGACAGAAGCTCAACTTTCAGGTTTAAATCCGGTTGCTTTTTATCTACCTGGATATTCCGAAGGAAAAGTCATCTCCGATGTTGAAGCTCCAATTCTTGGTTATAGCACGGACTCCCAAGAAATTCTTAGAGTATGCGTGGAGAATAATATTCAAGCCGTTGCAGTATCTTCAGGGCATAGGCTCACCCCAAAACAGTTGAGAACTTTGGGATGGGATCTTGCGGCTTCTCATATTAAGCTTATTCTGGCCCCAGCCATGACTGATATCGCTGGACCGCGTATCCATACCCAGCCACTTAACGGCGTTCCTCTGATTCACGTATCAACCCCTCGTATGGAGGGTTTCTCTGCCCTTGTTAAACGCACTATTGACATTGTGTGTTCTGCGTTAGGCCTTATTATTTTGGCTCCTTTACTGATTGTTGTCGGTATCATTATCAAGCTAGATGGAGGACCAATATTTTTCTTCCAAGAGCGAGTAGGCTACCGTGGTGAGACGTTCAAGATGGCAAAGTTCCGTTCCATGGTGACCAACGCTGAGGAACTCAAAAAAGAGCTAGAAGGTCAGAATCAAGGAAATGGTGTCCTCTTCAAAATGGCAGACGATCCTCGTGTGACCAAAGTTGGAAAGTTCATCCGGAAATATTCCATCGATGAATTACCTCAACTATGGAATGTGCTTGTTGGTGACATGTCCTTGGTGGGCCCTCGTCCTCCATTGGAAACTGAGGTCAATCAGTATGAGGAAGAAGCATATCGCCGTCTACTAGTCAAACCAGGTATTACTGGTCTATGGCAGGTTTCTGGACGATCTGACCTCTCATGGGAAGAATCTATTCGCCTAGACCTATACTATGTTGAGAATTGGTCGATTATTGGTGACTTTATTATTCTCTTCCGCACCGTACGTGCAGTCTTTGCGAAAAAAGGCGCCTATTAGCATTCTTAATATCTTTAAAAAATTGGTGGGTTTCCAGAGCTGGAAACCCACCAATTTTTATTACCGTCACAGAGGTATCACAGGAATGTCTCTGAAATAGCCTGCGCTATATATTCTGTCACTAGGCTAGGTGGTGTTGGACCCCCGTATTTGCTACTATGAACCTTCTGCGCTGCCTGATGATGAATTGCTACAGCGCTTGCGGTAACACGCAAAAAATCTACAGCTGACAACGATAATTCTTGTTCTCTGGCATGAGCCTGGTGTGTGGCAAGAAACGAACCGATAATTCCGCTTAGGGTGTCTCCACTTCCTGCTGTGGCTAGCCAACTATGGGGCGCTTGAAGAGCATAACCATGCTCATATTCGGAGTTAGCGATATAGCTAGTATGCCCTTTGAGAAGTACCGTTGCACCCGTTAGCTGAGCAGTGTGCCTAGCCCAGTATCCGGGGTTTTTGAGAATCTCTTGTTGTGGTGGGACTTCTTGTGAGTTGTACTGATTCCACAAGGTTGGGTTAAGCGAAGCAATCCAAGTAAGCATTTGATGCAGTTCGCCAGCGTGAGGAGTCACAATACGAGGAGCCTGAGATGTACCGTTCAGGGCAATAGCTTGAGCAAAATAGGGTAACGCTTGAGCATCTAATACTGCCGGAATCGGTTCAGCAATGATTCGTTCGAGAAGTTCTTGTCGTTCTTCTCCTGTGGCGCCAGAACCTGCACACCACGCGTCAGGGGTAGGCATCTTCTCACGGTCTGTAGTACATACAGCTTCTGGAACGTGTATATGTATAAGGACGTTGAGGGCTTCAGCCCCAAGGAAGCGCACCATACCCACCCCGCTGTATACCGCAGCTTTTGTGGTCAGCAATCCAGCACCAGGATATTCTGAGCTGCCTGCGACAATACCTAAAACTCCACGAGTGTATTTATGGTCAGAGGGGGTGGGCAGAAGTATATCGCTTTGGAGGTTTTCACGAGAATATGTTTTGTAGTATTCGTCTATGCCTGTTAAATAATCCATATCGACCGTCCATCCTTGAGATCTTTTGAAGTTACTCGGCGCTAGTTACTCTTTTTAAGATGTTCTATGGTTCTGAGAAGTTTTAGTTCTTCGGCGCTAAGATGTTCTGCTATCACCATAGCAGTGGCTATTGGTTCATCGTGGCTTAGCGTTATATGCCAGCGGTTGATAGATAATTTTTCGGCATAGGATTTGACCGTCCCCGACAGAAGCAGTTGAGGCTCTCCGCTAACGTTATTTACGATAGAGCAGTCTTTCCATGACAGCCCTGATGGTGCCCCTAGAGCTTTTGCAACAGCTTCTTTAACAGCAAAACGTGCTGCCAGTGAGCGTATCGGTTTTTGCTGTTCTTCTTCGCTGAAGAGTCGCTGGCGTAATGCCGGTGTTTTATGGATTATTTTTTCGAATCGGTCGATATTGACAACGTCAATGCCTGTCCCAATAATCATCTACTACTCCCCCATGCTTCACCCTAATAAGTCAGGGGGTGGAGAACCATTATTCATGGTTCTCCACCCCCTGAAGAATTCACCTCAACGGTACTACAAGGATTTTGTCCCGTTGATGGTTTGCGATTCTATTCCACTGTCACAGATTTTGCCAAGTTACGTGGCTGGTCAACGTCTAAGCCTTTAGCTCCGGCAAGTGCACATGCAAAGATTTGCAGTGGCACAGTTGCCAGTAGAGGCTGAAGGAGAGCTGGGCACTGAGGGTAGGTGATGACATGGTCAGAGTATGGGAGAACTGCGTCATCGCCTTCCTCTGCAATCACCAAGGTTACTGCGCCACGTGCTCGTACTTCTTGGATGTTAGAGACAACTTTAGAGTGCAGAGAGTCTCGTCCACGAGGTGAAGGAACAACAACGAAAATAGGTTGTCCTTCTTCGACAAGAGCAATAGGTCCGTGTTTCAGCTCGCCGGCTGCGAAGCCTTCTGCATGGATGTAAGCAATCTCTTTGAGTTTAAGAGCGCCTTCAAGTGCCACGGGGAACCCGACGTGACGGCCGAGGAACAACACAGACTTAGCATCTTTCATGGAGATACCAAGGTCTTTGATTTGTTGTTCTTTAGTGAGAAGTTCTTGAATTTTCTCGGGCATCGCTTGCAACTCGCTCAAGACCTGCTGAATCTCATCTTTGTACATATTGCCACGAAGCTGAGCAAGGTAAAGACCTAGCAGGTAGGCTGCTGCAATTTGTGACAAGAACGCTTTCGTTGAAGCTACAGCAATTTCTGGCCCGGCGTGGGTATATAGTGCCGCGTCAGATTCACGTGGCAAGGTTGAGCCGGTGGTGTTGCAGATAGAGACAACTTTTGCGCCTTGTTCTTGTGCGTGTCGTACTGCCATCAGAGTATCCATCGTTTCCCCTGATTGTGAGAGAGAAACAACAAGGGTTTTCTCATTAACGATGGGGTCACGGTAACGGAACTCGTGTGCTAGTTCAACTTCTGTGGGGATACGGCACCAGTGTTCGATTGCGTAACGTGCCACCTGTCCAGCGTATGCAGCGGTACCGCATGCTACAACGATAATTTTATCGATAGAGCGAAGGATACTGTCATCAATCTTTAGTTCGTCGAGAGTAAGGTTTCCGTTTTCGTCAAAACGCCCCATAAGGGTGTCTCGTACAGCAGCTGGCTGTTCATGGATTTCTTTTTCCATGAAGGATTCGTATCCGCCTTTTTCTGCTGCGGCAGCATCCCACTCAATATCGAAAGGTTTACCTTCTGCGGGGTTTCCTTCGAAGTCGATAATAGAGTAATCATTTCCCGTGATGGTTACGATTTGATCCTGTCCCATTTCGACGGCACGCTTGGTGTAGTCGATAAAACCAGAGACGTCAGAGCCGAGGAAGTTTTCGTTTTCGCCGAGTCCAATGACCAATGGTGAGTTACGACGAGTCGCTACTACGCGGTCAGGGAAGTCCGCGTGGATAGCAAGAATGGTGAAGGCACCTTCAAGCCTATTAGAGGCTTGGCGAATAGCTTCGGTGAGATCTTTTTCTTCGAGGTTGTTATAGATATCAGCAATGAGGTTTGCTGCGATTTCGGTGTCTGTTTCAGATAGGAACTGAACGCCTTTAGCGCTGAGTTCTCCACGAAGTTCTGCGAAGTTTTCGATAATGCCGTTGTGAACGATGGCTAAACGGTTGTTATCAACGACATGAGGGTGAGCGTTAGAGTCATTGGGTCCGCCGTGGGTTGCCCAACGAGTGTGTCCAATGCCGATATGAGAATCTGCAATGGGGTTTTCTTCGACCTCTTGGATGAGGTTAACTAGTTTTCCTGCTTTTTTACGGAACTCGATGCCTGCATCGCCGATGACAGCAATACCGGCGGAGTCGTATCCGCGGTATTCTTGGCGACGGAGCCCTTCAAGGACAACATCATATGAGTTGTGATCAAATTTTTTACCGTCTGGGGTAGAACCCAGACCAACATATCCTACAATTCCACACATACAGCTAATACTACCTGAGAACCGTGAAAATTTTAGGTGTGTGCCACGCGCAGTGTTGGACACTCATTGTTCTTTTATCTTCTGACACGTTCTTGCTAAAGCCCTTATATTGGAGTTTTTCTAGGTGAAGAGAACTAAAATATGTTCAATGAGCTCAGCCCCTTTATTATCGCGACACTCACCGTTTATGGAATTAGATCGTGCCACGTGGTCGCGTCTTTCCTCAGAAATTGAGGTTCCACTTAGCGAATCTGAAATTGAACAATTACGCGGGTTGGGAGAAACTCTCGATGTCGAAGAAGTGCGTAATGTGTATCTTCCGTTGTCTCGCTTATTGAATCTGTATGCCAATTCCACCGCATCTATTAATCGTATGACCAATGATTTTCTTGGGTTATCACAGCGTCGTGTTCCTTTTATTATCGGGGTTGCAGGTTCTGTAGCAGCTGGTAAGTCAACCACCGCACGCCTACTTCAAGCATTGCTTAGCCGTTGGCCTTCTACACCAGATGTTCAGCTTATTACAACAGATGGATTCCTCTATCCCAATGCTGAACTTGAACGCCGTGGAATTATGGCGCGTAAAGGTTTTCCAGAATCTTATGACCGTCGGGCACTTTTGCGTTTTATTGCTGATGTAAAGTCTGGTGTTCCTCAAGTGAGTGCACCAAAGTATTCACATCTGTTCTACGACATCATTCCTGATGAAAAAATTGAGGTAACCTCACCTGACGTTTTAATCGTGGAGGGGCTTAACGTCTTGGCTCCACCTAAATTACGAGGTCAAAGCCAAGCAGCATTGTCATTGAGCGATTTCTTTGATTTTTCTATTTATGTTGATGCTCGAACAAGCGACATTGAACGCTGGTATATTGATCGTTTTTTATCGTTGCGTGATCATGCTTTTCAAAATCCAGATTCATATTTTAATCGTTATGCAGACCTTTCAGATGATGAAGCAATAAAAATTGCAACATCAATTTGGAGGAGCATTAATGAACCTAACCTCTTAGAAAATGTTCGTCCGACAAGGGCACGTGCAAAGCTGATTCTTTCTAAAGGAGCAGATCATAGTATTTCTCGTGTGCTCTTGAGAAAGAATTAATGTTGATGACAGGCTCTCGTTCTTTTGACCGTCGATGGTTTTTATCGGCTGCGGCAGCTCTTCCTTTATGCTCATGTACCTCTCATATTGAACAGGCTCAAGAGTATAAAGAATCATCTCAACGGGGTCAATTGAGGCAAAAACCCACGGTAGGTTCAGACCCGGTAGAGTCGCCACAGGTGGAGGAGCCTTCGTTGAAGGCAGAGTCTTCAGACGATCATTTTCAGTCCGATTCTTTATCTGTTCTCGTGAACAAGCACCACCCGCTTGAACCGATTCACTATCATCCACAGGATTTGGTATCTTTTGGGCCAGTACTACTACGTGCAGAAGCTGCTGAACACGCTCAGGCGCTGTTTCTCGAGGCAACACGGCAGGGGCTATCCCCTACAGCGTTGAGTGGCTACCGATCATATGAAGACCAAGTTAACACCTACAAGCATTGGGTCAACACATACGGTAAGGAACAAGCTGATACTGCCTCTGCTCGTCCTGGGTATTCAGAACATCAAACAGGTTTGGCTCTTGATATTGGTTCAGCCTCAGGAGGCTGCAATCTTGCAGTGTGTTTTTCTCAAACTCCCGAAGCTCAATGGTTTGCTCGTCAAGCTCACCGTTTTGGCTTTATTCTGCGTTTTCCGTATTGGAAGCATGAGCTTACTGGCTATTTCTATGAGTCATGGCATTTTCGATATATCGGGGCTGCTGAGGCTCAACGATACTATCAATCTCACGCTGATTGTTTAGAAACATTTTGGGGTTTTGGTCCGGCTCCTACATACCTCTAAATGAACAAAACTAATATTTTTTTCAAAAAGTAGGATAGGTCAATATCCCATGTCACACCATGTGATGAAATACACCATTTTCAAGAGAAAATATCTTTTCTAAACGTTCAAATTAGTTCAGGACAAAGATACTCTTATATACATGCTTAATGGATTTAAAGATTTTATTACCCGTGGCAATGTCGTCGACCTCGCAGTAGGTCTTATCATCGGCACCGCCTTCACCGCAGTTATCACCGCACTAGTTGAATCTGTCATCATGCCTGCAATCGCAATGCTTGTTGGCTCCCCCAGCTTCGACGATTTCCTCGTATTCGGCGAAATCAAGATTGGTGTATTCCTCACCGCAGTCGTGAACTTCCTCCTCATCGCAGCAGCTGTTTACTTCGCAATCGTTACCCCCATCAACAAGATGAACGAACGTCGCGCAGCTAAAATTGCAGCTGGTGAAGAAGAAGCAGAAGAAGTTGATCCTCAGATCGTTCTTCTCAAGGAAATCCGCGACGCTCTTTCCAAGTAACCTTTATTGAACTAACACAATAAAATACTTAAAAGTTACTCCCCATATCTTGTACAAGATATGGGGAGTAACTTTTTCCCTTTTTCCTTTTGTGCATCAGAACCGTCTGAGGTTCTAATGCATATAGGGGATTCTTATCTATGATGTGTTAGAGAAGAATCCCCTTGCCACTTACAAACCCAGTTCTCGTTTGACGATATCAGCTAAATAGGCTGCTAAACGATCAGCAGTCTCTTGCTCCGAGGCTTCTACCATGACACGAACCAAAGGTTCCGTTCCCGATGCGCGGAGCAAGACACGGCCAGTTTCACCGAGCTCCGCTTCAACCTCTGCAATAGCTTGTTGAAGCTTCTCACAGGTTGCAACACCATCACGGTCGACTCCCGGAACATTAATCAGGCATTGAGGAGTTGCCTTCATGCGGCTAGCCAGTTCTGAGAGAGGAAGGCCTGTACGAACAATTTCTGCGGCAAGTTGCAGACCGGTGAGCACACCGTCACCGGTAGTTGCATAATCACTCATAATGACATGCCCAGATTGTTCGCCGCCAAGGTTGTATCCTTGAGCGTTCATCGTCTCAAGAACATATCGGTCACCTACAGAAGTACGCTCCAATTTGATACCTTGTTCTCGGAGATATAGTTCAAGTCCCAAAGAACTCATCACTGTTGCAACGAGGGTGCTATCTTTAAGCTTTCCAGCCTCATTCATCGCTACCGCAATGATTGACATGATTTTATCGCCGTCAACAAGGTTGCCTTGTTCGTCTACTGCGATGCAACGATCAGCGTCACCATCATGGGCAACACCAAGATCCGCTCCATGTTTAACGACCATCTCCTGAAGCTTTTCTGGGTGAGTAGAACCAACACCATTGTTGATGTTAGTTCCGTCAGGAGCGGCAGCAACAACCTCGATATCAGCACCTAATATGCGGAAAGCATCTGGCGAAACACCTGAGGCTGCACCGTTTGCGCAGTCGAGGACAACTTTCAGACCGTTGAGGCGTTGATGGCCAGGAATGGTCGAAAGCAAGTGCGTCACGTACCGGTCTTCACCATCAGTGAGAGGACGAATACGCCCCACTTCCCCACCGGTGGGGTACCTGAACTCTTTGGAGCGGTATAGCGCTTCAATCTCATCTTCGATGGCATCATCGAGCTTCTTACCGCCTCGAGCAAGGAATTTAATCCCATTATCTTCAGCAGGATTATGTGAAGCTGAAATCATCACACCAAAGTCTGAACCTGTAGCCCCAACCAAATATGCTGCTGCTGGCGTGGGAACTAAACCAGCATCCCACACATCAACACCAGAAGCAGCAAAACCAGCCATCATCGCAGATCCGATGAACTCACCGCTAATACGGGAATCATGGGCGATAAGTGCCTTGGGTCGGGTACCTTTTTCTACCGTATTGAACCCTAATACGATGGAGGCAGCCTGCGCGAGCTCTAGAGCCATACTTGGCGTAATGAGCTCATTCGCTAGACCGCGTACACCGTCGGTTCCAAATAATCTTTTCGACATCACTGGCTATTCTACGCCTTTTAGTCTAATTATCCTCGTCTTTGAGAATTGGAAATCCTTCTGGATTTTCAGGGTCTTCATCGTCAAAGACTGCAGAAGCAGGACCAATAATCAAAGAATCAACGTTACCAACAACATCTTTATCTTTATTGGGGTAATCAAATTGGCTCAAGACATGACGCATTGCCTCAAGTCGGGCACGTTTTTTATCATTAGATTTAATAACGGTCCATGGAGCATCACCAGTGTCTGTATAGAAGAACATTGCTTCTTTTGCTTCAGTGTAGGCATCCCATTTGTCCAAAGAGGCTAAATCTGTAGGTGAGAGTTTCCACTGACGGACCGGATCGGTACGACGAGAGTTGAAGCGAGCTAGCTGTTCTGCACGAGTCACTGAGAACCAGAATTTGATGAGTTTAATACCAGAGTTCACAAGCATACGCTCTAAATCTGGTACTTCACGCATAAATTCGTAGTACTGCTGCGAGCTACAGTAGCCCATAACACGCTCAACTCCTGCACGGTTGTACCAGGAGCGGTCCATCATCACGATTTCTCCACCGGCAGGAAGGTGGGCAATATAGCGTTGGAAATACCATTGGGTTTGTTCTATTTCGGTGGGTTTCTCTAGCGCCACAACCCGTGACCCGCGAGGGTTAAGATGTTCGGTAAAACGCTTAATGGATCCACCTTTACCGGCAGCATCTCGGCCTTCAAAGATGATGAGGATTTTTTGTCCGGTTTCTTTAACCCACAATTGTAATTTCAAAAGCTCAATTTGCAGGGCTCTCTTCTCACGCTCGTATTCTTTACGTGAAAGTTTTTTATCGTAAGGGTAACCCTTTTTCCATGCATCAGAGTCACTACTTTGACCTGAAAGTTTCTTCGTCAATGAAGCAATTTCATCTAGCTCAGCTGAATAGTCTTCAACGACAGAAACGCGACGTACCTCTTTTTTCAAAGCAGCTTTAATAGCTTCTTTCTGGTGAGTATCGCCTCCTGAAACTGAAGGTTTTTCAACCTTAGCTTCGGTATTCTCGTTGTTTCCATTGGTAGCTACCATAGCTGCCCTCTCCGTTGAGTTTCTTTTGGTTCCATTCATATTCTAAAGAGCTTTAGAACTGAGACACAGTGTTACTGGCACATACACCCTAATTAGCGGGTGTGTTGGATGAACCAGCACACCCTTTCCATCCTACTCTGCTATCTTGAGGCAGAGGATTTTTTGCTCATAGAATGAAATCAATGGTGAAGAACAATTCCGATACCAGAAAATATATGCTTTGAATACGCCAAAGGCAGGATCTCCTCTTTGGGAAATCCTGCCTTTGAACAGTGTAGAGCTCGAATGCTCTCGTTGCGAAGATTAACGCTTGGAGAACTGTGAAGCTTTACGTGCCTTCTTAAGACCTGCCTTCTTACGTTCGATAACGCGTGCGTCACGGGTAAGGAAGCCAGCCTTCTTCAAGGTA
The DNA here is from genome assembly GCF_048512825.1 of Rothia sp. CCM 9418. NCBI lineage: Bacteria > Bacillati > Actinomycetota > Actinomycetes > Micrococcales > Micrococcaceae > Rothia > Rothia sp. CCM 9418. The sequence continues at coordinate 64,031 of NZ_JBLXXX010000001.1, forward strand.
GGACGGTTGTTCTCAACATCGATTTCGTTCAATGCGCGTGAGATACCTAGGCGCAAAGCACCTGCCTGACCGGAAGGTCCACCACCGTGGATACGTGCGATGACGTCGTATGCGCCTTCAAGTTCAAGAATCTTGAAAGGTTCGTTAACCTCTTGCTGGTGCAATTTGTTAGGGAAGTAGTTCTCGAGTGCGCGACCGTTAATGGTCCACTGGCCAGTGCCAGGTACAACGCGAACACGAGCAACTGCTGCCTTACGGCGACCAACTGCTGCACCTGCAACGGTGAGCGCTGGGCGGGATGCTTTTGCCTCTTCTGCTACGGGAGCGGAAGATTCAGAAGTGTAGCTGGTTAGCTCTTCTTCTACTACGATCTGCTCTTCATTCTGAGCCACGATTTCTCCTAATGTTCTTTCGTTGGCCCGAATTACTGGGCGACCTGAGTGATTTCGAAGGTCTTAGGCTGCTGTGCAGCATGCGAGTGCTCTGCACCTGCATAAACCTTAAGATTTTTCAGCTGCTGTGCTGCAAGCTTATTTTTAGGAAGCATGCCTTTAACAGCTTTCTCTACAGCACGAACTGGATTTGATTCCAAAAGTTCTGCGTAAGAAACTGACTTCAGTCCACCCGGGTAACCGGAGTGACGGTAAGCACGCTTTTGTTCTAGTTTTGCACCGGTTAGTGCAACTTTGCTTGCGTTAACGATGATGACAGAATCGCCAGTATCAACGTGAGGAGCAAAAGTCGGCTTGTGCTTTCCGCGCAGCAGTGTTGCGGTCTGGCTGGCAAGACGACCCAGGATTACGTCAGTAGCGTCAATGACGTGCCACTGGCGTTCTACTTCACCGGGTTTCGGAGTGTAAGTGCGCAAAATTTCGCCTTTGTCTCGTTTGAACAGTTGGCGCTTAGTTGGGTATCGCGCCTAATTACTTATATGCGGTCAACAGGGTTTGGGTGAGGACCAAACGCATCTGCTGTTCTTATATCCTGTACGCTTCACAAATACTTGCTCTGCAACTGAGCTATTTCTGAAGGTATTTCAACCAGGACAGAACACGCACAATATATAAGACTATACATGAGCACAGCCAGTTAATCCACAGGAATCTCTTTTAATTTCGAGTTCCCCATCACATCAAAGCTCTCGACGAGCTCTAGCCTGACGAGCTTGCGTTTCAAAAGCTGCTTCTTCAGGATAGGTAATCTCAGATAAGGCCAGCCCCCATGGTGGCGCAAGACGTATCTGAGAGTCTCGCAACGGGTTTTTGACTCTATCCCCTAGCCACTCACCATCGTGAGCACCAGAACCGACCAAAACTGCTGCAGCAATCAAGGAACGAACCATATGATGACAAAAAGCATCAGCTCTAATATCAGCACGAATCAGGCCTTGTTCTGTGCGATGAAAGCTCAACTCACGTAGTTGCCGAATAGTTGTTGCCCCCTCACGAGGCTTACAAAATGACAAAAAATCATGAAGCCCCAATAACCTCTCACACGATTCATTCATCAAGGCAACGTCCAACGGAGTATCTACCTGCCACGCTAAACGACGATACAAAGCAGAATCCCCAAAACAACTACTCCCATCGTCAATTAGGTAACGATAAGAGCGCCCAGTAGCAGAAAAACGAGCATCAAACGTGTGGCAGATAGCAGAAACCGCAAGAATGCGGATACTTCCGTGCAAAAAACCGTTAAAACGAGTAGGCAGTCCCAGCTCTTTTTCAGCCTCAGTGAGTACCCTTGCCAGCACTCCCCTAAGACGACGATTCAACGCCTCAGCCGGCAAGCTTTGGCTCCGCCCAGGAAGACTCTCCCAGCGATTACGCTCAATATCACAATGAACAACCTGATGCGTAGCGTGAACGCCAGCATCTGTCCTACCGCCGACAACCAGACGAACAGGAGTGCGAATAATCATCTCAAGAGCTTGCTCAAGACAGCCCTCAACCGTCACAAGCCCAGGCTGCTTTGCCCAGCCTGCGAAGGGAGTGCCATCATATGCTAAATCGATACGAACACGCTGGTAGTTATCTTCTGCAATATCCACGTATGTCATGATTCTCCTGCACATAGAAAAACTCTGCCGTCCATAGTCTAGCTACGGACGGCAGAGTTTAGCTAAAAGCTATTTGAGGTGAATTATTCAGAAACCTTCTGAGCTGCTTCGCCACCTGCAGGTGCGTAACCTGCAGCTTTAGCGGACTCAGGGGAATCGAACCAGATTTCAGCCTTAGTGCTGGTGTACCAGCGTGAGCCAGGAACGTGATACTTCATGGAATCAGCGTTTCCTTTAACTTCAAAGCCTTCAGGAGCTTCGCCGTTTTCCAAAGGAGCATGTGCGCCAGCAGGAAGAGCGCCGTTATCTGTTGCCGCTTCAGGTGCAGCAGTTTCGGTCTCAACCGGTGCAGGTGCTTCTTCAGCAACAGCAGCAGAGTTCTTTGCAACTGTGGTTGCTTCGGCTACAGCAGAAGCAGCGGCTACGGGCTCCATTACCAATTCGATAACAGCCATAGGAGCGTTGTCGCCCTTACGGTTACCGATTTTGGTGATACGAGTGTATCCACCAGGACGCTCTGCCATAGCAGGAGCGATTACGGTGAATAGTTCGTGAACCACGGATTTGTCGCTGAGGGAACGTAGAACACGACGGCGTGCAGCCAAATCGCCTTTCTTCGCGAAAGTAATCAAACGTTCTGCAACAGGACGCATACGCTTTGCTTTAGTAACAGTGGTGGTAATGCGCTTGTGCTCAAAAAGCTGCTGAGACAGGTTGTTGAGCATGAGGCGCTCGTGTGTAGGGCTTCCGCCGAGGCGAGGACCCTTAGTGGGAGTAGGCATAATTATTTCTCCATGGAATTACTGTTCCATCGCTCCTTTGCGAAGAGTGTGGAACCAAGTTTGTGACCTGAGGTTCGTCTCACCGTAGTGAGGGGTATCCGAACCGGGATTAGAAATCGCCGTAAGCGTCGTCGTCGTGCAAACGTGAAGCGAGCTCGAAACCGGGAGGTGAGTCTTTCAACGCAAGACCAAGCTCAGTGAGCTTCGCCTTGACTTCATCGATAGACTTTGCACCGAAGTTACGAATGTCCATAAGGTCAGCTTCACTGCGAGCAACAAGTTCACCCACGGTGTGGATGCCCTCACGCTTGAGGCAGTTATATGAACGAACAGACATTTCCAAATCTTCAATCGGAAGAGCAAGATCAGCTGCCATTGATTCGTCTGCAGGAGACGGACCAACCTCAATACCTTCTGCAGCAGTATTAAGTTCGCGGGCTAGGCCGAAGAGCTCTACCAAAGTGCTACCTGCCGATGCCACAGCATCACGAGGAACGATAGCTTCCTTGGTTTCGACGTCCAAAATTAGGGAGTCGAAGTCGGTACGCTGCTCAACACGAGTTGCGTTAACGCGGAAAGTAACCTTCAACACAGGAGAGTAGATGGAATCGACCGGAATACGACCGATTTCGCCATCACCGGTTTTGTTCTGAGCTGCAGAAACATAGCCACGGCCACGTTCAATAATGAGCTCAGCATCAAAGTTTGCGCTGGAGTTTAAGGTTGCAATGTGCAACTGTGGGTTGTGAATTTCCACGCCGGCTGGAACCTCAATATCGCCTGCAGTGAGTTCGCCTTCACCTTGCTTACGCAAATAAGCGACGACAGGCTCGTCATTCTCAGAAGAGATTGAAAGCTTTTTGATGTTGAGGATAATCTCGGTGACATCTTCGGTAACACCAGGCACGGTGCTGAATTCATGCAAAACACCATCGATGCGGATGCTGGTTACAGCTGCACCTGGAATTGATGAAAGCAACGTCCGGCGAAGGGAGTTACCAAGGGTGTATCCGAAACCCGGTTCAAGGGGTTCGATGGTGAAGCGTGAGCGATTTTCCGCTACGACCTCTTCACTCAGAGTGGGGCGCTGTGCAATGAGCACGATGTTTCCTTTCAGTGAGCATCCGCTATATGAGCTCACAGGTTGGGGAAAACAGGGAATAAGGAAGCAGACGAAGCAGTCTGTCCGGTGATCGGTCTATATCTTTTAGGATGAGAAACCGACCGCCCGAGCACTAGAACTCGGGAGAACCGCATCTTCTAAAAATTAGACGCGACGACGCTTCGGCGGACGGCAGCCGTTGTGAGCGACAGGGGTAACGTCCTGAATCGAACCAACTTCAAGACCAGTTGCCTGAAGTGAACGAATTGCAGTTTCGCGACCGGATCCTGGACCCTTAACGAAAACGTCTACCTTACGAACGCCATGCTCTTGAGCTCGCTTTGCAGCAGTTTCAGCAGCCATCTGAGCTGCGTATGGGGTGGACTTACGTGAGCCCTTGAATCCCATTTCGCCAGCAGACGACCATGAAATGACTGCACCAGAGGGATCAGTAATAGAAACAATGGTGTTGTTAAAAGTGGATTTAATATGTGCCTGACCGGCAACAATATTCTTGCTTACCTTGCGGCGGCTAGTTTTACGTGCCGCTGCACGAGTCTTGGGAGGCATTTTTGATTCTCCTACAAAGGTTTGGTGAATACGTTGGTCCAACAAGATGTGATGGACTGAAACAACGTGTTATTACTTCTTCTTACCAGCAACGGTACGCTTAGGACCCTTACGGGTACGAGCGTTAGTTTTGGTGCGCTGACCATGTACGGGCAGACCGCGGCGGTGACGCAGACCCTGGTAGCTACCAATCTCAACCTTGCGGCGAATATCTGCAGCAACCTCACGGCGGAGGTCACCTTCAACCTTGTAGTTACCTTCGATGAAGTCACGAAGCGAAACGAGCTGAGCGTCGCTCAGGTCCTTAACGCGCACGTCAGGGCTAATTCCAGTAGCCTCGAGTGTTTCGTGTGCACGGGTTTTACCCACGCCGTAAATGTATGTAAGAGCTACTTCCACGCGCTTTTCGCGGGGAAGATCGACTCCAGCGAGACGTGCCATATTGGCTGTTCTCCTTATTGATATCAGAGGTCTATGGCATCACTGCCTGGAGGTTATCTCCAGTCCCCGGCCTCTGTGTCCGGAGGTATTCTAAAAACCGATATCTTCAGTTTTCAGAAGCGGTGCCTATTTCATGAACCCGTTTTGAAACGGATGAGCATTCCTCAGAGCTATTAAGTGATTAGCCCTGACGCTGCTTGTGGCGCGGATTTTCGCAGATCACCATGACTTTGCCATTACGGCGAATCACTTTGCACTTATCGCAGATCGGCTTAACGCTCGGCTTGACCTTCATCGCATTCCTTTGCGTTGATTGCAATTATTTGCAGTTACAGTTGGGCGGAATAAGAGGTTTCCCTACATACGTAGAGAACGTTATCCCCTATTTAACGCACGTTAAACGCCGCACGAAGCGACGTTTACTATGCTGTTTATTTATAGCGGTAGACAATACGACCGCGTGAGAGGTCGTAAGGGGACAATTCCACAATAACTCGATCCTCAGGCAGGATTCGAATGTAGTGCTGACGCATCTTGCCTGAGATGTGAGCTAGTACTTTGTGTCCGTTGTCCAACTCAACACGAAACATCGCGTTGGGTAGAGCTTCGACCACAGAACCTTCAATCTCAATGACGCCGTCTTTCTTGGCCATATCCTCCGCTAACGTCGGTGTCTGATGAATCCACATCAGACATTGAACTTATCTTGTGATTTATCTCCACACAGAACACGAGGAACGGTAGAGACAACCAACAATCCAGTGTACGGGATATCTGCTCAAAAGTTAACCCATTTGAGCAATCTTCACGTGATATTGCACTCATTGAGTATATTGCATGGCACAAACTATTCCTGAGCAGCTAGCTGTCCGCATGCTCCGTCAATATCCGACCCGCGAGTATCACGAATCGTCGTTGGAATACCATGAGCACGTAAACGCTCCACAAAATTCTGCTCCACACCTTTACGAGAGGCTGTCCACTTTGAGCCCGGAGTCGGATTCAGCGGAATAGGATTCACATGAACCCAGCCACGTCCTCGCTGGGCGAGCTTCTTCCCCAATAAATCAGCACGCCATCCTTGATCATTAATATCTCGAATTAACGCATACTCAATAGAGATTCGGCGCCCGGTAGTCCGATAATAGCTGTACGCGGCGTCCAACGCCTCATCAACCTTCCAATGAGTGTTAATAGGAATCAGCTCATCGCGTAGTTCATCATCAGGAGCGTGCAAAGATAATGCAAGAGTAATCGGAAGCTTCTCCATCTCAAATTTACGCATACCTGGCACAAGCCCCACGGTAGACATTGTAATACCGCGAGCAGAAATACCAAGACCTTCTGGAGGAGGATCGATTAAACGATGCACCGCACCCATCGTACGTTTATAGTTTGCAAGAGCTTCGCCCATACCCATAAACACGATATTCGACACTCGTAAGGGGCGAGTATCCTCAGCACCATCACCAGCTTGTTCAAGGCCTTTCATCTCTTTGAGGTAACGAGCACCAGCAACCACCTGTTCAACAATTTCTGCAGTTGAAAGATTGCGAGTTAGCCCTTGCTGCCCTGTAGCACAGAATGGACAGTTCATACCGCAACCAGCCTGCGAAGAAATACACATCGTCACACGATTCTCGTATCGCATAATGACAGATTCGACCATCGCCCCGTCGAAAAGACGATGAACCACTTTAAGCGTATTACCCCGATCGGCTTCAAGAGTGCGTACCGGAGTTAGAAGCTGTGGCATTGCTTCCGAAACCATTTTTTCACGATTAGCAGCAGGTAAATCCGTCATCAAAGCAGGATCGCTCACCAAACGTTCAAAATAATGTTTTGACAATTGTGCTGCACGAAATGGTTGATAACCAAGTTCCTCTAAAAAAGCGCGACGGCCTTTCATATCAAAATCAGCAATATGACGAGGAGGTTGCTCACGACGTGGGGCACGTAAAGCAATGGTTCCAGGAGCAGGGCGGACATTTGAAATCTCCACCAGAGTTTTTGTGTGAGTTGTACTCATAATATCTTTCTTCATATCTCACCGTATATGGCAGATGAGATTCAATGTGTGATGCGTTCTTCTCTCAAGCAAGCTAAGCGGGGATAGGTTTGACGGTAACACCAAGTTTGGAAAGTTCTTCAGCACCGCCGTCTTCTGCAGTCAAAACCCAAATGCCTTCAGAGTGAAGAGCTACGCTGTGCTCCCATTGACAAGCATCGCCGCCATCAGCGGTAACAATGGTCCACTCATCAGCAAGAGTTCGGGTACCAATTCCACCGGTGACAAGCATCGGTTCAATAGCCAATGCCATCCCCTTCTTCAAGCGGGGGCCTAAATCTCGTGCAGCATAGTTCAGTACTTCGGGAGCCATATGCATTTGGGTTCCGATGCCATGTCCAACAAAGTCTTCAATAATTCCGTATTTGTCGCCTGTCTCTGAACGAACAAAATTTTCGATGGCTAAACCGATTTCTCCCACTTTGCGTGCTGTTGCCATCGCAGCGATACCGTGCCACATTGCGGTACGAGTTACTTCAGATAGTTCCCGACGTTCTTGGCTAACTTCTCCGATTAGAGAAGTTCGAGCAGAATCACCATTCCATTTTTTACCGTACGGATCAACGACGATAGCGCCGCCGTCAATAGAAATCATGTCACCAGAAGCTAAGACCCTATCTCCTGGGATACCGTGAACAACCTCATCGTTGACTGAAGTACAAATAGTTGCAGGGTAATCGTAATACCCTAAAAAGTTTGACGTAGCGTTATGTTCTTTCAACACATTCCGAAAAACGACGTCAAGTTCAGCAGTACTTACTCCAGCTTTTGCAGCCTGAACAGCAGCATCTAGTGCACGAGAGGTAACCACTCCAGCTTGCGCCATCCAATGAAGTTGTTGGTCTGTTTTATATTCAATGCGTCCCATCAGAACATCCTTTCCTCAACACTGTGTCAGCACACAACACAGGTACTTATGATTCTTTTAAGCTGTTGTGCCCCCGGAACATGTCGGGGGCACAACAACGTATCAGAATGTTATTTCTTCAAGGCCTCAAGAATACGAGTCGTTACATCGTCAATTTCGCCAAGACCATCTACTTCTTGAATCAAGGAACGCTCACGGTAGACAGAAAGCAAGGGTGCAGTCTGTTCCTCATATACCTTAAGACGGTGACGAATGACTTCTTCCGTATCGTCGGTGCGTCCTTGTTCAGCAGCGCGCCCAAGAAGACGTTCTACGAGTTCATCGTTATCAGCAATGAGCAAAAGTACCTGGTCAATTTCTTGCCCAAGTTCTTTGAGAATCTCATCGAGTTCAGTCACCTGAGCAGTATTGCGAGGGTATCCGTCGAGAAGGAAACCATCTCGAGCATCTTCTTCAGCTAGACGAGCACGCACCATGTTGTTGGTGACGGAGTCTGGTACGAGGTTTCCAGCGTCGATATAGCTTTTTGCTTCTTTTCCAAGAGGAGTTTCTTCCTTAATGTTTTTACGGAAGATGTCACCGGTTGAGATAGCAGGAATATTGAGCTTTTCTGCAATGCGAGCAGCTTGGGTTCCTTTACCTGCACCGGGAGGTCCAATGATGAGCAAACGATTCATCGTAGCAATCCTTTGTAATTGTGTTGTTGTAGCTGAGCGTCAATCTGTTTCACGGTATCCAAACCAACGCCAATAACGATGAGCAATGAGGTACCGCCAAATGGGAAGTTCTGGTTTGCGTTAAACAGTACCAACGCAATAAGCGGAATCATCGCGATAGTTGCCAAGTACAAGGCACCTGGCAAAGTAATACGGTTTAGAACATATGAAAGATATTCTTGGGTGTCTCGTCCTGCACGAACTCCGGGGATAAAGCCACCGTATTTCTTCATATTTCCGGCAACTTCTTCGGTGTTGAAGGTGATAGAAACATAGAAATATGCGAAGCCTAGAATCATGAAGAAGTAGAGAATCATGTAAAGAGGGTGATCTCCTCGAACAAGATAGGTGTTAATCCAGTTGACCCATTCTGGAGGAGCAGTACCGTCACGAGGAGTGTTGAAATTCGCAATCAAACCAGGAACAAGAAGCATAGACGAAGCGAAAATCAGCGGGATAACGCCGGCCATATTCACTTTCAAGGGGATATACGTTGAACGAGTTTGTACCGTCCGACGACCAACCATGCGCTTTGCATATTGGACGGGGATACGGCGCTGTGATTGTTCAACGAAAACAACGGCGATAATGACGACGAATCCTATAGCACAGATGGCGGCAAAGACCCCCCACCCTTGAGATTTAGCGATGCTACCCAAGGAAGTCGGAAATTGCGCTGCAATAGAGGTGAAAATCAGCAAGGACATGCCGTTACCGACGCCTTTTTCGGTGATTTGCTCACCCAGCCACATGATAACGCCTGTTCCTGCGGTAAGAACGATGATAATCAGAAGGATATGCGCCAGGCTCTCATCAGGAATAATAGGAAGTGGGCACTCCCCTAGCAAAGTTCCAGTACGAGCCAAAGTAACAATTGTGGTTGCGTTCAATAGGGCAAGACCAATTGTCAGATAACGGGTGTACTGGGTCAGTTTGGTTTGTCCCTGTGGCCCTTCTTGATGGAGTTGTTCAAAGCGTGGAATAACGACCCTCAACAACTGCACAATAATAGAAGCAGTAATATAAGGCATCACGCCAAGAGCAAAAATTGACAGCTGTAGCAATGCGCCACCGCTAAAGAGGTTCACCACATCATAAACGCCTCCGGTAGTATTACCGAGCGCTAGACATTGCTGAACGTTGCCGTAAGAGATACCTGGTGCTGGAATGAAAACACCAAAACGGTACACTACGATAATGCCCAGGGTGAACAGCAGCTTACGCCGCAAATCGCGGGTTTTAAAAGCCCGACCGAACGCGCTAAGCACATGTCCTCCTGTAAATATAAGTTGGGTCAATGCACCGTTTTATTCTGAGCTTTAAACTCAGCATGGCACGATGCTGTACACAGTCTCATTTAGTCTAGCTTGTTTAGAGGGTGAACGACATAATCTCAAGACTTAACTTGCCCTAATATCAGCGAAAATGTGGCGAAGAATAACTTTAAAGAGCGAACGGCCTCGCATGCTGTAGCGCGTGCTACATCATGCGAGGCCGTTCGTGTTTTGAGCTAAGCTATATTACTTAACAGTAACGGTGCCGCCAGCTGCTTCAATCTTTTCGATAGCAGACTTGGAAGCTTTATCAACGGTGATGTTGATTTTAACGTTAAGTTCGCCGTCGCCGAGAACCTTAACCAATTCGTTTTTACGAACTGCTCCCTTAGCTACGAGTGCGTCAACGGTAACGTCGCCACCCTCGGGGAAGAGTTCCGCAAGACGATCCAAGTTAACAACCTGGTATTCAGTGCGGAAAGGGTTCTTGAAGCCACGAAGCTTTGGAAGGCGCATATGCAATGGAAGCTGTCCACCTTCAAAGCCAGGACGAACCTGGTAACGTGCCTTAGTACCTTTGGTACCGCGACCTGCAGTTTTACCCTTTGAGCCTTCACCGCGGCCTACGCGGGTCTTTGCTTTGTGGGCACCCGGTGCGGGGCGCAGATCGTGAATTTTAATAGCGTCTTGTGCCATCTTTATTTGACCTCCTGAACCTTCACCAAGTGAGCAACGGTGTTAACCATGCCGCAGGTGACGGGGTCTGCAGTGCGAACAACTTTGTTGCCTGGGCGCTTAAGACCTAGGGAACGAAGGGTATCGCGCATGTTCTGCTTCTGTCCGACGTAAGACTTAATCTGAGTAATCTCAAGTTTAGCGTCGCTGGGCTGAATTCGCTTACCGGCCATTACGCACCTGCCTTATCAGACTTGGACTTGAGCAAGAAGTTAGGAATAACTTCATCCTGAGCAAGACCACGGCGTGCAGCAACAGCTGCAGGCTCTTCAAGCTGCTTGAGCGCTGCGACAGTTGCGTGAACAATGTTAATCTGGTTTGAGGAGCCCAAAGACTTGGAAAGCACATCGTGAACGCCAGCTGCTTCAAGAACGAGGCGTACAGGACCACCAGCGATGATACCGGTACCTGCTGTTGCAGGGCGAAGCATAACAACGCCAGCTGCTGCCTCACCTTGAACACGGTGAGGGATGGTGCGACCATCAACGCGAGGAATGCGGAAGAAATTCTTCTTTGCTTCCTCAACGGCTTTAATAATCGCTGCAGGAACTTCTTTAGCCTTACCGTAACCGATACCGACCATGCCGTTACCGTCACCGACGACCATCAAAGCGGTGAAGCTAAAGCGACGACCACCCTTGACGACCTTAGAAACACGGTTAAGGGTTACGAGACGCTCGATGTATTTCTCGCGTTCCTCTTCACGACCACGGTTTCCGCGGCGTTCGCCACGGTTGCCACGACGCTCGCCACGGTTACCGCGGCGCTCTTCACGTGCAGAGGAGTTCTCGGTGGTTTCAACTGCTTCAGCGGTTGTTTCAGTCACCTGAGTTTCCTTTTCATTTACTGTCTGTTCGCTCATTAGAGTGCCAGACCTCCTTCGCGTGCGCCTTCAGCCACTGCTGCTACACGACCGTGGTATTTGTTACCACCGCGGTCGAAGACAACGGCTTCGATGCCAGCTGCTTTCGCACGTTCGGCAACGAGTTCGCCAACGCGCTTAGCTTTTGCAGTTTTATCCATTTCAGCGTTACGCAATTCAGTTTCCATGGTGGAAGCTGATGCAAGAGTGTGACCCTTAACATCGTCAATGATCTGCACGAACATGTGACGGGTGGAACGGGTGACGCTCAGACGAGGACGTACAGCGGTGCCAGATACGTACTTGCGAACGCGTACGTGACGACGCTTGCGCGCAGCTGCCTTTGACTTGATAGCCATTATTACTTACCAGCCTTTCCGACCTTGCGGCGGATTTGCTCGCCTTCGTAGCGAACACCTTTGCCTTTGTAAGGATCAGGCTTACGGAGACCGCGGATGTTAGCGGCGACCTGACCAACCTGTTGCTTGTTAATACCAGAAACGGTCAGCTTGTTCGCGCCCTCAACGGTGAAAGTAATTCCTTCAGGAGCTTTCACAGAAATCGGGTGGGAGTATCCCAAAGCGAATTCTAGGTCGGAGCCCTTTGCCATTACGCGGTAACCGGTACCAACGATTTCGAGCTTCTTTGCATAGCCTTCAGTTACACCGACAATCATGTTATTGATGAGGGTGCGGGAAAGACCATGGAGAGCGCGAGAAGTGCGCTCGTCATTCGGACGGGAAACAGTGATTACACCGTCTTCCAAAGCAACAGTGATAGGTGCAGAGATCTCGCGGGACAATTCGCCCTTAGAGCCCTTTACGGTAACCAAGTTGCCATCAATCTTTACCTCAACGCCGGCAGGAACCGAGATGGGGAGACGTCCAATACGTGACATTCTTCTTCCTTTCTCTTCTTACCGACTACCAGATGTAAGCGACGACTTCGCCGCCAACACCCTTCTTCGCTGCCTGCTTGTCAGTAAGCAGACCTGAAGAGGTGGACAGGATTGCGATACCGAGTCCACCGTGAACCTGAGGAAGGTTGGTGGATTTTGCGTATACACGCAAACCCGGCTTGGAAATACGGCGAACGCCTACGATGGAACGTTCACGCGAGGGGCCAAATTTGAGGTTAAGAGTAAGGGTCTTACCGACCTTTGCATCTTCTACCTGAAATTCAGCGATGTAGCCTTCAGCTTTAAGAATTTCCGCAATGCGGCCTTTGAGCTTGGAGTAAGGCATAGATACGGTGTCGTGGTATGCCGAGTTTGCGTTACGCAAACGGGTCAGCATATCTGCGACAGGATCTGTCATAGTCATGGTGGGCTCTTGCCCTTCCTCGTTATGGTTTCCTCTCCCCTACAAGTTTGTAGTTTTAGGAGGGACCTACAACGTAGTCGTTACTTGGTCTTAAAAGGGAAGCCAAGCGCTTTAAGCAATGCGCGGCCTTCGTCGTCAGTTTTTGCGGAGGTCACAATGGTGATATCCATACCGCGGACGCGATCGATGGTGTCCTGATCAATTTCGTGGAACATGGACTGTTCGGTCAAACCGAAAGTGTAGTTACCATTACCGTCGAACTGCTGATCGGATAGACCGCGGAAGTCGCGGATACGAGGCAGTGCGAGAGTAATCAAACGATCGAGGAATTCCCACATACGGTCGCCACGTAGAGTGACGTGAGCGCCGATAGGCTGACCTTCACGCAGTTTGAACTGTGCGATGGATTTCTTCGCGCGGGTTACGAGAGGTTTCTGACCGGTAATTGCGGTGAGGTCGCGAATAGCGCCGTCCATGAGTTTTGCGTCGCGAGCAGCTTCGCCAACACCCATGTTTACAACAACCTTAAGAACCTTGGGAGCCTGCATCACGTTGGAGTAGTTGAACTGCTCCTGCAGAGCTGGGGTAACCTCTTCGTTGAACTTAGTCTTGAAGCGAGGGGTAATCTTGGTTTCGGTCATTAGATGTCCTTACCTGAGCTCTTGGCGTAACGTACGCGAACGGTACGAGTTTTGCCATTACGCTCTTCTGTCTCGAGGCGGAAACCAACGCGAGTCGGCTTTTTGGTCTCGGGATCAACGATTGCTACGTTAGATACGTGAATCGGTGCCTCGACCTTTTCGATTCCACCGGCTGCACCGGTCATCGGGTTTGCCTTGTTGTGCTTGGTGACGATTTTTACGCCCTCAACGAGCACACGGTTGGTCTTCGGGAAGACGCGCAGAACTTTACCCTGCTTACCGCGATCTGCACCTGAGATGACCTGTACGAGGTCACCGGACTTGATCTTAGCCATGAGTTAGAGCACCTCCGGAGCAAGCGAGATAATTTTCATGAACTTCTTATCGCGCAACTCACGCCCAACTGGCCCGAAGATACGGGTACCACGGGGGTCGCCATCAGTATTCTTGATGATGACTGCGGAGTTCTCATCGAATTTAATGTAGGAGCCGTCTGGGCGACGGGTTTCCTTCTTGGTACGGACGACAACTGCTTTAACAACGTCGCCCTTCTTAACGGTACCGCCAGGGATTGCGTCCTTAACGGTTGCGACAATGATGTCGCCAATGCCTGCGTAACGACGGGAAGAACCACCGAGAACACGGATGGTCAGGATTTCCTTCGCACCGGTGTTGTCAGCGACCTTCAGTCGTGACTCCTGCTGAATCATATTTCTCCTGTCGTCTCGCCGGTTCCAGCCGCACGGTATGTTGTGGACTAGCCTTGCGGAACATTTTTACGGGATGTTTGACGCACCGGTCCCTCATCGTTGCGATGTGGGTTGGCGGATACGCCTGGGATTAATCCATGCCAGGAACATTTGGGCCCGCTAGTAAAGCGGGCGAACCCCGCTAGTAAAGCGGCATTATGCTTTGGCACGAAAAAATCCGTGGTTAAACGTCTGGGTATAAAAACCCATACAAACGAATACTCTAGCACAGTTTTTCTCACCTAAGACAGCCCTTAACCAGAAGATATTCCTGTAATTAACGACACTTAGAATAAACCTTAAAAAGAAGTAGGGCACTCAAAATATTTTTTGAGTGCCCTACCCCTTCAGGATAAGAGTCTTAGCTACAACAAGACTCCTAGTTTCTCAACGAAACACTACTTACTTTTTTGCGCTAGCTTCAAAAGTAGCGTTCTGAGCAAAACGGTAAACGAATGCTGCCATAGCGTCACGCTTGTTGTTTTCATAAGGACGGTAGGTGTTATCTTCCCAGCCCTTGCTGATGCCGTTTTCTTTCATCCATGCGATTTCCTTGTGGAAGATGTCTGCATTAGAAACATCTTTGAAGGAGTGAGCAGGCTCAGTGAATTCAGGAGAACCAGCCGCACGGTAGAAGAATGCTGCCATAGCGTCACGCTTGATAGGCTCAGAGGGGCGGTAAGTACCATCAGCCCAACCGGTGGTGATACCGGCCTGGTGCAACCATGCAATTTCCTTATAGAACACGTGATCGGTAGGAACGTCCTTGAAAGGAGATTCTTCAGGAGCATGGTAGCGAGGTGAACCAGCTAGACGGTACATGTACGCAGCCATTGCACCACGATCAATGTTTTCGAAAGGACGGTAAGTTCCATCAGACCATCCCTTAGCAACACCGTGCTCGCCAACCCACTGAATTTCGTTGTGGAAGATGACGCTGTCATTGTTGTCCTTGAAGGAAACAACAGTGAAGTCTTTATCGGTAGTCTTGGTTAGCTCAGGGTATCCCTGGAAATCAACCTTAGTGGGCTCAACAACTTTAGCTTCGGAATCCATTGCAGCAGCTGGAGCACCAACGGTGAAATCAAAGGTCACTGAACGACCGTTATCGTTCTGAGCCAGAGAACCACTCAAGAAGGTTACAGAATGTTCAGTTCCAGCAGCCCACTCGTCAGCAGTAGCAGTGGAGTTCTCGGGGGTAGGGAACGGCAAGGTTGCAGTCCAAGAACCGTCAGCGCCAGCTTGAACGACACCGTAGACAGTCTTATTTGGAATAGCTTTTCCGTTGACAGGGTTGGTTACAGGTTCAAGAACGCTTACTCCACCCATGTCAAACTTCGCAGCGAGTACAGAACCTACGCCATCTTTAGTGGTCCAACCGGTACCACTAAAGACAAGATCCTTACCGTTTTCTGCGGTCTTAACTCCGGTTACAGTAGCACCATCAGAGTTGGTGACGGTGTCTTTCTCTGCATGAGAAGCATCAGCTGCGTCATCGGTTTTGACGTCAACAGTGAAACGAGTGAAGGAGTTAGCATCAATGCTGATGTCTTCACCTAGAATCATAGTCTTGTTGCCAGGAGCAGGCTTACCTGTCGCAAAATCAAGTGCGAACGGAACATTAACACCTTCAGCGTAAGTTCCTTTATCGACAGCGAAAACAGAACCGTCGTTTGCAAGAGCGAGGTCGTTTGTCTTCTCTTCACCGGTGTTGACATCAGCAACAAGTTTTCCTGCAGCTGCGTCAATAACACCTACAGAGCCTTGGCCGAAGTCTGCGACGTATACGAGGTCACGCTCTTCATCGTTGACAATACCCAATGCACGAGTACCGAAGGGAATGCTCTTCTTGAACGCGTGGCTATCAAGATCATAGACGGTAACGCCAGAGTTCTTACCATCTTTACCCTGCGAAGAAATGTAAATTTCACGCAAGGAATGATCGATAGCCACACCAGAGGGGTAAACATCTGCATCAGGATCATCAGCATGGACAGTAAATTCACCAGCAAGAGTGAAAGTATCCAAGTTAATCAGCTGAACAGTTCCGCTAGAACGCTCTGGAACGTAAAGTAAACCAGCGTTCTCGTCGATAGTGGGGTTCATGGTGAGAACACGGACATCGCTTTCAGGTTTGATAGCGAGGTTCTTAATCTCGTGGCTTGTAAGGTCTACAGACCAAACGTTGTAACGTCCGGTGATGTATGCCTTGTTGTGCTTGTTGTCAATAATGACAGAACGTGGGTGTTCGATGTCTGGCTCGCTGGCAAGAACGTCATAGTTCGTCCAGAGGAGTTCCATCGTGTCCTGATCATAGACAGAGATTGAATCGGTACGAGTATTAGTAACCCATACGGTGTTGTTAACGTCATCTACGGCGATACCAAAAGCACCCATGTATGAGAAACCAGCTTTAACTCCGGTGCCGGAGCGAGCAGCAGGAAGTTCTGCCACTGCTTCAATTTTCATGGTCTCAGGATTAACTCGAGCAATAGTAGATACGGTGTTGGTACGAAGGAACGAACCAGTAACCCACATCTTGTTATGAGTCTTGGAGTATGCGGCCTGATATTGACCAGGAATACCCTGGGTCTGTTGTGCATCAACACTGATGGAGCGTGCTGACTCATGCGCCTGAGCTGGAACGACAAAAGAAGATCCAAGCAAAGAGAGCGCGCTCATACCAACTAAAGCAGAAGTAGTGAAGCGATTGCGCTTGTTGAGATTCATAATATTCCCATCGGAGGACTAGGTGTAAAAACCTGAAGGTTTAATCGGTTTGTCCTTCTGAATAAGATCCCTCTACGGGGTTCATGAAGAACCGTAATTAAGGATGTCCTATTTAGCTGTTGAGTGCAAGCTAATTTAATAAATAGGTGATATTTTTTATTCCTAATTGACCATTGCTTCAAAAGCCCGTAAACTCAACAACTTTCACGAACTTCACCTCTCACCCTCGATGGCATCGCTGACAACTTTTCATGAAAAGCACTCTCACTACAAAATCTGAGAATATCCTCAATATTCAGCAATAAATACATGACGTTTTATGAACAAAAACCTGACAGATAGTTAAGAAAAATCACTCCTGCATAAGGTCAGAATCTCTTGAACCCGAGACGGTTGAACCAACGACGGATGAATACCCTTAATATGATGAACTCGCACGCGAGGAGCCTGCTTCACCCACGCAGAAGCATCCAAGAAAGGCTGATCATCATGAGCAACAGCAATCACAACGGTATCGCCCTCAAACACACGTTGAGTAGAAGAACGCATCAACCGAGTGTGATACCTCATCGTACGAATACACGTCTGAAGGTCTCGCTCCCCCAAATGCCCTAGCGCAGAGCCAGAGCCTTTCAAAAGCTCAACAGCCCGCCCCAAAGACAACGGAGACTCTTCCGTATCAACACCTCCCATACGTAATAACGCACGGTAGGTGTCCTCTTTACTCGGTTCATCCACAGAAGCCCATTGTTGGGCAGGATAACCATCAAGAATCACACACTGTTTAACCTTCATCCCACGAGCGCTTGCCAAAGATGCAACATCCACTGAAACAGTTCCGCCAACAGACCAGCCCACCAGATAAAACGTCGATAGCTCCAAGCTCTCAAGCAAACCAACATAATATAGGGCTAATTCTTCGATGCTCTGAGGCTCAGGATATTCGGGGTCCTCATAATGTGGAGTCTGCAAAAGAATAACTGAAGCATCTTCTGGTAAATGCGCCACATACGAAGAATAGCTCCATCCTAACCCGCCAGCAGGCGCTAAAAAGACCCACGGTATTTGCTCGCGAGCGCCTTCCCTGAGTATTAACACGTGAGAGAACTCTCGACGTTCATCATGGCCTATAGCAGCTAAAAGCTCTCGTGGCGTAGGAGCAGCAAAAATCATTCCTAACGTACAGCTCATACCCAAACGACGCTCTAATACAGCAACCAGCTCTAAAGCTTTCAGAGAATTACCCCCAGCAAGAAGGAAATTCTCTTGAGGTCCGTATTGTTCTACTCCAAGGACTTCTGCAAACAAATCACAGAGTTGCTCTTCTTGGAAAGATTCGGGGGCATCTGAAATTGTTCGAGACAAACCATAATCAACATTTATGAGAGATTTTCTATCAATTTTTCCACTGGCGCTAACCGGCAATTCAGGAAGCACCGCCCAAAGAGTAGGAACCATATATGGAGCAAGATGTTCAGCACAATCATGGCGAACTTGACCAATAGAATCCTCAACGAGGTTTTCGTCATATGGTTCAGACATCTCATAAATTGCAGCTAATACAGGTTCAGATCCACGATATTCAATACGAGCAATACCCGAACGAACCGCAGCAGAAGCGTTTAAAACACTCTCTACCTCACCTAGTTCAAGACGTTGCCCACCAATTTTGACTTGAGCGTCGTTACGACCGCGATAGGTAATCGTCCCATCTTTATTCCACTGTGCAATGTCTCCCGTCCGATAGCAACGTTCACCGGTAGAAGGCATCGTCAAAAAGCTACGTTTGTTGGCTTCATCGTTACCGCAATACCCTTGAGAGAGTTGAACTCCGGCAAGTACAAGTTCGCCGGTCACACCGGCAGGTACGATAGCGCCCGTAGGATCAACGATATAGCAATGAGTGTTCCACACCGGCTTGCCGATAGGAATAGGTTGACGTTGAGGTTCTTCTGCCGTATCAAAATAGGTCACATCCACGGCAGCTTCGGTAGGGCCATAAAGGTTAAGAGGATAAACACCTAATAGTTGATAAGTGCCCACCACATGTTCTGTTAACAGGGCTTCACCACTGCATACTACATACCGTAGTTTTTTAGAATCATACGTTTGAAGAACACGTGAAGCAGCCGGCGAGTTAAGGAAAAGAGTCAGCATAGCTGGCACAAAATGAACGCAGGTAACGTCTTGTTCACAGATAACCCGTGCAAGGTATACGGGGTCTTTATGCCCTTCCGGAGCAGCAATCAGCACGGTGGCACCTTCTTGTAACGGCCAGTACAGCTCCCACACATGAACATCAAAAGAAATAGGGGTCTTGTGTAGCACCACATCACCGTAAAAAAGCGGAATCTGATGTTGTTGCCAACGAAGACGGTTATCAATCGCACGATGAGAAATAGCAGCACCTTTAGGACGCCCTGTAGACCCAGACGTGAACAAAATATAGGCAGTATCTTCCAAAGATAAGTATTCACCAGGATAGCGCTCAGACAATATACTTTGTTCCGAAGCTATCTCCACCAAACAATCCCAGTGGACATCAGGGATTGGCGGTGTCAAGGAACTATCCCAAGAGGGTGTATGAGGCCCCTGGATGATTAAACGGATGTTAGCATCTTGCCCCATAGAGCTGACGCGTTCTGCTGGTAGCTCCGGTAAAAGAGGTACGTATACAGCACCAGCATAGAGCAAACCATATACCGCAATATACTGTTCAATACCACGGTGAAAACGAAGCCCTACAGCATCACCGGCTAAAACCCCATGGGCTTTGAGCGCACACGCAAAAAGCCGTGCCTGAGTATCTAGCTCCGCATAGGTCAGCTCTTTATCACAGTTTAAAGCTTCCGGTTCATCACAATGTATTGCCCCACTTGCTCGTACCGCAATAGCCTCCGGTGTTTTTCTCACCTGATGTTGAAAACGCTCTAAAAGGCTGCAGTACTTTATGGTATGATTCGTGCTATTAAACTTTTCCAGTTCAAGAAGTTCTTCTGCGGTGCATACGCTCAATATTTTTTCATCATCTTCAGCAACAATAGCCTGAGCCCATTCTTTGAGCCAAGACATAAGGCGCCTAAGGTGTTGTTGAACCTCATCTACGCTATAAAGAGCAGAGTTAGCATCAATTTCGCAGCTGATACCTTGCCCCCGTCCAGGCATACCGCGAAAACAGAACGTCATATCATCAACAGGTCCGGCGTTGAGGTTATGTAAGATAACACTTCCTTCTGGAACCCGAAAAGACGCATCAAAAGGAACAACATTAATTTGTGCACCAAAAAGACGCCCCTGATGACGTTGAGCTAAACGTTCAAGTTCTTCTTGACGAACGAACGCATAACGCTGGTTGCGTTGCTGTTGCTGCTGAACCTGACGTATTTGTTCTGTCCCCGATAAGCCGGCAGAGACAAGCACCGGTAACACGTTGACTGCGGTACAGCCTATTTGTGCACACGCAGCAGCTAATGGTTGTTGCTGGTCAGGAAGCATCCGGTTCATTTGAGGAACACCCACCGAAACATGCTGGTTATAGCTCACTCGTGTTAGGTATGCCCCAATACCAGCAATGACCACAGTAGGCCACGCAACACGACATTTCTGGCTCACCTCCAGCAAGAGTTTTTCGGTGCATTGTTCCAACTCAGCACGTGCCCTCCACGGATACGGTGAAGCAGACTCACGATAACCGGCAATCGTAGTATCAGGCTGGCAAAGGACTCCTTGCAACGCTTGAGCATTCTCGTCGTATGGTTCTTGGGTATTCCACGGAGGATTTGATGCCCAGAAGTTATATTGCAACTGCTGGATACTATGTGCCTGTTCATCAGCATCAAGGAGAGATTTTAAAGAACCTCGTCTTATCGTAGGTATCGGTTGCCCTTGCCTCAACGTACGATAAATGCTCAATACACGGCTTAAAGCGTTAAAAACAGCAAAACCATCAGCAACACTATGATGAAAGATATGAACCAACCATAAACGTCCCTGCCATAAGATTCCTTGGCTACGAACAGTCTGCCCAGCCGCGAGATCTAGAGGCAAACGCATCAGCTGAAGAGCCCAGCGAGCAACCGGAGCCGGCAAGGATGAATGCCCGTGAACGTATTCCTCGTCTAGGTCTTGACCAGATTCTTGAGAGAGCTCAACGATAGGAAATAGTGGGTTGATCTCAACAAAATCGTCAAGAGATATAAGACGTTGTTGAGGTTTCCCGTCAAAGACTCTTAGCTGTACACGAAAACTTTCATTTTCTTGATACACCTGTTGCAATCCTTGACGTAGCAACTGTATATCTATCTCTTCTGGGCATTCTAGAACCTCGGCAGTGTTATAGCAGGGGTTTTCGGGATCTAGTTCTTGGGCAAAGAAAATACCACGAGCAGAAGAAATCAGCGGTAGCCACTGGTCTTGTGGGGAGGAAGATACACAATCCATCGTTGAGGTGTCTTTTCTCTAAATCCTAATTTTTATGGTGAGCGTTCAGCTGACTGCTGAGAAAGCTATAGAAAAATATAGAAATTAACGGGAACTTAAAAAGGCTGTTGTGGGGTCTGCAACCAATTCGGTAAATTCCACATGAATACCAGCTTGAGCAAGGTCATCTAAGAGAGCAAAAGCACCCATCGAATCCAACCCTAAAGTAAATAAATCTGTTTGGGGTTCATCAAAAGCACGTGCTAGAGAGTCAGCATCGTGAAGGTATTTCTGAAGAATAGAACGTAACGTGTTCTCAGAAGTCATGAGATATTCCTTTCAAAGATTTTTTATGAGTATGACAATGTTTCGAGTAGCTGAGCTCGCACATCTTTTCGAGAAATTTTTCCAACTTTTGTTGTCGGTAAAGAGCGCATCACCTCTACACGTTCAGGAATCTTATATGAGGCAAGTCCCTGCTCTGTGAAAAAGTGTTGAAGCTCTTCACGTGCATTCGCCTCAAAATGTTCTCCGGGATAAGGAACAACTACCAAACAGACGCGTTCGCCAACAGTCTTATCCGGGATTCCTAACGCAATAGCGTCATAGATTTTAGGGTGAGATAACGCCAAATCTTCGATCTCATCAACCGCAATTTTTTCGCCGTTACGGTTAATTTGGTCTTTGGCACGTCCTGTCACTTCTAGGCTTCCATCGGGATGTAATTTCACAATATCCCCAGAACGGTAAAACCCATCTTCAGTGAAACTTTTCTCGTTAATGGCAGGCTCATCATAATAACCACGAATCGTATAAGGTCCTCGAGTCAGTAAATGCCCAGAGACCCCCACCGAAACAGGGTTATCGTGGTCATCCACGATTAGTATTTCGTCAAAGGCGCTGATGGGCTTGCCTTGAGTGTTATATCGTAGTTCATCGCTATCCTCTGCACGCGTGTAGTTAACAAGGCCTTCAGCCATACCGAAGACTTGTTGTAAGGTTGCCCCCAGCACAGGTTTAATATTTTGAGCAACAGACCGTGATAGCTTGGCTCCACCCACTTGAAGAAGCTCTAAAGAGCTCAAATCAGGGGTACGTCGTTGTGCAGAAGCAATCCACGCTTGCACTAACGGAGGGACTAAAGCCGCAACTTTAACATTCTCTTGAGCAATAAGAGAAAACGCAGTCTGCGGGCTCGGATCTGCAGCAAAGACGATGGTTGCGCCAACATACATTGCCCCAAGGATTCCCGCAGAACTCATCGTAAAATTATGTGAAGCAGGAAGCACCACCAAAAAAGTACTATCACTTCGTAGCTGACAAATCTTTGCAGATTCTCGTACCGAATATAAATAATCAGCATGAGTGCGCGGAATCAGTTTAGAAACACCAGTGGTTCCTCCAGACAGTTGTAAGAACGCAACTTGTTCGCTCTTCCTCTGCGCAGAAGTATTCATCACAGTTGTTAACTCTTGCAGATGTTCTTGCTCTTCAAGCTCCCACGGATGACAAACATCATATCCAAGTGGGGGAATTCTCCCCTCATCACGAAGTATCTGAGAGTAAGAAGAATAGACTGCTGATAGGTCCATTCCAGGTACACGAGAAGAAAAGATATGCGCTGCAGCATCAGTCTTACGAGCAAAATGAGATAGCTCTCGCTCCCGATGTGAAGGCATACAAAAGACGGGTAAAGCCCCCGCGTAAAAGATACCGAGCAACGCACTCATATATTCAGCGATATTCGGTAATTGTAAAAGCACCCTATCTCCGGGACGAACGCCTCCAGCACGCAAACGAGAGGCAATATCCCACCCGTGCTGAGAAAGTTCGGCATACGTCCATCGAATAGTCGGAGGAGTTTTCTCTTCCCATAAAGTATGTGAGTGCCCAACTACAGCAAGAGATTCAGCATGACGCTGGCATTGCTCCACGAAAAATTCGGGGAGTGTCTGATCAATCCATAGGCCTTCTTCTCGATAACGTTGAGCGTACTGCTCTGGTATAGCTGGAGGAGGAATTAAAGCAGAACGAAAAATATTATGAGTCATGATGGTCTTTCCTTCGCGCCATATATTTTTGAGCTCGAATTATTGCCGGAATGAGGTCTCCACGCCAACACGCGTAGTCATGTCCACCGTTAAAAATAGTGAAGTTCACGGTAGCTGGAGTTTTTTGAAGCTGACGAACAAAAACATGGTGAGGAGGCTCTAAAACCCATTCTTGGGCTCCTACCTGAATCTCAAAATACACGTGAGATAAACGTTCTTGGTTGTTTTCAGCCAGAATACGTTGCAAGGAATCAGCAACAACTGGTTGCCATAAAGAAGCAGACTGGGAAATCACAGCACCAACTTCTTGAGGATAATCTAGGGCAAGTAACAAGGAAGAAAGCCCTCCCAAAGACTGTCCCATCACCATCAAAGAGCCACGAGATATACCGATACCATATTGTTCTTCAAGCCACGGAATCAAAGACGATATCAGATACTGTCCCATAGGTGCTGTACCGTCTAACTCAGCCCAACGCCGTTCTCTACCTCCCGAATGCACAAACACTACGTGCATAGGGTCTAATGCGCCTTCAGCAAAAGCACTTTCAAGCATCAGTTGAAGACCCATCGACAGCCATACCTCACCGTCGAAGACAAGAGCTATCGGCGAATCTTTTGTCGCGTGAG
Source organism: Rothia sp. CCM 9418 (assembly GCF_048512825.1). Classification (NCBI taxonomy): domain Bacteria; kingdom Bacillati; phylum Actinomycetota; class Actinomycetes; order Micrococcales; family Micrococcaceae; genus Rothia; species Rothia sp. CCM 9418. Next base: position 88,050 of record NZ_JBLXXX010000001.1, read on the forward strand.
GTAAAGAGTGTACGAGTATCTGGCGGTCTTCGGGAGCCTGCACCCACTTGGGTTTAGCTAAAGAACGGAGCTGTTCCATCTCCGGTAAATACCGTTGTTCGGGGGCTTCAGATAAAGATACGACGCTTAGTTCTTTACCTGCACGGTTGAGACACCGGTGCTGATTGTATATATCAGCATAACCAGAGTCTAAGGCTGCGCGTAAACGAACCTGCTGTCCTTGTGTAACCCAAGCCGGAGTCTGACCTGCATAAGCGGGAATATAACAATAGGATGCCCGCCAGTTGGTCTTCATCAAGAAGCTTTTACTAAACCAACCGGTCTTTCCGATAGGTTTCATTAAAGAATCGTCAATATTTTTCTCATCCGTTAGACGATTCACAAAAATCAGCACCTGTTCAGCTTGCCGATCATGGTAGAGGAAGGTCACGATACGCTCATCGTCAGACGAAGCTGATTCTATGAGAGGACTCCCCTGCTGAGCAATAGCTAAAAGGCTCTCTGCTGCTTCATCAGTTGTTATTTTTGCGTGGTGAAGATTCTTATGTATCGTATCGATAACAGCAGAAGAAACTTGCGCTAGAGGTGTTGGGCGCGCAATTTTAGGGGGCGTTCGGCGAGCGCTTGCTAAGGCTTGCTCTGATGTATCTGCGGCATTGTTTTGGGTAGTCTTCGAGATATTCTTCACGGGTATTTTTGCTTCTATACGTGGTCTTCTTGTTCTGCGGCAGGAACAACCATGGGTGTACCGGTGTAGGGGTCTTGCATAATCATGCAATCTAGGTCAAAGACTTTGCGGATGAGCTCTGAAGTAACAATCTTTTGTGGTTGCCCTTGAGCAATAATTGCTCCGTCTTTCATGAGTACAACATGCGTTGCATAGCGGAAGGCGAGGTTTAAATCATGTAGGACAACAGCGATAGTTCGTCCGCTCCGGTGCAGGCGTTGGGTAAGGTTAAGAACCTCGATTTGATGAGTAATATCTAAGTATGTGGTTGGTTCGTCGAGTAGGATGAGCGGTGTTTGCTGAGCTAAAGTCATCGCAATCCAGACGCGTTGTCGTTGTCCTCCTGAAAGTGCTTCGATAGGGCGATCAGCAAGTTCAAAAACATTTGCAGCTTTCATCGCATCAATGACGATTTGTTCGTCTTCTTCACTCCATGAGCTGAGCAGACTCTGGTGGGGGTATCGTCCTCGAGAAACGACGTCAAAAACACTCACCCCAGAAGGTGCTTGAGGTGTTTGAGGAAGCATGGCAAGAATCTGTGCAATGTTCTTTGATTTCAGACCCGACATCTTTTGTCCGTCAAGATATACTTCACCTTTTTGGTGAGGAATAACCCGCGCAAGAGTTTTGAGGAGCGTGGACTTTCCACAGGCGTTAGGGCCGAGAATAACGGTAAGTTCACCTTCTAAAACCTTGAAGTCTACCCCCTCAATGACGCGATGTTCACCGTAACCGACGGATACATCATGGGCTTCAAGACGTGATGCTACGTGCTGTTCCATAGATTCTTATTTCTTCCGTTCCGTTGCAATGAGGTAGATGAGGTAGAGTCCGCCAAGAGCTCCTGTCACAACGCCTACTTGTAGCGTCATATTGAAGGCGTATTGTCCGATAAGGTCAGAGCCAAGAACTAGAGTAGAACCGGTCAGTCCTGCCGCGAAGAGCGTTCGCTTCTTAGCAATTTTTTGTGCAATATGCGGTGCACTTAGAGCCACAAAAGCTAGCGGACCGGTCACAGAGGTAGCTAAGGATACGAGAATCACTCCAACGAAAAGGGCAAGAACTCGAATGGTAGAAACGTTCACCCCTAATCCGGATGCCACGTTATCACCGTAGTTCAAAATATCTAAAGGGCGAGCAAGTAGGAGCAAGAATGGTACGAGTACGGTAAAGAACACTGCAAGAAAAATGATTTTATTCCAGTTCATAGTGTTCAATGATCCGGCAAGCCATGATGCTGCAGTTTGAGCTTGAGTGAGAGAGGCTCGTACCACCAGCAAAGAATTCACCGCCGAAAGAGTTGCCCCAAGGCCCAAACCGATAAGCACGAGGCGGAACCCTCTTAAACCCGTATGGCGTGTTAAGAACCAGACAGCCAGTGATGTTCCAAAACCTCCTAGAACAGCGCCCACCGCAATTTCTAGTGGTGTGGCGTTACCTAGGATAATGGTGATAAGGGCACCCGTAGCTGCCCCGTTGGTGAAACCGATGATGTCTGGAGAGCCGAGAGAATTTCCTGATATGCCTTGAAAGATTGCTCCAGAAATTCCTAGTGCAGCGCCGACGATGAGGGCAGCGATAATACGTGGAGCACGTACTTCAGTCACAAAATATATGCCGAGCCTGTTACCTTCACCGTAAAAAGCTTGAAGAACTTGTAACGGGCTCAGATGATAATCTCCTTGAAGCATGGCCCAAAAGCTCATGGCAATGATCAGTAATGACAGTGTTAGACAGTAGACCAATACGCGACAGGTTATTTGCCAAGAAACTAAACCAACAGAAACACTGAGAACTTTTTGACCAGCAAGGTTGTCGTGAATTCGCAAGGGTTTTGACACATTTTTCATAGTGCGTCGACCTTCCTGCGTGACATCAACACAATAAATAGTGGGGCGCCCACAAGTGTGGCGATAATTCCTACTTGGGTTTCTTGAGGAGCAATAATGATGCGTGCAATAACATCTGCTAGTAAGAGCCAGAGTGGGCCAACAAGAGCTGAACCGCTAGTCACCCATCGGACGTCATTACCTAACACATAACGAACGATAAAGGGAACGGCTAAACCGACAAAAGAAATCGGCCCGATAGCGGCTGTTGCAGATCCAGCCAGTAAGGTTACCGCCAGAAGCGATAAAAACTGTGTTCTTCTCACATGAACACCCAATGCTATAGCGGCTTCTTCTCCAAGTGATAGAGCATGTATGGCGGGAGTAACGACGAAGGCAAGTATGAGGCCTACCCCAATAACGGGGGCAACAGCATACACAATAGACATATCTCTAGCTTCTAAAGATCCGGCTACCCAGAAACGAAACTCGTTAAATGCGTCTTGATTGCTAAGAATAAGTGCTTGGTTTAAGGCGCTTAATGCAGCAGAGATAGCAACACCGGCTAAAGCTAAACGCACAATAGAACGGCTCGTCCCTTGACCTAGAAAGTACACGGCTACAGCTGCGATGCTAGCACCGATAAAAGAGGCAATGAGGTAGTGACCGATACTGAGCACTCCCCAAAAAATCACCGATAATACAACGGTTACCGACGCACCAGCATTGATTCCCAATAGGCCAGGCTCGGCAAGGGGGTTACGGGTGAGAGATTGCATGAGTGACCCCGAGACCGCTAAAGCTGCGCCACAAAGAATTGCTAGAAGAGTGCGAGGGATACGCTGTTCCCAAATAATTTTTTCTTCAATGCCAGAAGAGTGGCCGGTCAAGGCTGACCAGATGTCGTGCAAGGTGAGTGAATGCGAGCCGAAGAGAATAGAGAGCACTATTCCGATACAGCTTAATACTACGAATAGTATGATCCAACGGATACGTTGCGTATACCGTACGGTCTGGGCAGGAGAACTCACCGGCCACCCTTTCAGCAAGAGATATTTTATGCTTCGTTACGACGTTTGAAGACAATAACTCCAGCAGCAATCAACGCTGCAAGGAATGCTCCAATACCAATCCAAGGGACACTATTTCCAGATTCTTCAGTTACTTTAGAAGAGTTCTCTTGTGCTACCGCATCAGTAGTTGCAGAAGGTGTTGCCGAAGATGCTGAGGGCTTTGCTGAAGAAGAAGCAGATGAACTAGCAGAAGGACTAGATGATGCAGGTTTCTTGTCCTTGTTTTCAGAAGCAGCCATGAGTTTGTCATATTCTTCGCGAGAAATAACGTTTCCGTCTGCGTCGGTGTAGACAATTTCTTCTTCAACATTTTCGTTGCTATCAGAGGAGGCATTATTGTGCTGATGGCCAGAATGTTCTCCAGAAGAGTTCTTCTCGTCAGAATGGTGCTCGGAACTTCCGTTATTGGATGAATCAGAAGTATTGTTACCAGAGTTTTTCTGTTGAGTATTCTGGTCATTCTGGTTCTGTGTGGAGTGATCTCCAGAGCTGTTGTTCTGGTGGTCACGCTGGTTTACTTGGTCAGGAGTCAAGCTGATGACGGTGCCTCCTGCAGAGTTTTCATTCACCCCAACAACGGTGAAGACCGGAGACTGATTAGAGTATCCTTTGGTTCCTTGCTGTTCTCCTGAGGCATTACGAATTACTTCGGTTGCCAAGAAGCGTAAGGTGTGTTCTCCTTCTTCGAGGTCACGAGGAAGTAAGAAGGAACCACGAACATTTCCGTTTCCGTCGCTCTTTTGCTGATGAACAACACACGCACCTTGAGCGGCGTCACGAGGGCAAGCCGCGCCGTCATCAACTTTTACACGTACTTGCTCATGTGCGGGGAATCCGCTCACGGTAAAAGATACGGTGTCGCCAGCTCGTACTGTTGTAGGAGATACGGTAGAGCTTGTTCCCGGTGTGTTTGGTGATGCTCCACCGGGAGGAAGAGCATACGCCACACTCATACCCGTCATGAGGGCGAGAACGCTTAGCAGTGCTAAGAAGAATGTTTTTAATGGGGAGAAAAGTTTCATCATTAGATGCCATCTACTTTCACAGTATTATGCGGAGTTAGCGTAAGGGCTTTTTACGAGGAATAGCGACTGCGCCAAGAAGCACAATGCCAGCACCAATTAGGAGCAAGTTATTGACAGAAGCCGTGTTATCCCAGAAGGATTTTTCTACCCCAGTGGCTTCAGTTGAGGCGATAGCAGGTGACGAGTGAGGAGCTGGTGAGGCCGAAGCAGATGCTTTTTTCGTGGGTGAGGGAGCTGCCACGGTCTTCTTGTGAGCCTCTTCCCGCTGATTTTTTTGCGCTTGTGCAGTTTTTTCTGATTGTGCAGCTTGTGCCAGTGAAGCGGCACGAACAATACGCGTCACTTTCTTCGGTGGTGCCACAGCAATTGTTTCGTAGGAATTCGGTACGGGAGAATAAACAGGCGCTGATGCGTTATTGTACGTAGCTCGAGATAAAGAGGACGTTGTGGCACCAGTATTATGCTGGGTGGAAGAACCTTCGGTAGCTGGCGCAGTACCGTTTTTAGTGTTCTCGCCGCCAATAGCAGAATCATGATGTTCTGGGTTCATCGGCGTGTGTGGTTGTTCTGTGACAGGCGTTTGAACAGAATTCTTTTGCTCGTTTGTGGTGTGCTCCAGTTCTGCCCAGCCAAGAAGCTGACCAAAGGTAGCTTGTTCGCCGTCTTGAACCACCATTTTGTAGTGTCCCGCAGGTAGGCCTTCTTCTAAGGTGTATTCCATGGTTCGGTTGTCGTCTAGTTGAACCCATCCACTAGACCATGTTGCGCGAGAAGAACCGTCAATATAGGGGGTAATGTGCACCCACTGTCGTGGTTGTGCATGAGGAACATGAACGGTCACTTTCCTTTGAGATTCTTTGACGGTAACCTCATTCTGCGTTTGAGCGGTTAGCTCACTATCAGAGAGCACATCTGGCATGGTCGTTGGTGAATATGCACCAACAATGAAGTCAAGGACGCCAGGACCACCGTAGGAAACATGGATGTCTCCTGCTTTAAGAGAGCCTGACAGTAGACGCAATGAGTGTGCGCCTTCAGTAAGTGCCGGTGAGCTATCTGAACCGTCTGCTTGCGGAAGTTGAATGTGCGCGTCAATCTCTCCGGTTGTGGGGTTTGCATCCACGATAGTCCAAATAGTTTTGTTGGAATGTACGGAGGTATCTAGACGTGAGATAGCGGCATCGTCAATTTTGATAGCTAGTCGTGCTGCTCCTGCACCATTTTCGTTACACCATCCTTTTCCTAGGAGGTGTAATGTTCCTCCTGGTGCGACAGTGTCCTTTTCAAAATGTGCGCTTGGCTTAGTTTCGGAAGAAACACATTTTTCGGTAGGTTCTTCTTTTTGGGGTGGTTGTGCAGCTACACCGTTGACAGGAATTGGTTGAGATTTTGCTGAACGACGAGTATCGCCAGGGGCAAAACGACCTGAGAGCGCTTGAACGGCGAGGTATTGACCGGTAGAACCATTTTTTAAGGCTTCAGGTACGTCAAAGGTAATGTCGAAAGAGCCGTCTGGTTTGACAAGAGAGATACCTTTTTCTTCGTTGACCTGTTGTGCATCTGGCATTACTAGCATCCATGCGGTGTGGTCATTACCGAGGTCAAATAACCCTAAGGATCCTAAGTATTGTGCTTGTGCAGAGTTATCGGGGCGTTCGTAGAAAGTTCCGTCGCTGCTGGACTCCAGTTTTAGAACGACGACGGACCCTTCAGTTCCATTTTCTTTAAGCCAGCCTGTTCCTGTGATGCGCATTTTTTCGCCAGTTGTATAGGGGCGAATATTAAGTTGAGCGTCCCCGACCTGAAGGTGTGTCCATGAGGACTGGTCTTCGGTGTCTTGAGGCGCATAAGCAACAGTGAAATCTACCATCGCGTTGCCTGGGACGTCTTGCGGTCCGAGAGAGCCGACGAGTGCGGTGAGATTATGTGTAGTTCCTTCTGCCCAGTCGGCTTCTTTTACTGTGCTATTTGAGGGTGATGGGAGAGGAACTTTAGCTTCAAAGCTTCCATCTTCTTGAGCTACTACGACAAAGTTAACTGTTTTGTTAGGGATTTTTTTGCCGGTGAGGGGGTGTTCAATAGATTCAAGATTAGTGACACCTCCAGCATCGAATTTTAGGGCGACAACAGCGCCGCGGCCTTCTGCTGCTGAGGTGAATCCACGACCAATAACGGTAATTTTACCCTCAGCGTCTGCAGTGGAACTCACGGAGAGTGTTTTTGTTGCTGGTGTTTCTTGGGCGATAGCGGTATTTCCGGAGAGGGAGTATGTTGGGGCAATCGCGGGAGCGCCAACTAACGCAGCGGCCAAGGCGGCTACTGCTGTATAACGAGTGACCTTAGTCAATGAAGAGTTAGTTTGCATGGGGTACGTCCATCAAGGTAGTGGGTTTGAAAATTGTTGCTAGAGGATGGTGTTGTGGGAGTTTTATAAGAGAGATTTTTTGACGTCTTCGACGATGCCTCGCATCAGTAGCGGGCCTCCAGTAGATGTCCATTGTGATCCGTCAACCAGAATGATGTGGTTTTCTCGGTAAGCTCGTAAATCGGTAAAGCCTGAGGTTTGTTCTGCTCTTTTGAGGGCTTCTTGTGCGCCTTCAAGGTCTGCGGTGGAGTCTGAGTGTGGGTTCTCTTGGCTAGCTCCACCGAGAGTTCCAAGGAACATGTAGTCAGCATCGATGCGTGCCATGTTCTCTAGGGAGACTGGTTCTGAGTGCCCGCGTCCTAGCATGTCTTGGTCGTGAGGGCGTTTGAGCCCTAAAGATTCGAGGGCTTGTCCTGCCGGAAGTTCTTTGAGGATGAGGGAGGGCCCGCTCCCCTGCCATCGGACGATAGAGAAAGTTTTATCAGCGTAACGGTCTTTAAGTTCTGCGGCAGTCTGCGCTACGTAAGTATCGTAGTCTTCGATATATTTCTTTCCTTCGGGAACTTTGTTGACAGCGTTGCAGACATTTTCAAAGTTAGTTTTCCAGGGGCCTCCGGCATAACCGCAGAAGACTACCGGTGCGATTTGTCGCAGAATCTCGAGAATGTCTGGTCTGTTGTTGATGCTGGTTCCGTCGGCAAGGATGAGGTCGGGTGATGTTTTGCCGATGGCCTCATAGTTGAGTTCGGAGACTGAACCTAGTAGCTCAATGTCGGAGGCTTTTTCGTAGAGGTAATGAGGGACGGTGGATTGTCCGCGGCCGGCGACGGTTCCGATAGGTTTTAGTCCAAGCGCTAAGGTTGCGTCTAATGTAGGTTCTGAAAGGGTGATGATGCGTTGTGGGTTGATAGGGACCTCAACTTCGAGCCCTTCAACGTCGGTGACAGTGCGTGTTTCTGAGGAGTTGTGGGTTGTGGTGGGGTCTTCTTTAGAGGAAGATCCGCAGGCGCTCAACAATAGTGCTGAGACTCCTGCTGTTCCTAAGAAAAAACGCCGGTTAATTGAAGTCATTGTTCCGCCCCATAGTTGACCATAACCAATATATAAACAAAGCCTAACCTTATCTTTAAATAAGGCTAAGACACAAAGGTTTTTAACCTATTTCGTAATATTTTTCTGGCCTTATTGGGTAATTCTGCGGGTGCGGGCTATTCTCCTCAGCGTTCCTTATATATACGTTCAGATATATCTCAGCTCAATGTGGTGTAGAGCTTTTTGCAGGTGCTTAAACGAAAGAGTCCTCTCTTCCGGTTTCCCGGAAGAGAGGACTCTTTCGTATGTTCGCAGAGAACTATCTGAAAAGACTATTTAGCTTTTTCGATAATCTCGACAACGCGCCAACGCTTGGTAGCGGAGAGCGGACGAGTCTCTGCCAAAAGAACGAGGTCACCAATACCAGCAGAGTTCTGCTCGTCGTGTGCCTTGATCTTTGAGTTACGGCTCATAACTTTGCCATATAGCGCGTGCTTTACACGATCCTGGACTTCTACAACTACGGTCTTGTCCATTTTGTCGGACACTACGTAGCCGCGGCGAGTCTTGCGGTAGCCGCGCTCTTCGTTCATTACTTCACTCACTTGGCTTCACCTTCGGTTGCGGGACGAATACCGAGTTCACGCTCACGCAACACGGTGTAAATACGTGCAATATCGCGTTTTACGGAACGGATACGACCGGGATTTTCAAGCTGACCGGTGGCTGCCTGGAAACGGAGGTTGAACAGTTCCTCCTTCGACTTGCGTAGCTCTTCTACGAGAGCCTCATCTGAGAGCTCAACGAGCTTGTCGATGCTGAGATCTTTTGATCCAACTGCCATTTCGCTTACTCACCACCTTCACGACGCACGACACGTGCCTTCATCGGGAGCTTGTGGATTGCGAGGCGCATAGCTTCGCGAGCCACTTCTTCGGACACACCGGAGAGTTCAAACATGACTCGACCGGGTTTTACGTTTGCGACCCACCACTCGGGTGAACCTTTACCGGAACCCATACGGGTTTCAGCAGGTTTCTTGGTCAAGGGACGGTCAGGATAGATGTTAATCCATACTTTACCGCCACGCTTGATGTGACGAGTCATTGCGATACGTGCAGCTTCAATCTGACGGTTGGTTACGTATGCAGGAGTTAGTGCCTGAATACCCCACTCACCAAAAGTAACTTCGGTACCGCCTTTGGCCATACCAGTACGCTTGGGATGGTGCTGCTTACGATATTTTACTCGACGGGGAATAAGCATTTATGCCTCACCGTTTTCTGCAGTCTTGGCTTCGGTGTTCGCCGAAGCGTTGTCGTTGCGACGTTCGCGACGAGGTCCGCGGTTGCCACCACGACGACGGTCGTTACCACGACGGTCGCCACGGCCACGCTGTGCGGAAGCCTGCTGAGCAGCAAGTTCCTTGTCGGTAAGATCGCCCTTGTAGATCCAAACCTTCACGCCGATACGGCCGAAGGTGGTCTTTGCTTCGAAGAAGCCGTAGTCGATGTTCGCACGAAGGGTGTGCAATGGCACGCGACCTTCACGGTAGAACTCGGAACGGGACATTTCAGCACCGCCAAGACGGCCGGAGCACTGGATACGGATACCCTTTGCGCCTGCACGCTGTGCGGACTGAATTGCTTTCTTCATTGCACGGCGGAATGCCACGCGAGAGGTGAGCTGTTCTGCGATGCTCTGAGAAACAAGCTGAGCAGAAAGTTCAGGCTGAGCAACCTCAAGGATGTTGAGCTGAATCTGCTTGTTCGTTAGTTTCTCAAGCTCACCGCGAATACGGTCAGCTTCTGCACCACGGCGACCAATCAAGATACCTGGACGTGCAGTGTGGATGTCCACACGAACACGATCACGGGTGCGCTCGATTTCTACCTTTGCGATACCTGCGCGCTCCAAATCTTTAGCGAGGAGCTCGCGAATTTTGACGTCTTCACGGACGAAGTCCTTGTAGCGTTCGCCTTCCTTGTTGGAGTCTGCGAACCACTTGGAGACGTGTCCGGTGGTGATGCCAAGTCGGAAACCGTTGGGGTTAATTTTCTGACCCATTTATCGGTCCTCCTCCTTCTCCGGGGTTGCTACAACCACGGTGATGTGGCTGGTGCGCTTGTTGATGCGGAATGCACGGCCCTGTGCTCGCGGCTGGAACCGCTTCATCGTAGGACCTTCGTCAACAAATGCTTCGCTGATGAAAAGCTCTTCTTCCTTGAAAGGAAGTCCCGCAGCAGTTGCTTTGGAACGAGCATTTGCCATAGCAGATGCAACAATCTTGTAAACCGGTTCTGAAGCGCCCTGAGGAGCGAACTTCAGAATTGCCAGAGCCTCTTCCGCTTGCTTACCACGGATCAGGTTGACGACTCGGCGTGCCTTCATAGGCGTGACGCGTACATAGCGCGCTGATGCCTTAGATTCCATTGCCTATCTTTCTTTCGTCTATTGCCGAAAGGAAAACGTATCTAATATCGGATATCCGATATTAGCGACGCTTACCCTTACGGTCGTCCTTCACGTGGCCACGGAAAGTGCGGGTCGGTGCAAACTCGCCGAGTTTGTGTCCGACCATTGACTCAGTGATGAACACGGGTACGTGCTTGCGTCCGTCGTGCACTGCGATGGTATGTCCGAGCATGTCGGGAATAATCATCGAGCGGCGGGACCAAGTCTTAATAATATTCTTGGTGCCCTTCTCGTTCTGAGCTGCAACCTTTACATAAAGGTGCTGATCAACGAAAGGGCCCTTCTTCAAACTACGAGGCATGTGTCAGGCTCCTTAGCGCTTCTTGCCAGTACGACGGCGACGAACAATGAGCTTGTCGCTTTCCTTGTTAGGTCGACGGGTACGACCTTCGGGTTTACCGTTCGGGTTAACCGGGTGACGACCACCTGAGGTTTTACCTTCACCACCACCATGTGGGTGATCAACAGGGTTCATAACAACACCACGAACGGTTGGGCGGATGCCCTTCCAACGGTTGCGGCCTGCTTTACCCCAGTTGATGTTGGACTGTTCAGCGTTGCCGACAGAACCAACAGTTGCACGGCAGCGAACGTCTACGTTGCGAATTTCGCCGGAAGGAAGACGCAACTGAGCGTAGCGACCTTCTTTAGCAACGAGCTGGATGGAAGCGCCAGCAGAGCGACCCATCTTTGCTCCGCCGCCGGGGCGAAGTTCAACAGCGTGAATAACGGTACCCACAGGAATGTTGCGTAGTGGCAAGTTGTTACCGGGCTTGATGTCCGCAGACGGACCGGATTCAACGATGTCGCCCTGCTGCAAACGGTTAGGAGCAACGATGTAACGCTTTGTACCATCAACATAGTGAAGCAATGCGATGCGTGCGGTACGGTTTGGATCGTATTCGATGTGTGCAACGCGTGCGTTAACACCATCTTTGTCGTGACGACGGAAGTCGATCAAACGGTACTGACGCTTGTGTCCACCGCCCTTGTGGCGAGTGGTGATACGACCGGTGTTGTTACGGCCGCCTTTTTTAGGAAGCGGACGAACCAGGGATTTTTCCGGGGTTGAGCGGGTGATTTCGGAGAAATCGGAAACGCTCGAGCCACGGCGACCAGGTGTCGTCGGCTTGTGTTTACGAATACCCATTTAGTATTTCTTTCCTTCGCTAAAGTGGTCTCCGCAGGACTATGCCTGCGGACCGCCGAAGAGGTCGATTGAGCCTTCTTTGAGGGTTACAATCGCACGCTTGGTGTTCTTACGAGTACCCCAGCCAAAGCGAGTGCGCTTGCGCTTGCCTTGACGGTTAGCGGTGTTTACGGAAGCAACCTTGACACCGAAGATTTCTTCGATAGCCTGCTTGATTTCCAGTTTGTTGGAGCTAGGAGCAACAACGAAGGTGTATTTACCTTCATCGAGCTGGCCGTAGCTTTTTTCCGACACGACGGGAGCGATAATCACGTCGCGAGGATCTTTGAAAGTAGAGACGCTCATTATTTAGCGGCCTCCTTCTTAGCCTTAGAAGCAACTGCGACGAAAATGTCGAACGCATCCTTGGTGAAAACTACGTCATCAGAGATGAGAACATCGTAGGTGTTCAGCTGGTCTGCATAGAGGACGTGAGTGTTCTGAAGGTTACGTGCTGACAGTGCTACAAGATCTTCTTTGCGGTCAATCACCAAAAGAACGTTCTTACGGCTGGTGATGCTTGCAAGAGATGCCTTGATTGCCTGAGTTGAAGGCTTGGTGCCTTCAACGAGGTTCTCTACAACGTGTACGCGGTCGTGACGAGCGCGATCGGAGAGAGCACCGCGCAAAGCAGCTGCAATCATTTTCTTGGGGGTACGCTGCGCATAGTTGCGAGGGGTTGGGCCGTGTACGACACCACCACCGGTCATATGCGGTGCACGGATGGAGCCCTGACGTGCTCGGCCGGTACCTTTTTGTTTGAAAGGTTTACGACCTGCGCCGGAAACTTCGCCGCGGTTCTTAGTTTTGTGAGTACCTTGGCGTGCTGCAGCAAGCTGAGCTACAACGACCTGGTGAAGCAAAGGAACAGATGCCTGTGCGTCGAAGAGGTCTGCCGGTAGGTCTACCTTGACAGTTTTGACAGCCATTGTAATTAGGCTCCCTTCACAGCGGTGCGAACCAAAACAACGCCGCCCTTAGGACCAGGGATTGCACCCTTAATCAAAAGTACGTTGTTTTCGACGTCTACACCCTGGATAGTCAGGTTCAAAGTGGTGTGGCGTGCTGCGCCCATACGGCCAGCCATGCGCATACCTTTGAACACGCGTGCGGGGTATGATGCACCACCGATAGAACCGGGCTTACGGTGGTTCTTGTGCTGACCGTGAGACGCGCCAACACCCTTGAAGCCGTGACGCTTCATAACACCTGCGAAGCCCTTGCCTTTGGTCTTGCCAACGACATCGACTTTCTGACCTTCTGCGAAGAGGTCCACGGTCAGTTCTTGACCTAGGGAGTACTCTGCAGCATCAGAAGTGCGGATTTCAACTAGGTGGCGGCGAGGGGTTACGCCTGCTTTCTCAAAGTGACCAGCTAGAGGCTTGGTAACTTTACGAGAATCAATTGCACCGAAACCAATCTGAATAGCCTGGTAGCCATCAGTTTCTTGATTACGTAACTGGGTGACAACGTTGGAGTCAGCCTTAACTACGGTAACGGGCACAAATTTGCCGTTTTCGTCCCAGATCTGAGTCATGCCGAGTTTGGTACCCAGCAAGCCTTTCACCTGGCGCTCGAATGTGTTAGTCATGATTAGATGCGATCCTCTACAGCTTGATTTCGATGTTCACGTCTGCCGGAAGGTCAAGACGCATGAGGGCATCAACAGCCTTAGGGGTCGGATCAACAACGTCGATCAGACGCTTGTGCGTGCGCATTTCGAAATGCTCGCGGCTGTCCTTATACTTGTGAGGCGAACGAATAACGCAGTAAACGTTCTTTTCGGTCGGAAGTGGTACTGGACCTACTACCGTCGCGCCTGCACGCGTAACTGTCTCAACGATTTTCCGTGCTGAAGAATCAATGACCTCGTGGTCGTAAGACTTCAGACGGATGCGGATTTTCTGTCCCGCCATCTGTCGGACTCTCTTTCTTGAAGTACTTCCCTGTAACGGGGCGGTCGCCCCTTTTTCTGGCACTTGAGGTAAAGAAAAATATTTTTCTTTCGTGCCGCCTGAATCGAGCTGAATCCTAAAGGGTGTTAGGGTTCCTCAACTCGACCAAGCACCGACCCCCGAACTCGGGCGTGTCGCCTAAATGAGGACAGACAACGGCCTAAGCCTTCGGAACCGGGTCATATTTGGTCTTATCTTCGTTTGTTCCTCCACAAAAGAATCACCCCATTAAGGCATATTTTGCAAAGAAACGACAGATAAGCGCTTGAACAACGTTTACTATTCTCGCAGAGAATAAAAGCATAAGCAACCCCAATACCTAAAAGTGCCGAGTTTCACATGCAAGTTCTATGAGCAGAATAAAGAGGCATAAAACAGGGCCCCTCAGTAAAACTACTGAGGGGCCCTGCCGAGCCATCATCGACAGCTCAAAGTTGAAGTTCTAAAACTTCTAATTGACGCTCAAAGATTATTACTTGAGAATCTTGGTAACACGACCGGAACCAACGGTACGTCCACCTTCACGGATAGCGAAGCCGAGGCCTTCTTCCATCGCGATTTCCTGGATGAGCTCAACGGTCATCTCGGTGTTGTCGCCTGGCATAACCATTTCGGTACCCTCAGGAAGAGTGATAACGCCGGTTACGTCAGTGGTACGGAAGTAGAACTGAGGACGGTAGTTGGAGTAGAACGGGTTGTGACGTCCACCCTCATCCTTGGAAAGGATGTAGACGTTTGCCTCGAACTGAGTGTGAGGGGTGATGGAGCCGGGAGCTACAACAACCTGACCACGCTCTACGTCGTCGCGCTTGAGACCGCGAAGAAGTAGACCACAGTTCTCGCCTGCCCATGCTTCGTCGAGCTGCTTGTGGAACATCTCGATACCGGTAACGGTGGTCTTCTGGATGGGGCGGATACCAACGATCTCAACCTCAGAGTTGATGTTGAGGGTACCACGCTCTGCACGGCCGGTTACAACGGTACCGCGACCGGTAATGGTGAAGACGTCCTCAATAGGCATGAGGAAGGGCTTGTCGGTTTCACGAACGGGGTCCGGAATGTAGTTGTCAACTGCATCCATGAGTTCTTCGATCTTCGCAACCCATTCAGCGTCGCCTTCAAGAGCCTTGAGAGCAGAAACGCGGATAACAGGAGCGTCGTCGCCGTCGAATTCCTGGGAAGAAAGCAAATCGCGAACTTCCATTTCGACGAGGTCAAGAAGCTCTTCGTCTTCAACCATGTCGGACTTGTTCAATGCAACAAGAAGGGTAGGTACGCCAACCTGGCGAGCAAGAAGAACGTGCTCGCGGGTCTGAGCCATAGGACCATCGGTAGCAGCAACCACGAGGATTGCGCCGTCCATCTGAGCAGCACCGGTAATCATGTTCTTGACATAGTCAGCGTGGCCGGGAGCGTCAACGTGTGCGTAGTGACGCTTCTCGGTCTGGTACTCGATGTGAGCAATGTTAATGGTAATACCGCGCTGACGCTCTTCAGGAGCGGAGTCGATCATACCGAAGTCGCGCTGCTCGTTAATGTCCGGGTACTTGTCTGCAAGAACCTTGGAGATAGCAGCGGTAAGAGTGGTCTTACCGTGGTCAACGTGACCAATGGTACCAACGTTTACGTGAGGCTTGGAGCGCTCGAACTTAGCCTTAGCCAAGGGTGTTCCTCCTAGAACGATTTTGAAAACATGCACTCGGATATCTCACCGGCGCAATCCGTTAAGAAACGGTCTAGCGTCTACATTAGCGGATTACACCGGTCAGATGAAACCCAGAAGCTGTTTTCAGGGGTATTTTTAGTGAATTTTTCGACTCAATAGTTTAAAGAGCCGGAACTGAGGCAAAAATTATTCGCCGCGGCTCTTCTGAATGATTTCGTCGGCAACAGCCTTCGGAACCTCAGAATAGCTATCGAATGCCATAGAGAATACAGCGCGTCCCTGAGTCTTGGAACGTAGGTCGCCGATGTAACCAAACATTTCGGATAGCGGAACCAATGCATTGACGAGTTTAACGCCAGCTGCATCTTCCATGGACTGAATCTGTCCACGGCGAGAGTTCAAGTCGCCGATAACATCGCCCATGTATTCCTCTGGGGTACGAACTTCAACTGCCATAAGCGGTTCAAGAAGAACAGGGTTAGCGCGCTTAGCGCCTTCCTTGAACACCATAGAACCGGCAATCTTGAAGGCCATTTCAGAGGAGTCAACATCGTGGTATGCACCGTCGATGAGGGTTGCTTTAACACCAACAACAGGGTAACCAGCAAGGATACCAAGCTGCATAGCGTCCTGGATACCAGCGTCAACAGATGGAATGTATTCGCGAGGAACACGACCACCGGTGACGACGTTATCAAACTCGTAAAGCTCTTCAGCGTCAAGAGGAATAGGTTCGAAGGAAACCTGAACCTTAGCGAACTGACCAGAACCACCAGTCTGCTTCTTGTGGGTGTAGTCGACCTTCTCCACAGCTTTCTTGATGGTTTCGCGGTAAGCAACCTGAGGCTTACCGATGTTTGCCTCAACCTTGAATTCACGCTTCATGCGGTCAACCAAGATGTCGAGGTGCAATTCGCCCATACCGCCGATTTCAGTCTGACCGGTTTCATCGTTGAGATTAACGCTGAAGGTGGGGTCTTCTGCTGAAAGCTTCTGAATAGCGGTGGAGAGTTTCTCCTGGTCGCCCTTAGTCTTTGGCTCAATAGCAACAAAGATCACAGGATCAGGGAAGCTCATTGATTCAAGAACGATGGGGTTAGCAGCATCGCAAAGGGTGTCACCAGTGGTGGTGTCCTTCAAACCGATAGCAGCGTAAATGTGTCCTGCCTGAATCTGCTCAACAGGGTTTTCCTTGTTGGAGTGCATCTGGAAGAGCTTACCAATACGCTCTTTACGGCCCTTAGTGGAGTTAAGAACCTGTTCACCCTGAGACGCAGTACCGGAGTACACACGAATATAGGTGAGCTGACCGTAGAACGGGTGTGCTGCAACCTTGAACGCCAATGCAGAGAAAGGCTCAGAAGAAGATGCTTCACGAGTCATTTCAACTTCTTCATCGTTGAGCTTGTGACCGCGAACAGCAGGCACGTCAAGCGGTGAAGGCAAGTAATCAATGACAGCGTCAAGCATAGGCTGAACGCCACGGTTCTTGAATGCAGAACCACAAAGAACAGGGTATGCTTCGTTATTCACGGTGAGCTGACGGATACCAGCTTTGAGTTCTTCAAGGGAAAGTTCGCCTTCTTCAAGGTACTTTTCCATCAGTTCTTCGCTGGACTCTGCAACAGCTTCGATGAGCTCTGCACGGTACTGCTCAGCCTTTTCTTGCAAGTCTGCAGGAATTTCCTGAGTTTCGTAAGAAGCGCCCATGGTCACATCGCCCTTAGCGTCACCAGGCCAGACATATGCCTTCATGGTGAGGAGGTCGATAACACCGAGGAAGTCGTTCTCAGCGCCGATAGGTAGCTGAAGAACCAAAGGACGAGCACCCAAACGCTTGATGATGGTATCTACGGTGAAGTAGAAGTCAGCGCCGAGCTTATCCATCTTGTTCACGAAGCAGATACGGGGAACTTCGTATTTGTCAGCCTGACGCCAAACGGTTTCAGACTGAGGCTCAACACCCTCTTTACCGTCGAACACTGCAACTGCGCCGTCGAGGACGCGCAATGAACGCTCAACCTCAACGGTGAAGTCAACGTGGCCGGGGGTATCGATGATGTTTACCTGATTGTTCTTCCAGAAGCAGGTAGTAGCTGCGGAAGTAATGGTAATACCGCGCTCTTGTTCCTGAGCCATCCAGTCCATGGTGGATGCACCATCGTGGGTTTCACCAATTTTGTGGTTAATACCGGTGTAGAACAAGATACGTTCGGTTGTGGTGGTCTTACCGGCGTCAATATGCGCCATAATACCAATGTTGCGGACCTTCTTGAGGTCTGTAAGCACGTCTAGTGCCACTTGAGTCTCCTCTTATGAGATACTCCGAAAGCCTGCCGGAATACACGAAGTATTCTCGACAGGCATTTCAAAGAATTACCAGCGGTAGTGTGCGAAGGCCTTGTTGGATTCGGCCATCTTGTGAGTGTCTTCGCGACGCTTCACAGCGGCACCGAGACCGTTGGATGCGTCCAAGATCTCATTCATTAGACGCTCAGTCATAGTCTTTTCGCGGCGTAGCTTGGAGAAGCCAACCAACCAGCGAAGAGCAAGAGCAGTTGCACGTCCGGAGCGAACCTCAACAGGAACCTGGTAGGTTGCGCCACCAACACGGCGGGAGCGAACTTCCAAGGAGGGCTTGACGTTGTCCATAGCCTTTTTCAAGGTTGCTACGGGGTCTGCGCCGGTCTTCTGACCTACGCCTTCGAGTGCACCGTAAACGATACGCTCTGCAACAGACTTTTTGCCGTCCTGAAGAACTTTGTTAATAAGCTGGGTAACCAGCGGGGAACCGTAAACAGGATCGTTTACGAGGGGACGCTTTGGAGCGGGACCCTTACGAGGCATTACTTCTTCTCCTTCTTAGCGCCGTAGCGGGAGCGAGCCTGGCCGCGACCCTTAACACCCTGAGTATCCAGAGCACCACGAACGATCTTGTAACGAACACCGGGGAGGTCCTTCACACGACCACCGCGAACAAGCACGATGGAGTGTTCCTGAAGGTTGTGACCTTCACCGGGAATGTAAGCGGTAACTTCAACGCCACCGTTGAGCTTCACACGAGCTACCTTACGGAGTGCAGAGTTAGGCTTCTTCGGGGTGGTGGTGTACACACGAGTGCACACGCCACGCTTCATAGGGTTGCCCTTCAGTGCGGGCGCCTTGGTCTTTACGACCTTGGGAGTCCGGCCCTTACGGACCAGCTGCTGAATTGTAGGCACAATATCTCCTGATTATCGGGTTGGTCTTTCACAACCCTTTCGTCTTTTCACCTCAGTGCAGAGTTCTGCATGATGCATGAGTTATTGAAGCAGATGTATTGGGTATCCTGCGATACGCAATAACGGTAACTTAGTTCAGCGCGTGCAACAAAATTTTATCTGGGCATGCGTAAAAATGGCATTTAGGTATCAGATTAAAAAAACTTAAATCAATACCAAAGGACTGTATCCATACTGCCATTAATTCGAAGCCCACATTAGCTCTGCCGTTCAACGCTGGAATGCGCCGATATAAATGCTTCAAAGGAGCATTAGAGGCACTGAGGCTAAGTACTTCGTATCAAACTATATCGGCTCTAGAGCCCTTAATCTACCTAGATTCAGCTTAATTCCCTATTGTTTATCTCAAACCCCAGAGATTTATCTCACTTAACCCTCGATTAACTTAAAACGAAGAGTGCCACTGCACAAAAGCAGTGGCACTCCCCTGCATCAATCATTTATCGAAAGATTAATACACTCTAAATTCAGAGCTAGTTCCCGTAAAGGGTGAAATCTGCCCCCAACCATTCTTCGAATGACCGTAATACACAATCCGATAGTGTCCAGAAGGAGCCGTTGATGGAACCTCCCAACTAATCGTCACGCGTGACTGAGCAGCCCACTGGCGTTTCCACTCAAAACGAGTGTTCGGATCATTATCGTTTGTAACGTATTCCCAATCATGCCCGTTCCATCGTTGTATCTCAAGATAGCTCCCCTGCTTACGAACACTGTTATTGGGGTGTGCGCCAACAAAATCTGCCGAAACAGTGCCGCCACGCCAAGTATTACGAGGCGCGCGTATTTGCTGACCATAGTATTTTCCAGCACCAGGGGTATCATAAAGAACCTTGCCTTTAGAGCTCTTTGCAGCATAAGGAGTCTGAGGCTTATCCCCCAAGTCTAAGGATACTCCACGCTGCAAAGCAGAACCTACCTCATGCAAACTCTGACGGAAAGCTGGCGCCTCGTAACGACCAAAAATTGTTGCTCCACCCTCATACTGTTGCAGATCATATTCATCGGGAGTTGTCACATAATGGTTATAAGCATTGGTGTAACCTTGCAAAATAATATGAGACTCATCAACGCCAAAGAGTTTTGCCATGTCCTGACGATACTGCACGCCAACAGCACCCGTATATTCACCTGGCAAGCCTAAGATATAGTAGTCGCCAAAACGCATCACCTGGACAGGAAGCTTCTCCTGAACAGCTCCTACCACGCCCACCGCAAGAAGGTGATCTTTAGGATACTGACAAGACTTCAAATCTGGAGAAACAGCATAAACAGCGCGACTCATTGTGTAAAAGAACTTGTTAGCGCCAACGCCTTCACCAAAAATGGGGAGACCTCCGCCACCATCTTCTTCAGAGCCAGAGCCAAAGGACTCCCCCAAAGAAGCACGACACGTACGCTCCGCCTGCCCCGTTCCGGTATATTGAGCGTCCACCGTCATATTACTAAAGTCAAAATACTTCACCGCTGAGCTAAGTCCCTGACCAACAGGTTGCCCTTGACTACGAAGCTGATCACGAACGGCATCGGCCTGTTTTGTTCCTTGAATCTTCATATTCTCAAAAGGAATATCCGTAGGGCCTTTACCTGGCTCAAGCCAAGTATTCGGAGTAACATCACCAGCGTTACTATTAGCAAAAGCAGCGATAAATCCATCGCCTGCACCAGAGTAATGGTCTACACCATGATCTTGGTGTTCTAAAAGCCACTCAGCATACCCTTTATTGTCAGAAGAAATCAGTGTATTGGTTGTAGGTAATGAGGTAGCGTGCACAGCAAACCAGTTAATGACCGCACGTGTTTTGCCACTACGTTCTAGACGCAAAGTTACTGTTGTCGGGTCTACTCCATTCACCAACTTGTTCTTAAGCTCTTGAGGGTCACGTTCAAAAGCAACAGCAGAACGATTAGCGCCAACACCGGTCAGCTGCGAATGAGACACAGTAAGCTGCCCCGGCGCTAAATCTCGGTGAGCAGCATCAATAGCATCCATGATGCCCTCGATAGTCGCATTAAAAGTATCTTCGTGCCATCCGCTTGTCGTGACGTTGTACAGACTATATTTGGTAATACCGCCAGGGGTAGAGTGAGTATGGCTAGCGGTAATCATAATATTTGATTCTCCATACGCATTGCCATACTGCTGTTGCACACGACGGATCACCTCATCACGGACACTCTGAAAAGCAGACAACTGATCCAACACAACAATGAGGTTACGTTCTCCAGTATTCCTATCTTGAATTTCAAACGCACGCGCGTAGGAACGGCTCATTACGCCAGACCCAAGCTGTTTCCCATCTCCATACCCCATGAAACCAACCTCAGCTGGTTCACCGGTGACATCTCCGATACCAGCACCCACAAGATACGGGCTAGAAGAAACATTCTGAGAATGCGAAGACGAAGAATACCAATAATTAGGATGAGCCTGAGCAGGCTCTAGAACAGATAAGGATGCACAAGCTAAAGCCGCACCTACAACCAGCGAACCCGTACGACGAAGCCGTGAAACGGCATGCGAAGATAACACAATAACCCCTAAAAGAAAATTAACGTTAGCGATGTGAGTGATGAATGCTGACCTACACCTAGAGGTAGCAAGCAATAGTTTAGAGCATCCCTTAGGAAAATACCCTGAGCAATCTTCAAAAAATTAATACGTGATACACGAGAACCAGCTATCAGCGCATATCAAACCTATAAACGCCCTACTTATGATTTATCTCTCGAAGAGCATTAAAAACCGGAGGGGTTTCTTCTCTCACTAATGAAAGAAGAAACCCCTCCGGCTGTATCAGGCTAACAAGCCCCCTTTGAAAGGATTATTTACCGAAGTCGTAATCATCCAAAGGAATAGCCTGGAACTCTGCAGAAATAGAACCCTCGTTCTCAGCTGCATAGCTGAAA
Organism: Rothia sp. CCM 9418; assembly: GCF_048512825.1. Lineage (NCBI taxonomy): Bacteria > Bacillati > Actinomycetota > Actinomycetes > Micrococcales > Micrococcaceae > Rothia > Rothia sp. CCM 9418. Next base: position 109,577 of record NZ_JBLXXX010000001.1, read on the forward strand.
TCGTTGAATCCGCTTGCAGAGACCTGGAAAAGCTGTTCACGTGCTTCGTCAGTAGGCTCAACTTCAATATCGTTGTAGCGAGCCAAACCTGTACCAGCAGGAATGAGCTTACCAATGATGACGTTCTCTTTAAGACCGACCAATGGATCTTCTTTACGTTCCATAGCAGCCTGAGTAAGAACTCGAGTCGTCTCCTGGAAGGACGCAGCAGAAAGCCACGACTCAGTCGCCAAGGACGCCTTCGTAATACCCATCATCTCAGGACGAGCAGAAGCAGGACGCTTACCCTCAGCTACGGCCTTACGGTTCGCAGCTTGGAAGGCAAGGTTCTCTACGAGCTCACCGGGGAGAAGATCAGTTTCACCAGAGTCAATAACGGTCACACGACGAAGCATCTGGCGAACAATCACCTCAACATGCTTATCGTGAATACCTACACCCTGAGAACGGTATACGTCCTGAACCTCATCGACAAGATGCTTACGAGCATGACGAGGACCACGAATACGTAGTACTTCCTTAGGATCAACGGCACCTGCAACCAGCTGATCACCAATCTCGACGTGTTCACCCTCAGTTACGAGCAGACGGGAACGACGAAGAACGGGATAAGCTACAGGTTCGTCACCGTTATCAGGAGTAATCACAACCTTCAAAGCTTTATCAGTATCTTCCATAGAGACACGACCGCTGACCTCAGAAATAGGTGCAACGCCCTTAGGAGTACGTGCTTCAAAGAGCTCCTGAATACGAGGTAGACCCTGAGTAATATCGTCTGCGGTTGCGACACCACCGGTGTGGAAGGTACGCATGGTGAGCTGAGTACCAGGTTCACCAATAGACTGTGCCGCAATAATACCAACAGCTTCACCGATATCTACCAAGTTACCAGAAGCCATAGAACGGCCGTAGCACAAGGCACAGACACCAACAGCAGAGTGGCAGGTCAATACAGAACGAACCTTAACTTGTTCAACGCCAGCCTTGAAAAGCTTGTTGATGACAATATCAGATACGTCAGTACCAGCAGCAGCAAGAATCTCTCCCGAAGCATCTTTGACATCTACTGCCAAAGAACGTCCGTGGATAGCAGTCTCGACCTGTGGGTGCAATTCGTCCCCTGCAGGGGTAACAAGTGGTAGGTCTAGACCTTGGCGTGTACCACAGTCATCTTCACGAACGATAACGTCCTGAGAAACGTCCACCAAACGACGAGTCAAGTAACCAGAGTTTGCAGTACGCAACGCAGTATCAGCAAGGCCCTTACGAGCACCGTGAGTCGCGATGAAGTATTCCAAAACGGACAGGCCTTCACGATATGAAGACTTAATCGGGCGAGGCATAATCTCACCCTTTGGGTTCGACACGAGACCACGGATACCCGCAATCTGACGAACCTGCATCCAGTTACCACGAGCACCAGAAGTCACCATACGGTTAATGGTGGTGTTCAGGTTTGCAAGGTTCTGTTTCATGACTTTAGCAACTTCATCTGTTGCCTGAGTCCAGATCTTAATCAGCTCGGTACGACGCTCGTTATCGCCGATAAGACCCAGATCGAAGTCCTGCTGAATCTTTTCAGCTTTCTGCTCGTAGCCTTCCATAATGGCAGGTTTATCTTTAGGCGCCGCGATATCAGAGATAGCAACGGTCACGCCAGAGCGAGAAGCATAGTAGAAACCAGTGTTCTTGAGCTGATCAAGAGTCTGAGCTACCACGTTCATCGGGTATTTCTCGGCAAGGTCATTAATCAAAGAACCAAGCTGCTTCTTATCTGCGACTTCCCCATACCAAGGGTAATCAGCAGGAAGAGTCTGGTTAAAGATTACTTGACCGACGGTGCATTCAAGAAGAATGCTTCCACCTTGTTCAAAGCCTTCAGGAGTTTCAAAACCTTCTGGAGCAATGAAAGAGTCAAAGTGGATTTTGACCTTAGCGTTGATAGCAATCTGACCCAAGTCCATCGCCATAATAGCTTCTGCCAAGGAAGAGAAGATACGACCTTCGCCGGTTGCGTCTTCTTGAGGTGTGGTCAAATGGAATAGACCAATCACCATATCCTGGTCAGGAACAGCTACTGGACGACCGTCTGAAGGCTTCAAAATGTTATTGGATGAAAGCATCAAAATACGTGCTTCAGCCTGAGCCTCAGGAGATAGTGGCAGGTGAACTGCCATCTGGTCGCCGTCGAAGTCAGCGTTGAACGCGGAGCATACAAGAGGGTGAAGCTGAATAGCTTTACCTTCAACAAGCTGAGGTTCGAACGCCTGAATACCCAAACGGTGCAGGGTAGGTGCACGGTTCAAAAGCACAGGATGCTCAGCAATAACTTCTTCAAGAACGTCCCAGACCTGAGAACGAGAACGCTCAACCATACGCTTAGCAGACTTGATGTTCTGCGCATGGTTGAGGTCTACCAGACGCTTCATCACGAAAGGCTTGAACAGCTCCAACGCCATCTGCTTTGGAAGACCACACTGATGCATTGAAAGCTGGGGGCCACCGACAATAACAGAACGACCAGAGTAATCAACACGCTTACCCAAGAGGTTCTGGCGGAAACGACCCTGCTTACCCTTAAGCATGTCAGAAAGGGACTTCAGAGGACGGTTACCAGGACCAGTAACCGGGCGACCACGACGACCGTTATCGAAGAGCGAATCAACTGCTTCTTGAAGCATGCGCTTTTCGTTATTAACGATAATTTCGGGTGCCCCCAACTCAAGTAGACGCTTGAGACGGTTGTTACGGTTAATCACACGACGGTAGAGGTCGTTGAGGTCAGAGGTTGCAAAACGTCCACCGTCAAGCTGCACCATCGGACGCAATTCTGGAGGAATCACAGGAACAACTTCAAGAACCATACCCAAAGGTGAGTTTGTGGTGCTCAAGAAGGAGTTAACAACCTTCAGACGCTTCAGCGCACGAGTCTTACGCTGACCCTTACCAGTCTGAATAATCTCTTTGAGAGCTTCAGCTTCTGCTTCAAGGTCGAAAGATTCTAGGCGGGAACGAATAGCCTCAGCACCCATGGAACCTTCAAAGTACATGCCGTACTTATCAACCATGGCACGGTAGAGAGCTTCATCGCCTTCAAGGTCAGCAACCTTCAAAGACTTGAAACGATCCCAAACTTTTTGCTCAAACTCGATTTCGCGATCAGCATTTTTACGAACAGATGCCATCTGACGTTCTGCTTGGTCACGGAGTTTACGCTTCTCTGCTGCTTTTCCGCCTTCAGCTTCAATGCGTGCAAGTTCTTCTTCCGTCTCACGAGCAATGAGATTAATATCTGCATCACGTTGAGCTTCCAAAGCTTTCTTGTCACGTTCGAAAGCTGCCTCAAGGTTTGGAAGATCGTCGTGACGGCCTTCCTCATCCACAGAGGTAATCATGTACGCGGCAAAGTAGATAATCTTTTCAAGATCTTTAGGAGCAAGATCAAGCAGGTAACCAAGGCGTGAAGGAACACCCTTGAAGTACCAGATGTGAGTCACAGGAGCAGCAAGCTGAATGTGCCCCATACGTTCACGGCGAACTTTAGCGCGGGTTACCTCAACGCCACAGCGTTCACAGATAATTCCCTTAAAGCGTACGCGCTTGTATTTGCCACAGTAGCATTCCCAGTCCCTGGTAGGACCGAAAATACGCTCGTCGAAAAGACCCTCTTTTTCGGGCTTTAGGGTTCGGTAGTTAATGGTTTCGGGCTTCTTGACCTCACCATAAGACCAGCTGCGGATATCATCAGCGGTGGCCAGGCCAATACGCATCAAACCGAGTGAAGATTCGTTGGACATTTGGTCCTTATCTCTTTTCAGTAGTTGTGAAGACTAATTTTCGTAGAAATGATGAACAGGTATATCTACCTCGTGAAAGGGCTAGACCTCTTCCACAGAGTTAGGCTCTGCGTGAGATAGGTCGATACCTAGATCATCTGCTGCACGGAAGCCTTCGTCTTCAGCATCGCGCATTTCAATGGTCTTACCGTCAGTTGAAAGGACTTCAACGTTCAGGCAGAGGGACTGCATTTCTTTGATGAGCACCTTGAAGGATTCAGGAACACCAGGTTCTGGAATGTTCTCGCCCTTGACGATTGCCTCATAGACCTTCACACGACCGTGAACATCGTCAGACTTGATGGTCAAGATTTCCTGAAGGGTGTATGCGGCGCCGTATGCTTCAAGCGCCCACACTTCCATCTCACCAAAACGCTGACCACCGAACTGTGCTTTACCACCGAGCGGCTGCTGAGTAATCATGGAGTACGGACCAGTCGAACGTGCGTGAATCTTGTCATCCACTAGGTGGTGAAGTTTCAAGATGTACTGGTAACCCACCGAAACGGGTTCGGGGAAGCGTTCACCAGAACGACCATCATAGAGGTTTGCTTTACCGCTACGGTTGATCAGACGTTCACCGTCACGGTTCGGGTTGGAGTGATCCAACAAGTCAAAGAGCTCAACTTCGTCTGCACCATCGAATACGGGGGTGGAGACCTTAGTGGGGCCACTTTCCTTCGGGAAGTTCGGAAGGTTCTTCAACCATGATGGGTTGCCTTCAATCTTCCAACCTTGTTTCGCCAACCAACCGGTGTGAACCTCAAGAACCTGACCGATGTTCATACGACCAGGAACGCCCAAGGGGTTCAAGATGACGTCGATAGGGGTACCGTCTTCCATGAAGGGCATATCTTCAACGGGAAGAATCTTTGTAATAACACCCTTGTTACCGTGACGACCTGCAAGCTTATCGCCCACAGTAATCTTGCGCTTTTGAGCCACGTAAACGCGTACCAGCTGGTTAACACCTGAAGGTAGTGCGTCATCGTCATCGGTGTTGCTGTCTCGGTCAAAGGTACGAACAGCGATAACGGTACCTGATTCGCCGTGAGGAACCTTCAAAGAGGTGTCACGAACTTCACGAGATTTCTCGCCGAAGATTGCACGAAGGAGTCGCTCTTCGGGGGTTAGTTCAGTTTCGCCCTTAGGGGTCACTTTACCAACGAGAATATCGCCGGATTCAACTTCAGCACCGATATGGATGATACCGCGCTCGTCGAGAGCAGAGAGAACTTCTTCAGAGACGTTGGGGATGTCGCGAGTAATTTCTTCTGCACCGAGCTTGGTGTCGCGTGCGTCAATTTCGTGTTCTTCGATGTGAATTGACGTCAGCACGTCATCAGAAATCATGCGCTGGGACAGGATGATACCGTCCTCAAAGTTGAAGCCTTCCCAAGACATGTATGCCACGAGGAGGTTCTTACCCAATGCCAATTCGCCGTTGTCGGTTGAAGGACCGTCAGCGATAAGTCCCTGAGCTTCAACGCGGTCTCCGGCACGAACGATAACACGGTGGTTATAGCAGTTACCGGGGTTTGAACGCTTGAACTTAGAAATGGGGTATGAGGAGGTTGTACCATCGTCGTTGCGAACGATGACGAGGTCTGCAGAGACCTCAGATACGACACCGGCTTTACGCGCTAGAACAGAATCTCCAGAGTCGATTGCTGCATAGCGTTCCATACCGGTACCAACGACGGGCGCTTCGGAGACGAGCAACGGAACAGCCTGACGCTGCATGTTTGCACCCATCAACGCGCGGTTTGCGTCGTCGTGTTCGAGGTAAGGAATCAATGCGGTTGCAACAGAAACCATCTGGCGTGGTGAAACGTCCATGTATTCAACGTCTGTTGCGTCTACCAGCACAGCTTCACCGGAGCCATCGCCAGCACGGCACAGGACGGTAGCTTCAGCAAAGTGTAGGTCTTCGGTCAAAGGCGCATTTGCCTGAGCAATAGTAGTGCCTTTTTCGTCATCTGCAGTGAGGTATTCAACCTCATTGGTGACCTGACCGTTGACGACTCGACGGTAAGGGGTTTCGATGAACCCGAAGGGGTTGATACGTCCATATGTTGCCAAAGAACCAATCAGACCAATGTTGGGGCCTTCAGGGGTTTCGATGGGGCACATACGTCCGTAGTGTGAGGGGTGAACGTCTCGAACTTCCATACCTGCACGGTCACGTGAAAGACCGCCAGGGCCTAGCGCAGAAAGACGACGCTTATGGGTCAAACCGGCTAGAGGGTTGTTCTGGTCCATGAACTGTGACAGCTGAGAAGTACCGAAGAACTCTTTAATGGAAGCTACCACGGGACGGATGTTGATAAGTGTCTGAGGAGTGATTGCTTCAACGTCCTGAGTTGTCATGCGTTCACGAACAACTCGTTCCATACGAGAAAGACCAGTACGAATCTGGTTTTCAATCAATTCTCCAACAGCGCGGATACGACGGTTACCAAAGTGGTCGATGTCGTCGGTATCAACACGGATTTCTACGGGCTTTCCGTCACGTACGCCAGAGATGGTCTTACCGCCAGCATGCAAAGTGACGAGGTAGCGAATCATCGCTGCAATGTCGTCTTGGCTGAGCACCATAGCTGATGGGTCAGTAAGAGGAGTTTCAACACCAAGTTTGCGATTTACCTTGTAACGACCAACCTTTGCAAGGTCATAACGTTTAGGTGTGAAGTACATGTTGTCCAGAAGGTTCTGGGCAGCGTCAACCGTTGGAGGTTCGCCGGGACGAAGTTTACGGTAGATATCGAGTAGAGCTTCGTCGCGAGTCTGCACGGTGTCTTTTTCTAGGGTTGCGCGAATGGCGTCAAATTCACCAAATTCTTCAAGAATTTTTGCTTCGCTCCAGCCTAGAGCTTTAAGGAGCACCGTAACGGACTGTTTACGTTTGCGGTCAAGACGTACGCCAACCTGGTCACGCTTATCAATTTCTAGCTCAAACCATGCACCGCGGGAGGGAATGATTTTTGCTGTGTAGATATCTTTATCAGAAGTACGGTCTACGGACTTCTCAAAGTATGCGCCAGGAGAGCGAACCAGCTGAGATACAACGACACGTTCGGTGCCGTTGATGACGAACGTACCAGAGTCGGTCATGAGCGGGAAATCACCCATGAACACGGTCTGCTGTTTAATCTCGCCGGTGTTGTTGTTCATGAATTCTGCTTTAACGTACAACGGCGCAGAGTAGGTCGCATCGCGATCTTTGCACTGCTCCATGGTGTACTTTGGTTCAGCAAATTCAGGTTCGGAGAACGATAGGGACATCGTTCCTTGGAAATCTTCAATCGGAGAAATTTCGTCAAAGATTTCAGCAAGCCCCGAAACGGGTTGTACTGAGGTGTCTCCTGTTTCTGCTGCTTCTGCTACGCGTTGCGCCCAGCGTTCGTTACCGATGAGGGCGTCAAAGCTGTTGGTTTGCAGGGCAAGCAAATCAGGAACCTGCAGCGGCTCAGAAATCTTTGCAAATGAAATTCGGCTTGGTGTACCTAAACGGTTCACTGCGCCGTTAGCGGCTTCGTTATTAGAGGTGCTCGAGGCGACCAAGTTGGATCCTTCCACAGACCTGTCTGTTTCATATTCGCTGTCCCAGAAAACATAGTAAAACCGTGGAAAAGAACCGCAACGCACGAGGCGCATGAGACTTCGGGTGTTGGGAACTTTTAGGAACGAAATACTTGTTTTTGCTCTGTTTCACCCATGCCCACCGCTATATGAAGGCAGAAAGGTTATGGATAGCGTAAGTATTCACAATACAGCAAGAAAAAACTAAAGTCCATACAACCATCACGGAAAATATGCAACTTTTCTTTTTGATGGTGTACCTAACATTCCACAACGTTCACGGCTAGGCCACCCATAGATGTCTCTTTATACCGATGACTCATATCCTCACCAGTTTGACGCATTGTTTCAATGACTTGATCCAAAGACACTCGATGCTCACCATCGCCACGAAGCGCCATACGAGCAGCATTAATCGCTTTAGCAGCAGCCATCGCATTACGCTCAATACACGGTATCTGCACCAAACCACCTACAGGATCACACGTCAAACCGAGATTATGTTCCATGGCAATCTCTGCAGCGTTCTCAATCTGTTCATTACTACCGCCCATCACCTGAGCCAACCCCGCAGCAGCCATTGAAGATGCCGTACCGACTTCTCCCTGGCACCCCACCTCAGCACCAGAAATTGAAGCTCGTTTCTTATATAAAGCGCCGATAGCAGAAGCACATAAGAAGAAGTCAACAATGAGTTGTTCGCGCTTAGCGACACCGCATGTACGAACACCCGGAAGATAGTTCAACGCATAGTGCAAAACAGCAGGAATAATACCCGAAGCTCCATTCGTTGGAGCTGTCACCACCCTGCCACCAAAAGCATTCTCTTCGTTAACAGCCAAAGCCATCAAGTTCACCCAGTCAATAGCAAACTCAGGGCTCTTTTGAGGGTCTTCCGCCAATAAATCACGATGCCAAGCTGCGGCACGGCAACGAACCTTTAACTCTCCTGGCAAATACCCCATACGAGACAGTGAAGAACCAATACATTCTTTCATCACTCGATGAATGGCTAAAATGCCCTGACGAATCTCATCTTCAGAACGAGCCGAAAGCTCATTACACATCTTCAGCTGAGCGATAGATAGCCCTGCCTTATTTGCCAAACGCACCAGCTCTTCACCAGAGCCGAAAGGATAAGGCGCATTCTCGAGCCCAGAAGAATCATCGAGGGTTTCGTTTTCTTCAACGATGAACCCTCCACCAATAGAAAAATAGGTACGTTCAAGGAGAAGACCGGAAGTATCATAAGCTGCAATTTTAACGCCGTTTGTATGCCTCGCTAAAACAGTCAACGGACGTAGCGTCATATCAGATTCACGATATTTCACAACCGGACCATAACATAACGGCTCGTGGGGCTGAGGAGCACCATCGTGATAAGAACGAGAGGGAAAACCCGCTAACGGCAAAATACCATCACGTTGGTTATCTGCCATCATCCGTTCGGCTTGAGCAATGTTAATAGTCTCTGGAACAAAACCTGCACAACCTTTGAGAACGGCACTCATCGTACCGTGACCGGCACCAGTTGCGGCTAACGAACCATAAAGATCCACGTGTATACGCGAAACGCTCTGAAATTTTCCCGTATCAATGAGCTCTGCGATAAAACGGTTTGCTGCTCTCATCGGCCCTACCGTGTGGGAAGAGGAAGGCCCGATACCAATAGAAAATAATTCAAAAACAGAAATATCGTAGTTTAATGATTCAGCTTGTATCTGTTCATCGCTAATGTTCATCCTGTGAGATTTCCTTTTTCTGTGCACTTTTAGCAGCGTTCAACGCGCTAAAACATCAACCTCTTACGGGGGATAATAAGAGGAAACTGTAAAAGCTTGATGAACGTTCCATCACACAGGATGGAGTGGGAATACGCAGATCAAGCTTCTACAGTTCTACAAGATAAGAGTCTCTACCAAGAAACTTTTATCCGGTTATGAAGGTGAACCCACATATTATCGGCGATAAAACGGAACAGCAACCACATCAAATGGTGCTCGTTTACCGCGAATATCAACCTCTACAGTGGTTCCTTCATGTGCGTAGGAGCTCTCCACTAATGCCATCGCAATCGGATGCCCCAATGTTGGTGAGGGAATACCTGAGGTAACATATCCGATGTTCTTCTCGCCATCCATCAGTTGAGAGTCAGCGCGTGCAGGACGTTTTTGCTGTGCTTTAAGCCCCACGAGAGAACGTTGAGGCGGTGTTTGAGATAGCACACTCAACGCCTGACGGCCTACAAAGTCACTGCTCTTTTTCTCTAATGCGATATCGACTAAACGTCCTAGACCAGACTCATAAGGAGTGATGTCTAGGCCTAGTTCATGACCGTATAAAGGCATACCAGCTTCTAGACGCAACGAGTCGCGCGCTGCTAAACCAGCAGGAATCATCTCGAAAGATTTGCCGGCGCTCATGGCAGCCGACCATAATGCGCTAGCTTGGTCTGCTGGCACATAAATTTCGAAGCCGTCTTCTCCGGTATATCCGGTGCGAGCTAACAGTACAGAAATTCCGGATAAGCTCAACGGTGTTGCAGCATAATATTTCAGTTCACGTACCGATTGAGGGTCGCTTGGCTCCATGGCCAGAATAATCTCTTCAGCTTGTGGTCCTTGCACCGCAACCAAAGCGGTATCTTCAGATTCGTTGACTAGTTCCACCTCAAACCCTGCAGTACGTTCGAGTAACGTCTGATAATCTACCTCTACGTTCGAGGCATTAGGAACAACAAGGAACTCATCCTCAGCTAGCCGGTAAGTGATGAGGTCATCGATAATGCCGCCGTCTTCGTTGACCAGAATCGAGTATTTGGCTTTACCAACTTTGAGAATGCTCATGTTCGAGACCAGAGCATAATCTAAAAATGCTGCAGCGTCTGGTCCGCTCACACGGAATTCACCCATATGTGAAAGATCGAATAGGCCTGCATGCTGGCGTACAGCGTGATGTTCTTGGACATCATTAGTGTATTTTACGGGCATATCCCAGCCACCAAAATCGGTAAAGGTAGCGCCTAATGCGAGGTGTTCTTCGTGTAGTGGTGTTTTCTTGGTCATGTTTGATACATCTTTCTTAACAGATATGGTTCAGGGGTGGGGCAAACACCGTTATCTGCCCCACCTCATCGATATTTTTGAGCCGGTTCGCCCCGCTAGTGTCATTCAGAAGCAGATGATTCCATCTCAAAGGCTTCCATCGGCGGGCACTGGCAAATAAGGTTACGGTCGCCACCGGCACCATCGATACGTCCTACCGAAGGGAAGTATTTTTGATGGTGCAAAGAAGGCACAGGATACGCAGCCTCCGAACGAGAGTAGGCCCTATCCCAGATATCTGCTGTGACAACCTCAACGGTATGTGGAGCATTGCGCAAAAGTGATTCTTCAACACTCACTTTTCCGCTGATGACATGCTGAATCTCATCATAAATACAGCTCATTGCTTCAATGAAACGGTCGAGCTCTTGAAGATCCTCAGATTCTGTTGGCTCAACCATCAAAGTTCCAGGAACAGGGAACGCCAAGGTCGGTGCATGGAATCCGTAATCCATGAGACGTTTACAGATGTCTTCGGCAGTGACGCCGCTAGCCGCGGTTAGCTCACGCACGTCGAGAATGCATTCATGTGCCACTAGGCCATGATCGCCGGTATAGAGTACCGGATATTTGTCGCCCAGCTTTTTAGCAATGTAGTTCGCATTAACAATGGCAGTTTCGGAGCTAGAACGAAGCCCTTGAGCACCACTCATAGCAATATACATCCACGAGATGGGCAGTACCCCCGCAGAACCGTACATCGCTTGAGAAATCGGTAAGGGCGAAGACTCTTTATCGTTGTGGTAGGCGTTAGTCGGCAAGTAGGGTGCGAGGTGTTCTCTCACACCGATAGGGCCGACACCAGGGCCTCCTCCGCCGTGAGGAATAGCGAAAGTTTTGTGAAGGTTCAGATGTGATACGTCTCCCCCGAATCGGCCGGGTTGGGATAGGCCCATCTGCGCGTTAAGGTTTGCACCGTCCACGTATACTTGTCCGCCGGCTTCGTGAACAAGCTGGCAGACTTCAACAACTTGTTCTTCAAATACACCATGAGTTGACGGGTAGGTAATCATCATTGCGGCGATAGTGTCACCGTATTTTTCAATTTTGGCGCGGAGGTCCGCCACATCGATAGAGCCATCTTCTGCCGTAGCTACACCAGCAACAGAAAGTCCAGCCAGAGCGGCAGAAGCAGCATTAGTGCCATGAGCAGATAACGGGATCAGGACGACGTTGCGTTGTTCTTCTCCACGCGTTTGGTGGTAAGAACGAATAGCGCGTAGCCCTGCATATTCTCCAGATGCACCAGAGTTTGGTTGCATGGACAGAGCATCGTATCCGGTAATTTCGACGAGCCATGCAGAGAGCTCCTCGATGAGCTCTAACCAGCCTTGAGCTTGTTCGATGGGCACGAGCGGGTGGATACCAGCAAATTCTGGCCAAGAGATAGGCTCCATCTCGGCGGCAGAGTTGAGTTTCATCGTGCAAGAGCCAAGAGGAATCATGGTGCGGTCGAGAGCAAGGTCTTTATCGGAGAGCTTGCGCAGGTAACGCATCATGGCAGTTTCTGAACGGTAACTATGGAACACCGGATGCTGCATGTAGTCTTCATCGCGTAGCAGTTCAGCAGGCATGGGGTATTGTTCTTCTGCGCTCTCTTCTACGAGAGTTCCGCCGAGTGCTTCCACAAGGCTCCGTAGAGTGTCTTCATCATGAGATTCACCGACGGAGATGCTGATACGGTCACTGTTGATTTTACGAATGTTGATGCCGGCTTCAAGCGCAGCAGCAACGAGTTCGTCAGCACGTGATGGTGCGTCAAAGGCGACGGTATCAAAGAAATCTTCGTGAACAAGTGTGAGTCCAGTGGAGCGTAGAGAGTCAGCGATACGTGATGCGTTGCGGTGCAGACGACGAGCAATCTCGCGGAGTCCCTCTGGCCCGTGATAGAGAGCGTAGGCTCCAGCGACAATGGCGAGTAGAGCCTGTGCAGTACAAATGTTGCTGGTTGCTTTTTCACGGCGGATGTGCTGTTCACGAGTTTGTAGCGCAAGACGATAGGCGGGTTTTCCGGCGGTGTCTTGTGATACTCCGACCAGACGCCCCGGTAAAGTTCGTTCCATGCCTTTACGTGTTGCCATGAAGGCTGCGTGAGGTCCACCAAAAAAGAATGGTAGGCCGAAGCGTTGCGTGTTACCGACACAAATATCTGCACCCAGTTCGCCGGGTGATTGTAGCAGTGTCAAGGCAAGTAGGTCTGCGGTGATAGTGACGAGCGCTTGTCGTTGATGGGCTTGGTCGATGAGTTCTTTAACGTTTCGGATTTGTCCATCATGGCTGGGGTATGCGAGAACGATACCGTAAAGGTCGCCTTCTGGAAGTCCTTGAGAGAAGTCGGTTACGACCATGGGGATGTTGAGGGCTTCTACGCGTCCTCGAACGACAGAAAGAGTTTGGGGTAGGCAGCGGGAGTCGATAGCGAAGAAACCGTTTTTGACTTTACGGTTAGCTCGGTGCATCATCACAACTGCTTCTGCTGTAGCAGTTGCTTCGTCCAAGAGTGATGCGTTGGCAATGTCTAGTCCGGTCAGTTCCATGACCGTGTTTTGGAAGTTTAGTAATGCTTCTAGACGCCCTTGTGATATTTCAGGCTGATAAGGGGTGTAGCTGGTGTACCAGCCGGGGTTTTCGAGGATATTTCGACGTAGTACCGCAGGGGTGACACTGTCGTAGTAACCGGCACCAATCATCTGGGTTTTGAGAATGTTATGGGATGCGTATTCTCGGAGTTTTTTGTGGGATTGTTCTTCGCTGAGAGGTTCAGGGAGGTTGAGGTCCTGTTCCATACGAATATTTGCTGGTACGACGTCTGCGATAAGTGCTGAGAGCGAATCGTAGCCGATGGTATTCAGCATGGTGTGCAGGTCTTCAGATCGTGGCCCGAGGTGACGGTCGATAAATGGCATGGGATATTCTCCTGGTCTGATTGCACCTCAAATGTGAGAGTGCGCTAAGACCTCCCCGCTCTGTTTCTGACCTGAGAGTTTTCGTCTGTGTTGATGTGTCGGTGCATTAACACAGTTTTGCCCCTTCGGTGGAGAATGGTGTTTTCTCCTCTTCAGAGTTGCCTGGCTCAGCGGTACTTTGTGCCTGAGAGTTTCCCGGGGAGGATTTGCTCCTTCGGCGCCACCTCATTTGGTGTTATTGGTGGTCTCTCCCGCTGCGCATAACAGCAATACTTTTATTAAAAGTCTGCCACATCACACCTAAAAAATATATGCTTTTTTGGTCGTGTTTTTGTATTCGACACCTTATGTCGCTATTAGCGGGAGTAGAATTCGTTATCCTCTCACCAAAATTAGTGTGTAGATGGTGCTACGGAAGGAAGATTCTCGTCGATGAGACTCACGGGAGCCGGATGCCACATACCGAGAGCAGGTTTTCCGCCTTTGAAAGCACCGAGTTCTGTAAACCCGTGACGTCGATAGAGAGAAGCGCTACGGTAGGTCGACGCTTCTAGATAAGAGCCGTATTGACCGGTACGTGCTAAGCGATAGTCAAGCAGTGCACTACCTGCCCCGCAAGAGCGGGCAGATTCGTGAACGCCGATGGTGTATAGGTACCAGTGTTCGAAAGCTGGTCGAGCACGTAAAAGCTTTATTTCTGTTACGACGGCGCTAAAGAGTGAACGCCCTAAGAGTTTCGCATATTGAGGTAGGGCACGCAGGTCTGCCAGTAGGTTACCTTTTTGCCCTTCAGGGCTGAGCCAGAGTGCGGCCCCAAGGATTGTGTCATTTTCGTCGACGGCGATGTCTATTTTGCCTTTAGAAGCGTAGGTGTTACGAATTTGGAACTCGAAGAGCTCACGTATTTTATCTGCTTGATGAGTTCCGCCCATGGCGTGGCTCATGACGGGGTCGTGTTCAAAAGCGTTTGTCAGTGCTTCGATAGCGCCTGCGTAGTCGGCTTCTGTTGCTTCACGGACGGTAAAATGACGATTTTTTTCTGACATATCCGATTTTCCCCTCAGGTATCTTTACCGACATTCTATATACCAAAGGGGGTGAGTTGCTTGTAGTGTAGCCGTCTTTAGTTCGTGTTGTGATAGGTATCTTAAAACGCCACTGGGCAGCACCGCCAAAGCGATACTGCCCAGTGTTACAAAGACTCTTGTCAAGAACCGATTACTTAAGGGTAACGGTTGCGCCTGCGCCTTCGAGCTGTTCCTTAGCCTTTTCAGCGTCTTCCTTGGAAGCGCCTTCGAGAACAGCCTTAGGAGCGGAATCAACGAGGTCCTTAGCTTCCTTCAAACCGAGGGAGGTAAGGGCACGAACTTCCTTAATAACTGCGATCTTCTTGTCGCCAGCAGATTCGAGAACTACGTCGAATTCGTCTTTTTCGTCAGCTGCAGCTTCGCCGCCAGCTACACCAGCTACTGCAACAGGAGCTGCTGCGGTAACGTCGAATTCTTCCTCGAATGCCTTAACGAATTCGGAAACCTCTACGAGGGAGAGTTCCTTGAAAGCTTCAATGAGTTCTTCAATGGAAAGCTTAGCCATGATTTTGGCTCCTTCTTATGATCAGGTGTAGAGCTTTTGTCTACATATGAAATCTGTGGGGTTGCTCATCGCTAGATGAGCGAACTAGTTGAACGGATGCTAAAACATAATCGTTGAAGATTATGCTTCTGCTCCTTCTTGCTCTTCTAGCTTGATGCGTAGTGCGTCTACAGTGCGTGCAATCTTTGCGAGAGCACCCTTTGCGCCACCTGCAACCTTTGCAAGGAGAACCTCGCGAGATTCAAGGCTTGCGAATTTGTCAACGCCAGCAGCGTCGAGAGCTTCACCTTCGTAGTAGCCGCTCTTGACCACAAGCTGGGGGTTTTCTTTGGCGAAGTCACGCAGTGCCTTTGCAGCGTCAATGATTTCACCGTCGATGAAAGCAATTGCGCTAGGACCTGCAAGCTGGCCTTCGAATGCGTCGATTCCAGCTTCCTTAGCTGCAATAGCAGCAAGGGTATTCTTCACCACAGCATATTCAGTCTCAGCACCGAGTGCACGACGAAGCTGCTTGAGCTGTGCAACGGTGAGACCGCGGTACTCAGTGAGGATGACTGCGTTTGAGCGTTCGAAGCGTGCCTTCAGCTCGGAAACAGCAGAAACCTTTTCCTGTGTCGCCATGGTATTCCTTCCGATTCTTGGTCACCGGTAAAGCGTCTAAGATGCCTTGAGGCAAAAAAATAACCTCGACGCGTAAGCGACGAGGTATATCTCTAAAGTTTTGACATACTCACTTTCAGTGAGCACATGAAAACTATAGAAAGTATTCGTTCACCTACGCTGGCGGTTCTTAGAGAACTCTTATCATTTCGACGAGCTTTAAGCACGTCAAAAATCAGACCGGCGGTCTTTGGTTCTTTTATCAAACCACATACACCCCATACTTTGCAACCTTTAACACCTCGATGGGATAGGTATCACTTAATGTGGGGTTTTAACGACGTTGGCTCGTACCGATATCGGTACGAGCCAACGAAGAATACTTTCTTTGTTATAGAAAATATTTATGAAGTCCTTAGATAGCGACCACGGAAGGGTCGATCTGTACACCAGGGCCCCATGTAGGAGCAACGGTTACCTTGGAGATGTAACGACCCTTTGCAGAGGAAGGCTTCAAACGGTGAATTTCTTCAAGAGCTGCTTCAAAGTTCTGGGTGAGCTGTTCAGCAGTGAAAGAAGCTTTACCGATAATGAAGTGCAAGTTTGCGTTACGGTCAACACGGAAATCAATCTTTCCGCCCTTGATGTCGTTAACAGCCTTTGCAACGTCCATGGTTACGGTGCCGGTCTTAGGGTTAGGCATGAGGTTGCGAGGGCCAAGAATCTTACCCAAGCGACCAACTTTGCCCATCATGTCGGGGGTAGCAACTGCTGCGTCGAAGTCAGTCCATCCGCCAGCAATCTTTGCGATGAGTTCGTCAGAACCAACGAAGTCTGCTCCTGCTGCTTCTGCAGCTGCTGCTTTATCGCCAGCGGCGATAACAACAACGCGAGCGGTCTTACCGGTGCCGTTTGGCAAGTTGACGGTACCGCGTACCATCTGGTCTGCCTTACGAGGATCTACGGAAAGACGCATTGCAACCTCAACGGTTGAATGTGCTTTTTCAGAAGAGATGTCTTTAACAAGCTCAATCGCCTCAGCGGCGGTGTAAAGCTTGCCCTCTTCAATTTTGGCTACAGCTGCCTGATACGCTTTGCTGCGCTTTGCCATCTGCTTTTCTCCTTATGCAGTTGTGGTCTTTTTGAGTCGCGCTCGACTCTGCCACATACCCTTACGGGTGATAAATACTTTCAAAAACCAAAAATTATTTTGGGTTATTTAGGTGGTGAAGTTATTTAACTTCAATACCCATGGAGCGTGCAGTGCCCGCGATAATCTTTGCTGCTGCATCGATATCGTTTGCGTTGAGGTCAACCATTTTGGTTTCCGCAATTTCGCGAACCTGAGCTTCGGTGATAGAACCAACTTTGTTGGTGTGAGGAACGCCGGAGCCTTTAGCAACGCCAGCAGCTTTCTTGATCAAGCCAGAAGCTGGAGGGGTCTTCGTTACGAAGGTGAATGAACGATCTTCGTATACGGTAATTTCTACAGGAACGATGTTTCCACGCATGGATTCAGTTGCAGCGTTGTATGCCTTGCAGAATTCCATGATGTTAACACCGTGCTGACCCAATGCAGGGCCAACGGGAGGAGCCGGGTTAGCGGCACCAGCCTGAATTTGCAGCTTAATGAGGCCTGCGACCTTCTTCTTGGGAGCCAATGTTAGGTCCTTTTCTTAGCTGTTGAACCAACGCACAGGAGCGTGACGCTGGCGGGTGACAGTCGTGGCGCGACCGTCGATATGCGTAGGCGCAAGCGTAAACGCGCGCATACAAACCACAATTCTAACGGGTTATGAGATATTTACCAAGAAAAAGCCTCAAAATATAGTGTCTCATTCAACACAAAGAATAAGGCCTATTCCTTGCGCCCAAAGCCTTTGTTAAAAAGATGGGGTGTTCCATACAGATGTACAGAACACCCCATCGTGAGAGCTTTATCAAAAACTCAATATGGTTTTAGACTTTCTCAACCTGCGAGAAAGAT
Source organism: Rothia sp. CCM 9418 (assembly GCF_048512825.1). Classification (NCBI taxonomy): domain Bacteria; kingdom Bacillati; phylum Actinomycetota; class Actinomycetes; order Micrococcales; family Micrococcaceae; genus Rothia; species Rothia sp. CCM 9418. Next base: position 127,185 of record NZ_JBLXXX010000001.1, read on the forward strand.
ACCGTTACAGGAGTCTCGCGCTCGAAGACAGAAATGAGAAGAACCAAGGAAGAAGATTCTGGCTTAATCTCAGAGATGGTTGCTGGGTATCCCACGAACGGGCCGTCTTTAACGTTGACGGTTTCTCCCACTTCGTAATCGACCTCGATTTGAGGTTGAGGAGGCTCAATATTGCCAGCCTTCGCCTGTTCTTCAACAAATACGGGAGCCAACATATCGATGACTTCGTTAAGGCGTAGAGGAACAGGGTTGTAGGCGTCAGAACCAACGAATCCGGTAACACCGGGGGTGTGGCGAACAAGACCCCATGATTCATCGGTTAGTTCCATGCGCACAAGAACATAACCGGGGATACGAACACGGCGAACAATTTTTTCGACAGTGTTTTTGTATTCTTTGACTTCTTCCATAGGAACTTGTACTTCAAAGATGTACTCTTCCATGTTCAAAGTCTGCGCACGAGATTCGAGGTTGCCTTTAACCTTGTTCTCGAAACCAGCATAAGTATGAACGACGAACCAGTCGCCCTCTTGGCGGCGCAATTGAGATTTAAAAGCCTCTAGAGGGTCAACAGCTGGCTCAGAGTCAACAGCAGATTCCTCCTCAGAAGAGTTTTCTTCTGATGTTTCGAGGGTCTCTTCTGAGGTGTTAACGTCTAGAGCGTCTTCTACCTCGACCTGCGCGTCATCAGCGGTAGCCTGCTCAGAAACCTCAACAGCTTCCTGCGCTTCGTGTGCAAGTTCCTGCTCGGACACGGTTCTCCTACTTTCTCTTGAACTTATCTGGCTCTATTAGTTGCAGATTCTTAAAAGTTTACTTAATTGTTCCGTTTCCGAAAATCCAGAACGCAGCCTGACCAAATAGATAATCAAGACCGAAGATGAGAAGAATCATGAAAGTAACGAAGCCCAAAACAATAATGACGTAATTGACGAGCTCTTTGCGAGTGGGGGTCGTAACCTTTTTGAGTTCACTGATTACTTCACGAATAAATTGGAAGATACGCGCGAAGATTCCGCGACGTTTTGTTACGCCGTCCTCTTGAGTGGCGGCGGTTCCGTTAGTGGCAGTTTCAGCCATGGCAGGCCCGCCCCTTTCTGCTTAGGTCCATCTCAAAAAACGTCTAGATTAACGTCTTTTTATTGAATTCTTTACGGAGCTATTGCAGGGCGGACAGGACTCGAACCTGCAACCTGCGGTTTTGGAGACCGCTGCTCTACCAATTGAGCCACCACCCTTTGAACTTTCGTTCATGTGTTGTCGTATAAGCGATAACTTGCAGACAGCACAGTATTGCTCGGTTGCGAACAACAAAGACTACTGTAAGGGATTATTTTGCCTTTGGCAATTCCAGCAACACTTTTTATTGCATATTTCACGTTCAAACAAGTACTTCTTTGAGTAAGAAAACTGTTATTTCACCGTGAAACATCTATTTTTCTCGGAAGTTTATCTCGACAGAGTCTCGTCATGATGCCTTGAGATTGTTTAGCATGGTGATACGAGCATATTTTTTGAGCAAAGTATCGCTAAAACTTACGGTACAGAAAGCGGGTCTCGAGAATGACTACCCAACGTATTTCCCCTCGCATTGGAGCTATTGCACCTTCTGCAACTTTGGCTGTTGATTCCAAAGCAAAAGCTCTTATCGCACAGGGTAGACCAGTCATTGGATTTGCTGCAGGAGAGCCAGACTTTCCCACCCCCGATTACATCGTTGAGGCAGCAGCTCAAGCACTAAAAAATCCACAGAATTTTCGGTATAGCCCAACGCCCGGCTTGCCAGCTCTCAAGGAAGCAATCGTGAAAAAAACACGACGTGATTCAGGCGTTGATATTGAGGCTTCTCAAGTTGTTGTCACCAACGGCGGCAAGCAAGCAGTTTACGAGGCTTTTGCAACCGTTATCGGAGACGGGGATGACGTCCTCTTACCAGCCCCCTATTGGACGACGTATCCAGAAGCTATTCGTCTTGCTGGAGGAAATCCCATCGAAGTTTTTGCAGACTCGTATCAAGACTACAAAGTAAATGTAGAGATGCTCGAAGCAGCTTATACTCCTGCCACGAAAGCCCTCATTTTTGTTTCTCCATCAAACCCCACCGGCTCGGTATATACCCCCGAAGAAACAAAAGCTATTGGGGAATGGGCATTGTCGAAAAAGATTTTTGTCATTTCAGATGAGATTTATGAGCACCTCACCTATGACGGCGTTCAAGCAACTTCTATCCTCAAAGCTGTTCCAGAATTAGCCGACTATGCCATTATTCTCAACGGTGTTGCAAAGACCTATGCAATGACTGGCTGGCGTGTTGGTTGGCTTTATGGCCCAGCAGATGTTGTTAAAGCGGCAACAAACTTGCAGTCCCATTTGAGCTCTAACGTCAACAATATTGCGCAACAGGCTGCACTTTGCGCTGTCTCGGGCCCTCTTGATGCAGTGCATTCTATGCACGAAGCCTTCGATCGCAGACGAAAAACTATGGTAGAAGGACTCAATTCCATTGATGGTGTTTTCTGCCCAACTCCTCAAGGTGCTTTTTATGCTTATGCAGATGTTCGCGGGCTCTTCGGCAAGAGCATCGGAGGTGTCACTATTGACAGTTCAGCAACTCTTGCAGAAGTGATTTTGGATCAGGCAGAGGTAGCGGTTGTTCCCGGTGAGGCTTTTGGTCCTTCCGGTTACCTGCGTTTATCGTATGCGTTAGGAGATGCCGATTTAGCCGAAGGTTTAGGGCGCATTCAGAAACTTTTAGCGACTGCAGTGTAGGTGTTCCGTGGTGGTAGTGGCTTACCCCTGTTGATTTATGAGTTATGTCACCTGATTCAGACACACCAACAACTCCCACAACTACCCACATAACACCAAATTCATTACAATAGATTGAAGGATAGGTTTCCGTAGAAACTCTTGATTTTTCAGGTTTTACTTCAGGTAAAACACACACAAATTCAAGGTGACGCAGAAGCAAAAAACATAAAAACCCAACTTTACGTTGTGGGACTTTAGGAGACGCACGTTATGAAAATTGGTCTACTCACCTCCGGTGGCGACTGCCCAGGACTCAACGCCGTCATTCGCGGCGCTGTACTTAACGGAATCAAAACCTACGGACATGAGTTCGTCGGATTCCGTGACGGCTGGCGTGGCGTTGTCGAAGGAGATTATATGGATCTCCCCCGTACCAAGGTACGCGGTCTAGCACGTCAAGGCGGAACAATTCTCGGAACCTCCCGCACCAACCCATTTGACGGACCACACGGTGGCCCCGAAAACATCGAAATCATGATGGAACGCAACCACATCGACGCTATCGTCGCAATTGGTGGCGAAGGAACCCTAGCCGGCGCTAAACGCCTAGCAGATGCAGGACTACCTGTTGTTGGTGTTCCCAAAACAATTGATAATGACCTCCAAGCAACCGATTACACCTTCGGATTTGACACCGCAGTATCCATCGCAACCGACGCAATGGACCGTCTACGCACCACCGGTGAATCTCACCACCGTTGCATGGTTGCAGAAGTGATGGGACGCCACGTCGGCTGGATTGCACTACATTCTGGCATGTCTGCAGGCGCTCACGCCGTACTCATTCCCGAACAAAAAGTTTCGATGGAACAAGTGGCAAAATGGGTCAGCGAAGTCTACGAACGTGGACGCTCCCCCTTGGTTGTTGTTGCAGAAGGATTCATCCCCGAAGGATTCGACGAAGTCCTCCACAATAAAGGCCTCGAAAAAGACGGCCGTCCCCGTCTCGGAGGTATCGGAGAATACGTCACCCAAGAACTCGAACGAATTACCGGAATTGAAACGCGCAACACCATTCTTGGTCACATCCAAAGAGGTGGAGCACCTACCGGATTTGATCGTGTTCTAGCTACCCGTCTTGGTATGGCAGTTATCGACATGGTTCATGATAAAGACTGGGGCAAGATGGTAGCTCTTCAAGGCACCGACATTAACCGTGTAGACCTCTCAGTAGCACTTGACGGACTCAAGAGCGTCCCTCAAGAACGCTGGGATGAAGCTAAAGTTCTTTTTGGGCGCTAAAGAATAAAGCCACCTCATAAAAGCTGAGGGCTTTGGGTGTACTACCACAAGTAGTACACCCAAAGCCCTCAGTCGTATCACCAAAGATTATTCCTCACGACGTAAGAATTGGCGACGTTCTTGACGCCCAACAGCTTGCCCTGCATCAGCAGAGACGATAACGGTCTGAGCCGCTGCATAATGAACTTCTCCAGTACCCTCCAACTCATCAACAACACGCAACGGAGCTTGAGGATCCACAGAGCGTTTAATAACAGCTAGCGCAATAGGCCCCGCTTCCCAGTGCTGAGCGACAGAAGTGATAACCCCTACTTTCCGAGTATTGAAATACACGCCAGCGCCAACAGTTGGCAAAGTATGTTCAGAACCATCTAAGTCAAGAAACACTAGACGACGAGGAGGATGCCCCAAATTATGCACCCGAGCAACAGTTTCTTGCCCTTTGTAGCAGCCTTTAGAAAGATGCACTGCACTTCGCAGATAATCTAGCTCATGGGGAATGCTCTTATGATCGACTTCCGTTGCATATCGAGGTCTCCACGCTTCAATACGCAACGCTTCAGCAGCCCACATGCCTACAAGCTCGCAAGCACTAGCAATATCTAGGAGTTCTTCGCGAGGGATAATAGACATGAAACGTTGGTAGTCACAGGCAGGATGTTCTTGTGCGTCTATTTCGGTGTAGCTGACTCCCCCAACACAAACGCTATGCCAGGGGTCTTCCCAACACGGAGCTTTCGAGAGGGCTTCCGGCGCCTGAGTATTCGTACGAGGGTCATCCCAAGAACACAGCACCGCATAGTCTTCGCTGACATCAGAAACCGTCACATCGAGCATAAATTTCATGGAGTTGAGGTACTCGCTCAATGGCTGATTCTGTTTTGGTTCGCATATTAGCCAGAGTTTCTCCCCGTCTTCAAGAACATACGGGGCATACTCAATACGCCCTTGTGGGCTAAGTAATAGCAACTCAGTACTATGGTGAGCAGACAGCCCCGAAAGTTCTTGTGAAGAGAGAGAACTAAGCCAACGATGCCGATCCGACCCACCAACGGTAACTACCCCGAGGTGAGAATAATCAGCAATGACATGGCGTTCAGCACCTAAGCTGATACGTCGTTGCTCTCTGATGGGGTCACCATAATGTGCCGCTACAGGTGCGTCTACGCCAGAACCAGCAAATACGCCGTATGCCTGATGAAGAGGGCTAAGGTACTCTGACATCTTCTAGTTCTCGGTATCTTTCGAAGAGTCTTCGGAAGTTTCAGCTTCGGTGTTAAAGACATGTCCGCCAAGGTCCAGACCGCTCATGGAACCTGTTTTGCGTAGTTCTGCTGAAGCATGTTTATGGAGTTTTCCCTCTTGATCAGCAATTTCCCAATCCCACATGAGGTTCCCATTGACCAAACCCCAAAGACGCACTGAACCAGCGTATTCTTTAGAGATTTCATCGCGCATGAGGTTTCCGGTTTGCATACGAATAACAGGGCCTTTAATGAGCCCTACATAGTTTTCACTAATACCGCCGGGGTGAGTAATAGCAGCAAGAATGTTGAACCCGTCATCACCATTACGTAGTTTTTCAACTGATTCGGCGTCAGGGTACGCAGGTACGATGTCAGCAGGTTTGAGTCCTGGCCCAACATCTGCATCGCATTGGGTTCTGTCAACCTGCCAGAAACCAGTCTCTACTGTGAGCGGGCGCAGTTTGTTTCCGTCATCGTCAAGGAGGAAGGACTCTGCACGGTATTCGACAAATGGTAAACCATCTTGTGTAAATGTCATGATTTGACCAAATGGTGTTCCGTTTTCTTCGTCGTACCATAGGGTTCCGGTACCTTCCCACGTGCCAAGAAGCCATGAGAGTGGAACAAGTTCGGGGGTTAAGTTACTGGGAATTTCAATAGGCATGGTTCTAGTCTATAAGCCATCATAATTTTGCGCGATACTACAGCTACACCAACAAAAAACTTATATTTTCTGGTGCGCAGAAGAACTCAATAAAAAAGAGGTGTTAACGCTCTACAGTGAGCGTCAACACCTCTCACAGAGTCGACGATTGGAAAATATTATTTTTGCCCTTTAAAAAGCCCTCGAACAACAGCAAACATGCTTCCGAAGATGCATGCCCCCGAGAAAGCTAGTAGGCAAAGAAAGAAAATTTCTAGTGCAACGTTCATGGGCTTCACCCTATCATAGATGTGAGCATAATCGCGATAACATAGCTGATGACTCCCACAAAGGCTACCGGCGTAACACCCAATGTTACGGCCCCTCGTCGAGGCCCTTCTTGAGGCCCAGCAGAGACAAGACGTGCACCAACTAACGCTGTTAATACGCAGACGACAGTCCCCGCCACCATCATCGGAAACGGAGAATGAGTGCTCTGATACACATTAGCCAGCCCTACCCATCCAGCAACGGAAACAGAAGCTAAAACGCCGGTAGAGCACGCTATCACCGACTCTAATCTACCGCGAGCGCCTTCTCCTCGAGAAAGCTCAATCAGGAAGCTTGCAACGACGCCTAACGCTGCAATAGCAGGTAGGAGGTAGAGTCGCTGTTGTTGAGTGTGGATAGTGAGAGTCATAGCGACCGCACACAACCCGCTGAGCAGAATAATTACGGAGTGAGAGTAGATTCTTCTGACTCGACGTAGTTCAGCCACGCCGGTTGCCGCAGGCCATCCTCCCGCAATAAGAGCCACCACCAAAAAACCGAATCCAGCAGTCAAGGTGGGGCTAAAAAAAGAAGTGACGATAAAGCATAGAAGAGAGAAAAATGCGCAGAGAGCTACAAGACGATACCGTGAAGATGTTGTTCTTCCGATAGCGCCGATGCGCCCTGAATACATCACCTGATCACGGTGTTTTCTAAGTTGTGGGATGAAGTTTCGGTAGATGTAATTGTTTGCCCGGTGGGGTGTTTTAGCCATATATGCCTATTTTCTCGCTGAGCGTCGATATCTTCTCAAGAACTTTCTGCAATGTCTTCTTAGGAACTACTCTACCTAGTGTTTTTCTTAAGAGGCGTATCCATATTCGGTTCACGTCGTGTTCAGTTCAATATAAGTTTTATATGATGGTCTACATATTGTTTTTGTAGAGTACGAACTTAACACCGTCCGATGTATCAAGGAGAGATAACGAAAGATGCTTCATATTCTTTTACTTTCGGATCTCTCTCCTTCTCCTGTTCAGGTGTTACCAGCTTTAGATTTGTTGAGTCATCGATGTGAACAGGCACCGTTAAATCTCTCTGTAGCGCAGATTGATACCGAAAATACTGATGTGGTGTTTATTGATGCCAGAGAGGCGCTTGTAACAGCTCGCAATACGGCTCAACTTCTCAAGGCTGCCGGTTTAAGCGTTCCTGTTGTCATGGTGCTGACCGAAGGCGGTATGGCGGCAGTGTCTAACACGTGGATGGTCGATGATATCATTCTTGATTCTGCAGGGCCTGCAGAGTTAGAAGCACGTTTGCGTCTTGTCACCGCTCATATAGAGCAAGAAGTCGAAGACTCAACCGTAATACGAAGCGGTTCTGTCACTATCGATGAGGCATCGTATACTGCCCGTTTGCACGGGACTCCTTTGAACCTTACCTATAAAGAGTTTGAGCTGCTCAAGTTCTTGGCACAACATACGGGAAGAGTTTTTACTCGTAGTCAGTTGCTATCAGAAGTGTGGGGATACGATTATTTTGGTGGCACTCGTACAGTAGATGTGCATATCCGTCGTTTACGCTCAAAATTAGGGATTGAGCATGAGCACCTCATTTCGACTGTGCGCAATGTTGGATATAGTTTTAACGCTCCACGTTCCTAAACCGTTGAGAATCGTAGGTTATGCCCTGTTCACTGGTTGTTTAACGAGATTTTAGGGGATCTTCTCATCTCATTGTGGCGTCTTGTTCGCTTCATAAACCATCACTCACGGTAGAGTTAAGAGGATAGTTATTTGTCCTCTATATCTATACGTAAAGAATCCGGTGACGTTGTCATGTCTTATCGCGAAGTGCAAGAGTTTAACACCTGCACTGTTGCTCTCTCACGGTCAATACACGATTTTGCCCAATCTTTACTCAGCTTAGAAGGGACGTGCCCGTTCTCAGAGCAGTCTCTTCTTCTGGTCGATAGAATCTGCCATAGCTCAGGGCAAGAACCATCGCCCATGGTGGGGGTCAGCATGTATGAGGGCACGACCCTCATAGGGGTGTTTCTTGCATTAAACGTTGAAGGTACACAACTTCTTATAGAGGGGGGTGTGCACCCACAATATCGAGGGCAAGGTCTTGGTTCGGTGCTCACACAAAAGCTCTTTGAGCGTATCGACACAGATTACCCGCACTATACTCGCGTAGCGTGGGCGCATCAGGTTCGTGCAGAACAGGGCCAACAGCTCATTGAACGTTCTACGCATTTAGCGCAACGTCATGGCCTCGAGCCGGTACGACGTCTACACCAGCTTGAATTTGAGCTCACACCAAGCTCTCGTCAGCAACTATCAGAATTAGTTCGACACAACCCTATTTCAGCAGAGTACACGGTGCGTCCGTTTATTCCAGGTACTGATAACCAGCAGTGGCTAGAGCTTAACGCTCAGGCCTTCGCACAACACCCAGAGCAAGGATCACTTACCGCAGAAGACTTAGCTCAAAGGCTCCACGCCGATTGGTTTAACGCTGAGGGTTTCTTACTTCTTGAAACCATACAGCCCCTAGAAGATGGCCAAAAACAGACACCACAACTTGCAGGTTTTCATTGGACCAAAATACCGGCAGGACAAGAACATCAAAAGCTTCGAGAAGGCGAAGTCTATGTTCTTGCGATATCCCCTGAACATCAAGGAAAAAATCTTGGTAAGGCCCTCTTATTTGAGGGGATGAACTATCTGGCACAAGCACGACTCAAAGACGGCTCGTCTTTGAACCGAATTATTTTATATGTCGATGAAGAAAACCATGCCGCGTGGAATCTTTACCGTCAGATAGGTTTTGAGTCTCTTTCTACCGACATTATGTATGCCATAACAGCACACTAAACACCTGAGCTCATTTTTATAAAACTTACATATACCCGTTGTTCTACCGTTGAAAGGAACATCATGGCCGAAAAAGTTCAGCGTCAGCGTCCGATAGCTGCTGAGGAGAATTCTCAGCATATCGTCACAGATATTAGCAAAATCGAACGTGCAAAAACTCAAGGAGACCGCATTGAGGCGGTAGAGAAACTTGTGCTTCCAGATATTCAAGGAGACTTCGGCCCAGAACGTTTCTTAGATCGAGAAACAAGCTGGCTAGATTTTAATACTCGTGTTTTAGAGTTAGCAGAAGACCCCGATTTATATTTGCTTGAGCGTCTCAACTTCTTATCCATCGTTGGGTCAAACCTCGATGAATTCTTTATGGTGCGCGTAGCAGGCTTACGTCGACGTATTGCAACAGGTATTGCTGTTCCCACCCCCGCTGGCCTATCGGCAGATGCGCAAATGGAACAGATTGCAGACTCTGCCCATCAGCTGATGGAACGTCAGCACCGTTGTTTCCATCAAGAAATTCTCCCTGCGCTGGCACAAGAGAATATTTATCTTGTTCGCTGGTCAGACATCACCAAAGAAGAGCAAAAACGCCTCACCCAATACTTCTTATCTGAGGTATTTCCTATTCTTACTCCGTTGGCTGTAGACCCAGCACACCCCTTCCCCTATATTTCGGGGCTATCGTTGAATCTTGCGGTTGTCATACGTAGTCCGCAAAGCGGCAAATCCCTCTTTGCGCGTCTGAAAGTTCCCGATCAAATTGATCGTATGATTTCTTTAGATGGGTCTCGTGCGCTGAACTCTCCTTCACGTGAAGCACGTTTTATCTCCCTTGAAGAAGTTATCTCTCATAACTTGCATTATCTCTTCCCCGGCATGGAAATTGTTGAACAGCATGCGTTCCGTGTAACCCGTAACGAAGATTTAGAGGTTGAAGAAGATGATGCAGAAAACCTGCTCAAAGCTCTCGAAAAAGAGTTGCTCCGCCGTCGTTTCGGCCCTCCGGTACGTCTAGAGGTTGAAGACACTATCACCCCCTATACGCTATCTTTGCTCATCTCTGAGCTACGCATCGAAGAATCTGAAGTGTATAAGCTACCAGCGCCTTTAGATTTGCGTGGTATGAGCCCCATTGTTAAAGCTAATCGTCCAGCCTTGCATTATCCTAAGCATGTTGCTCACACTTCACGATGGCTCAATGAGAACGAAACATCAAAAGCTGCAAAAGTTTTTGCGGCAACACGTTCACATGATGTGCTGCTCCACCATCCTTATGATTCTTTTGCAACGAGTGTTCAAGCATTTTTGGAACAGGCAGCTGCAGACCCGAATGTTATGGCCATTAAGCAGACGTTGTACCGCACTTCTGGAGATTCTCCGATTGTGGATGCGCTGATTGAAGCTGCTGAAGCCGGTAAACAGGTACTTGCTCTTGTCGAAATCAAGGCACGTTTTGATGAAGAAGCCAATATTAAATGGGCGCGTAAGCTAGAACGTGCTGGTGTCCATGTGGTTTATGGCATTGTGGGGCTTAAAACGCACTGTAAACTTTCGCTGGTTGTTCGTAAGGAAGGCGACAAGCTCCGTCGTTACTGCCATATCGGTACGGGTAATTATCATCCCTCTACTGCACGGTTCTATGAGGATTTGGGTCTGCTCACCTGTGATGAACAAATTACAGAAGATGTCTCACGTCTGTTCAATCAGCTCTCAGGATATGCTCCCAAAACAAGTTATACGTCGTTGCTTGTGGCGCCACATTCTATTCGTTCTGGGCTGATTGAGCATATTAACCGTGAGATTGAACATCAGCTTGCTGGTCGAGAAGCAAAGATTCAGATTAAATGTAATTCCATGGTGGATGAAGCAATTATTGACTCTCTCTATCGCGCCTCTCAAGCCGGTGTTAAGGTCAATGTTGTTGTCCGTGGCATTTGTTCTTTACGTCCTGGAGTTCTGGGCTTATCAGAGAACATTCAGGTGCGTTCCATTTTGGGGCGTTTCTTAGAACATTCTCGTGTGTTTACCTTTGCTAATGGTTCAGAACCGAAAATTTTTATCGGTTCTGCAGATATGATGCACCGCAACCTTGACCGTCGTGTAGAAGCGTTAGTCCCTATCAAGAATGAGGCCCACCAACAATATCTGTTGGATATGTTTGACCTCTATGTTTCAGATAGCACCTCAAGCTGGCACCTTGATAGTCAAGGTACGTGGAAACGTCATTATCTGGATCAGGATGGCAATCCGCTAACAGATGTTCAATCCTATTATTTGGAATCTCGAGAGCGTCGACAAGGAAAATAATAACTTTTTAGAGTTTGAGTCGTAAGCGGATTATCATTTGTGCGCTTTGGTTCTTTAGAATGTCTTGTGGAAGGTTTTCTTCCACAAGACATTCTTTGTTCACACACAGGTAAGGCCCCTCCGCTATGGCAAAAGAGTCGGTGTATTCTGCTCATCGTTGTGATGACGATTATTCGGTGACACGTGTTAGCGATAACGAAGTACCTGTTACGGCAGCAGGATGTATCGTCTGGCGTTATAAGCATGAGCGTTTAGAGACTCTCATCATCCACCGCCCTCGCTATGATGATTGGTCGTGGCCTAAAGGCAAACAAGATAGTGGCGAAACAATTGCTGAAACTGCTATCCGTGAAGTCCGTGAAGAGGTGGGGTTAGACGTTACTCTTGGGGTGCCTCTGGCCCGCACCGAATACCCTGTTAAACGTAAAACAAAACATGTTTACTATTGGGCTGCGGAAGTATCTGCTACCACAAAACCTCACGCCGATATGGGTGAGGTAGATGAATTGCGCTGGGTCACGCCAGAACAGGCGTTTACCATGCTAACCAACGAAACAGATCAAGAACCTCTTGAAGCGTTAGTTCGTCTTTGGGAGCAAAAAGATCTTGCAACTCGTTCTCTTGTGGTGATTCGTCATGCAAAAGCTAAACCACGTTCAACGTGGACAGCTGCCGAGGGGGAACGCCCGTTAGCGGCAACGGGAAAACGTCAAGCATTATCGGTATGCCGACTTTTACAGGCTTGGGCTCCTCAAAAAATTTATTCTTCACCGTGGAAACGCTGTATGCAAACAGTGGCTGCATACACTAAAAATACGGGTATCACTATCAAAGAGAAATCTACTTTGACAGAAGATTCTCATCATCGTCATCCTAAACGTGTTGTACGTTTTGTGGAATCACTTTTCGATAAGGAATATCCGGTGGCTTTGTGTACTCATCGTCCTGTTTTGCCGACGGTTGTTGAGGTTTTTGCAAAGAGTGTTCCTCAGTCTGTAGCCAAAAATTTTCCTTCTCGTGACCCACGTTTAGAGTTGGGTGAGTTGTTGGTGCTTCATATCAGTAAGTTACGTCCTACGCGTATTGTCTCGTGGGAGCGTATTCGTTCTTTTGACGACTAATCAGCTCACCATATTAGGTGTGTTGTTAACCTCTCTCTTTTTCTAGGAGAGAGGTTATTCTTATTTTACGTAGGATAAGATAACTGGTATCTAATTTTATTGTTGTCTACCAGATTTTCCTATGTTCTCTTCTGCTCCAGCGTCTAACTCATCCATTCCTACATCCTGTGAAGATATGTCATCTGCACAGCCTGTTCCCACCCCTTATGAAGATTTATTAGCCGAGATTATGGAGCAGGGACAAGATAAAGCAGACCGTACCGGTACAGGCACCCGCTCAGTTTTTGGTCGGCAGATGCGTTTTGATTTGAGGGAGTCTTTTCCCCTCATCACCACAAAACGTGTTCATTTTAAGTCAGTCGTTTTAGAGCTTCTATGGTTTTTGCGCGGAGACTCTAACGTCCGTTGGTTACAAGAGCGCGGTGTCACCATCTGGGATGAATGGGCAGATGAAAACGGTGATTTAGGCCCCGTATATGGTGTGCAATGGCGTAGCTGGCCAACTCCTGACGGGCATAGTGTAGATCAGATTGCGCAAGTTATTGAGTCATTAAAGAATTTTCCGGATTCTCGCCGTCATATTGTTTCGGCGTGGAACCCTGCAGAAGTAGACCAGATGGCGTTGCCTCCTTGTCACGCTCTCTTTCAGTTTTATGTTACTCACCATCCAGATGGTGTTGATGAATTAAGCTGCCAGTTGTATCAGCGTTCTGCTGATATGTTCCTTGGTGTACCGTTCAATATTGCCTCCTATGCACTTTTGACACATATTATTGCTAAAGAAGTGGGAATGGTTCCTGGTGAGTTTATTTGGAGTGGTGGAGATTGCCATATTTATTCCAACCACTTTGAACAGGTGAGAGAGCAACTTTCGCGAGAGGCTCGCCCCTACCCCACTTTAGAGATTCGTGATGCTACGTTAGAAACCTACGAGTACGAAGATTTTGAGCTTGTAGGTTATGACCCGCATCCAACCATTAAAGCGCCTATCGCCGTTTAGGCGTCAGGTTATTCTGGCTAAGGAATACCCGTTATGAGTAGTTTTGTTCTTCACGCTATTTGGGCTCAGGCAGCAAACCGAGCGATGGGACGTGAGGGCACTATGCCGTGGCATGTGTCCGAAGATTTGCGTTTCTTCCGGCAACGTACAACAGGGTCAGCTGTGGTGATGGGTCGTAAGACGTGGGAGTCTTTCCCCGAGGCGTTCCGTCCGCTGCCGAACCGTTTTAATATTGTTATTTCTCGTTCTATTAGTGCGCCGGTTGAGCGTGATGGTGCGTTGTGGGTAGGTTCTTTAGAGCAGGCTCTTGAAGGTGCTGCTACTCCAGAAAAGTTTGACGTCGGTGCCCCCTGTCAGGCTATTTCAGAAGACGATGATACAGCGCAGAATATTTGGCTTATCGGCGGTGCACAATTATTTGAGCAGGCACTTCACCGTACCGATTTACCGGTAGTACGTTCCGGTGCTGTTGAGCAGATTCTTCGCACCACCTTTGATGTTGCGGTAGAAGACGCTGACGTGTTCGCTCCCATCGTTGATGAACAATCTTTTGCTGCTGTTGAGACGATCCGTTCTTTCGTCAGTGAGCAGGGGTGGATTAGCCCGCGCGCCGGTGAGAAGAACAGCCCTGTTCGTTGTGCCATTGAGCGTCTTATTCGTTCATAATGCGGGGTGTTCTGACCAATATGTGAACCGTAGGTTCGGTTCTGTTCCTTCAGGCGCGGTAGACTGTCCCTATGAATTTTACGACCGGTGACTCAGTAGCTTTTGTTGGATATCGTGGCATGGTTGGGTCTGTGCTGATGAAACGTATGGAAGAAGAAGACGATTTTTCAGGTATTACTCCCGTCTTCTATTCCACCTCTCAGGCAGGTCAACCAGCTCCTTCGTTTAAAGGGGCAGAATCCAACGGTGTTCTTCATGATGCGTATGATATTGAGGATTTAGCGCGTCATCGTGTCATTCTCACCACTCAAGGTGGCGACTATACTTCACGAGTACATCCCCAGTTGCGCGAACGCGGGTGGGACGGTATCTGGATTGATGCAGCGTCCACTTTACGTATGAACGATGATTCAGTGATTGTTCTTGATCCGGTGAACCGTCATGTGATTGACCGTGCCCTTGAATCGGGTGTTAAAGATTTTGTGGGCGGTAACTGCACTGTTTCCTGTTTGCTGATGGGTCTTGGTGGTTTATTCAAGAACGGTCTTGTTCAGTGGGCTAGTTCGATGACTTATCAGGCAGCTTCTGGTGGCGGTGCCCGCCATATGCGTGAGGTTCTCAAGCAATTCCGTGATGTGTCTGCTGAGGTCAGTGCGGATCTTGACGACCCTGCCGCAGCCATTTTGGATATTGACCGTCAGGTTCTTGCAAAGCAGCGTTCTGGTCAGCTAGATACTGAACAATTTGGTGTGCCATTGGCAGGTTCGTTGATTCCGTGGATTGATAGCGATTTGGGTCAGGGGCAGTCTCGTGAAGAGTGGAAAGCTGAAGTTGAGACGCAGAAGATTCTGGGGCTTTCCGATGATGAGCGGATTTTGATGGATGGTTTGTGTGTGCGTATTGCGACGATGCGTTCTCATTCTCAGGCTTTGACGCTCAAACTTACGGAGGATATCCCGTTGGCTGAGATTGAGCGTTTGATTGATGAGGATAATCCGTGGGCTAAGGTTGTTCCGAATACTCGTGAGGATTCTATGCGTGATTTGACTCCGGTTGCTGCTTCTGGTTCTTTGGAAATTCCGGTTGGGCGTTTGCGGAAGATGTCGATGGGACCAGAGTATTTGAGTGCTTTTACGGTAGGTGACCAATTATTGTGGGGTGCTGCTGAGCCGGTACGTCGTATGCTCAATATTGTGACGGGAAAGCTATGAGAGGGTTTTTTGTTCGCCTTGCTCATGTTGTTGTGGCGGGTGTAGCTTCTTGATAAAAATACGCGGTATTTGACTGTTCTGAGAGAGTTCGTCACATACCGCGTATTTTTATGGTGTGTAGGTTTTATATTTGGTTTTTTCGTTGGCGACGTTCTTCAGATCGTGCTTTAAAACGGCGCCAGATACCAATAACTTTTGCTTTAGCCCAGAGGTTGAGGCGGTGTGCCCACGTAAATTCGGTGCCCCATAACCCCATGCCGAGGAAGATGAAGAGCCATCCTGGGCCGGGTGTTACGAGCATGACGATTCCGGCGAGAATGCAGAGGAGTCCTAGCGTAATAACGATGAAACGGTGTATGACCAAAAGTAGCGGGTGTTTACTCATAAAGTTTCGTAGCTTCGCTAGTTTTTGGTGGATTTTGCTATCTTGGCTCTCATTAATTTCTTGGTCTAAAGACATTGTTTTTAGGCCTTCCCACTTTTATCAAGCGCTCATCGTTAGGAGTGTAAAAACTATTTATATCCTAAAAAGCTGGTGAGTTTCCGATAAATGCTGGTGAGTTAGTCTAGCGTTACGCCGACCATGACGGGTTCTGGTACTAAATGGACACCAAATTTTTGGGTTACGCCCTCACGTACGGTACGAGCAATGGCTAGGATGTCTTGGCATTGCGCGTTTCCGCGGTTGGTGATGGCCAGAGTGTGTTTTGTTGACAGTGATGCTCTAGCACCGCAGATATCGTTGTGTTCGCGGTCTAGCCCGAAACCTTTGGAGAATCCGGCGTGTTCTATCAACCATGCCGCGCTGAGTTTAGTTTTGCCGTCGATGAGGTTTCCTTGTGCATCGTAGACGGGGTATTGTGGCGCGTTTTGTGGAAGATTTTTGAGCTGGGTGTTGTCGATAATGGGGTTGGTGAAGAAGGAGCCGGTGGAATAGGTATCTCGGTCTTGTGGGTTTAGCACCATTCCTTTTGATGCGCGTAGCATCAGCACTTTTTCTCGTACGTCTTGTAGTTCTGCTCGGTCTCCTGCGTTGACTCCGAGTTGTCGGGCTAGTTCTGCGTATCGGATGGGGGCAGATTCTGCTCGTTTTTCGAGGGTGAAGACAACGCTGAGCACAACATAGCGGGAGAGCCCGTTAGACATGTGTTGTTTCAGGAGTGAGTCTCGGTAGGAGAAGTGGAGTTCTTCGTTGCTGAAAGTGATGATTTCGTTGGTGTTTCTATCCCATACGCGTACCTGTGTGATGGTGTGCGCTACTTCAGAGCCGTAGGCGCCGACGTTTTGTACGGGGGTTGCGCCAACGGTTCCGGGGATACCAGAGAGCGCTTCTACCCCAGACCAGCCTTCGTTCACTGCGTGTTCTACGAATCCGTCCCAGGAGTGTCCAGCTTGTACGCGGACGGTGACGGCTGTTTCGTTGCTATCAGCGTCAAGGATTTCTATGCCTTCGGAGACGATATGGAGTACTGTTCCGTTGAATCCTTCGTCTGAGACGAGGATATTTGAGCCTCCACCGATAATTAGAAGAGCATCTGAGCGTTGCTGTACATCTTTGAGCGCGTTAATGATATCTGCTTCGGAGGATGCTCGAATATAGGTTTTTGCGGGTCCGCCAACTTCTGCGGTGGTTATTTCTTTCAACAACATTTCATTCACGTTCTCTAGTCTAGCGTGCGTGGCGGTTGTTCATTCTGTTCTGAATGAACCTGTATCGAAGTTATTATGGGCAAAGATTCGGTGTATATGGGGCGGTGTTGTGTGGTTTTTTCTGGTGGTCTGAGGTGTTTGGTGAGGAACATGGAGAGGAGGATGAAGCCGAGGACGATAGAGAGTCCTTGACGGATACCGAAGTGTTCTCCGAGTAGTCCAAGTAGTGGTGGTCCGCCGAGGAAGGCTGCGTATCCAATGGTTGATACGACTGAGACGCGCACCGCTGATTTGTGAGGATCGTCTGAAGCTGCTGACATGCCGGTGGGGAATCCAAGCGAAACACCGATACCCCAGATGAGTAGACCAAGGAATCCGATGAGGACGTTTGGGGCGAAGATGAAGATGCTCAGCCCGCATAGGGCTAAGGTGCAAGTGGCACGTATGACGGGCACTCTACCGTAGCGGTTGAGGAACCATGTGCCGCTGAGGCGTCCGAAAGTCATGGCTCCTACGAATACGGCGTAGCCAATGGAACCGGTGGTAGCGTCTGCTCCATATTCTTGAGTGAGTGCTAGTGCTGCCCAGTCGTTGGCGGAACCTTCGGCGAGCGCCATTCCGAGGACGAATAATCCGATGAAGATGGTGTGTTTGTCGCGCCATGCGTCGCGTACTTTGTAGGAGGATACTTGTTGCATGGTGTGGGTATCTTCTGCCCCGTAGTGTTCGCTGTGGCATTGTGAGATGGAGTATGCAACGATGATGGCGATGAGGCAGGCGAAGTAGATGCTGTGCCAGAGGAATGGTATCCCAAGTTGAGTGTCAAGGGCGCTCAGTAGTGCCCCAATGACGGTTCCAATAGAGAAGAAGCCGTGCATGGTGGAGGTGACGAATCGCCCTAAGGCTCTTTCGACAGCGACGCCTTGGACATTAGCTGAGACGTTCGAGACGGCACTACCTAGGCCTATGGTGCTGAGGCAGATGACGGCGAGGGGTATATTGCTGTAGTGTACGGCGATGCCGACTCCTGCTAAACCGCAGGTGGAAATTGAGTAACAGAATTTTAAGCAACGTCTAGCGCCAAAGCGTGAGACGAGTATTCCTGAAGCGGTAACAGCGAGGAAGGAGCCGAGTGTTTGGGCGAGAAGGAGTAGCCCCATGGGTCCGGCAGAGAGTTCTAGCCCGTGAGCAATATCGGGTAGTCGTGCTAGAAGCCCCGATAGTGCTAGTCCGCTGGCAAAGAATATTGCCAGAATAGCTCGGTACCAGGTGCTGATGTCTTTTCTGCTCAGAGAGGTTGAAACCAACCGGATGCCCTTTCGACCAGTAATGTGTGAAGTTCTTTATTTTTAGAGTTGTACGATGGCTTGTGCTTTGAGGAGAACTTTTTGTTCTTTGCCGTTTTCATCTGTGGTGGTGACAGTAAGGTCTACTCGTGTTTGTTGTGTGTCGGGGTAGAGTTCTGCAATTTTTCCTGAAACGTGCACGGTTGCTGTGGGTTCTTGGGGGTTTTGTTGTGCTGGTGCGTCGGGAACGATGACGGGTTTGCTGAAACGGCATTGGTAGTCGATGATGGCGCCGGGGTCGGTTGCCCATTCGCTGACGAGGTTGATGGCTAGCCCCATGGTGTACATTCCGTGGGCGATGACTCCTGGTAGTCCTACGGATTGTGCGAACCGTTCGTTCCAGTGGATGGGGTTGTAGTCTCCTGATGCTCCGGCGTATTTGATGAGGTCGGCTCGGCTGATAGAAAAGCTTGTGTTGCCGATGTTCTCGCCTTTTTCGAGGGTGTTGAAGGTTGGTTTCATGGTTATTCTCCTCGAATGAGTAGTGAGGTGGTGCAGGTGCTCAGTAGTTCGCCATCGGTGGTGTGTAGTTCTTCACGTGTGGTGAGCATTGCGCTAGTGCCGATCATGCGGAGGTTTTCTACGTGCACGGAGGTGATGATGTTATCTCCGGCGGTGATGGGTTGGTGGTGGGTGAATCGTTGGTCGGCATGGACGACTCTGCTGAAGTCAATGCCTGATTCTGGGTCTTGAATGAGTAGGCTATCTGCTTGTTGTGCCAAGATGATGGCGTAGGTTGGTGGTGCAATGATGTCACGATAGCCGGCTTTTTGTGCGGTTTTGGTGTCGTGGTGTAGGGGTGATTGTGCTTGTGTTGCGTGCGCAAATTCTCGGATGTGTTCTTTTCCAACGGTGTAGGGGGTGTTGTTGGTGTATGTTTTTCCGAGGATTTCGGGGTTAATTTTTTGGGTGTTGGGCATGGTCTTAGTCTATAGCTTTGAGGTGAAGATGACCTATTCTTGCTTTGTTTTTGTGATGTGCTGTCGGTGTGAAGGTGCTGGTTATTCCCTTATTGATATTGTTTTGGAAATCTCAAGTTTTATTGAGAGTCTGCTTGTAGCAGATAAACAGTGGGGGTAATCTGGAGCACAGAATAGATAAAGGTTATAGTGCTTTACCTGTGAGGTAATTCCGTTGAGTGTTATTTCAGGGCTGAGACAATAAAGATATAAAGGAATATTCCATGTCCGTGCAGCGTACTTTTTTCATGCGAGTTTTATCTTCTACTGTGGTTATTCCGCTTCTTGCTTTAGCAGGCTGTTCTGGTGAAGCCCAAGAGCAGTCTCATTCTTCGCAGGTTGTACCGGCAAATATTAAACCGGCGCAAAATCCTGACCCGCAGGCGATGGAGAAAATTAATCAGTTGTTCTCTGTGACCGAAACGATGCATAAGGCACAGCAAAAGGCGTTGATTCAGTGTGTTGCTCAGCATGGGGCACATATCGTAGAGGTTCCACTCTCCACCTATAGCGTTCAAAAAGAAACTTTTTCGCCGCTTTCTCTCGAACATGCACGCCAATACGGTTACGGTAATGGAGACGCCGTCATTGAAAAATCTATCGTCCAGCAAGACGATCCTCAAGCCCAAGAATTTATCATGGGAAACCCCATGAACGGTAGCGTTAGCGTAGAAGGCATAGGTGGTGCTATCGCTAAAGACGGTTGTCTTGCCCAAAGCTATCAAGAAGTTTTTGGCACACCTGAAGCCGGTGTTATTTTTGTGGGAGGTCCGCAAGCCATCGTAGAGCCGTACAGTCAAGCAATCTGGAAAGACCCTCAGGTAAAAACAATTGAACAAGAGTGGTCACAGTGCATGAAAGAAGATTTTCATCAAGACGTCCCTAATACGATTGAAGCCAGAAAACATGATTCATCCGTTGAATCAGCCGTACAAGATGCACAATGCCGTGAAAAAACCGGCTACGATCAAAAAATGGCAACACTATCTAACGCCTATTACACGACTTTGCTCAACGATAAACCAGCTTTGATTGAAAATATCGCCCAAGCAAAGAAAACTGCTGAAGAAAACGCACCCAAAATCATTCAGCAAACACCATAAACAATAGATATTCAGGTTGGGGTTTCACTACGACAAGTGAAACCCCAACTCATATCGTGTTGTGCCCCTTCCCTACACGTTGCGCCCCTGAGCAGAAAGACATCTCATGACGGCTACCAAAACATCCAAGCTTTGGGTCATTCTCCTCGTAGTGATTCTCTGCGCTATCACCATCGGTTCGCTCATTCTTGCTATGAGCTTTAAAACAACCGCCCAAAAAGCAGCAGAAGCAGCTGCACCACCCCCATCAACCGTTACAGCAGAAGTCACTAAAGAACGCCTACGCACCGTTACTGACGTCATCTGCACACCTGGGTACAGTGGCACAACAAATCTACAGCCCCGTAATATCGCTCCCAACGGACAATACACCAATATTGATATCGTCCACGGTGAGGTACTCCGTCAAGGATCACACCTAGCAGATATCAACGGCTCCCTGTAATTGCACTCATTGGAGGATTCTCCCTCTACCGAGACCTACATCTTGAAGACTCTGGTCCCGATGCCGAACTACTCAACAACAACCTTCAAGAGCTCGGCTTGATGGGAAATCAAGGTGCCACTATCACCGCCGAAACGTACCGTGCTCTCAACGCCCTCTACGCAGGTTTTGGGTACCCACCGCTAAAGAACGAAGACACTATCCCTGTCTCAGGTTTTATTGTCCTGAGCGAACCATCCACCGTCATTAGCGCACCACGAAGCACCGGAGACGCTCAAACTGAGCCACTAGCACGTATTGCTGCTGGCACCAAAGAACTCCTGTGCACCGGCCCATCAGGAGAACTCACCCCCGAAGCACAAGACGGGCAGAAAATTCTTTTCCCCGCATTCTCTAACACCGAATACACAGCCCGACTCACCACCCCCACCCAACAGCAAAATACCGATAACGCACCAGAACAAGCACTCCCACACAATGAAGGTGCGCCACCAGTCATCAACGCACCTCAAGAGAAGAAAAAGCTTGTTCTCAATATCCCCGAAGAACTCTCCGCCAACGAAGGAACCGTTCGAGGAGTGCTCGTCCTACAAGAAGCGCCAGAAGACCAGCTCGTTGTACCAACCTCAGCAATCTTCAACCGAAATGGAACCGATAAAATCACTCTCGTCAAAGGGGATTCTGAAGAGGAAATCCCTATTCAGGTGATTTTCTCGGCAGAAGGTAAAAGCGCAATTACTGCCCAAGGACACGAGCTCGCCCCCGGAGAACACGTCAAAATACCGGTAGGTGCATAGATTCTATGACGACTCAAGAACATAGCGTCATCGCTGAGAATCTCTCCAAAGGATTCGTTCAAGGCGAAGAGCACATCACCGTCCTTGAACAGCTCAATCTCACCCTCAATTATGGTGAGGTAATCGCCATCCTTGGGCCTTCTGGCTCTGGTAAAAGCACCCTATTGAACATCCTCGGGTTACTATCAACTCCCGATGAAGGAACCTATGTTCTAGACGAAGAAGATACCTCAGCCCTTAACGCCAAAGAGCGAGCGCTCCTTAGACTGCATAAAATTGCGTTTGTCTTTCAGGCATTTCACCTCATTGACCATAAAAATGTCTTTAAAAATGTTGAACTACCACTGATATACCAAGGTGTACCACCGCAAGAACGTGCAGAACGAGTGAAAGCCATTATTGAACGGCTTGGGTTATCGCACCGTCTTTACGCAAAAATTAATACCCTCTCTGGCGGCGAAAAACAACGTGTTGCCATTGCTAGAGCACTGGTGACAGAACCAAAGGTTCTTTTATGTGATGAGCCCACAGGCTCTTTAGACGCAGAACGAACCCAAGAAGTTATCGCATTACTACGAGAGGTCACAGGCGAAGAGCAAACGACCATTGTGGTCACACACGATAGCGATGTTGCGCGAGAATGTGACCGCTGTTTACGCGTTGAATCAGGCAGGCTGGTCGAGGATACTCGTTATCGTCCTTCTGCCAATACTGCTCAACGAGTCAAAGATTCTTCTGTTGTACCGGTGCACGCAATAGAAATGAACCGTCCACGGTGGTTTGTTGCGAGTATCAAAGAAGCTTTTGACGCGTCGATACATCGCATGAGACGCAACCTTTTTACGATGTTTGCAGTAGCTTTAGGTATTGCTTCATTAGTTTTGACGGTGGGGCTTACAGCAACTATCTCGGGGCAGCTTTCGGACGCATTCGATGTGTTTCTTGCTCAGCGCGTCACGTTAGAGGAGACTTCAAAAACTCCGATGACTCAAGAGCAAATTCTTGAGTTAGAGCAATCTGCACCCTATAAGAACCTCAAAAATCTTCACGGAGTTAAAAACGTTGCGTTAATGAAGCAAGTAGTATCGGGGGCTATCGTGACGTCTGCCCCTGTGTTGGGACAGGCGAACTATTTTCAGGGAACAACGCCCGTTGACGCCTCTGTATATCGTGCAACAAGCAGCGTCTTTATTGCACAAGGACAAAACCTTATTGCAGGTCGACTTTTCGACCAAGGCCATAGCCAAAGAGCCGATCAGGTTGCTGTTGTCGGGGAAGGTTTATTACAAAGGCTCAACATCACGTGGTCAGAAGGTTTATATCTTTACGTTAAGGGTGTTCCTATCAGCATTATTGGCGTCGTTTCAGAGAATCCTTCACTATCTGAAACCTATGCTTCCATCTATGTTCCATTAGGTTCAAAGCTCACGTTAAAAGATGCTGGCAGTATCAGTACAGAACCACTGAAGATTATTCTCGCGACAGACCCGGGTGCAACAAATCAGGTAGGGCAAGAAGCCGTATATACGATTTCTCCAGACCGCCCAGGAAAATTTACCGCGGTCTTACCACCTGAGCCGAAAACCCTTCGAAATGCGGTAGATACGCAGCAGAAGAACCTCCTTATCGCGATGTCGTTAGTGACGCTTAGCATTGGTGCTATTGGCATTATGAATACTTTTCTTGTAGCTGTCATTGAACGCCGTAAAGAAATCGGGTTACGGCTTGCTATTGGTACAGACCCTCGCGGTATTCTTCTTCAGATAGCCGCCGAAAGCATCATGGTCAGTGTCATTGGAACAATTGCGGGCATTGTTTTAGCCGTCAATGTCATTGCCGTTGTGTGCCTCATCAACCAGTGGACACCTATTATCGGTGCAGAAACTATAGGTATCGGGTTGCTCAGCGGTTTACTTGTTGGTGTTTTAGCAGGGTTATACCCCGCGTTTAAGGCATCTCGTGTTGAACCGGTACAAACCCTCTCTGAAGGGTAAAACTTCTATCCCATCCCCCATACACGTTAAGAGGTGCTTGTGATACTAGCTGTATCATAAGCACCTCTTAATATTTTACGTAGCTAAAATGGTGAAACCGTTACTGTTTTACGCGCTATATGCCGTAGCTTTCTTCAGCGCACGAGGCGAACGAGCATCAAGAACAAAGCCAATGACTGCGGCAATGAGAGTCGGCACAGCCCAACCTAGCTCTTGAGAGAAACCAGGAGACCAGCTAATGAGCGGCGCAATTATTGCAGAACCCCACCCTAACGTGTTCAACGCCGATAAGCTGGCAAAAGCTACTGCTACGCCCAACGCACCACGGAACGTCCAATAAAGATTCTTACCGGTGAAGGGTTCGATAAGAGTCAAGAAAATCAAAGTGATAGCGGCAGGATACAGAACCCCAATAATCGGAGCAGCAACCATCAGTACTGCGCTCAGTCCCAAGGTTGATAGGGCAAAAGCAATCAGAGAGAAAATTACTAGCCATACACGGTAAGAAATAGCGGGTACTAATTTAGCGAAGAATTCGCTTGTTGCGCCTAAAAGACCAACAGCAGTAGTCAAACATGCCAAAAGGACGATGAGCCCAAATATGCTAGCACCCCAGCTTCCCATGGTCTGCTCTGCAGCATACGAGAGAAGTTGTGCGCCGTCTTCAAAAGAACGCCCTTGAGGAATATGCGCACCAATAATCGCTAGACCAGCATAAACGATTGCGAGAAGAACACCAGCAATGATGCCAGCGATACTCACACCACGGGTGAGCGCTCGCCCTTGAGGGATGCCTTTATGTTGCAAGGAGGATACCACGATAATGCCAAATGCTAAGGCCGCCAGAGAGTCCATGGTGAGATACCCAGAAATAAAGCCAATGCTCAAGGGGTGTTCACCGTATTTTTCGGTAGGAGCTGGTGCGTCGCCACTAAAGGTTGAAATACCTAAGATTACGAGTACAGCAAGCAATAGTAGAAGTAGCGGGGTTAGCACTTTACCAAGAGCATCAACGATAGTTCCAGTGTGTAAGCACAGAGCAAAAGTTATCCCAAAGAAAAGTGCGCTAAAAAGTGCTGCAGCAGGTAAAGAGTCAATACCAAAGATTGGTACGACGGCAGTGGAAAAGCTGACGACTGCAGTACGTGGTAATGCGTAGAATGCACCGATAGAAAGATATACCAGTACGGGGAAAAGAACACCGAAAATTACGCCACCGCGGTTGGCGAGGTCGTGTATATCGCGTCCAGAGATAGCGATAGCGAGGATACCTAGTACGGGTAGAGCGACTCCTGTCAGAAGAAAACCAATGAGTGCGGGAATAAAGTTTTCTCCGGCTTCGGCGCCAAGGGCTGGCGGGAAGATGAGGTTTCCTGCACCGAAGAACATAGAAAAGAGCATCAGTGCAGCGATAAAGATTGTTGATAAGTTTCGTACGGGGTGAGAGGTATGCACGGTTATAACCCATCATAATGAAATGTTGTATGGAACGATAGCAAAGAAAGCTCCTACGGCGAGAGCATTGTGTGCTACACCGTAGGAGCTACTAAAAAAGCTCATCCAGATATTATCTGAATGAGCTTTTTGCTGAGCCCCGACCGGGAATCGATCCCGGGACCTCCATCTTACCAAGATGGCGCTCTACCACTGAGCTATCGGGGCGAAGTAGCGGTGGACGGGCTCGATCCGTCGACCTCACGATTATGAGTCGTGCGCTCTAACCAGCTGAGCTACACCGCCAAGTATGTGCCTCATGTCAAGACTCATACAGAGCCCCGACCGGGAATCGATCCCGGGACCTCCATCTTACCAAGATGGCGCTCTACCACTGAGCTATCGGGGCAACAGGGAATACATTACCGTACTCACCAAGAAAGGCGCAAATATTTTCACACTATATTGAGGTGTTCTGCGCCACTACTCTTAATATTTTTTACCTTGACCACGGTTTTTTCTAAAACCACGGTCATCGCCAAAGCGCTTAGAACCAGAATCACGGTCACGGCGGTTGTATCCGCCACGGTCTGAACGGTTACGGTCACCATAACCGCCGCGGTCGCCACCGCGGTCACGGCGGTTGTATCCGCCACCTTCACGGTTTCCTCCGCCAAAGCGTCCACCGCCACTACGTGGTCCGCGGTCTTTAGAGATATTAACGTATTCACCGTTAATTTGGGTGTCTTTGAGACGGTCGAAGAAATCGCGAGGAAGGTCTTCGGGCAACCCTACAACAGTGAAGTTCTTACGGATGTCGATAGAACCGATCTGTGAGCCTTTGATGCCGCCTTCGTTGGTCAAAGCGCCAACAATCATACCGGGGTTCACACGGTTGTTATGGCCAACCTGAAGCTTATAGTCAACCATTCCAGCTTCTGGCCCGCGGGGTCGACGTTCACGGCGGTCAGAACGCTCAGAACGATCGTCGTCGAAACGGTCACGACGGCGGTTCTTCATCTCTGGGATTTCTTCCACAAAGAAGGGGCGACCTTCTTGCGCAATAACGGCTAAAGCAGCTGCAATTTCTAGAGCGTCAACGTCGTTTTCATTCTCGTATTTCGTGATGATTTCACGGAATAGTGAGAGGTCTTCAGTTTCGATGGTGTCAGTAATTTGTTGAGCGAAACGAGTCTTACGATTCTCGTTCACGTCATCAACTGATGGCATGTGCATCTGCTCAACTTTTTGACGAGTTGCCTTTTCAATCTGACGCAACATGTATTTTTCACGAGGAGTCATGAACAAGATTGCTTCACCGTCACGACCGGCACGGCCAGTACGTCCAATACGGTGTACGTATGATTCAGTATCGTGAGGGATATCGAAGTTGACGACCAAGGAGATACGTTCTACGTCAAGACCACGAGCAGCAACGTCGGTTGCCACAAGAATATCTACACGCCCGTCACGCAAAGAATCAACGGTACGTTCACGGAGTTGTTGAGGGATGTCGCCGTTGATAGCAGCAGCTTGGTATCCGCGAGCCTTAAGTTTTTCGGCGAGTTCTTCGGTCTCTTTTTTGGTACGAACGAACACGATGACGCCGTCATAGTTGCCCACTTCAAGAACTCGGGTCATTGCTTCAAGCTTGTGCGAGTGCATGACCTGAATGAAACGCTGGCGAATGTTAGAAGCGGTAGAAGTTTTAGACTTTACGCGAATTTCGGCAGGATCGTTGAGGTATTGATCAGCAATTTTGCGAATGGTCTTCGGCATGGTTGCAGAAAATAGTGCAACTTGCTTGGAGCTAGGAGTCTGGGCAAGGATTTCTTCGACGTCTTCAGCGAATCCCATGCGGAGCATTTCATCGGCTTCATCCAATACGAGGTATTGAAGATCAGAGAGATCTAGTGAGCCTTTTTTCAAGTGGTCGATAACGCGACCGGGTGTGCCAACAACGACCTGTGCGCCACGGCGTAGACCGTTAAGCTGGGGACCGTAAGGAGAACCGCCGTAGATGGGGAGGACGGTGAAATCGTCCATGTGGGTGGCGTAGGAGGTGAAGGATTCAGCAACCTGTAGGGCGAGTTCACGGGTGGGGGCAAGAACAAGCACCTGGGTTGCTTTAGAAACACCGTTGATGTCAGAAAGTTCTGCAAGGCGGGACAACGCTGGAACAGCGAAAGCCGCAGTTTTACCGGTACCGGTCTGTGCTAGACCAACAACGTCGCGTCCTTCAAGGAGCAAAGGAATGGTTTGTTCTTGGATGGGGGAAGGCTTTTCGTAGCCAACTTTTTCTAGAGCTGCCAAGACACGTGCGTCAAGACCGAGGTCAGTAAATTTGATGCCTTCGTCTTCTGCGGTGTTTTTCTCGGTAGTTTCTTCAACGAGGTTTTCGGTGGTGTGTGTGGGCTCGATGAACTCTAGTTCTGCTTTAACAGCAGAGTTATTTTCTGTCAATTTTTCCTACTTCAAAGTGGGGTCGGTTGCACCCAATTTTTAGGGTGCAGGTAACCGGGACTCCCTGCTCGCGTAGTTGGGTGCGCCATCTACTATTCGGCGCTACCTTATATCCTCCGCGGTGAAAATAATTCCAGCGGAAACGTGAACTCCATGAAAACTCGTAATGAGATAACGGACGGAGTGTTTTAAAAGGTTTGCGCGTATAAAAGCGAGCTGTTTCTCTCAGGCTGACAACATGATAGTTGTTAGCCAGTTTCTGATTAAGCGCCTGTTTTCAGTCGGTCGGCGCGCGCATCTGTGTTTATGGGAAACCGGTAATGTACGTTGTTTACCTTACCGTATAAAACGAAGTTTTAGGGAATCGGGTGACAGAACCGACACTAAAAGCAGTTTATGCCCCGACTCTCTCGAGTACATAAATTGTGCCAAACCGCTGATATTCGCGGTAGTTTCCACCAAAATATTTTCGTGCATAATGTGCAGGATCTTTGGGGGCAGATTTTCCCCATCCTCCCCCAGCACGGTCAATGACAACGTATTGAGGATGGGCGTTATGTGTCTTATCTCCAATCCAGAAAACTTGGTGTTCGGGCACGAGATATGTCAAAAGAGATAAATCAGAAGCTACGGAGCTATGGGCCGGAATAGATTCTAATGCTTGTTGTTTTTCATACTCTTCAACGCTCAACGAAGATGATAGGAAGCCGGTGTGGGTGATTTTCCATAATGGTTGGTAAGGGAAAGAAACAATAACGATAAGAAACGCCAACCATAAAAAGCTTGTACGAGTTAGCTCTTGAGCACGTTGAGTCGATAGAGCAAAAAGGTGTTGAGCTTTAGCGCTGAGATAACGTAACGGTGCAAAACGGTGCATCGACAAAAGTGCGTCCAGCAGGGCCATAAACACAATGGGCATAAGGACCAAAGAATAATGCCAGGTTGGCGCCCAATACGATTCATGCGGTGATAGAAAACGCCAGAGTATTGTCGGTAACGCGATAAGCGCCAAGGGGGAAAGGACCCATAGAAAAACTCCAGAGAAGAGTAACAACACCAGAGTCAGAGTTTTTTGCCAGGGGTAGAACAGCAGTCCGAAAGATTGTAAAGGATCCGAGAGTATTTCAGAGAGGTTGAGTTTATCTGAGTAGTCGAATACTCCTCCACTGTTGTAGGCGGGCAGGATGACGAGGACAGAAAGTAGCGACCACATAATTCCCCAGAACAGTAGCAGTACAGCATGCAACGAACCATCGTGACGATTAATGGTACGTGTTGCATGAAGCATACGTTGTGGTACCGGCGGGGCCGAGGATGCAGAGGGAAATAGTCTTTGGTGGATGGAAGTTATGGTTCCAGCACGAATAGCAATAACGAGGGCAATCGTAGCAACTGTGATACCGAGGTCTTCTTTGACGAAAGCTATCGGCATCGCCCAGTAGCAGGCTCGTTTGAGGTTTTTTACTGGTTCTGAGGTCTTTTGGCTTAGGACGATGTTCCCTAAAGAGGCACAGAGAAAAGGCAGGGCAAAAGCCACTTCGTGGAATTGTACTGATACCGCATTTTGCACGCCGAAGCTTAGCCCGTAGGCGATAGTTAGCGTGATGGCTCCGATAGGAGGAATCACCTGTTGGGCGTAACGGCAGAGGAGATAAGCAGAATACGCTACTAAAGCGTTCTGCACGTAAAGGAGTGTTGCTGGAGATGGAAAGAGCGCGTAGATGGGTCCAAGAATTATCAAGATGGGGTGAAAGTGGTCTCCCCAGAGGTTAAACCCTGATCCTTTGATGTCTACGATAGGTGGAAAATGTAGTTGCGAATATTCTTGCGCTAGTTGAGAGAAGATTCCTAAGTCCCATGAGGGGGTGTGGTAGTGCACATATTGAAAATAGGAGTACAGGCTATAGAACGCGAAAAGGGCGAACGCAAGAGTCCATGCAGTGAGTCGAGACGTAGATATGAATGACAGCAAAGATTGATGAGGCTGTTCTTGAGCAGATTGTGAGTCTGAGGTCTTTGCCGTGGCTGTCATGGGGTGTTGTTCTCTCCAAGGTGTTGCGTGCTCTTATGCGGTAAAGAATCTTGAGCAAACATGTACAGAATGTAGGATAACTTTTTCGCCGAAGTTTTCGTGCGCTTTAGAGGGTAGTAGATATAAAAATTAGGGGTGGGTTAATCCGCTAGAAGAGCAGTGGATTAACTCACCCCTATAGTGTCTTAGGTTAGACACCGAGTATGGTGGTGTACCTCCGTTTAGGAGTTTTCTTCTGCTTCTTGTTGCTGGGCAACTTGTTGGTGAACTTCTTCCATATCTAGTTCGCGTACGGCTTGAATAACTTGTTCAAGTTGTTTTGCGTTAAGTGCGCCGGGCTGAGAGAAGACGAGTACACCTTCACGGAATGCCATGAGTGTGGGGATGGACGAGATACTCGCTGCTGCTGCTAGTTCTTGTTGTTCTTCGGTGTTGATTTTTCCGAAGGTAATATCGGGGTGTTTTTCGGAGGCTTCCTCAAACACGGGAGAAAATTGCTGGCAAGGACCGCACCATTCTGCCCAAAAGTCCAGAAGCATGATGTCGCTTGACTGTACTTTTTCGGTGAGGTTTTCTTGATTTATTTCTATAGTAGCCATAGTTGTCACCCTACCTGCAGATGTTTATCTAGCACAATACGGTTTCACTCTCAAAGAATATCTGAGTGAGCGTAGCGCAGAAAATAGAGGCATAAACAGCTCTTTATTATCTCAAGAGATGAGATATCGGCTTATAGATACAAGAAAACCCACCTCCTAGGAGGTGGGTTTTAGCTTGTGGCAGATGAGGGATTCGAACCCCCGTAGGCAGTGCCAGCTGATTTACAGTCAGCCCCCTTTGGCCGCTCGGGTAATCTGCCAGAATCATTATTTCTAATGACTGGTATTCGCATGAGCGAACGTGACTACACTACCGGATATTTGGTGAAAACAAAAACCGAAACAGCATTTTGTGACAAAAGTTACTACATTCCAGTGTGGGGCTAGACAGTCTGAGCCATCAGCTCTTGTTCTTGCAACAACCTCATCTCAAAGTTTTCTAAATACGCATAGGCTTGTTCCTCAGTACACATTTGCCCCCGAATCTCCCGAATAAGGTTCTGTTTCACACCCTCAAAACGTTCCACAAGATACTCACTTTCGAGAGTTTCTCCTAAGGTCTCAAGAGACTCATAGAAACAAGGTTCTACAGCCGAAAGGCTCTTAACTAATTCATCAGATGATGGGTCGACACCATGGTGCTCTGAGATATCTGAGCTCACGTCCTTGTGAGTATTCAAAACATCACATTGAGCAAGAGTGTCACCACAACGATTTTTTGTCATAGCTCTATCATCGCTGTTTAAGGTGAACACTAGCTGACAGTTAGGTCACATATTCATAACAATTTTTTTGGTATACCACCAGCAGAAACAGAGCAAAACATGTACCGTTATCTATAACAGCCGATGCAATATTTCTCGTTGCTTTTATCTAGAGCAGGAGAATCGCATCTTCATACATCTAAAGGAGTATTTCTTATGGCAAGCGAATCATCGTTTGACGTTGTTTCTAAAGTCGACAAGCAAGAAGTATCTAACGCATTGAATCAAGCTCAAAAAGAAGTCTCACAGCGTTATGATTTCCGAGGAGTAGGAGCCGACATTAACTTCTCTGGAGAAAAAATCCTCATCAAAGCAAACTCCGAAGAACGTGCCCTAGCTGTACTCGACGTTTTCCAGTCAAAACTTGTCAAGCGCGGCATTTCTTTGAAGTCTCTTGACGCCGGTGACCCATACGCTTCTGGCAAAGAGTTCCGTATTGAGTGTTCTATTAAAGAGGGCATTGCCCAAGACCAAGCTAAAAAGATTTCTAAGCTCATTCGCGAAGAAGGCGCTAAGGGAGTTAAGGCAACCATCCAAGGCGATGAACTACGAGTTTCGTCTAAATCACGCGATGATCTTCAAGATGTTATTGCGTTGCTCAAAGGTGCAGATTTGGAGGTTGACCTTCAATTCGTTAACTACCGATAACAGATTAAAGGTTCGAACCATTTAATATGGTTTTGTTTGATACACCAAAATAGTGGTGGCACAGCAATTTTGCTGTGCCACCACTATTTTTATGAGGTTTTATACCAAATATTTTATAGCTGCCCCATACTACGAGCCTGCGCTTCAAGGCGAGCAATACGATCTTTCATCGGAGGATGTGTTGCCATAAGTCGCTGTAAATCAGCTCCTCGGAACGGCTGAGCAATCATCATTGACGCGGTGTTGACCACTTTAGGGTTTTCGGCAGACATAGGGTATCGGCTTACCCCATGTTCTAATTTATGCAAAGCAGAAGCTAACGCAAGAGGGTCTCCAGTAAGTCGAGCGCCGTCTTCGTCGGCATCGTATTCGCGGGTACGGCTAATGGACATCTGAATCACACCAGTAGCGATAGGAGCTAAGAACGATAACAATAATGCGACGAGCATATTTTGCCCGCGACCTTCGCGATCTCCTCCCCCAAACATTCCGGCAAAGCCAAGATATTGAGCAATAGACGTAATAACAGAGGCAATAGCAGCAGCGACAGAGCTTGTCAGAATGTCACGGTTATACACGTGCATTAGCTCGTGTCCGAGGACACCACGCATTTCTCGCTCGTCCAGAAGCTGCAAAATACCTTCAGTGCAGCAAACCGCCGCGTTCTGGGGGTTGCGTCCTGTCGCAAAAGCGTTAGGAGTCATCGTCGGGGCAACGTATAGAGCGGGCATAGGCTGACCTGCTCGTGTAGAGAGCTCTTCAACAATTTTGTAAAGCCCTGGAACTTGTTCACGGGTTACGGGGTAGGCATTCATTGAGCGGATAGCGACAGAGGCAGAGTTCCAATAGGTGTACATCACACTACCGACGCTCATCAGTGCAAATATCCAGATAAACGCACTATTATTCATCATCGATGAGAGAAGATAACCGACAAAGAGTAGGAACCCTACCATTGACCCCATAAGGACAGAGGTTTTGAGTCCATTGTGATGACTATGCATGTTCTTCAATTCCTTGTAGTCTTCTTTTCTTCAAAGAATATATGGAAATCCTGAATATTTTATTGATTTTTCTCAAAAGATGGCGGTGTTCCCTGCAAGCGCAAGAGAACACCGCCATCTGATTAAGACGTTAAATTCTTGAGCCGACGCTCGTTCCGTTATCGATACAAGAGATTGATTCAATCTCACGGACGTTATAGAACGCAGCAAGGACGTAATAGGTGTATTCGGAATTTAGGACGGCAGAAGGCATCCATACGATATCTGTATAAATGTTTTCTTCTGGGTCGCCGAATACTGTGTAGTTTAGAACGCATTGAACGTTTGTTGGAACGTCAGTTCTTCCAAAGTCATCCCACGGAATGCTACGACTCCATTGCCTGTATTCTTCAGTGTTGTACCATCCTGGAACAAAGGTTTCTTCACCTTCATCTTCGCCTATTTCAGGCTGAGGGTTTTCTTCAGGTGTTCCGGTATCTTCACTGATAGGTTCGGGAATAAGACCATAATACGGAGGCGGTACGGTGTCATCTGGTTGTGTCGGGGTGTCATTATCTTCGTTGTCATCCCAGAAACTGTCGCCTGCTTCGGGGCGCCAGTAGCCCTCAGCTTCACCGTCTGTTCCGTTATCACCTTCATCTGGTGTGCCAGGTTCTGTTGGGTCGACTGGTTGTGTTGGGTCGGCCGGTTGTGTTGGGTCGGCCGGTTGTGTTGGGTCGGCCGGTTGTGTTGGGTCGGCCGGTTGTGTCGGGTCGGCCGGTTGTGTCGGGTCGACTGGTTGTGTCGGGTCGGCCGGTTGTGTCGGGTCGACTGGTTGTGTCGGGTCGACTGGTTGTGTCGGGTCGACTGGTTGTGTTGGGTCGACTGGTTGTGTTGGGTCGACTGGTTGTGTCGGGTCGACTGGTTGTGTTGGGTCGACTGGTTGTGTCGGGTCGACTGGTTGTGTCGGGTCGACTGGTTGTGTTGGGTCGGCCGGTTGTGTCGGGTCGACTGGTTGTGTCGGGTCGACTGGTTGTGTTGGGTCGGCCGGTTGTGTTGGGTCGGCCGGTTGTGTTGGGTCGGCCGGTTGTGTTGGGTCGGCCGGTTGTGTTGGGTCGGCCGGTTGTGTCGGGTCGGCCGGCATCATAGGATCTGATACCCCGCCACTTCTAGCAGAGCGAACAGCCCACTCATCATTACCAGCGACAGTACCTGATTCATCAGCATCCTGAGAATCTGCCGGAGTAGGAAGGACTACCTCCTCACTACGGTCTCCTCCAACAGGAGAAGGAACATTATCCTCCAAAGCAGGCTCAACAGAATGCGGTTGAAGAGTACCTGCCATTTCAGTAGCGTCTACAGTTTTAGGCTCCGAAACCGGAGAAGCGGTAGAAACAACCTCCGGTACCTTCTTGACCGGCTCACGAGGAGCTTCTGAAACAGCAGAAGAGCTCCCCCCACTACGAACTGAAATAACAGGAGCTGAATTATCGACAAAAACAGATGGCTCATCGTCTTGTTTCTGCACAGGAGCAGGCGCTTCAATCACAGGGAGTTCAACAACTCGCGGAGTCGGTGGGGTCTGCACAGCTTCCTGAACAGAGGCAGATTTTTGAGGTGTAGATGGTGCCGATACCGGTTGAGATATTGTTGCGGTACTAGCAGGAGCAGCATCAGATGTTTTTTGCTCAGTATTTGGAGACGGCGTTGAACCCCCAGCAGAAGAGGGCGATTCGTCGTTCTTTTCAGCGGAAGATTCGGGGGATGTTATTGGTTCTGCAGGTTTTGCTGGAGGTTCAGAAACATCGGGTATTGGTGTTGGTGCTGGAGCAGACGAAATTCCTTCAGCACTGATAACAGGCTCTTGAGAATCACGAGAAGTTGATTGGCTCGAGACAATAATGCCCCCACTAATCGCAACTGCGGCTACCGTTGCAGCAGCAACACCTGCCACAGCTTGCCCTTTGGTCCCCCACGTTTTAGGAGAGAGAAAGCTAAGAGTTCCAGCGCCGGAGGCTCCACTGCTATTGGCTACCGCAGCGGAGGTTCCCATAAGTCCAGCGCCGGCAGCCGTACCGCCGGCAGCAGCGGTAAAGGTTGGAGCGATAATCGCAAGACCATCGGTTCCCCAGACAGAGAGACCGGCGAGAACAGGGAAGACCCAGCTACGCATGGACTTGCTGACGTCAACAAGTGATAGATATTCACCAGTACAGTGAGAACAACCTTCAAGATGTAGGCGTAGAGCATCACTACGTTTTTGGGTTAATGAGCCGAGAACGTACGGGCTAATATGGCTTGAAAAACGTTTACAGTCTGGTGTTTGAGGAGTGTTTTGATGTGCACGTAGGAAGCCTTCTTTGAGGCTAGTTTTAGCGCGAAGAGATAGAGCAGAGACTGCGTTCGGGGACAGGTTCATCGCAGAAGCAATTTCTTGAGGTTTTTTTGCTTCGATTTCGGTTAACCATAAGACAGTCTGCCAGCGTTCCGGCAAAGAGGTGAAAGCAGAAATCACTTCGTCAGAATCATGGAGTTTAACGACGGTTTCGTCGAGGGTTCCCATAGCTTCAAGGTGTTCTTCTTCGCTAGGAATCTCACGTTGAGAGAGCAACCCGAATTCGCCAGCTAGGTGGGCGATAGTTGTGGCAAGGTAGCCTCCCATATAGGAGTGAGGTCCTTTTCCGCTCTCGAGTGCATGCAAGATCCGGGTAAAACTCTCAGAGACGATATCATCTACGCGGTGGGCATCTGAAGTATGTTTAAAAGCAATAGCTCTCGCCATGGGGTGATAACGATTATAGAGCTTGCTATAAGCTTCAACGTCTCCATCGCGAACGAGCGATAGAAGAAACTCGTCGGTTTCTTCTGGGTTGCTAAAAGTATGTTGCTTTTGCATGTTCAGTTTCCTGCATTTCAGTGCAGCGCAGACACGCCAAGTCTTGTTGCGCTGAGAACGATGGTTCTTTTCCACCACTTCTTTGAGGTATCTATTGGGGAAATAAACCGTATGTGAAGTTTCCACTTTAGATAAAGTATCTAGATTATACCTAAATATTACGGCAAATACAGCGTAAGTAACACAACCACCGGCAAGCGCATCACTCCCTAATGTGATGCTTAAGCTTGCCGGTGGCGTTTTACAGTGTTGATGAAGGAACTTTTCATAGTTCTCTCACCATATGAGTAGGTATTCCCTAAACTACATGCCCTACCATGCAGATACCTACTATTTGTTATGTGATAGACAATCTCGGTTCCCTAAAGATATTCCGACATTGCAGCCCTTTTCTTTTGCAAAGACTCTAGCTTGCGTGCAGCGTCTTTACTGTTTTCAGCAAAGTTTTAGCAAGTGGCTTCCCTAAGTTATTCCACTCTGAATCGATTCGTAACCGCCGGTGCTTACAGGCTCTGTGCCTGCTGCGATCCGAACATCGTTCTTTGCTGATTCAACGGTTTTTACGCCGTCACTTATTAAGAGCGGAAGAACGGCAAATCGTGACGCGAAAAAATAAAAAACTTTCCAAAAAAATTCTGCCCCACTAAAATAGTGCTTTTGGCTAGGCGTAATAGAGAAAAAAGTTTTTTGGATTTTCTTGTTTTCGGCGGAAAACTTCGCGCTGGAAAACTTTTTTCTCATTCTGCTATTATGAGTAAGTCATATCTGCTATTATGAAATAGTCAGAATAAAACACTCAGGTGGACCATGAAAGGTGACCTTATGCATCACACCATGCAGACCCTCGACAGAGAGTCACTCACACAAGCATGGACAGCAACGCTACGCACCAAAGGCCGTCGCGTCACAAAGCAACGCCTAGCGGTACTCGTAGCAGCACATAAGCACCCGCATGCTACCGCAGAAGATATTGTTGCAGCCGTCCGAGAAGAGCTACCAACTATCACTGTCCAGTCTGTATACGTCATCCTTGCAGACCTCGTCAGTATCAATATGCTCCGCAAATTCGAACCGCCTGGAACACCTGCACTCTACGAAACACGTACTGCAGACAATCACCACCACGCCTTCTGCATCCGATGCGGAAAAGTTCAAGATGTTGATTGCGCAATAGGTGCTTCCCCGTGCCTCACGCCCAGTGACCACCACGGGATGGCGTTAATCTCAGCAGACGTCCTCTACCAAGGAATCTGCCAAGACTGCCAAACAGAGCAAGAACGCTCCGTGGCACAAGAACAACAACGCCAAGCAGCAGAACTTCACACACACTAATCACACAACAGGAACAGAGAGGGCCTTCCCCACATATGGCCCTCTCAACACCTCACAAAAAATAAAGGAAGAAAAGTCATGACCGAAACCATCGGAACTTTTACCACCACAACCACAGGCACACCCGTCGCCTCCGACAACAACTCCCTCACCGTAGGCAACAACGGCCCTATCGTTCTTCACGATGCATACACCGTAGAAAAGCTCGCACAATTCAACCGCGAGCGCGTACCCGAACGTGTTGTCCACGCTAAAGGAACCGGCGCATACGGTGTTTTCAAAACAACTGAAGACGTCTCCGCATACACCCGTGCAGCACTCTTCCAGCCCGGCGTAGAAACCGAAACTCTCGTACGTTTCTCCACGGTTGCAGGAGAGCAAGGCTCACCTGATACCTGGCGTGACCCTCGCGGTTTTGCCGTTAAGTTCTACACCACTGAGGGTAACTACGACATCGTCGGCAACAACACCCCCATCTTCTTCATCCGTGACGCTATCAAGTTCCCAGACTTCATTCACTCTCAGAAGCGTCTACCCCAAACCGGTCTACGCGATAACGATATGCAGTGGGATTTCTGGTCACTTCGCACCGAATCAGCACACCAAGTCACATGGTTGATGGGCGACCGCGGTATCCCCAAGACCCTACGCCACATGGACGGGTTCGGCTCCCACACCTTCCAGTGGATTAACGCTGAAGGTGAACGCTTCTGGGTGAAGTACCACTTCAAGACCAACCAAGGCAACGACTTCCTCACTGCTCAAGAAGCAGAAGAACTCGCAGGTAAAGACGCTGACTACCACCGTCGTGACCTCTTCGAGTCTATTGACCGCGGCGAATTCCCTTCATGGACTTTGCATGTTCAGATCATGCCTTATGAAGATGCTAAGAACTACCGTTTCAACCCCTTCGACTTGACTAAGGTATGGCCACACTCTGACTACCCGCTGATTAAGGTTGGTACTCTTACTCTCAACCGCAACCCACAGAATTTCTTCGCTGAAATTGAGCAGGCTGCATTCTCCCCCTCAAACTTCGTTCCCGGTATCGCAGCATCTCCCGACAAGATGTTGCTCGGACGTATCTTCTCTTACCCAGATGCGCACCGTTACCGTGTTGGCACCAACTTTGCTCAGCTACCTGTTAACTCTGCAAAGGCGGCACCCGTCAATAACTATTCTCAAGATGGAACCATGCGTTACAGCTTCAACGATCCATCAGTACCTTCTTACGCGCCAAACAGCCTAGGTGGTCCTCACGCTGATGCTGAGCGTGCAGGCGAAGGTTCTTGGGAAGCAGATGGTGAGCTTGTTCGTGCGGCAGCATCCTTGCACGCAGAAGACGATGATTTCGGTCAGGCACGCTCTTTGTACGCTGTAACCATGAACGATGAGGAACGTGCACGTCTCGTTTCTAACATCGCTGGACACGTTGGCGCAGTTCGCAATGACGATATCCGCGAACGTGCGTTGAAGTACTGGGATTCTGTTCATGAGGAACTTGGAGCACGTGTTCGTGAAGCGATTGCTCAGATGAGCTAAGCTCGTGTACTCACCCTAACTGTTTAGGGTAAAAGGAGTGGCTGTCACAAGATGATTCCTTGTGACAGCCACTCCTTAGTTTAACTTGTAGTTTTGGTAGTTCTTGTTGACGCTAGATAGCTGTTTTTGTTTTCGCAGCCAAGACGTTTGAGCATGCGCTAAGAGCCAAGGGCCTTGTCGTTGGCACAATCTATCGGCAGGCTAAACTTCTTCCGGTAATCTAGCCCTTGAGATGTCGAGGTTTATTTTCTCGTACGTATTCGTCGAGATTCTCAAAGCTCTGTGACGTAACTTCTGCCGTTCCCAGAACCTTCTTGAGAGATGCTGGTAGCCACCATGCTTTTTCACCCAGCAGATGCATTGTTGCGGGGATGAAGGTTGTGCGTACCAAGAATGCGTCCATTGCCACGCCAATAGCTAGAGCAAAACCGATAGGACGAACAACCGTCAGGTGAGAGAAGACGAAACCTGCGAATACAGAAATCATAATAATTCCGCAAGCCGTAACAACTTTGCCGCCTTGAGTGTAACCAACTTTGACAGCTTCACGAGCGGTGAAGCCCTCACGATAAGCGTCTCTCATTCCTGAAACAATAAAAATTTGGTAGTCCACAGAGAGCCCAAAAAGTACGCCCACCAGAAGAATCGGTAAAAAGGCAAGAATTGGCCCAGGATGTGTAACACCGAAAAGCATTCCAAGCCAGCCCCATTGGTAGACCAACACGACTGCCCCAAAAGCAGCCAAGGTAGACATTAAAAATCCGACGGTTGCCATTAGCGGTATGAGTAAGGATTTGAACACTACCGTCATGATGATCAGACACAATAACAAGACAACCGTCAGGTATAGGGGTACTGCCTGAGAAATACGATCAGATATTTCGATGTTGGCAACGGTCTGCCCGCTTAAACCGATTTGTGTTCGAGTCAGGTTCTCTACCTGTGGTAAATCCTTATGTAGCTGATGAACTGTTGAGACTGTTTGTTCATCGGCAGGGCCAGTTTCAGGAGTCAATGCCACTACGACAACTGAAGAGTCTTTGCTAATGGCTGATACTGCTGCGGAGCGAATACCAGATATTTTGAGGTGTTCGGCAACGTCAACGCCAATAGCATGAGCACCAGCCGCATCTGTGCCTACAGGCGTTGTTGCCACAGCATAGATTCTTCCATTTGCGCCAGGGCCAAAAGTGTCAGCAATTTTTTCGTAGCTTCGGTATGCGGTGCTATCTTGACTCTGATATGAGCCGTCCGGCAGCCCAAGGCGCAACGTCCCCATGGGAATAATAGCTAGAGCAAGCAGAGTCAATGATAAGACGGTCATCATAACAGGGTGTCGAGTCACGAATGCGCCCCATCCGCGCTCAGCTTTCACGAGTTTTTCTTCTTTATTATCGTGAGGCTGGCCCTGCCCTAAGGTCTTTTGTTGTTGTGCAGAGAGAATACGCACACCAACAAGAGCTAACAGTGCGGGGGTAAGAGTAATTGCTACCAGTACGATAACGCCTACGGTAAAAGCACCAGCTAGCCCCATAATGCTCAAGAAAGGGATACCTGTCAGGCTCAACGCAGATAGAGCAACGATATTCGTTGCACCAGCAAATACGACGGAATGCCCAGCGGTCATATTAGCTTTAACAGCTGAAATGATGAGTGTGTTTCCTTCAGTGAGGAATTCTCGATGTCGATGAATGATCAACAATGCGTAGTCGATACCAACACCTAGCCCGAGCATTAACGCGAGAACGGGGTCTGTTGAGGTCATGGGGATGATGAGTGTGCTGGCAAAGACTAGTAGCACTCCAACACCACAACCTACTAGCGCAATGAGAACAGGAAGACCAGCAGCAATAACAGACGCTAAGGTGGCGAGTAGGACAATAGCAGCAACAACTAAGCCAATAGTTTCTGAGGCGCCAAAGACCCCAGAGACGTCTTGTGCTAGTTCGTTGCTGTAGTCGACATCAATTCCATAGTTTTCTAGGGTGTTGAAGATGTCGAAGATTTTTTGACGTTGTTCGCTAGAGAGCGCTTGGACGTCTTCGGTAAAGGTGAGGGTGATAAGTGCAATATTGCCTTCTTTGGAGAGAACTCGTTCGCCGTTGGCAAGGTTGAGTTCTCGTTGAGCTTCAGCAAGTTTTTGTTCTTCTGTTTTGATACGGTCACGGCTTTGTTCTAGCTGTTGCTGCTGTTGAGCAAGCTCAGGGGCATTTTGTGTCACCCATTCGGGTGATGAGTCAGGAAGCTGTGAGAGCGCTCCGGCAAGGGCTTGTTGTCCTTGTGCTAGTTCTTCTTTAGCGTGTGTGAGCTGTTGTGTGCCTTGGGCTAGTAGTTCAGCGCCATCGTCTAAACTTTCTTGCTGTTCGAAGGGGTTTGAGGCTGAAGCGACTTCAGGGAGGTCTGTTACTTCAAGAGAGAGTTGGCGAATCTTCCGACGTTCTTGGTAATCAATGGGTTTGCCGTCGCGTCGAGAGAGCACGATAGAAGCAGAGCTGATGCCAGCTTCTGGTATTGCATGGTGAAGTTTTTCGTTAACTTTTTCGAATGTGGCACCGGGGATAGCGTAGTTACTTTGAGCGCCTTGAGAGAAAGTCGCCGCAAAAATACCGGCCACACCTAAGATGAGCACCCAAACAATGATAACTAGTTTTGAGTGGCGAAAACATGTTATGCCTAGCCACCTTAGTATACTTTCCACAAACCGCCCCTAATAGTTTTTAACTGCCATTTTTTGGCCTAGCATGATGGTATATGTTTTTGTCCCCAAAAGAGCGGTATCACGCGCTAATTACTGATATGTTGAGCCGAACGTACAATCTCGAGCAACTCTTGAATCTGAGACATCGGCAACGTAGCTGACGGACTCAACGCGTTAATACGAACACCATCAGCACCCAGAGATTGAGCAAATTCCAAAACCTCCATCGCAGGAGCAGAACGCACCTGTAATTGAGGGTCGACTGAAGCCACCTCCGCAGCCGAGGTAAATACCAACATTGTCTGAGGTTCTTGCCCTTCAGGAACAGGAACGAAGAGAGGGGCTTCTTCTCCGGCTCTTACCCCCATCAAAAGGACAGAGCTGGGTGCGGTGAGCGCCGCCAATAGACGTTGCATATCACCATCTAACAGAGCACTTTTGACGTGAATGTTGTGAGGAGTACTCAGTACCCACGCAACCTGTGGTTTCTCAATAAATGTCTCGTGTTCAGTGCCCGGATCAATCACAACCACATCACAGGTTTTATCAGCTAAAAAGTCAAGATATACCTTGAAAGCGTGTTCTCGAAGAATCTCGGGTTCAGAAGAGGATTCAGTGAAGCGAGTATGGAATTCCTTAACGTATTTAGAGCTGGAATAAAGGCATAAAGCACGCATATCGTTTGCAAGGCGTAGCACACGATAACGGATTGTAGAACGTGGCCCTATTTTCTGTGACCCAGCAGGAACAAAAGTTGAGTCACTAATATCTAGCAGGAAGTCCCCGCCTAAAGATGCGCGGAGGACGTTGACCACAATAGCGTCGCTACGTTCTTTGCCTCGAGCTTGAGACAGAGCTTCGCTCAGGTAAGGGTTAGGAACCTCACAAGAGTCCGTGTTGGGTTCGTGGTCTCTTTTAAGTCGTCCTGATAAGCGCAATTGTGCCCATTGTGGAATCTGGCTTGCGTGCCGAGGGAAGTGTTCGAGGTGATATCGCACGTCTTGGCGAGACATGCGCCCCTCCCCCTCCCAGTCTTGAGGCTCATCTTGACGATTATAGGCCGCCCCTATCTGATAGTCAGGTTCGGGCCAGTTCTCTGCAGTCACAATAACGGTGGCAGTAAACCATGTACCTTCGTGTTCATCGTAGGCAGCGTGTTGCAGGTTCTCAATTTCAGGGATAACGATGGAGCTTTCTTTAATGGGCCCAACACTGCCGACGTAATCTTGTTCGTCACGAGTTTCTGTAATACGAGCAAAGATGGTTCCGCTCAAGGGTTTGAGTTCAAAGACAAGTTCATTCCACCCTGGCTCAGTTTTAACCGTGTTCAGAAGCCAGCTACCAATACGGGTGAGAGCTTCTTGAACTTTCGCAGGGCGTTCTTCTCTGCGAAAACGAGGTGTGTTCGTCATAGGTGGTCTTTCTTGCTCAGTGCGCAGGTGATACCGATAGGGGAAGTTCGTATTCCTTGCCTTTAAAGTTTCTCTATCTCATTTATTAAAGCAATGTTTTGAGTAGTTTTTCTCTTTTTGACGGAATCTACTCATTGTTGAGTCTTCATAAGATTTTTAAAATGGGGACAATTCCCCTCATAATGGAGTGTTCTTGCGTACTCTTTCAGCATGGGGCGGTGGTGGTGGTGATACCCCGTAGGTGTTTATCCATATATGTCAGATATTCTTCATAATTGTGTTTCTCTTTCTAAAAAATGATGAAAACACTGGTTCTTGCAGAGATAAATACCAAAAATAGGGGCTCAGTAGACACAATTTTTGCTAGCCTTAAGCACATGACTAAAACACTGCAGGATTTGATTGACGAATCAATCTTTATTTCCACCGAATACCAGGCACGCCTAGCCGAGCTCAGTGGCGGATCTGAGTGGTCTGTGGACTTTTCAGCTCCGTCTTTCACCCTCCAGTCTGATAGCTCGGTCAAACTCACACCATATCTTTTAGGAACTGAATCAGAAAACCGCGGTTCTTGGATTTGGTCATGGCAAGAACTGGGACATTTCCCCGATTCTGTAGTTTCGGCAGCTATTCAGGCACGAGAGTCGGGAGCGCAGCACTCTATAGGTGAGCTGACCACAGATGAACTTCCACTTACTGACGGCATTGCACGCCAAGTAACTCTTGCTGCCAAGGCCCTCACAGGTATCTACGCACACTACCCCATCACTGCTGGTGCAGGTGTTAAGGCGTGGATTCTTCTCGATGGTGATGCTTTAGAGCTCGAAGCGCCAACGATTAACCGTATGGGACGAGTCATGGCTCAAGCTCTCCAAACAAATACCGCTGTTAACCATCAGCGTGCCGTAGACTCCTATGCTCGTCTACGCGGTGCTCATATCGCGTGGGATACTGAGGCTACCGCCGTTATCACCACCACCGATGGGGCACTCCGCCTCTGGTTTGACGGCCAAAAAATCTCAGGTATTGAAGCAGCTGAGCCAGTTGTCGATTCTGCAGAGCTTAACCGTTGCGCAGCTCAAGCAATTGCATTGCGTGAACAGGCTGCAGCAGAACGCCAAGAAGTTGAGCGTATTGCCGCTTCTGAAGCAGCTGCTCAAATTGCCGCTCGTGAAGCAGAACAGCAACAAGCGGTTCAAGAACAAGCAGAACGCGAGGCTCAAGAACAGCTGGCACAGTCCACTCAGACACAAGAAGTTCCTCAAAACCTTGAAGAATCTTCTGAGCAGGTTGTTGAAGAAACTCTCGAAGAGGTGGAAGGCGTTGTCACTACTGACCGCGTTTACCCTCATACCGAGAAGCCTTACGACCAAGATCCGAAAGAGGACGCTCAGCCTGGTCGCGTTACAACTTCTGCAATTGCAGAAGAAGAAATTATCAGCGACGTAGAAGAAGAACGTCCTGTGGCAGCAGAACCTATCGACGATAACGATGCTGACACCGCAGAGCATGAAGAACGTCCAAGTGCATTCCGTGTTGCAGGTTCTGCTCCAGACCTTGAAGAAGAACAACACGAAGAAGCACGTCGTCCACGACGTAAAGAACAGCAGGAGAAAAAAGGTTTCTTCTCTCGTTTCTTCGG
The DNA here is from genome assembly GCF_048512825.1 of Rothia sp. CCM 9418. NCBI lineage: Bacteria > Bacillati > Actinomycetota > Actinomycetes > Micrococcales > Micrococcaceae > Rothia > Rothia sp. CCM 9418. The sequence goes on from NZ_JBLXXX010000001.1 coordinate 171,321, forward strand.
GCTCTAGTCTTTTTCTTCTTTGTACAGTACCCCCGGCTCATATTTATGAGTCGGGGGCACTTTTTCCCCGTTTCTATTCACCCTCTTTTATAGAAATACGCACCTTTTATGTCTTCTCCTTCGATGCAGCAGGTTTCCTCTGCTTCTCATACTTCAAGAACTCGTTCTGGTTTAGTCTCTGCGATTAGTGCATATCTTATCTGGGGTACGTTTCCGCTGTACTTCGCATTGACATTGCCAGCTACCCCCTACGAGATTGTTTCAATCCGTGTTATTTTTTCTTTGCTTTTATGCGCGGTCATTCTATGTTTTATACCGCGCGGGTACCAGAAATTTTGGCAGGTTCTTAGTAACCCTAAAACGCTTCTTGTGCTTTCTATTGCTGCGGTGTTGATTGGTGCCAATTGGTTGTTCTACGTTATTGCCACGACCACCGGACATACGCTGGATGCTTCTCTGGGGTATTTTATTAATCCGCTGGTTAACGTTCTTCTAGGGGTGTTCTTTTTACAGGAGAGGTTGCGTTTACTTCAATGGGTTGCAGTGGCTATCGCAGCTGTTGCAGTGCTGGTGATGAGTGTACTTTATGGGCAGATTCCGTGGTTGGGGTTAGGCCTTGCTTTTAGTTTTGCGTTCTATGGTCTTGTCAAAAATAAGTTGGGTGGGAAAGTTCCACCTATTGCAGCATTTACTGTTGAAACGTTAGCTTTAGCTCCCGTAGCTGTTGTGGTGTTATCTGTTCTATGGAAGCAACATCATTTGACGTTATTTTCAGAAGGTATTACTCACTTTTGGGTTCTTGCCGCTTCAGGTGTTTTGACGACGCTGCCCCTTTTGCTCTTTGCTGATGCTGCATCAAAACTGCCGTTGAGTCTTGTTGGCATTATTCAGTATATGACTCCTACTATTCAGTTCTTCCTTGCAATTTTGGTATTTCATGAGCAGCTCACGGCAGAGCGCTGGATTGGTTTTATGTTGGTGTGGATCGCAGTTGCGTTGTTTACTGTTGACGCAATTCGGTATTCACGGGTGAGAAGGCGTGCTGTTCTTAAAGCTGCATAGAGAGTGTTAAAAGTGGCAGAAGCTGTGCGTATTTAGTGTTCTTTTGCTTGTCATAATGGTGTGGGTGGGCTCTCTGTAGAGAGCCCACCCACACCATTTAATGTGCGTTGAATTCGCGATGATAATTAGATGTTATCTTCTTCTTCCTCGGGGTGACGAGAGAGGTTAATTGCTGCGGCAACGAGTCCTCCCCAAATCATGAGGATTGAAGTTGTCATCATCATAACGGCGCTAGTTTCCATTATTTTAGGCCTCTTTCTGTGCGTTGGTACGGGTGGGGTCGACGTATTCGGTCATGACCGCACCACCACTAACAGGCTGAGCTGGTGGCTGTAGCGCAGCTCGTGAGCTATTCGACCAGGGCAGACGAGAGATAACGACAGCAACGACGACGAGCAAGATGGACATGACCCACCCGAAAGGAATCAGCAGTGAGTCGGGGTAGCCTTCGTAGGGGGTGTTGATGAGTTTGATGACGGTAGTAATCAACGTGTATCCCAGCACTAGCGGGGTAATGACTGCTAGTAGTGCCATCCATAGTCCACCAACTTTGATAGAACCGTGTTGGTTGAGGTGGTCACGCAAAGTCGGCAATCCACGAACGAAGTAGGCGACCGTAACGATCGCGACAAGACCTGCAGCAAGAATGCCGAAAGTGTTGACGAAGTTATCGAGGATGTCTAGTACGTATAGGGCTGAGGTCGTGGACATGAAGACGGTGGAGATGAGCGCGAGAGGCACGATGACCAGTGCGGTAGCGTTGCGTCGAGCCATTCCAAATTTGTCTTGGACACCAGCAACAATAACTTCCACGATGGAAATCATGGAGGTGAAACCGGCAAAAAGAAGTGAACCGAAGAAGAGCAGTCCAATAACGGTTCCACCAGGGGCTTGAGAGATGATGGTGGGGAATGCGATGAAGGCAAGCCCGATACCGGAGGTTGCTACTTCAGATACGGCGGTTCCTGCAGCGTTTGCCATGAAACCTAATGCCGCGAATACGCCGATGCCTGCTAGAAGTTCAAAGCCAGAGTTTGAGAATCCCACAACAGCGCCAGAACCGGTGAGGTCAGCTTTAGGTTTGAGGTAAGAAGAGTAGGTAATCATGATGCCGAAACCTACAGAGAGGGAGAAGAAAATCTGCCCGTATGCGGCAACCCATACTTGGGGGTCTGCCAATGCTGCCCAGTTCGGGGTGAAGAGTGCGTTAAGTCCTTGGAAAGCTCCTTCAAGGGTGAGAGAGTATGCGACAAGGACAACGAACATGATGATCAGTAGCGGGATGAAGAGAACGTTTGCTGCTCCGACACCTTTTTGAACGCCGAGGGACATCACCATCAGTAGAACAGCCCAGATGAGTGCTAAAGGAATGAGAATTCCTGGAACGAAGTCAAAGGATAGGGCGGGGTCTCCTACGTGGAGAAATTCTCCCGTAAAGAATGAGGCTGGATCCTCTCCCCAACTGCTGTTGAGGGAGAAGAGCATATAGCGCAAAGACCATGCGAGAATAGCTGCATAGTAGATGGCGATGATGAAGTTGATACCCATATGCCACCAACCGATGAACTCGGTTTTGCGGTTGAGTCGGCGGAAAGCGAGTGGGGAGGATGCGCGTCCGCGGTGGCCGATAGAGTAGTCGAAGAAGAGGAAGGGCAGACCCGCCGTAAGTAGTGCTACGAGGTATGGAATCATAAATGCGCCGCCGCCGTGATCGTAGGCGACGTAGGGGAAACGCCAAATATTGCCCAGTCCAACTGCTGAGCCGATAGCGGCGAAGATAAATACTTTTCGGCTAGAGAAACTTTCGCGTTTCTTTGGTGCCTTTGCGGTTGCTCCCATGGAGTAATCCTCAAGTCGTTGTGTCAATGTGTGTATGTGTGTTTTACGTTAGATTGCCTTATATGACGCACTTGCGTAAAAAATTTACTCTTTACAATGCCAGATTTATTGTCAAAATAACGACAATCTACGGTATTTCTCATTATTTGAGACTTCAGGGGATGGTACACACCAAAGACTCCCCTCATCCGCGAATGAGAGGAGTCTGAGTATTAGAGGTTTGGTATTCGTTTAAGAATCACGGCGAACAACAGCGTGAGCGAAGGAGATGAGCGCTTCTTTTGCTGTCGAATCAGGTAAGGATTTAAGCACCTGAACAGCGTCGTCAGCCCATTGGCATGCGATGCTCCACGCTCGCGCCGTTACAGGGTGAGCAGATAATGCTTGTACCGCCCGTTCTAAGGCTTCGTCACTCGAGAGATCTCCACGAATCATCTCAAGGATTTCTTGTGCTGAGCTGTCTTGACGTTCAGCTTCTTGCTCTAGAAGAATAGTCGGCAATGTGGGAACGCCTTCTCGCAGGTCTGTTCCTGGAGTTTTACCAGATTTTTTACCTTCGCCGGTAATGTCGAGTACGTCATCAGCTAGTTGGAAAGCTACACCGACAAGCTCTCCGTATCGTGCAAGAGTTTGAATGGTAGATTCCGGCGCTTCTGAGAGAATACCGCCATAAGAACCGGCGGCAGCGATGAGAGAACCAGTTTTACCCTCAATAACTTTGATGTAATGACTGAGGATATCTTCATCTGGTTCGGGGCCTAAAGTCTCGAATAGTTGCCCAAGGACGAGGCGTTCAAAGGTTTGAGATTGAACAGACATGGGGCGAGAGCCAAGGTCGCTGACAATCAGAGAGGCACGGGAGAAGATGAGGTCTCCGGTGAGAATAGCTACAGAGTTACCCCAGATGTTTTGTGCGGTGTCTACGCCTCGGCGTTTGGGGGCGTCGTCCATGACGTCGTCGTGGTAGAGGGTTGCAAGATGTGTGAGCTCAACGACGACTGCGGCGTCAAGGACTTTGTCGTTGATTCCACCACCGGCGGCAGCTGCCAGTAGTGTCAGTAGGGGTCTGATGCGTTTTCCGCCGGCGTTGAGTAGGTGTCGCGAGGTGACATCTGCGATACGGGAGGTTTGTGTTACGGCTTTGGAGAGGCGTTGTTCGATTTCGCTGAGGGATTCGAGAATCTGAGGCCCGAGGTGTTCGTCTTGGGCGATGATGTCGAAGCCTTTAGGGAGGTTGTAGGAGATGTCGTTGAATAGTTCGTTTACCATGCTAGGCTCACAGGTGTTCGTCTCGGGGGACTTATTTTGGTCTGTCACGGTAGATAGTCTCTTTTTTCTCACGGAGTGTTATTTCTCAATAGTAAAGCCTCGACCGGGTTTAAAACCACGGTGTATAGCTACGATGCCGCCGCTGAGGTTTCGGTATTTTACGTTTTCCCATCCGGCTGCTACAAATTCTTGTGCTAGTTGGTCTTGTGTGGGCCATGCCAGAATGGATTCTGCGAGGTAGACGTAGGATTCTGGGTTAGATGAGATGACTCGTGCAACCGGCGGAATGGCTCGCATAATGTATTTTTGGTAGATGGTGCGGAAGGGCTTCCACGTGGGTGTTGAGAATTCGAGGAGTACGATTCTGCCGCCAGGTTTGGTGACTCGGTAGAGTTCTTGTAGTGCACGCTGGTATTCGGCGACGTTACGTAATCCGTATGACATGGTAACAGCGTCGAAGGATTCGTCATCGAAGGGTAGTTGGGTGACGTCTGCTTGCATAAAGCAGATGTCGGGTCGGCGGCGACGTCCGACGGCGAGCATTCCTTCGGAGAGGTCTGCTGCGATGACGTCTGCGCCGCGGTCGGCGAGGGGTTCGGATGAGGTTCCGGTACCTGCTGCGATATCGAGTATTTTTTGTCCTGGTGCAACGTTGAGTGCAGCGACGGTTTGTTTTCGCCAGTAGATGTGTTGACCTAGGGATGCGATGCCGTTCATGAGGTCGTAGCGGTCGGCAACGTCATCGAACATTGCGGCAATATCTGCTGTTTTCTTATCAAGATCTGCTCGGTTCACATCTGCTATTGTTTCATGGTTTCGTTGAAAGCTCATCTCGGCACTCGTATGTTCTTGCTAAAGGGCTGAAAAACCTTATGGTTACGTTATCCTCGACACATTCCCCACTATTGCATGTTTTTACACTACTATGCATAATTTTGCGTTAGGATGTTTAACACCGTTGAGCACACACCATGCATAACGCGTCAAACAACATAACCCGTCTCAAGGAACACACCATGAAAAAGACCCTCTCCACCACCGTCACCATTCTCGCGCTCAGCGCCCTAACACTCACAGGATGCCAGTCCACAGACTCAACCACCGCAGAAGGCGACCCAAAACTCGTTACCAGCGGCGAACTCACGGTGTGCACCAACAGCCCCTACAAACCCTTTGAGTTCGAACAAGACGGAAAAATTGTTGGCTACGACATGGACATTGCACAAGCTATCGCCGACAAACTCAAACTTAAACTCAACATCTCCAACACCGGCTTTGAAGGACTCGACTCCGGAGTAGCTCTCTCTTCTGGACAATGTGACATCGCCATTTCCGGCATTACTAAAACCGAAGAACGAGCCACCAAAATGAGCTTCACCGAACCGTATCTCAACGATAATCTCGGCATTCTCGTACCTAAAGATTCAACAATCGCCAACGCCGACAACCTCAAAGATCAAAAAGTTGCAGTACAACAAGCAACCTCTGGAGAAAAATACGCTACAGAACATCACGCAGACACCGTCCAATACGAAGACGCAGCGCTGATGATTCAAGCTCTACAAACAGGTCAGGCACAAGCTGTCATCGCCAATATCTCCGTGATTTCTCAAGCACTCACCTCAGATGATTCCTTGAAACTTGCAGAAGAAATTAACACGCACGAAGAAATTGCTGCAGCGGTCGCCACCGATAACCAAAAACTTCTCGACGAAGCGAACAACGTTATCACCACCCTCAAAGAAGACGGCGAATTAGCAAAGCTTCAAGAAAAATGGCTCGGAGTCTCCACACAAAAGTAGCCCGCGAACCACACCACCTTCAGATTAGTGCGCTCACACACATCACTCTAACGCACGGGGAATAAAGGACATTCCATGGCATTGACCTTACGTCAAAAACAGACCTACAGCAGATACGCTCAATATGCAGCACTAGCAATCATTATCTTAGTGCTCGCTGCCCTAGCAGACTGGCATACCCTCTACAAACAGGTTTTCAACCCAACTGTTATCGCAGAGCAATTCCCATCGGTCATCACCATCGCGCTCAAAAATACTATTATTTATACGGCGTTAGGATTTAGCTTAGGACTGTCATTAGGTGTGGTCTTGGCCTTGATGAAAATATCATCTATCGCGCCCTACCGTTGGATAGCATCAATTTATATTGAACTTTTCCGCGGAATACCAGCACTATTAGTATTCCTCGCGTTCGGATACGGCATTCCCCTTGCATTCCATGTAAGGTTCAATAGCTATATCACTATCATGCTGGCGTTGGGTATTGTCTCTGCCGCATACATTGGCGAAGTGCTCAGAGCAGGGCTACAAGCAGTACCTAGTGGACAATATGAAGCAGCGCGCTCACTTGGAATGTCCCACCCCCGTGCAATGGTAACCATTATCATCCCTCAGGCCTTCCGCATCGTGCTACCACCGTTAACAAACGAAATTATCCTCCTGACCAAAGATTCTTCACTGGTCTATCTATTGGGGATGTCTATTTCCGAATACGAATTAGCCAAGTTTGGCCGAGAAGGGCTCTCCGCCGCAAATGCGGGGCTGACACCTCTTGTCGTAGCAGGGTTCTGCTATCTGCTCATTACTATTCCTTTAGGCTTCCTCGCCCGCTATTTTGAATCTCGTTTCAAGACCACCACACGACGCTAACTCGTATCGGAAAAATACTATGACGACTCAATACCCTGCATCCTCAGTTCATATTTCTAATCTGCATAAATCCTATGGTGCTGTAGAAGTGCTCAAAGGTATCAACCTCGACGTTCAGCCCGGAGAAGTCCTTTGTCTTATTGGACCTTCAGGCTCTGGTAAATCAACACTCCTACGGTGCATCAACCTTCTCGAAACTCCTGAACAAGGAGAGATTATTGTCGCCGGACATCATGTGTTAAGCCCAGATGTTGATATCAACGCGCTACGGCAGACGGTGGGGATGGTTTTTCAGCAATTCAACCTCTTTCCTCATCTGACAGTCCTTGAAAATTGCACTGTTGCACAACAAAAAGTTCTTAAACGAGACAAACAACAAGCCAAAGACATCGCGCTTAAAAATCTTCAAAAAGTCGGTCTGGCAGATAAAGCACAGCGATACCCAGAACAGCTATCTGGCGGACAACAACAGCGAGTGGCTATTGCTAGGGCACTTTCGATGAACCCTCAGCTTATGCTTTTTGATGAACCAACCTCAGCGCTAGACCCCGAAACAGTTGGTGAAGTACTCACCATCATGCGAGAACTTGCTGAAGAGGGTATGACCATGATTGTGGTAACCCACGAGATGGACTTTGCACGAGATGTAGCAGACCGCGTCATTTTTATGGATCGAGGCGTTGTTGTCGAAGAAGGTCCAGCTTCACGAGTCATTGGTTCCCCACAACAAGAGAGAACTCAAGACTTTTTATCTCGTGTTCTACACCCAACGCAGACTCGAGCTCAATAGTATTCTTGAACAGCTATCAGCAATGGTTATAGTTGCTCAGCAGGAACCTGAATTTTGGGGTCAGGGTTCTCGCCCGTAAGCATAATAACCATCACCGTCGCTGGTGTATCAGCGTCTACTTGGTGAAGAAGGTGATCTGTTAGATGAATTATCTGCCCAGGAATCAAGGTGCGGCTCTGCCCGCGAACGGTCAACCGTACTTTTCCTTTGAGCACTTGCACAATAATGGGGTGAATACTGTGATGTTCTTTCCAGCTTTGTCCTTGTGCTAGTTCAAGAAGCGTCACGCTAGCGCCCTGAGCATCCACAATTTTTTGTGCTCTACCCTTATGTTCTAATGGTTGCAGTAATTCTGTTAGTCCTTTGAAGATGAGGGCTTGCCCTTGATGTGTTCCTGCCATGAGTCCTCCACGTGATGGATTGTAACGCTCATTCCCTCAGGGAGCTGATAAGCATGAGCAAGGTCTTCGAGTCGAACACGATGAGGTGTTCTAAAGAATCGTTCTACGGTGTGAGTATAGGCAGGGTCTTGCGCAAGTTCTCCGTGTTCAAGCGTTGAGAAGATACCGCCTCCGCAATCGTCAAGAACATCAATATGCAGTTGAGGAGTCAGCTCGTATGCGCCGATGTTCAAAGAAGACACATCATAAAGATACGTTAAATCTCCGCAGATAAGGTGCACGGGGTCAGCAGATTCAGCGGTAGAGAATTCTGTTTCTCTCCCATATCCGCCCAAAGAAATGCCACTTGCGGTAGCTATCATCCCATCAATTCCAGCTAATCCACGAGATGCATAAACTCTCGGTGTTTTTGAAGCGCTGGGGGCAATAAGGTCAAGGTCACGGATGATGTTTGATGATCCGCATACAAGAATTTCATGATGTTCAAGAGCCTTATTCCATGCTTCAAGAGCTAAAGACATTCCGCTTAAGCGTTCGTGAGTTTCTCCATTATTGCGGTAGTTTTCGAGAGAATTCAGCAATTGTTGGCGAGATTCTCTACCTGAGTCTTTCCAACGTTGTAGCCAGCTTTTAGCCGATTGAGCAGTTTCTGTTACTCCATGCCCTGAGAATTCTGCTAGTTCGACGAGAGTGGTGTATATTGTTTCGTCTCGTTTTGAGGTTTCACACCAGCTAGCAGGTTTTTCCATATATATGGCTTTGCGGATGTCTTGACGCTGAAGTAAAGAACTAATTTGGCGAGTGAGAGTCGGGTGCCCAAAGAGCACGACCCGTTCTATTTCTTCGCTCAAAGAGGTGTCAAGCACTTTCGGGTATGCCTCGATAGCGGTTTCTCCGTAGCGAGCGTGCGAGGATGGTTCAGCAAGAAGAGGTAAAGAAAGTTTTCGCGCAAATTTTTCAGCGATTGAGCCGGCTCCGTCTCCTGCAATAACAACTGTTTTATAGGAGTTTTGGGGGCGGTATTCTTCAGCTAAGAAGGATTCTGCTGTTGTATCGACGCGAGAAATAGGAGAGTATTCTTGGCGGTTTTTAAGGGTGTTAGCCCATTGGTTCAGCAATGGTGCGCTGCCGGCAGGCGGTGTTAGCGGAGTGTCAAAAGAAAGATTGATATGTGCAGGCCCGATGGGGGTTTGAGAGGGCTGATTCCAATTTTGTGGGTCGCGTCCGCTGAGGGCTGCAAGGACTTCTGAAAAATGTTGAGTTTGTTCTCCAGCCGGTGATTCTGGGTATTGGGTGAGATCAGCTTGAGCACGTACAAATGCAGTAAAAATACCAGGTTGGTAGGTGGTTTGGTTAGCGCCAGTTCCGCGGAGGCGTTGAGGACGGTCTGCGGTTAAGGCGAGGAGAGGGATTCCGCTGTGGAAGGCTTCCATCATTGCAGGCAGTAGTTCACCGACGGCAGTTCCTGATGTGGTGGCTACGGCGACAGGGCGTTGCGTGGCTTTGGCTATTCCGAGCGCAAGGAAACTGGCACTTCTTTCGTCGAGACGGACGTGTGCGTGCAGAATATTTGCTTGTTCAAGGGCAGCAATGGCGTAGGCGAGGGGTGCGCTACGTGAGCCGGGGCAAAGTACGATATGTTCCATACCAGCACGAACGAGCGAGTCGAGAACGGAGATTGCGCTGATAAGCGATTCTGGGATGGGAGCATTTTCGTCGGCTGAAGTCACGTTGCTATTCTACTGTCTCTGGTGAGAGTGCGCGAAAAGTTGAGTTTTTCTTAAGAACTATTGTGGGTTAGTTCATATGTAAAAAATGTTTTTAATCTACGTTAGGGGTGCTTTATTAAAGTTTCTTTACTTTAATAAAGCACCCCTAATCATGGATTAAAGTGCTAGTGATAATGTTGCCGGTCCTGCCTTATGAAGAAGCAGTTTTGGCAGTTACCGCAGAGTAGTCGTAATAGAGGTTCCAGCGTTCTTCTTCAGTGAGTTCGGGAGTCATGAAAATCTGTTTGAAGTTCTTGACAATCTTGGTGCTTACTGAGTGTGATTTCATAGTTTTAGGGGAAGATTGCAGTAGAAACATTTTCTTTACCTCTAATATCGTGGTTGACGCATTGGCGCTGGTATTTGGGGGCATCCAACTTCGAATGCGTCCAAGACCTCTTTGCCGTGAAGCATTTATCTTGCGAAAACCACAGTAACACAGTTATGCGTCCACCTGTAGACCTCTATGGGGACAAAAATACCAAAAAAGCGGAGCGTAAGGCGACATTTGTCCCCTATTCATAAGAAACTTATGCAAGTTTAAATAAAACGAAAGTCCTCAAGACGCTAAATATCACCATAAAACCTTTCGAATTAGAGCTAAAAACTCAACATAAAAACATTTCAATGAAAAATAATAGACAAATACATAAAACAATGTAGCTATCAAAAAAAGATTGAAAAACTACCCTTTTACGCGGACACAAAAAGCACCACACCAATAAAAGTGATTTTATTCACACAAGCGGTGTCGTGGTGCTACCGAGCGAGACAACGTCACAAACGTTCTTCTAACACCCGATAACAACGACGCACCCTCTCATGCCACCAACGACGCACATCTTCGTCCACCGACAAAGAAGAAACTAACGCTTTATCCACCTCAACATCACGCACAGGAATCACCCCATCGCGAGCGCACAGCGAATCTCGTGTCACGTCCGAAGACATCAAAGAGACCGTCCCCAGACCACAGCCAAAAGGAAGCTCCGGTAAAGAGGCCGCCAAAGCAATACCCGAACGAATACCAACCGAACTTTCCAAAGCAGAAGAAACAACCACCGGCAGTCCGGCTTGCTCACACACCTCAAGAGCGCGTCTGACACCGCCTAAGGGCGCCGTTTTAAGAATCAATACATCGGCAGCGCCACGCTCAGCCACTTGCAAAGGATCTTGCGCTTTACGCACCGATTCATCCGCAGCGATAAGCGTACCGACACCTTTCTCACGTAACTTCGCGTGCAAACGCGCCATCTCATCGACCGATTGAACAGGTTGCTCTACATACAACACGTCAAACTCTTCAAGACGTTGTATTGCCTCAAACGCTTCATCCATGCTCCAGCCTCCGTTAGCGTCAACTTTTAAACGCGTATCAGGAGCATACCGGTGTACAGCACTAACTCGTGCAATGTCCTCGGCTAAGCTCTGCCCTCGCTCCGCAACCTTAATCTTCACCTCGCGGATTTTCCCCTGATAACAGCCAAGAACCGCAGGAACCTGCCCAGCATCCACCGCTGGCAACGTTGAATTGACAGGAATGGTAGAACGTATCGGTTCGGGGAACCCTAGCCATGCAGATTCTAAAGCTGATGACAACCAATACGCAGCTTCTTCCGGTGGATACTCAAGAAACGGAGCAAATTCACCCCAGCCAGATTCTCCTTCAAACAACATCGTCTGGCGAAAGTGAACCCCTCTAAACTTCACTCGCATTGGTATTTGCACCACAACGCTATGAGCAAGCACCTCCGATAATTGTGGCAAAGTACCTGTCTTCCAGATAGAGGACGCAGAAGGTTCCATGAGACTCATTTCGTAGACCAAAGAGAGAATAGTTCCGTATCCCCATCATAACTAATCGCCGAAAAACTAAAATTTCCGTTAAATACAGTACCTAGGAGCAGGGTTCGTGAAACGCACACCATTTTGTCAGGAAAACTTCAAAACTTTCTGCAACAATAATGGTGGCTCTCAAACACAATGACCACGACCGTAGACCAGCAGAAAGGCAGTTCGTACGCTCTTATGTACAGAGAAGAACAGCCCCGCCAATCCCATCATGGCGACCAGACAACTCAGGTTCTACCCACCACACCAACAGCGCGTTTTCCCACAGAGCACACATCTGCCCTGAGCACGTCAGCACTTAAAGAACTGACGCCAAGTCACCTTCGACGGACACGGCCCACCTTCTGGGCAATGGTGCAACACGTATTTGTTTTTCTTCTTCTCAGCACTGCGTTGACTGGCTCTTTTTATTTCTTCGTTAAAACAAGTATTGGCCAACGTCTCGACGAAATCGCTTTTACAGAGTTTTCTTACCAACTCACCGATTATCAACAACCTACCGAGAGAATACTCAACTTCATTCCAACGGTCGCTGTAATAAGTGCTATCATCGGACTGATTTTTGTCGTTATCTGGAAACATCGTTTTGTGCCTTCACTCATAGGCCTCGGTATTGCGATGTGCTCCTATCTCTCAGCCTATCTACTCAAATACCATCTCATTACCAAACCTAACTACGGTATCCAAGAAGCCGTTCTGAACTCTGCACCATCGGGGCACACCACCGTGGCAGCAGCTGCAGGCTCTGCACTTTTTCTAGCAGCTCCTAAAAAACTTCGGCCTCTAGTCGCTCTGATCTCTGCAATTCTTACCGCAGCGACAGGGTTTTCTACTATCGTCAATGGGTGGCACCGCCCAGCGGACGTTATCACGGCAGTTCTCTTAGTATCCCTCTGGACTGTTATTGGCCTTGCCATTCTACGTTTTGTGCGTTCTGAGGAACTCGATATGAGTAACACTCAACGGAGCGGTTTAATTCTTATCCCCCTGTTAAGCATTGCTGGTTCTTTTCTTGGGTTCTGTTCTTTAGCGCTCTACGCCATTACGATTTATTCGCCTTTTCCCGGTTGTGCTCTTAGCGCAGCAACCTGCATGATTCTTACGGTTATCTCGTTTAGCACATCATGGCTTGTTACTCTTTTGAGACCACAGAATAAGATACGTTCCCCCTATTACACGAAAGTGTGGACCTACTAAAAAACATGGGGTGGGATAGAACAAGAATGTTCTATCCCACCCCATGCGCATTAACAGCTCAAGAGCTCACGCTATAAGCTACGTCCTGTGGTGATAGGGCCGGTAAGCCCACTCGGATGATCGTCAAAAGTCGTCTGGCTCAAGCCTTGGCCTTTATGTTCCTGATTCTCTAACCACTTCATGCGGTCTAGAAGAATACGGGTTGCTCCACCAGAGTACGGTAATTGGTACATTGCAGCGGTGGTTACGCCGGCACTTGTATTGAGAGCAGAACCTTTAATACGGTCAATTGCATCTTGCATCGTATCTGCCATACGAACAATAAAAGTACGCTCTACGGGGATACCATGTCCCGGAACAAAAACCCGATATCTATCAAGCTCAGCTAAATGACGCAGAGTCGATACCCATAGTTGCGGGTAAGAGTCGTCAAAAGCGGGGTCAGAACCTTGTTCTACGACGTCTCCGGTGAAGAGAACGTCATCTACACCGACCAACACGTCCGAATCGGTATGTGCCAGTCCCAGATAGAAGAGTGTTACCGCACGATCCCCTAACTCAACTCGAGTAAATGAAGCGCGGGTTCCGTCTCCCGGTAAGAGTCGTTGAGGAACAACAAGGTGTGTATTAGGGCCTTCTTGATGGGCCATCTCTGGTTCAAGAACTTCAACATATGAACGCTGTAGATTGCCATAAAGCTCAATAGCTCGTGCAGCTCGAGGGTGCGCCCAAAAATCTTGTGCACCATCAGCTTCAAAAACAGCATTTCCCATAAAACGGTCAAAATGAGCGTGTGTGCTCACAATCGTCAGAGGAAGTTCAGTAATGCGTCGAACAGCACGCAGAATCTCTGCTCCCTGACGGGGCCCTGCTCCCGTATCGACGAGCATAGCTTTTTCCGCACCGACGATGAGACCCGAGTTCAGCCGGTAATTATCCGTGCTGATGAGGTACACACCATCTGATATTTCATTTGTACGTGCCATGTGTTCTACGGTACTTGCATTAGGTGGTATATGTTGTGTTCTATACCCATAAAATGCCATGTCGCAATACATCTCACAGCATTTTATGAGGCTTTACCCCCAATTATTCATAAGACCGATACCATATAGACCGTGATAGACTTCGGCAATTTTCCTTCAACAGATACGACATCGACGCCCCCTATACGCGGACGGTACGCTCCTTCCCCCTCTGGAGATTTACATTTAGGGAACTTGCGAACCGCTCTTTTAGCGTGGCTTATGGCTCATAGCCAAGGCGGAGACATGGTCATGCGTGTCGAAGACCTTGATCGTGTTCGTGAAGGAGCTGCACAACGACAATTACAAGACCTCACCCAATTAGGTATTACCTATACCGGTGAGGTGCTTTACCAGTCCACACGCCAAGAAGCCTATCTTCAAGCAGTCGAAAAGCTTAAAGAACAGCATATGGTTTATGAGTGTTTTTGTACTCGTAAAGAAATTCAGCAAGCAACCACGGCACCTCATGCTGCCCCAGGGGCTTACCCTGGAACGTGTCGCTCCATCTCAGATGATGAGCGTGCTGCCCGACGAGAGGTACGTACCCCCGCATTGAGGTTACGTTCTCAATGCTCTCAATACACGGTTCATGACTTTTTTTACGGAGAATACACAGGTGTAGTTGATGATTTCGTCTTAGTGCGCAACGATGGAACTATTGCATATAACCTAGCGGTAGTAATTGACGATGATTTTCAAGGGGTCACGCAGGTTGTTCGAGGTGATGATTTACTTCCTTCAGCCCCACGACAGGCGTATCTTGCGCAGCTTTTGGGATGTTCTCCAGTGCAGTACGCGCACGTTCCTTTAGCGCTCAATAGTGCCGGTCAGCGCCTTGCAAAACGAGATGGTGCAGTTACTATCCCCGAGTTGTATCGTCAAGGTGTGAGCATTGATGAGATTGGACGGCTTATTGCTTCTTCTATTCCGCTTCCACGGTTAGAGCCTCAGCATGGGGGCCTTTTACCAAAGAATGCTTCAGAGATGCTCACAGTATTTTCCCCCCAGCTGATACGTCAGCAGCCCTGGGTTGTTATTGACCCGTTTGTGAAAGGATAGTGGTATTGGCTAAGTTCACCGTAGATGCCCTAGCAGCAAAAATCCCCTCTGAGCACCGCGGAACTGCTGCTCTAGCTCTCGTGATGCTCGGCTCAATCAGTCTGCAGGTATCTACTGCTTTCGCCTCAGACCTCTTTCAGCAGTTCACTCCCATTGCGGTCACGGGAATGCGTATGGCAGTTGCGGCAGTTATCCTCTTTTTGATTGTTCGCCCTAATCCATTCGCACTTAAAGCTTCTGACTGGCCGCAGGTGTTGCTTTATGGTCTTGTTGTGTCTCTTATGACCGGCAGTTTTTATATGGCTGTTAGTTATATCCCGTTAGGAATTGCGGTCACTGTTGAGTATCTGGGTGCTTTTGCTATTTCTCTTTTGGGCGTTAAACGTATTCGAGATAGTTTCATCTCGTTAGGTGCTTTAATCGGTGTTGCCCTCATTGCTGGGCCGACTTTTGAGAGTAGCCATCTTATTGGCTATCTTTTTGCGGTGATGAGTGCAACATGTATGGGTGGATATACGTTCTTGTCAGCTCACCTTGGCACTAAAGGTTCTCCAGCGGTGAGTGGGCTCAAAGGCTTGTCACTCTCGATTTGTTTCTCGGCATTATTGCTGACGCCGTGGTCTGCACCGTCATTTCCGAGAGTGGACTTCAACGGTTGGTTCTTATTAGTCATGGTTGGTTTCTTAGGCGTTGTCGTAACATATTCTTTTGACGCGATTGCTGGCCGTATTACCTCGCCTGCTGTTATCGGAGTGTTATTTAGCTTGGATCCGGTGAACGGCGCAATTATTGGGACGCTTCTTTTGGGTCAGGTACTCTCTATTTGGTCCTATGTTGGCATCGTATTGATTGCATGTTCCGGCGCATTATTGGTCTGGCAGACGAACAAATCGGCTATTAAGATTTCTGCTAATACAGCAATACTTGATGTAGTAGTTTCTACACGTACTCAGCAGTTACCAATCATTAGCAAGGACCTCAAATAGTTCTAGGTCGAAGAAGAATGAAGCAAACGCGCTGACTTATAGAAAGAGTGTCAGCGCGTTTCTCATATACTAGAATTAAGTTTTTCTTAAATATCATGCTCGGTTATTCTTAACAGTAAAATTGACCCGAACACCTATTGGTGAACTGTTAACCACTCAGGTCTAGCGCTATTATTACGTACATCACATACCCAATTCTCTAGGGGGCTCCTCAATGAGCAATACTACATTCCAGATTGCCGCGCTGGTCATCTACTTTGCCGGCATGATAGCCATCGGACTCTGGGCAAAAACTAAAAACAACAATCTCGATGACTACGTCCTCGGTGGCAGGTCACTCTCCCCCACCACCGCCGCACTCTCTGCAGGTGCGTCTGATATGTCAGGATGGCTCCTCATGGGCCTCCCCGGCGCACTATATATCTCCGGACTAGCAGAAGCATGGATTGCCGTCGGGCTCACCATCGGCGCGTGGATCAACTGGAAAGTTGTCGCTCCACGACTACGCAGCTACACCGAAATTTCCCGAAATTCCGTTACCGTACCAGTCTTTTTCCACAACAGGCTACGCGATAACACTAAACTCCTGCGGATCATTTCATCCCTCATCATCCTCATTTTCTTTACCTTCTACGCATCCTCAGGCATGGTAGCCGGCGGAAAATTCTTCGCATCCTCCTTCAACTTAGATTTCCACGTCGGAATGCTACTCATCGCAGGAATTACCGTCCTCTACACTCTCTTTGGTGGGTTCCTCGGCGCATCCTACACCGACATGGTTCAAGGATTCCTCATGTTAGGTGCGCTCATCCTCATGCCTATCTTGGCGCTGTTCTACGTGGGTGGGCCCAGCGGTGCATACGAAACTATTTCAGCGGTCAACCCCACCGCGCTCTCACTGTTCGCAGGAACATCTTTCATCGGGATTCTCTCTGCATCAGCATGGGGCTTAGGGTACTTTGGGCAGCCACACATTATCGTGCGTTTCATGGCACTACGCACCCCTAAAGACGCAATCGCAGGACGACGTATCGGCATCGGCTGGATGGTTCTCACCGTTATCGGAGCTTGCTCATCCGGATTAATCGGTATCGCATACTTTGCAAAACACCCCGATGCGGCACTCACCGATACAAAAAACGCAGAATCCGTATTCCTCGACATGTCACAGATACTGCTACCTTCTTTCGTGTCAGGCTTCATTCTGGCAGCCGTTCTTGCCGCAATTATGTCCACGCTCTCTTCACAGCTCGTTGTCTGCTCTTCAGCCCTTGCCGAAGACCTCTACGGAGTTGTCACACAAAAACCACTCGAAGCAGCAAAAGGACTGTGGCTCGGACGCATGGGCGTGCTTGTAGTCTCCATCATTGCAGCAGTACTAGCATGGAACCCCAATAGCTCTATCCTCGAGTTAGTGTCCTTCGCATGGGCAGGATTCGGTGCAGCCTTCGGCCCCATCGTTTTGCTATCCCTCTTCTGGAAAAAACTCACCAACTGGGGAGCTATCGCCGGACTCATTGCAGGAACAATTACCGTATTTGTCTGGGGAAATAACGAAGCCCTCTCTAGCACTTTCTACGAAA
Source organism: Rothia sp. CCM 9418 (assembly GCF_048512825.1). Taxonomy (NCBI): domain Bacteria; kingdom Bacillati; phylum Actinomycetota; class Actinomycetes; order Micrococcales; family Micrococcaceae; genus Rothia; species Rothia sp. CCM 9418. The sequence continues at coordinate 188,827 of NZ_JBLXXX010000001.1, forward strand.
TTGCACCAGGGTTCATCGTTAACCTTGTATTTGCTGTGACCATCTCTTATGCAACATACTCACCCAACCCAGAGATTGACGAAGAGTTCGAAGCAGCAGCGCTAGCGGCAAAGAACTAAAACTTCTCATAATACAGCTCAGGCGGATACCACTAAACACCAGTGGTAGCCGCCTGAGCTGTTCTTTATCCTTCATCTTCCAGCCAAGATACAGAACGCAACGGTACACTAAACCCATGACCTATACACTGCCCGAAACTGTATCTGATATTTTTGACCCTCAACAATGGCGTACCGTCGAAGGGTTTGAAGAATACACCGACATCACCTACCACCGGCAAGTACTCCGCGACGAAAACGGCAACTACATCAAAGACCTCCCCGCTGTACGTATCGCGTTCAACCGCCCAGAAGTACGCAACGCCTTCCGCCCACACACCGTTGATGAACTCTACCGTGCACTCGACCACGCTCGAATGACCTCCAACGTTGGAACAGTGCTGCTCACCGGTAACGGGCCCTCCCCCAAAGATGGTGGATGGGCATTCTGCTCTGGCGGAGACCAGCGCATCCGAGGACGTGACGGCTACCATTACGCAGACGGAGACACCGCAGAAAGCATCGACCCTGCACACGCCGGACGACTCCACATCCTCGAAGTTCAACGGCTTATTCGCACCATGCCCAAAGTCGTTATCGCCCTCGTCTCGGGGTGGGCTGCCGGCGGAGGACATTCCCTCCACGTCGTCGCAGACCTCACGATCGCGTCCGAAGAATACGGCAAGTTCAAACAGACTGATGCCACCGTCGGTTCCTTCGACGCCGGTTACGGCTCTGCCCTATTAGCACGTCAAATCGGCCAAAAAAATGCTCGTGAAATATTCTTCCTCGCACGCGAATATGACGCTCAACGCATGTATGAAATGGGTGCTGTTAATGAAGTTGTCCCACACCAAGAACTAGAGCATAAAGGACTAGAATACGCGGCACATATTGCACGACAATCCCCCCAAGCTATCCGCATGCTCAAATTTGCTTTCAACCTTCCCGATGACGGTTTACTCGGACAACAAGTCTTTGCAGGAGAAGCAACCCGCCTAGCCTATATGACAGATGAGGCTGTAGAAGGACGAGATGCATTCCTCCAAAAACGTGAACCCCGCTGGGAAGAGTACCCTTACTACTTCTAAAAGAACGAAACCTTAACGGCAGTCTCCACCGCTAAACGTTGGAAAAGACTGCCGTTGAGGTCTTCTTCTATCAACACGTCTAGAAAAACATTGCAGAAAAACACTCTATGACTGTCTCTTTTGACCCTTCACAACTGCAGCCTTTTAGGCTACCAACCCCCGATATTTCACGAGCATTGCGTTTAGAGGCACAACATCCACGCGCATATTCGCCAACAGACGTCCTACACTTTTTTGACAGATATTTCGCCGCAACACCTCACACCTCAGAAGATATTGCGCTTTTAGTGGGCACATCAGGCTCTACAGGCGCACCTAAAACAACGGTTCTTAGTCGTTCAGCATTAGTCCATTCTGCTCAAGCGACAGCTCAAGCAACAGGCTCTCAGCAATCACAATGGTTGTTATGTTTGCCCGTGCACTATATTGCCGGAGCACAGGTGCTCATTCGATCGGTACTCAACGGCACCACCCCCGTCATCACTGATGCCATCATGCACAACAGGCACTTTAGTAGTGAAGATTTTCTACAAAGTGCTCGCACTATGACAGCCAAGACGAAAATGGTGTCACTTGTACCAACCCAGTTACAACAGCTTCTTGATGATGCACAACGGTTTCCAGAGCTCCTTGAACTTTTACAAGAGTTCTGCGGCATTCTTCTAGGCGGGGCACCAGCTTCGCGCTCATTACGTGAAAAAGCGCAAAAGTATCAGCTTAAGATATTCACCACCTATGGAAGTGCAGAAACAGCAGGCGGTTGCGTCTATAACGGTCTCCCGCTGTCCTCGACTCAACTTCGTATTGAAACACAGCATCCAGAAGATACAACAGGAAGAATATGGTTAGGTGGAGAACACGTTGCCCACGGATATCTTGATCAGCCGCAGCGTACCGCTGAACATTTTTGGTACGAGAACAACGGGACACGATGGTATCGTACCGACGATATTGGTTCTTTATCACAAGGGTTTTTAGAGGTTCACGGTCGAGCCGATGACATCATCATTAGCGGTGGAGTAAAAATTGCTCCCGCCCCTATTGCACAATGTTTAGAAGCTCATCCTGCGGTCGTTTCTGCTTTTGTCTTTCCAGTTCCTCACCGACGATGGGGGCAAGCGGTAGGGTGCGTCGTCTACGCCCCTGAAGAATCACCAGCACGATTATCTCCCCAATTACAGCAGTTATGCCAGAATCTAGAACCTGCACAGCGTCCTAAATATCTCCGAGTTATCAGCACTTTGCCTCTACTTTCCACAGGAAAACCAGATCGAGAAGCGCTCCATACGCTATTGCGTGAAGGATGAGGTCAATAAACTTTTTCTTCATCAAGGATTGCAGAAGAACAACTCCTGTTTCGTTCAGTATGAGAGAATGAGAGGTGCTCTAGCACCACTAGATGTTGTACCGCAAGAAAGGAATAATACGTGGCTACTCCGGCTCAATGGATTGAGGGGGCGCGTCTACGCACCTTGCCACTAGCTGTGGCACCCATTATTGCCGGTTCAGTTGCAGCTTTTGAATTAGGAAAGTTTAACCCGTTCAGAGCTTTTCTTGCTTTTCTTGTCGCCTTTTTTCTCCAAGTAGGCGTCAACTATGCCAATGATTATTCAGACGGTATCAAAGGAACAGATGAGGTAAGAGTTGGCCCATTACGTCTGGTAGGTTCAGGTGTAGCGAAACCGAGCCATGTTAAATACGCGGCTTTTAGTTGTTTTGCGTTATCTATGGTTGCTGGATTCTACCTTGTCTTCCTTGCGCAACAATGGTGGTTTTTAGCTATTGGAGCGTCAGCTGTCTTTGCAGCATGGGGATATACCGGAGGTAAACGCCCCTATGGGTATATGGGGTTAGGGGACCTCTACGTTTTTATCTATTTTGGTCTTGTTGCTACAGTTGGTACGCTCTTTACCCAAAGCGCCCATTTAAGTACTACCGGCTGGGTGAGCGCAATATCTATTGGATTATTCTCTTGCGCATTATTGATGGCCAATAATATCCGCGATATCCCAACCGATAAAGAAAGCGGAAAATATACTCTAGCTGTACGTTTTGGGCAGAAGTGGTCGCGCAGAATCTATGTTCTTGAAATGCTCTGTGCCTTAGCTATCACTCTCATACTTGTTCCAGAGAATCCTTGGTACATGTTAGTTTTTGTACTGATAGGGCCGGTACTTCACTCATGTTTTGTGGTATTAGCTCCGACTCATGGCAAAGAGCTCATCCCTGTACTCAAACAAGCTGGGCTCGTTACCCTTGCATATAGCCTGCTTCTGGTACTTGCTGCTTATTTAGGAACTCTCGATATATTCACCGTAGAGGCACCCACCTTTAACGGTTTCTAATATGAGGGCATCATACGAGACTAAAAATCTAGTCCCTGTGATTTTTTCATCTGCTCTACATACTCGTCTTCAACGAGAGTATCTTCATGTTTAATGTTCTTTGTTGGAAAGAGTTTCCTCCACACTTGTGCGACCTCAACCCCTGCGGCTTCACGAAGTTTCGGGAAAAACAGATACGACAACGATAAAGACATAAGAAGCGCAAAAATAATAGAGAGTAGCACCGCAATTTTAAGGACCCAAACACAAATCAGGCTGATACTAAAAACGAGTGCAAGACGGAGAAAAGTGTATTTGAGCAGATTCATAGATACTAGTCTAACGGAGAACGCTAACGGTTCGATAAGCACCAAATTTTGCACTGCTCACACTCATACAGGTGTCAAGATTCATGAGAATACCCTTACAAAAGGCACTATTCTGAGTTCATCCTGTTCTTCCAGAAATTTACGTCCCATAAAGTAGATATTATTCAGTTATCCATGGAACACTAATATCTATGGTTCGCGCAATAATGATTATCGGCTCTATCGCCCTGCTCATCGGCATCATCATCTATTCCTTCATAGATTGCATCCGTACAGACAACGAACGAGTCAAAGTATTCCCTAAACCCGTATGGTTTTTAGCTATCCTTATCTTCCCTCTTGCTGGAGCCTTATTATGGTTGTTCTTTGGAAAACATGCCAGCTCACAGTTTTCCTCTAAAGCTCCCGATAATGATGAGGAATTCCTCAAATATCTTGAAGCGCGTGCCAAACGTCAGATGAGAGAAAAAGACGACAAGACTACTCCCCCAGAAGATACGAATGGTGAAGACACTCACGAGGATTCTGCTGAGCAGTAGCCTCATCAAGACCTTCAGTTAAAGCTGTTGGGCTACCACTTACATCAGTGGTAGCCCAACAGCTTTAAACACGGATAAAAACCCTATAGGTAGTACCAGTTATAGGCCGGAATAGCTGTGCAAACCGGAGAAGAAAATATTGACTACCGTAAAGTTAAAGATGATGCATAGATAGCCCACGATAGAGAGCCATGCAGAAGGTGCACCAGACCAGCCGCGTGTTGCTCGAGCGTGCAAATAGGCGGCATAGACAACCCAGATCACGAAGGTCCATACTTCTTTAACGTCCCAGCCCCAATAACGGCTCCACGCTTTCTGCGCCCAAATAGCGCCAGCTGCCAGAGTAAACGTCCACATCACAAAACCAACAGTGTTAAGACGAAACGCAAAATTCTCTAGCGTCTGAGACGAAGGAACCATCGTCATAAACGGCATCGAAGGCTTCTTCCCAGCAATAATTTCTTTTTCGCGACGAGACTGCAGAAGCTGAAGAATAGCCATCGCAAAGGTAATAGTAAAAATACCCGAAGCAAGAACAGCAATAGAAACGTGAATAACAAGCCAATACGACTGCAAAGCAGGTTTGAGATGTCCAACAGGAGTAGGGAACGCAATCGTTGCCGCACACATCATAATAAGGGCAAGACCCGACACTAACATTCCCACAAAACGTACGTCACGGAAAATCAGAAGAATCAAAAAGACGGTAGAAACAACTAACGCACCAGTTGTGCAGAACTCATACATGTTTCCCCACGGAACACGATCAGCAGCAATACCACGAGTCACTACACCAACAGCATGAACTAATGCACCGATAATCATGATGGCAACTGCGATACGAGCGGCACGGCGGGGGCTCGTATCAGTACCCCAACGCATTGAACTATCGGCAACTTTACCTTCAAGTTTGCGTTCTGCAGCGCGCTTATAGCCAAGTCCGCGAGCGCCCGTGCCTTTCTCACTGCTGTCAATATAGGAGGCACGTTTGTGCGCTGTTGTGGCAGCTTCGAGAGGTTTATCTGCGGTGTTGTCCTGTTGTTCTAGTTGTCGGACAGTACGCGAGTGAGAGGCAATATCTGCGGTGAATAGGATAAACGCTATCATGTAGATAATTGCTGAGATGTACATGAACAGCTCGCTCCATTGAGCGAGGGATGCGTTAATCATCTGCTAGTTCTTCCTTCAGGTATGGGGGGTGAAGTGTTTTATGCTTCGGTGTCTTCTGCTTCACTAAATTCTAGTTCCCAACAGTGAGCGAAAGCTTCTGTGAGCTTATCAGCTTCCGGTAGGAGTCGTGGGTCTTCTCCTCGTGCTAGTAGAGCATATTCTACGGTGAGGTTCTGACCGTCTCGATAAGCACGTACCCAGACACGACGTCTAGGGACGAATAACGAGATAATCAGTCCGGTGAAGGCTAGAACAAATGACCAGAAAACAATACCTTTTCCAGGGTCATAGTGAATGTCTACACCAATATAACGCTTATACCCCTCAAAACTGATTTTTCCTCGTCCATCTGGCAGATTTTCTTCGGTGTGCGTGGCAGTGAGGATGATACCGTTTTGTTGAGCCATTGAGTTCATCTCAGTCAGTTTTGAGGTATCGAGAATATACACGTTCTGTGGGATACCGTTATCTAACCCTAAGTCGCCATAGTAGGACTGTAGGACAAGTGTAGGGTTGTAGGGCCCAGCATCAAGAGAGACAGGGACTCCAGCGCTATTGTAGCCTCCTGTGGGGAGGAACATTCCGACGAAACCGAGCTGGTCGGGGTGTGCATCGGGAACTTTAAGCACAATAGATGAGTTGTATTTAGGGTCAGTGGTGAGTCCGACGACGGGGCCTTCAAAAGCGATGGTTCCGTCGGGGTTTGTCACTTTGATAACGGGTGCGTAGCCGTTGCCGGCAAGGTTAATATCGGTGCCGTCGACAGAGAGTGGTTCGTTCACTTTGAGTGTTTCATTCCGGTGTTCTCCAGAATGGTCGTTGATGCTGAAGGTTGCTTCGTAGTTGATATCAGAGCCGTAGCTGGCGGATTCACGTTGTCTGTCGTATTGAACTTCAAAATTTTCAAGTGTTATCGAGTAGGGTGTAAGCCAGTCTGGGTTGTAGTTTGTTCCGGGGGTAAAAGAATCGTAGCTGATGAGGGAGTTGACGAAGGTGTCTCCTTCAACCAAGATTTTTTGTCCTCGGTATCCCAGTAAAGATCCGATAGCAATACCGATGAGAATACCAATCATCGATAGGTGGAAGAGAATATTTCCGACTTCGCGTAAGTACCCGCGTTCTGCTGCGACAGAGTAGCGACCGTGTTCTTCAGAGTGGGTTTCTACTCTGTATCCGCGTCGTGAGAGGACGCGGGAAGCATCGTTGATTGCTTCTTCTGCGGTAAATTCTTCGAGGGATACGGGTATTTCTAAGGTGCGGTGTACGGGTAGTCGTGAGAGGTTCTTGGGTGTACGTACTGGGGGTTTACGCCACATCTGGTAGTGTTTTTTGGCTCGTGGTAGGACGCATCCGATGAGGGAGATGAAGAGCAAAAGGTATATTGCGGAAAACCATGCGGAGCTGAAGACGTCAAAGAGTTGGATTTTATCTGCAATAGGTCCCCACGTGGGGTGGTTTTCGATGTAGTCGTTAACTTTAACGGGGTCTTGTATTCGTTGTGGGAAGAGTGATCCTGGAACTGCAGCTACTGCTAAAAGAAGAAGCAGAAATAGTGCGGTATTCATTTTTGTGAGCTGTGTCCACGCCCATTTTGTCATTCCCCAAACTCCAAGAGCTGGTGCTTGAGATGTTGTTTGTTCTCCCATAGTGTGCCCTTAGCTTTTAGATTGGTAGTTCGTAGGTAGGTAGTGTGGCTTGTATCCATGTGATGATGGAGTTCCATAGACCAGTTATCATGAGCGTTCCGATAAGAATCAGTAGTATGGATCCGCATTGTTGTATGCGTCGATGATGTTTTTTAAGCCACCGTAGGCGTTGTGTTCCGCGGAGAATACCTAATGCAACGATAAAGAATGGGATGCCTAGCCCTAAGCAATAGGCGAAGGTGAGAGTTATTGCTTTTGCAGTATTAGCCCCATCGAGGTAGACCAGTGTTTGTACTGCGGCGAAGGTTGGGCCGATACATGGTGCCCACCCTAGACCAAAGGTCATTCCCAATAGTGGTGCGCCCCAAAGCCCTGTGGGTGCTTGGGCGTGGATGAGTTTGCGTTCTCTTTGTAGCCAAGGAATTTTGCCCCAGAAGACCAGCCCGAGCAGGATGACAAACATACCAAGGAGTATTTCAACCCAGCGTTGCCCTCGAATCCAGGGGGCTGCACCTAGTTGTGCGAAAACCACGCTCAAGAGAATGAAAATTGTTGAGAAGCCAAGGATGAACAGAGCGACGGCGCCTAGTGCGTATCGGGTACTGGTGTTTTTGGTGTGTCCAGATAATCCTGTTACGTACCCGATGTACCCTGGCACGAGGGGTAGCACGCAAGGGGAGGCGAAGGATACCAGACCTGCTAATACGGCTAGGGGTATGGCTAACCATAGCGACCCGTCAATAATGATTTCTCCGAAAGTGTTCACTATTTTTGGGCGTCCTCGAGGAGTGTTCTCACGATGGATTCGTCAATTTGTCCTAACACTCGTGAGGTGACATGTCCTTGTGCGTCAATGATGAGCGTGGTGGGAACAGCTTGTGCGGGGACAACTTGTGATAGTTCGTAGAGGACGTGACCGGTTGAGTCTTCAAAACTTGGGTATTCAATGGAGAAGCGACGTTCGAAGGCCTCTGCTGTTGCTTTTTCGTCTCGGACGTTGACACCATAGAAATGTACTTTGTCCGCAAATTTTTTGTGAAGTTTAGCTAAGGTGGGGGCTTCTGCTCGGCAAGGAGCGCATCCGGCATACCAGAAGTTCAGTAGTAAGGGTTTTCCGCGTAATGATTCTGCAGTGATTTCGGTGCCGTCGTAGAGTGTTCCGGTAAAGTGTACGGGTTCTGTTCGTTTTTCTGGAGGAAACTCTGTGACCGACCCATCTCCTGCAATGTATCCTTTGGAGTCCCCCGCATCTGCTTGGGCAGAAAGAGAATCAGACGATGAGCATGCACTTAAGCTTAGGAGGCTGGCGGCGGCTCCTAAGCTCAGCAGATGACGGCGTGACAGTCGCTGTTCATATGGTCTTTGGTAGGGGTCTAGCATGGTGTTCTTTCAGGTGTGCTCAATATCTTAGGAATTGGGAATCGCAGAGTAAAGGTCTTATGGTGCTACGTTCCAGGTAGTTGTATAACACCGTTGTAGAGTGCTGCGGCGGGTTCGCTATAGCTAATCCGTGGGCGTTCTTTGCCGTCTAAATCACTAAATGTGCAGGTTGTGAGTGAGGCAAGGTTGCATTCTCGAGTTCTGGGGTCGTGAGGGAGCATTTTCCCTTCGATGCTACGTCGTACTAGCCAGATGGGAAGTTGGTGAGAGACGATGACAGCTTCGGCGTTCTCTCCCCCGATATCATAGGCGTGCTGAGCAGTTTGGCGTACGGCTTGTGCCATACGTTTGACTTGTTCTCGGTAAGGTTCTCCCCAAGAGGGACGTAATGGGTTAAAGAGTTTAGACCAGTGTTTTGGGTGAGTGATCAATTCTTGGGCGTTGACGTGGAGCCCCTCAAAATAGTTTTCTGCTTCGATTACGCGAGGGTCGTGGTGTGCTTCTAGCCCGAGGAGTTCGGTAATCGGTTCAGCTGATTCTTGGGTACGTGTTAGTGGTGAGCAGGCAAGGTAGACGATATTCGCGCCGTTGTGTGCTTGGCGTGCGAGTTCTTCGGCAGTTAGACGAACCATGTGGCGTCCACGTTGACTCAAATGGTAATTGGGTAGACGCCCGTAGACGATACGTTGAGGGTTTTCGACTTCCCCGTGACGCATAAGGTGGACTTTAACCTGAAGTGAGCTCATTGTTCTAGTCTCTCAAATAGTTTGTCTCATTCCCAATTCTGCAACCTGTGAATTGTCAGAACAAGTGGTGAGTTATTTCTTAACGTTGGTGATTTTGGGTAATTTTTTGGTGCAGTATTTTCTCTAGGCGTCGTGGATTAATCTGCCAGAAGTCTTTAACTTCTCCGTCGACGAGAACTACCGGTATTTCGATGGCGTGGCGGGCTTTGAGTTCTGGAGAGTTTTCGATGTTGAGTTCGGTGAAAGTGAGCCCGAGGCGTGCGGTGACGTCATGAACGACGTGACGAGCTTTATCGCAGAGGTGACAGCCTGGTTTGGTGAGTAAGGTGATGTCAATCGGTGTTTTAGCGGGTTGTTGTTCGCTCATCTGGGGTCTTTTCTGGGCATGGGTTTGTCATAAGAGGTGTGTTAAAAACAGTGCCTCGCCCCTACTGTTAGCAGTTGAGGACGAGGCACATAAAGCTCATAAGAACTTACTTCTTATTGCGACGCTGGTGGCGGGTCTTACGAAGCAACTTACGGTGCTTCTTCTTGGACATGCGCTTACGACGCTTTTTGATAACTGAACCCATAGGATTCACCTCACTTACATTCGATACCCGGCATCTCTACCCATCGTAGATATGAGATGTTAGCTATCCGGGCGCGGTTTATACCGGTATAAACGCTTCTTAAAGACCAATTCAGGCATAAAAATGCCTGAACGGAAGAAAACGCTCTCTGTATAGAGTACAAGCATTCTCGAGATTTTCCGCATTCTGAACCAGATTCATGAACATTTTCTCGGATAAAAAGCTAAAATCTGGGTCTGCACCTTCAAGAATGAGATGCAGACCTCAGATTTTAGGGAAGCTAAGATGTTATCGTTTCTTCTTCTTTTTCTTTTGAATTTTTTTGTTAATGGTGTACACCTTGGTGCTCAGCTCTGGTTCTTCAGTATGCGTTGTTGAGCTCTGCGGTTCGTGAGGCTCTTCAGAGCTGGAGTCCGAGGAAGAAGAATAATGTTCTTCAAGATGTTCTTCTTCTAGGGCACGCTGTTCTTTTCGTGATAGACGCGGTGTCTCATCAATAATTTGAGGCTCTTTAGCGTCGTCAAGTGCTAGCTCATATCCTTCGGGTGCTAGCATCTGAGGGTCAGCATCAGCAGATAATGATTCTGCTTTTTCTTCGATTTCATCAATAGCTGCGACGTGTTTGCGCCCCTTTCTCAAAGTGAGCTTTGTGAAAATACTCTTTTTTTCGGAAGAGACGACATCCGTTGCACATTGTTCAGATGTTTGTTCTTGAGTTTGAGATTTCTGTAGTTGAGGCTGGGTATCTGCAGTCTGCGTGTCAGCAGATGGTGTTGCGCTATTGTCTTTAGCTTGTTCTGTTATTTTTTGTTCAACAGCGAGTTGAACCTGTTGAGTGCGCACACCGAAACCTAGCCAACGACCGATGGCATTTCCTTTTTTCTCTGGTTCAGAAGAAGACAGATACTGCGAAGTTGACTCTTGAGGTTCTTCAACTCTCGGATGTGATCCAGGTACAACTTTTCGTGCCGCCGGTTTTGCCCTTAAAGTGTCTGACGAGGGCTGCGTCCAAGACGTATCGCCATTTTTACGTATTTTTATGGGCGTTTCACCGTGTGGGGTGCGATAAATAGGTTTGATAACCGTCGCATGGACAGGAACGCTTACTGTTCCTCGTACTTTACGTGTACGTCCTGCTGTTGGAGCACGCAAAACATTGTGAACAGGTGGTTGAGGCTCGTTCTGGACAACAGATTTCTCCTCCGATACAGCGGCAGAAGAATGCTCAGAGCTGTGTTCAGCGGTTGAGGTGTTATCTGCTTCAGATGTTTTGCTAGGGGAGGGAGTTTCTTCTTGCGCAGAAATCTCTGAGCTGTTTTCTTCACCGGTATTTATTGAGGTGTGCTCTTCAGTTGAGGTTCCCAGTTCTTGTTCTTCGGCAGAAACCTCATCTTTGCGTTGTTCCTTAGCGTACTCTTGTGCAAGAGTCCACCTTTGAACTTTCGGCCGTTCAGGGGAAGGTTCGCTCTCAAGATTCTCTGAGGCGGTATCCCCTTGTGGACTCGTTGTTTCTGCAGTAGTTGCCAGTGTAGTTCCAACATTTTCAAGAGCTTCGATGAGCGAAGGCGCGATAGCTTCTTCCCAGTGATCGGGAATCAGGTCGTCATCATCAATTTCGATAGGTTCCATTGCTACCACTGTTCCTGGCAGTTCATGAGCAACAGCGGTTTCTTCATTGAGGTCAAGACTTGCCTCAGTGTATTGGCGTTCGATATTGGCGATGAGTAGTTGTTTCGCTAGCGTTGTGTCACGGTATCGGATAGCTTCAAGTAGCGCACGGTATTCTGCGCGTAGTCGAGTTGCTGTCGCGCTCCAAAGAGGGACACGTCCCATAATCGAGAGTAGATAGTCCGTAAGCGAAGTTCTCAGAGCCGTCATAAGCCCTGTTATGAGCTGGTTACCAGAGAGTTTCGTGAGAGCGATATGAAAATCTACTTCTAGTTGATGGAAGGTGTGAGGCGTGGTCCCCTCGTATTGCATCTTTTCGAGGATGCGTTCTAGCTCGTCCATCGCTGGGTTTGTAGGGTCTGCGTTCTCAACGGCGAATGTTTCAAGCAGAATACGTGCTTGGATGAGGTCACGAACCGGATAGCGAGAGCTTGCCATATGTAGACGTAGAGCGGGGGTGACGGAGGCTGCAGGCTCGCTGACGAGGTGAGCAATGATAGTTTTTCGCTTTCCCTCATAGAGTCTCAAAACCCCCATTGTTTCAAGGTATTTGAGTGCTTCACGGGTACTTGAGTGACTTGCACGAATGATATCGGCAAGTTTTCTATCATCGGGCAAGCTTTGCCCGAGGTGCAGTCTTCCTTCAAAAAGCTCTGCTTCAAGCCAGTTAAGAATTTTCTGGTACACAGACATGGATAGCTTCTACGTATTCTTTCAATAGTGATTCTAGTGAGGACGGCGACGACCCCAACGGGTCAAGGTTGCGAATAATCCGCGCGAGTCCTGTGCGGAGTTATTCTGCGTTTCTGAAGAAATCTCAGCGGCAGTGGGGAGCGCTGGAAGAACCTGCACCTGAGAATCTTCTGTTTCAGATTCTGTGAGGTGTTCTGATTCTTGTTGTTTCCAAGCTGGAGGATGTTCTTCGGTGGTTTCTTCTAAGGTGTTAGAAGATGCATACTCCGTGGAGGTGGGTTGTTCTTCGTTCTTCTCTGGTTCGTCAAGATCCTCAGGTGGAGGGTCTAGTGGACGCGGAACAAAGGGCATTAACGGAGTAAAACTAATAGCGCTATGAGATTCTGATGTGCGTACCCGTTGTCGGGGGTCTCCAGGTTCACCGAATTCAAAAATATCAGGTGTGCACTCTTCATCAGGTGTTTGCTGTTCGTGTGATACGTCAGAGGACGCTAAATCTTGTTCTGTTTTCTCAAAGGGAGCCTTTTCATCAGCTGAGGCTACTGGTTCGGGGTCAGATTGTTGATCTGTATGCTCACTATTATTTGTAGCTGTTTGCGCTGGTTCAACAGTGTTTGAGACCTCATCGGTTTGCTCTTTGTCTGTTGTTTTATTCCAAGGGGTCAGAATGTTCAGTGTTTGGGTGTGGCATTGGTTGAGGCTTCTAATCCATTCCAAAACATTTTCAAGTGGCTCCGGTGTGAGCGAGTAAAAACGTTTCTGCCCCACAGCTTGGGTATCAACGAGTCCAGCATTTCTTAGGACTTTGAGGTGCTTAGAGACCGTAGGCTGACTTACGCCTAACTCATCTACCAGATCCCCAACTGGGCGTTTGCCTGCGGCAAGAACTCGTAGGATCTGACGACGGGTAGGGTCTGCAATTACAGCAAAAACGTCATCAATCATACATACATCATGACATATATACCTGTGGGCGAATGTATCGACACTAAGAGAGTGAGAATTCTCAGCAGGATTCAGCATATTTTGAGCTTAAAACCATGTATTCCACCCTATAAATATAGGCTTTGACCAGTGTTATTAGCAGATTTCCACTCGTGTTTTTACCCCTCGAGGTTCTCAAACTCAGAAAGAAAAGCATCTATTGTTTTGCAGGTTCTTAGCCTATATCACAAGGATAATCCGGCTGAATGAAAACATTACGACTAAGCTACATATAGTCCCTTCATCCGAAGAAAGAGAGCAGCGTTGCGAGAATCAACATCTGCACACCCTAAAGAGACCGAGGGTACACACACTTTATCGGCAATGCTCATTCGTCTACGTGACCTTGTCGACGCCCTCATTGGTACCTCTCCTTCGCGCGTAGCGATTCTTGCCTTCGCATTGGTTATTGTATTTTTTAGCGCAATGCTCGCGTTGCCTATCTCTTCTCAAGACGGTCATAGTGTAGCCATTCACCACGCAATTTTTACCGCAACGTCTGCGGTGACCGTGACGGGACTCACCACAGTATCAACCGCTGATCAATGGTCATTTTTTGGTCAGTTAATGATTCTTCTGGCGTTCCAAATTGGTGGTCTAGGAACATTAACAATGACCTCTCTGCTAGCTATGGCAGTCGGTAAAAAACTGGGCTTACGTTCTAAACTCATCGCCCAAGAAGCAATGAATATCGGAAAGCTCGGAGAACTCGGCTCCGTATTACGTACCGTAGCCGTGACCTCAATTTCTATTGAGGCAACTATCGCGCTCATTCTTTTACCGCGTTTTATCTTGTTGGGAGAATCAGTTAAGAACAGTATCTGGCATAGCATTTTTTATTCTGTCTCAGCGTTCAACAATGCCGGTTTTACCGCACACTCTCAAGGTCTTGTCCCGTATTCTCACGATTTATGGATTCTTATTCCCATTTGTGTGGGAGTTTTTATTGGCTCTCTAGGTTTCCCCGTTATTTTGATTATGCAACAGAATCCTCTCGCCTTTAGCCGATGGAACCTCACCACCAAACTGACCATCATCGGAACTGTCGCATTATTCTTTATTGGCGCCTTATTGTGGGGCTTCTTCGAATGGTCTAACGATAAGACCATCGGTGAGATGTCTCTGGGCGGAAAAATTATTAACGCCATATTTGCTTCAGTCATGACACGTTCTGGAGGGTTTAACCTCGTAGAGATGAGCGATACGAACCCTATTACATTGCTCATTAGTGATGCATTGATGTTTATCGGTGGGGGCCCCGCTTCTACCGCTGGTGGCATCAAAATTACAACAATTACCGTGGTAATTCTGGCAGTTCTTGCAGAAGCGCGCGGCGACCAATTTGTGATTGCATTCAACCGCACCATTCCGGATTCAGTACTTCGTATCGCGATTTCTGTGATTATGATGAGCTTCATCATTGTTTTCTTAGGCACCTCTATTATCGTGTTTCTCACGGAGGAGCCTCTCGATATGGTAATTTTTGAAGTAATTTCTGCTTATGCAACCTGCGGGTTATCGGTGGGGCTATCAGCGAGACTCCCTCCGGCTGGCATCTATGTTCTGTCTGTACTGATGTTCATTGGGCGCATAGGTATTATTACTGTGGCAACCGGCTTAGCTTTACGCTCTCGCCGTCGACTCTATAAGTACCCAGAAGAAAGACCGATCATTGGCTAAACGCACCATTCATAATGCACCCGTATTAGTAATTGGGCTAGGGCGTTTTGGTGCCTCTACCGCTGCCCAGCTAAGACGTCAGAATAAAGAAGTTTTGGCGGTCGAAAAAGATGCTGTCAAAGTTCAAAAATGGGCGGGTCTGCTCACTCACGTCGTTGAGGCTGACGCCACAGATATTGATGCCCTCCGACAGCTTGGCGCTGGCGACTTTACGTCAGCTGTTGTTGGGGTGGGCACTTCTGTTGAAGCATCGGTGTTGATTACCGCCAATCTTGTTGATTTAGGAATTGAACGCATTTGGGCTAAGGCCATTACCCCAGCGCACGGCAAGATTCTTTCTCGTATCGGGGCGCATAAAGTGGTGTTCCCTGAGGCTGATGCTGGTCGACGGGCCGCACATCTTGTCTCGGGTCGTCTTTTGGATTACATCGAATTTGATGATGACTTCGCGATTGTGAAAATGTATCCGCCGAAGGAGACTCAAGGGTTTACCTTGGCAGAATCTGATGTACGCGGAAAATACGGTGTCACGATTGTGGGTGTGAAGTCCCCTGGAGAAGATTTCACATATGCAACGCCGGAGACAAAAGTTACCTCTAGAGACCTTTTAATTGTGTCGGGGCAGGTAGATCTTATTGAGCGTTTTGCGGCTCGTCCGTAACCAAAAAATAGGCATTTATGGGCTTTTACTAGGAGTTTTATTTAAATGTTCTATAGATAAAAGACATTTTATTTAGCAATCGTCA
Organism: Rothia sp. CCM 9418; assembly: GCF_048512825.1. Taxonomy (NCBI): domain Bacteria; kingdom Bacillati; phylum Actinomycetota; class Actinomycetes; order Micrococcales; family Micrococcaceae; genus Rothia; species Rothia sp. CCM 9418. The sequence goes on from NZ_JBLXXX010000001.1 coordinate 204,493, forward strand.
CATTTTTGCGGGTTGAGGTTGGCATATTTAAGGAAACATGCTTATGATAGTGTCACCTCTAAAGGTGCGAGTGATTACTGGACGGATTGCGAACCCGTTCAAAACAGCTTGCGCATTTAGCAATAAGGTGGTCCCCCCTAAACCACCAGCTAAGTGAGCGTGCTGATAATACTAATATCTCTAAGATATTGGTGTTCTGGAAAACGCCGGCTGATTCCCTACAGCCGGCGTTTTTCTGTTAAGTTTTTCAACTCACCACATTTCTGATATCCAGCGCAACGACACCAACGCCATCATCAGAATAAAGTGAAGCAACCTGTTCAAGATATCTTTCGTCATGAATGATTACAGAAAAAGCACAAAAGAAAGAGGTATCGCAAATATCTAGTACGCTGTAGCTAGGTGCTTTACCCTTCCCTCCCGTTAGCGAAGTCGTAACTGGAATAATTCTCGCTATCGGCGGCACGTGGCACTGATAGATATTACGTTCAGACAATCCACGATTTAGAGGTCATCATGAGGAACCTATACAACGCTATCTGCCGTTTCGATACACAACGCGTCAGAATATTGAGCCTATCTATCATTCTTTCCTTCAACGGACTATTCCTTTTGATACCATCCGTTAAAACAGGCCTACCCATCATTGCAGTCATCTCCGGACTCATGATGGGCACAGGTCTAGGCCTGTGCTATCTAGCTGCCCAATGGGACAAGAAAACAACAACCAATATAGTTTTGAGTGTATTCATAGCCAGCTCATCGACCGCAGTCATCTCGCTATTATTCCTTGCAACGCAAGGGAATCTATAAATGCTGGTTCAAAAAGCCCTCTCGACACCCAAATATTATTTCTATAACTGTTGCAAATCATCGACTCGTCAAAAGGTCAAAGCACTCATGTTGATATTCTTGTTAGCGCAAACTTAGCTTCATCTAACTATTCTGCTAACGTGTAAACGTTCTTCTTAAGACAGAAAAGATTCACAACGCCCTCAAAACAACTTGTTATCAACCGGTAATACGCGTTTTCTTTGACCGCACAACGTTGTTTTACTCTTCTACGAATAATCACGAGTCATCTGAGCCGATTTTTGAGCACAAGCACGCATCGCCTGCTCAGTCATTTCTTCCAGCCCATTCTGACAAAAACTCTCAATAGCCTGCTCCGTCGTCCCACCAGGACTCGTCACCGCACGGCGTAAAGCCACAGGATCTCCTTGAGCACCCAAAAGCTCACCAGCGCCACGAGCAGTCTGCACCGCTAGTTGTTCAGCCAGCTCAGCATCAAGACCTAACTTCATGCCAGCTTTCATCATCATCTCAGCTAACAAGAAAAAATAAGCAGGACCAGAACCAGACACAGCCGTCACCGCGTCCATCTGATTCTCAGCGACCTCAAAAACTTTCCCAACCGAACCTAAAATCTTCAACGTCAGCTCACGCTGCTGATCAGAGACAGAATCACCACAAGAAATCGCAAGCACCCCACAACCTACCTGAGAAGGGGTGTTCGGCATACAACGAATCACTGGCTGGCCCACAGGCAACACAGCAGATAGTGACTCTAACGATACACCTGCGGCAACAGAAATCACCAAAGCATCAGACGCTAAAGCAGGAGCAATCTCACGCGCCATATCTAATATCGCATAAGGCTTCACACCAAGAATAACCACCTGCGCACCAGTAACAGCCCGAAGATTAGCCTGAGAATCTTCAGCCACCGAAAAAACTCTAATCCCCTCAGAACCGTCTACTCCCCATGCTGACGAAAGACGCTGCGCACTGTGCTGCGAATATACGGTTACTCGTACCGATGAAGAGTCATACCCACCGGATATCAGTCCAGAAGCTATAGCACCATTCATCGAACCAGTTCCGCAAAAAGTGACTATTGCACTCATCATGTACTCCTTGAGCTAGTATCAGAAAAAACGTGCACGTCATATCGCCTTGACGTAACTACCACACAGCTTAGCCGAGCAAGAACATAAGAACAGCGCACTCTCACCGATATTTCACGATAAGACACGCACCCAATGGCTATTCATAAATCTCAAACATTCACACAAGACCCAAATGGCGACGAGCAAATTGCAGTGTCTCATACAACCACTCATCACGTTCAACAGCTCCGCGAGCGCCACGCGTCGAGACCTCAGCACAAACCACGCCGTTCCACTGCTGTTGAGCTAAATACTCGAGAGTTTGCGCTACCGGTTGAGTACCATATCCAGGGCGTAGGTGTTCATCAAGAACTTTTGTGCCACTACCATCGGTCAAATGCACGTGACCTAGACGGTTTCCAATTTTCTTGACGTACTCTAAAGAATCAACCCCAGCAGCTGCAGCATGCGAAAAATCCCATGTCATCCACTGATAATCAAACTCTGTTGGGTCCCACCCTGGGGAATACATCTGCACAGATGCACCACCAGCGCTCCACGGATACATATTTTCTACAGCGATTTTCACGCTCTCTTGCTCAGATATTTCACGAACACCGTGAACAAAATTTTTAGCATACAGACGCTGCCACCGAAATGGAGGGTGGGCAACGATGACATCAGCTCCAACGGCTTTCGTCATTTTTGCGGCCATCTGCATTTTGTTCCAAGCACGCCCCCACACTTGTTGAGTCAACAACAAGGTGGGAGCATGAATAGCAGATATCGGAATCTGATATTTCTGAATAAGATCACGAAGATCATCTGGCTCTTGAGAGATAGCATTTCCGGTCACCATCACCTCAATGCTGTCATACCCCAAATCTGCGGCAGTAGAAAACGTTTCAGGCACCCCCAGCGGGAAAAGGCAGGACGTAGACAATGCGATACCTATATGAGGGGCTCTGTTCTCTGCCATCGTAGGTGGTCCTTTGCGTCAGGGGGCTTACAAAGATGCTCCTTGGCTAGGCCTCAGAAGTTTTCTTCGTCGTACTAGCTTTCTTTGTGGTGCTTTTCTTCGCTGTAGTTTTCTTGGTGGTGCTCTTCTTCGTAGCAGTCTTTTTTGTCGTAGAACGCTTACGCTGAACGGGCCCCTTGGCACGTTTTTGAGCTAATAGCTCAACCGCGCGCTCATGAGTGATGGACTCAATCGTGTCCCCACGAGGAACAGTAATGTTTGTTACCCCGTCAGTGATATAAGGACCAAAACGACCATCTTTAATCACAATTTTCTTCTCAGAAACAGGGTCAACACCCAGCTCCGCCAAAGGAGGCTTCGCCGCCGCACGACCACGCTGTTTAGGTTGCGAATAAATCTCTAACGCCTGCTCAAGAGTAATCGTAAAAATTTCTTCCTCAGAGCCAATAGAACGAGAGTCGCTCCCCTTCTTCAGATACGGGCCAAAACGACCGTTCTGCACCGTGATATCTTCGCCCTCAGCATCCTGCCCAAGCAGGCGAGGAAGACTCATCAGCTGCAAAGCCTGCTCTAAAGTCACTGTTGCCAAAGACATTGAAGAGAACAAAGAGGCTGTACGAGGCTTCTCTGGCTTTGGTTTCTTCTTAGGCTTCGGGCGACCATTCTTATAATATTCCACCGGCTGAGCATCCATCCACGCCTGGATTTCTTCCTCAGACATCTGAGGAATCAACTCGGTAACGTACGGGCCAAAACGACCGTCACGAGCAACGATGGTACGCCCCGTCTCGGGGTCTACACCCAATTCACGACCGTCAGATTTGCCCTGTTCGAGAAGCTCTTGAACTTTTTCAGCCGTAAGCTCATCTGGAGCAAGATCTCTCGGAATATTTGCACGAATAGGATCTGAAAGTTCACCGGTTTCTTCGTTAACGGTTGGCTCAGTCTCGAGATACGGCCCATAACGTCCCACGCGAACGTTAACGCCATCAGAAACTTCAATAGAGTTAATGGCACGGGCGTCGATATCACCAAGGTTATCGACAATAGGTTTCAACCCGCGTTTATCGCCACCACCAAAATAGAACTGTTCAAGCCATGTAGCGCGCTGTTGCTCACCACGAGAAATACCGTCGAGGTCTTCTTCCATCTGAGCGGTGAACTCATAGTCCACATATTTACTGAAATGTTCTTCTAGCAGACGCACCACGCTAAAAGCTGTCCACGAAGGAACCAAAGAACCACTACGGTTCTCCACATAACCTCGGTCAATAATTGTTGAGATAACAGCAGCATAGGTTGAAGGACGTCCGATACCTAGCTCGTCCATAGCCTTGACAAGAGAAGCCTCCGTATAACGAGGAGGAGCAGAAGTATCGTGGCTAAGAGCTGTAACATCTTGAGCTGTTAGCGCATCTCCTTCAGCCAATTGAGGTAGACGCTTATCTTCTTTAGCTGAGGCAGTATCTTCAGCATTGCGTGAAGCGTCTTGCCCTTCTTCATAGGCGGCTAAGAAACCACGGAACGTAATGACTGTACCGGAGGCACCGAACTCTACTTTATGTCCGTCACGAGAAGTAGCAGAAATACGAACTGAAGCAGTAGAGCCCTTAGCGTCAGCCATTTGAGAAGCCACTGTACGCTTCCAGATGAGCTCATATAAGCGGAACTCATCTTGGCTTAGTGAACCTTGAACTTCTGCCGGTGTGCGGAAAGAATCACCGGCAGGACGAATCGCTTCGTGAGCTTCCTGCGCATTCTTTGATTTAGAGGCGTACACGCGAGGCTTTGAAGGAACATACTCAGAGCCATAGAGTTCTGTCGCTTGAGCACGAGCAGCAGAAATAGCCTGTGTTGAAAGAGCAACAGAGTCGGTACGCATGTAGGTGATATAGCCGTTTTCGTAAAGACGCTGAGCAACCTGCATCGTCGAGCGAGAAGAAAAACGCAGTTTACGGGCTGCTTCTTGTTGCAAGGTTGAGGTGGTAAAAGGTGCAGCAGGACGACGCGTGTACGGTTTAGTCTCTAAACTTCGAACGCTAAAAGCGGAGCCGTCAAGTTGCTCGGCAAGAGAACGGGCTTTCTGTTCATCAAGGTGTGCCACTTTCGTCGCTACCGCAGGTTTTAATGAGCCGTCGTCGTTAAAGTCTTTACCGGTGGCAACGCGGGCGCCGTCGACTGAAACCAGTTTTGCGGAGAATGTTTCTTCAGCTGAGGTATGGAACGTTCCGCTTAGGTCCCAATAGTTAGCAGAACAGAACGCCATACGTTCGCGCTCGCGTTCGACCACAAGTCGAGTTGCTACGGATTGAACACGTCCAGCGGATAGCCCTGGTGAGACTTTGCGCCAGAGCACTGGTGAAATTTCGTAACCGTAGAGGCGGTCGAGTACTCGTCGTGTTTCTTGAGCGTCTACAAGGTTATTGTCGATGTCACGAATTTCGTCAAATGCGCGGTTGACGGCCTCTTTTGTAATTTCAGGGAAGGTGAGACGGTAGACAGGAACAGTGGGTTTAAGAACTTGTAGTAGGTGCCATGCGATAGCTTCTCCTTCGCGGTCACCGTCGGTTGCGAGATAGAGCGCGTCAGAGTCTCGAAGCTTGTTTTTGAGCTCAGCAACTTTTTTCTTTTTATCGGCGTTGATAACGTAGTACGGTTCAAAGTGGTCTTCGAGGTCTACAGCAAACTTACCCACTGAAGTTTTTTTGAGTTTTTCAGGAAGTTCAGATGGTTGAGGGAGGTCTCGGATATGCCCCATGGAGGATTCCACCTCATAGGCGCTTCCCAAGTAACCGCTAATGGTCTTCACCTTAGAGGGTGATTCTACAATGAGCAGGGATTTACCATGTTCTGCTGTATTTTGAGCCTTGGTTGGCACTTTGCTCCTTGACCTGTGTGTCGTAAGTTCTTGAGATGATGTTCGATGTCAATGATGACTCAGCATAACAATAGCGCAGATTATCTGACATTGTTCACGAGTCAGCACCTTTTCAAAAGTTTTTGAAGTAGTTATCTGTTCATTGCATCAAGCGGCACGATGCTCATTTGTCGTCCAGAAATCTCTTCGGGGATGACCTCCACCCAGTTCATAATACGTGGGTCTGCGAGGGAAGATTGAGCCTTATGTTCGGCAGTGAGGTCAATATCGTAAGGGTACCATTGTGCGGTTCCGTGGATGATGACTGATTTCACAATATCTTGATGTACTTCACCGACTTCAAAGGCTACTTGCCTGCTGACCACAATAGAGGAAAAGGTCTCTTCTGCACGTGTTTGAAAGAATATGTGCCCGTGTTCCACCACGTATTTGACGGTGAAGATATCGATACGGTGCCCCATTTGTAGGGAGAGCCGACCGATATTGTGAGAGTTGATGAGATCCCAACACGTCTGTTCTTCAAGAGTTGTCAAAAGTTGCGGAGGGTTCGTTTGTTCTGCCATGTCGCCAGTCTAATCTGCTGAGGTAAAGCGGAGGAATCCTTTTTCGATAAGTTCACGGATTTGTTGAAGAAGTTCTTCTTGGTGAGTGTTGTCTTCCCAGCCTAGTAGTGCTGCGAGCGCACCGAGTATTTGTTGGACGCTAAGCTCGCCATCGCAGGCAGAGACGAAGCCAGCAAGTTCAGTGGATTCGAGGATTGTTCGACGGAGCCCAGCTCCTTCGCGCAATAAAATCACTCCGGGGTGTTCCGCTCCGGGTCGGGCGTGTCTTTCTTCTGTAACGTCTTGTGCGACTTCTAGATGGGCGCTGAGGAGTTCTTCTGAGGTGAGCTGGTTTAGCTGGTCGTAGAGTTCTACGGCTTCGGTCAGGAAGGGGGCAAGGGGCTGTTGTATGGGGTAGGTGATTTCTTCATAGCGTTGCAGTGGTTGTTGTTGTTTTGGTGTGGAAGATGCTGGTTTTCGAAGCCATAACATGCCGAGCCCGATGGCGGTTACTCGTCGTTGCGCGAAGTCAAGCAGGTAATCTTTGTAGGCTTGTTCGTAATGTTGTGGGTCTCGTTGTTCGCTGGCGTCTTTGAGCCAAGTTTCGGCGTATTGTTCGGGGCTGAGGGTTTCTCGTTGGATACACCATACGTCAAGTTCGTTGTTGGTCCATTGGCGCACTCGATGGTCCCAGTGTTTGGAGTCTTCCCAAATTTCCCAGTTAGCGAGCATTTGAGCTCGCCCGTTCGGGGCGAGGATTGTTGGCAGCTGGTTTAAGAGGGTTTGGATGAGTTGGTCTCCGGCAAGACCACCGTCACGATAGGTGAATTGGTCTTCTGGTTTTTCTTCTGCTTTGCGCGGCGTAATAACAAAAGGCGGGTTAGAGACCACGAGGTCGAATTCTTGCCCTTGTACGGGTTCTGTGAGAGAACCTTGAAGTAGTTTGACTCTGTTCTGCAGATGATGCCGATCGACGTGAAGTTCTTCGGCGTTGAGCAAGATATTGAAGCGGGTGAAAGCTAAAGCTCTTTCGGAGATGTCGGTGGCGGTGACGTGTTCTGCATGAGAGAGCAGGTGGAAGGTTTGAATACCGCATCCGGTACCAAGGTCTAAGGCACGTTTGATGGGGGTGCGTTCAGTGATTTGAGCTAGTGTTAAAGAGGCTTGCCCGATACCTAGAACGTGGTCTTTACGCAGGGCGCCAGCACGCTGGTATGCCCTTACATCGGAGCTAACCCATAGTTCGGTGCCGTCATCTGCGCCATGAGGCCTTAAGTCGATAAGAGCACGGTATTGTTCAGAACCGAGTTCTTCAACAAGGTTGAGGGTTCTTAGTAGGGTTAGGGAGTTCTCCCCTAATGCTTGATTGAGTTCTTTTTCGGTACATTGGCGTCCTAGCATAAAGAATCCGGTAAGGTACGCTAACGATTGTTCTTCTGCGGTGGCGTGTTGGTCGCTGAGGATTTGTTCAATGCGAATTTTTCCAGGAATAATTTGTTCGCGTGTGATGGCTTCTGTTGCTGATAGCCCTAAAAGTTCTGTGATTGCGTCGTTGCAGTAACGTGCTTGGTCTAATCTTTGCGCTAAGGTTTCTATCGCGCTGAGGTCATGGCTATGAGGGGCGTTTATCGTTTGGGAAAAGTTTTCGGTCATCACGTTCATCATTGTGGCACATCTTGAGATTTTGTGTGTTTTTTCGCGCTGGTGAGTAGGTGTTTTCGTGAAGAAAAGAACAAAAATGTTTTATTTTTTAAGATATTCTCTTTGTGAAGCAACAGGCATATCATTTTCCAACAAGGAGAGATCCTATTATTAATTTTTTAATAACTTTGTTCTATAACTTTAATACCTTATAAGACACGAAAGAAGTTAAGAATTATTTATAAAATACCTAGTCAGAAAAATATTAAGAAAATTTTTTCAATATTAGTATTCTGACACTAAAGAATAGTTGTGGTTTAACGTACACTATCGGTATGGCAGATGCACAGAATATAGAAAATATCAAGAAATCTATTGCAGACTGGCAAGCAAAGCTCGACGCTGGCACAGGTTTCGCTCCAGAAGTTATTCAAGAAATCATCGCTAAGCTGCAAGAAGATCTTCGTAAGGCTGAAGAAGCCTAAATCTTGAACGGCATACGCGCCGTCAAGAAACAATAAGTCCCAGTAGGATCTACTCACCTATATGTGATAGCTCCCTACTGGGACTTTCTTTTATCACCGTTCTCAACTCTCACACGACGTTCTCTGCGAATACATCTTCCGGTGTAGCACTTATCCCTGTCACACCCGACCACACGTACATCCGGTAGTCTGAAGGATCCATATCTGCTGGCCCATACACTTCAAGACGGACACCCGTTGGACTCAAGGCTTTAGCAGGAATGAATTGTGATGCAAGAACATCAAATCCTTCATCTATGGCATTTTGCTCTGCCCCGTTGATAAGAACGGTGGCATACATCGAACGAGGAACAATCACACCGGTAAGCCCTAAAGCAGACACCTCAGCAATGCTACGAACCATATATCCAGCAGTATATGTCAGCCCTTGATCTTCAGCATCAGGCATGATGACACCAACGCGTTGCATTTTTTCTAAAGAACGACATTTTTCTGACCCCAACTGCTCATAGAGTTGTTGCCAAAGATCTCGAGTGTCGTATCCAGGAGTTAATGGAACATTTATTCCAGCAACCAAAAAGGCGTCGTATTCAATGAGCGACGGATCTGCCATATTCTTCATGTCCTTAAGTTCTCTTCCTAAAAATACCTACCATAACCAAAAGGTGTTCAAAGCCAAAGAACTTTTAGGCTTTGAACACCTTTTGGGGAACATGTGCACTATCTGCACATCATGCGTCTACTAAAGCTGATTTTCCGAGAGCTTTCTCAGAACAGTCTGCGCATAAGAGAACAAGGTCACGTTGTCCTTCAACATCTAAGTTTTCAAAAGTGTTAGACGGAGCACCACAGTGTTCGCATTCTCCAATGGTGACAGTATCTGGCGAAAATTCTACGTGCATACGCTTATCGAAAATATACATTGACCCTTCCCACAAACCAGAGTCTCCATATTTTTCACCGTAACGGACAATACCGCCGTCAATCTGATAAATCTCTTTAAACCCGCGGTTCTTCATGAGAGCCGAAAGAATCTCACAACGAATACCACCAGTACAGTAAGTAACTACCGGCTTATCTTTAAGGTCGTCGTATTTACCAGATTCAATTTCACGAATAAAGTCGTGCGTAGTTCTCACATCGGGAACAACCGCATTCTTAAACTTACCGATTTTAGCTTCGAAAGCGTTGCGTCCATCAAAGAACACCACTTCGTCTCCGCGCTCTTCAACCAGCTTGTTAACTTCTTCGGGCTTGAGATGAACACCTCCCCCGACAACACCATTCTCGTCAACAACGAGTTCATCAGGTGCACCAAAAGCAACAATTTCGTCTCGAGCTTTGACTGATAGACGAGGAAAGTCAGAAGCAGACCCATCAGACCATTTAAGTTCAAGTTTTCCAAATCCAGGATACTGACGGGTCGTCTTCCCATATTGTTTAAGAGCGTTAATATCGCCACCGAGAGTACCGTTAATACCGTGCTTAGAGATAAGGATACGTCCGGTCAGACCGAGTTTCTCGCAAAGTGCACGCTGCCATAGCATCACAGCAGTAGGGTCACCAACTGGGGCGAAGCAGTAATATAAAATAATTCGTTCTTGAGCCACATCTTCATTTTAGACACTCACGAGGCTGTGATGTTGTAACTGAACGAACAAAACATACGAGCAATTTATAGGTTTTTCAACACCTCAGGAGAACCAGCACGGCTTGTCGCTTCTACCTCCTGAAGCCAAGAAAAAACTCCTCCTATTGGCACACGCACCCGAACGTCGACAGAACCGGGCTGATGCTCAACGATAACGCAACGAACCCATACCGCACCATGTGCCTGCCCAACACGTTCTGCGGTATCACATGGATCACCGGCACGTAAGCCTCGCAACGTATCTGCAGCAGCGAGAGCCGAAATATCTGCTGCACGCATTGCCTGATATTTACTGTGATAAACAGATGCAATACCGGCAACTCCCGTGAACACCATCAGCAAAATACAGATTATTCCCACTGCCAGAACCGTCCCTGAACCCCTGTCTGAAAAATCTTTGACGACAGGTGTCAGCTTATGTGGGCAGATAATTCTTTTATTCATCAATTGGCCCACGCTTTTTCTGCTGTACCTTGAGCTTCCGCCTCAAGTACCCATCCAGTTAGCTCTCCTAAGACCCCAGGGGCAGGACGGCTCACATGCACCGTGTAGTTATATCCCTGCTGTTCTAGACGAATTGTTGCATGAGGAGCATTCTGATGAGCAACCCGCATAATATCATCATGATTTTGGCCCCGTACAACAGCCCGTAGAGCAACGCGAGCGCAGTCTTCTAATTGCATTTGGCTAAGACCAAGAGAAGACGCACCTAAAACGAGTGTCAGCACAAAAATAACGGCAGGTAATGCCACCGCAAATTCGGCGGTTACCGCACCTTCTTCGGTATGAGAGGGTTTCATAGATGTCTCAGCTTCTCCCTGCAATGATATTTTCACCGTTTTGTTGTATCGGTTACCGTGACAGGCTCGTAGAAGAGTCTTCTTTTTTCTCTACGAACCTGCCACTTTAGGCCTAAGACATACCCGTAGACAGGGCATTCTGAACAATGCCGAAGAGCAAGGCTCTCACGTCGTCAGATTTCAAAATGGCAACAAGTAAACCAGCAAAACCAACTGCCGCTAACATGACAATTCCATATTCTGCAGTCGTTGCGCCTGCTTCACCATCATGAAGGATGTCTACAGAGTCCTCTAGCTTTTGGTTTCTTCGATGGGCAGCGGGCGAAAGAGGTTGTTCGTGGGTAGAGTTCGATTCTGACATGAACATAATATTCTCCTTGAATAGATAAAGGTTGAAAAGGGGAAATGGGTTAAAAGCCCAAGGACGGAATTAAAGATATAAGCAAAGGAATCACACCTAAACAGATAAAAGCCGGTAAAGAACATAGCCCTAGTGGCAGAACAAGTCGTACACCTAGCCGGTGAGCTTGTTGCTCCGCATAACGGTATGCTTGACGACGCAACCTATCTGATACCACTTGAAGAATCTGAGCACTTGGAGCACCTGTTTCCGATAAGAAACCCAAACTTTGTTCAAGAACAGTAAAAGGTGCTCTGTCTGGTACACTCTGCCAACTCATAGCCCATGAATGACCGAGATAAAGCTGCTGGATAACCTGCCGTATCTCTTGGGCCTCATCTTCTTGGTGAAGAACTTCTTCATAGAGCTGAACAATATATTCAAGTACGCGATGTAGTCCCAAACCTGCTTCTAACATCACAGTGCATAAATCGATGATTAAAGCATCTGGCACAGTAAAAGCTTCCTGAGTTTTCTGAGAAGAACACATCAACACGCTTTTTCTCTGACATCGTGAGGTTGGCCTTGAGCTATTTTCAGCAGTGGGGGATCTGTTCCTTAGTGGATTGTTGAAGAACATTTTTGACCTTTCTGTGCTTGGGCGATGAGTCTAGATGTCCACAAACGTCCGGCTAAAGCCAGCCATAAACCGATGAGGCTTATCAAAAGCCCTCCAGATGATTGTGTAAGAATCACTAGAGGTTTAGCACCCATCAACATTCCTAAGGCAATACCGAGGGCAGGAAGCCAAGAGAGAATCATCCCTGTTGTTTGTGGAGCAGCCATTGCTGAACTCCGTGACTGATCAAGATCTATTTCACTTTCATAAAAACGCGCTAAGCGTTCTATAGCCTGAGCAATAGGCGCACCTGTTTTCTCCGCGATATACCAGCAGGAAATCAGTTCTATACACCGTTGATGAGAGTAAGAACGTGCCGGAGATAAATCTTGCAGAAGCGTTACCATCGGTAATCCCGCACATGCCCTCTGGTACATACATTGCAATAGTTGTGCGGCATCTTCTAAGGCAAAGTAATAAGCTCGTTGTTCTCGCCTTAGGAATACAACATGTTTTTGAGCGTGAAGAGGATGTTCCGTCAACATTTTCGTCAGGTGTTGATGCACTATTTTGATGATGTTAGGTAGGCGTAGTCCTGCACGTAGTAGAGAGCTCATACGCCAGGTGATATCTGGCCATAATTCTTGTTCTTGGACGCTTGGTTGCGTGCTCTCTAAAAGATAGTTCGTCCTTCGATAAGGGGAAGTGCTCATCAATTTTTGCCACATAGAGCATTCCTTTGAACAATCAAAGTACCTGTTTGCGTCATGTCATGCTCAGAAGTGATGTTTTGTGCAGTGGTTTGAAGCATACGGTCGTGCCATTTGGCATATTTTTTCAGAAAGAGATGACCTTCTTCAGACCATGTTCCGCTGGTGTTCTCTCCTTCAGAAGGTGCCGTATAAAGTGAGCAGGTTCGGAGTTGCCCCTGTGTAAAAACTAAGGTTGAGATATTACTCAAGATTCGTTGTCGCCCACGACGGCTCAGATGGATGATGTAATCAATTGCAGTATCTGCTTGCAAGCATAAGGCGTTCTCATACATTTTTCCCATGGCTCCCATTGCCATTAGTCGTGCAGGAACTGCCTGAGCAGAGTTTGCGTGGATAGTTCCTCCAGCTCCTGTGTGTCCAGTGTTCATGGCGGTGAGCATATCGGTCAGTTCTGCACCACGGCATTCTCCAACGATTAGTCGGCTAGGGCGCATTCTTAAAGCGTGGCGGATGAGCGTGCTGAGAGTGACTTCTCCCCTGTTTTCACTGTTATGTTGTCGTGTTTGCAGGGAGATAGCATGTGGATGTGTAGGGTGTAGCTCTGTTGAGTCTTCAATCATGATGAGGCGTTCGTTGTCCTGACATTCTGAGAGCATTGCGTTGAGCAGCGTCGTTTTTCCGCTTCCTGTGCCACCGCTGATTAAGAAATTGGCGCGGAGGGAAAGAATATAGCGTAAAACGTTTGTAAGCTGTGAGGTCAGCATCCCTTGTGCTTCAAGCTCTGTGAGGGAAAACCGTTGAGGTGGTTGTACTCGAATAGATAGGAGTGTCCCTCGTTCGCACAGCGGTGGTAGTACTGCATGAATACGGTGTCCTCGCGAGTTTGTGATGTCGGTGCTGAGGTTACTTTCATCAAGCCGTCCTCCTCCGGAGACAATGAGTCGGGTCGCTAAAGCTCGTATTTCTTCTTCATTGTCAAACCTTATGGTGGTGTGTTGAAGGGAACCTGATTTTTCAATCCACACTTCTTGTGGGCCGTTGACGTAGATGTCGCTCAAGCCTTCTTCATCAAGTAATGGTTCGAGTTTTCCTAGATGGAAGATCTCGTGCACAGTTTTTTCGTCTAAGACAGTAATTTTTCGTGAAGTATCTAAATCTTCCGATGTAGTTGTGTCATATTGGGGACGGAATTTTTTCAGAAGCATTGTTTCATGCGAATGTGATGCTCTTTTCATGCGGTGTTCTCTTCCTGAGCCGTTGGAGTTTGGTGGCTGTTGGTACTTTGAGTGTTCCGGTTTTGGCGTGAGAATGCACTGTATGGGAGCGATTTGTGGATAGGGCAATCACCTCAAAGAGGTGTTTTGAACTGTCTGCGGGGTTCTCCACAGTTTTAGGGTGAGAAAGTTCTACGGTTTAGGGTGCGCACATTGACGTGTTGTACCTTGTTCAAACGCAGAACGGCCCCGCTATCGGCTGATAGCAGGACCGTTCAAAGTTGTTTTTGAAGAATGAGCACTCAACGTATTCAAACGTGTGTGGCAAGGATGTCGGAGCTAGGTGCTATGCGCTTAGGCTCCAACCTTGTGCCCGAAGTTCTTGACGTGTAGCCCCATGAAGAAAAGCTAAATGCAAACGTTCTCGACCTGGGGCGAACTCGTATTTGAGCAGTTTAGTTGCTTGAATTTCATCAGTTTCACCTTCACCGTAGCTAGGGCAAAGGTCTGCTACGGGGCATACCCCACAAGCTGGCTTACGTGAATGGCAGATTCTTCGTCCGTGATAAATCATACGGTGAGAAAGCATCGTCCAGTCTTTTGGTTCGAAGAGAGCGGCAACATCTTTTTCTACACGCTCAGGTTCTGTTGCTTCGGTCATTCCAAAACGACGTGCTAGACGCCCAAAATGTGTATCTACTGTCAACCCAGGCATACCAAAAGCATTACCCATAACAACAAAAGCCGTTTTACGGCCAACTCCGGGTAGGGTAATGAGCTCTTCAACGGTGCGAGGTACTTCTCCGTCGTAGCGTTCGAGCAATCCTTGAGCCAGCCGCACGATAGAGGAGGCCTTTGAACGGTAAAATCCCAAAGGCTGTACGATGCTCTCCACATCCGGGAAAGAGGCTTGTGCTAAAGCTAATGCATCAGGATATGAGGCAAAAAGTGTGGGTGTTACGCTGTTGACTCTCACATCTGTGGTTTGTGCTGAAAGGACAGTGGCAATAAGCAATTCGAAGGGGTTGGTGAAATCTAGTTCTGCCACCGCGTAGGGGTAAGTGTCGTCAAGGATACGTTTAATTTTTCGTACACGGCGCTTTTTCCCCAGCTCACTTTCTTGGGTGCGCGAGCGACGACGTGCCGCTTTTTCTGCTTCAAGAATGGACACTGAACGAATATGCAGAAGTTCTTGTTCTTGCTCTGTTAAGGGGGTGCTATCTGCCTGCTCTTTCACCTTTCTAGCCTACCTGTTCTATTCAGTGAAGCCTTTTATGAGCTGTGGTGTTCGGTCTTTTTACGAGGTAAATCACCTCACCACATAGTTTGTGAGGTGTTGTTCTGATTCGTTGAGTGCTCTCGTAGAATAGTGCTATGACTCAACAACGTATTTTTGTTCTCAACGGCCCTAATCTCAATCTCTTAGGACATCGTAAACCGGAGGTCTATGGGACTAGCACGTTGAAAGATATTGAGAGTTCACTCCAGCACCGTGCACAAGAATATGGTTTTGCACTTGAGTTTTTACAGACGAATCATGAAGGCGTTTTGGTAGATCAGGTTCAGCGGGCACGTTCTGAAGCGGCGGGGATTATTATTAATCCGGCGGCGTACACTCATACCTCGATAGCTTTACATGATGCGCTTGAGGCTGTTGATGTTCCCATTGTTGAAGTTCATTTATCGAATATTCATCGCCGTGAGCAATTTCGTCATCAGTCTTTTGTATCGCTTCAGGCAACAGCTATTTTTGCTGGTGCTGGTGCTTATGGGTATCTTCTTGCTTTAGATTTTCTTGCACATCTTTTGGGCGAAGAAAGCACATCGTAGGATACTAGGTTCTGAGCCTAAACGTGTGAGCATTAATTAGTGTTCTCGGCAGGTACCTGTTAGTACCGCTTGAGGTGTTTCGGGAATACTCGCTAGGGCTTCTTTAATAGTTGTTGCTGGAATTGCGTAGCCAATTTTATCTCCAGCGACAGAACGGGCAAAGACCATGCCTACGGCGTCTCCGTTCTCTGTTACCAGAGGTCCACCGGAGTTACCTTGGACGATATCTGCGTTGATTTGGTAAAGGTACCTGATGCGAGATAGCTCTTGAGTTTCGGCTTCAATATTTTGGATGTTTCCGAGTCCTCTCACGCTTGCTGGAGTTATCGTGTAGGGGCCGCCTGCTGGGTACCCTAAAACAGCAAGAGCGGTTCCGGGTGCGGCGTCTTCGCCTAGGGGGATTGCAGTAAGATTGAGCGCTGGTGCGTAGAGAACAGCGATGTCTTCTTCGTGATTGTAGTAAACGGGAGTTCCAGTGACGCTGTATCCGTCTCGTTTTTCGAGCAGAATTTGTCCTGCTCCTTGTATGACGTGGGCGTTAGTTAAGACGTAGTTGTTTGAGGAGACGAATCCACTGCCTTCTGAGGTGTATCCGCAGCGAGGTGCGTATCCGTGAATTTTTACAACGGAGGTTCCTGCGTATTGGATGGTGTCGCTCAGTTGTTCGGTGGTGGGTATGTCTGTTGGAATGGAAGTTGGGACGAGTTCGGGAAGGACCTGACCTAGAATTTCTGGCATATTCGAGGTAACGCCTTGTGCTGTTTCAGAGTATTCTATGCCGATGGTTTGGTAGAAGATGCGAGTAAAGCGGTCTTGTAAGGTATAGATGCTTTCTTTGACGGGTTCGGGAGTGTGTTCCAGCATATATGTAATGACTTTTGAGTTATTTATATGCTGTGTGATGCTGGGAATACCGAGCGGTAGCATCATGAGGACGACGGTAAGTAGAAGGAATAGGTAGACGATGGCGTTGCCTATTGCTCCGAAGATTCGGTTGATGGGTCGAAGAACGCTCAGTCCAAAGAGGGCTCGTAGGAGGCCCATGAGTATAGAGCCGACGAGTTTTCCGGCGAGGAGGAAGAGTATGAGCGCGATAAGGTACCCAAATTCGTGTAGTTGTTGGGGCAGATTTTGACGTACCCAGACAAATCCGAAGGTAAATGCACAAAGTAATGCAATAAATGTTGCGATGAGGTTGATGAGTATGCCGATGAATCCACGCCGTGCACCTGAGATTATGCTCAATAGCAGTAGTCCTAGCAGACCAATATCTAGAATCGTCAAGTCCATAATATAACGCACCTTGTCAGATGTGATTTTTGAGGTGTTCCCCCCAAAATATTCACTCATTGTTGTTGAGGTTTTAACGGTAGTGGATATCTCATAAAACGGGTGTGCTTTACTCTATTTTTACCGTTTTATTGAGCATCTTTTAGTATCTATTAAGAAATCTCTTGGTGGGTTTGAGCTGTACATTGAGAGTTTTTGCGGTAGTCTCATTATTGATTATGTCACACCATTTTATGGCACTGAGTGGTTCGAGCGTTATACTTGTCAGTCGGCAAACCCTAAGAATGGGTGGCTTGTAAAAAAATTATCTCAATTCTTGAGGAGAAAAATGGATATCGAGGTTCTACGTCGGGCACCTTTATTTGCCTCACTCGACGACCAAGCTTTTGCAGCACTCACTGAAGACATCACTGAAGTTGATCTTTCCCGCGGCGCTACTCTGTTTTATGAGGGTGATCAGGGCGACCAACTATATTTCATCATTTCCGGAAAAATTAAGCTTGGACGTACCGCTACTGATGGTCGTGAAAACCTTGTAGCCATCATGGGTCCTGGTGAAATTTTCGGTGAGATGGCGCTCTTTGATCCTTCACCACGTTCTACCAGTGCAACTGCTGTTTCTGAAACACGCCTTGCCGGAGTTAAGCACGAATCTTTACGTAAGGCTATGGAAAAGTCACCTCAGATTTCTGTGCAGGTTCTTCAGGCGTTAGCTCGTCGTTTGCGCCGCACCAATGAAAACCTTGCTGATCTTGTGTTCTCTGATGTTCCAGGTCGCGTAGCGAAGGCTCTACTTGATTTGGCTGACCGTTTCGGTCGCCCTGCAACCGATGGTATTCTCGTTGCTCACGAACTGACCCAAGAAGAATTGGCTCAGCTTGTTGGTGCTTCTCGTGAAACCGTCAACAAGGCTCTTGCAGAGTTTGTATCTCGCGGTTGGATTCGTCTTGAAGCTCGCGCTGTTGTGATTTTGGATCTTCAGCGTTTGCGTAATCGTTCCCGCTAAAAAGATTCTAAATATTTTTTGAGGATACGTTTATGGGGGCGGTAGAGAAATATGTTTCTCTACCGCCCCCATATTTTTATCGTTGAATTAGACGGCTGAAAATTCACCTGACTATAGGGAGCATTTCTGCCGATTCTTTGGCTTTTGAGGCAGAGTGTATTTGAGGAAATATTCTCCGTCGTGTTCTACCACCTCAGCTTTTTTAGGGAGTACTTCTCGTTTTTTTGCGAGGTACGCTACCGAAGTATTTACGGCTGCGAGGTCTTCGAGGATACATAGTGTCGCGGGGACGATGAGCTGTTGCAGGGTTTTTCCTCGAGTGCGTTCATGTCCAATAGCGTCACCTAGTTCTGTTGTTTCTTGCTGTTCGAGAAGTTCACGTACGTTCACCCAGTCACCCCATAGCCCTTTGGAGGAAAGAAGTTTGGGGCTTTGCCCAACGGGCGCCACACTAGCAAAATAATGCGTGTCATAGCGTTTATGACGAAAATCTGGAGATTGCCAGCGTGCGATGGGACGTAAGAGGTCTGTGCGCAAGGTCAGTCCTCTTTTAGCGAGGTAATCAGCAAAACGTTGGTCGCAGTGAGAAATCGCTTCGCGTGCGGACATCAGGTCGAGAGCTTCCGAAGACGTTTCAACGGTGCTTAACTCATCTCGTCCGGCAAGGAGCATTCCTGTTTCTTCAAATGATTCTCGAAGGGCACCAACAACTGCAGCTTGAGTAGCAACGGGGTCTTCTTGTTTGAATGCTGCTGCCCAAGTTTTAATATCTGGACCAATCCACGCGAGAGGGTCTTGATCGCTGGGGATGCATAGCCCTCCAGGAAAAGCTAAATCGCCTAGTGGTGAATGTTCTGAACGGAGCGTCAGGATTGTTTCGAGACCTTCTTTTCCGTCTCGAACAAAGACCACAGATGCGGCAGTTTTAGGCTGACAGGGTGTGTGTTGGTGGTCTTCTAACCAAGCTTGAGCGGCTGAAGCATATTCGTCGGGGAGCTTGAATAGTCTCTCAGTAGAGATAGAGATGGTGGGGGTTTCTTCAGTACGTTCTCGAACGACTTTCAACGCCCCTGTATATAGTGTTTGATTAGACATATTCTACGATGAGTTCCACTTCCACGGGGGCATCAAGAGGCAGTACGGCAACGCCTACCGCAGAGCGCGCGTGTACTCCTTGTTCTCCTAAAATGTCGTGAAGTAGTTCAGAAGCTCCATTGATCACTTGGGGTTGCTGGGTGAAATCTGGTGCGGAAGAAACGAAACCTACAACTTTAACAACGCGTTTGATGCGGTTGAGGTCTCCTAGAACAGATTGAACAGCAGATAAAGCGTTAAGTGCAGCGATGCGTGCACATTCTTGGGCTTGTTCTAGGGTGAGGTGTTGCTCTCCGGTGTTCTGGGATGAGAGTTTCCCGCGGTGCAGAAGTTCACCGTTGACAAAGGGTAGTTGTCCGGAGGTGTAAACATAATTTCCGCTGACCACAGCTGGCACGTAGGCGGCAACGGGCTGTGGTGTGCTAGGTAGAGTGTAGCCTAGCTGTTCAATACGAGATTCGATAGAAGTTTTTTCGCTCATCAGGCGTCTTTCTCTGTTTTTAGCTGAACAAAGACCGGCTTCACACCCGAGGGTTATGAATCCGGTCTATGTTAACTATCTTTATGATGACGCAACTTTACGTTTGAAGTATGCGATGGGGTTGCCCACCGTTGGAGCAACCATATTTCCCTGAGGTGCAGCCCCAGCAGGTGCGGTTGAAGGAAGGACTGTTACCAGTTCCCAGCCGTCTTGTCCCCAGCTATCGAGGATCTGCTTGGTGGCGTGAATCATCAGGGGCACTGTAGCGTATTCCCATTTATCCATAGCCCCCAGCCTAATAGTTATGAGCCTAATTGAAAAGTTTTATGCTCAGAGAAGCACAAATTACTGTAAATAACCGTGTTTTTCTTGGTGTTATGGTGAGGTTTGAGGTCCTAAATGTGTGAAATATAATGCCAGCAAACCTAAAATCTTTACCGTTATGTGCCCATCTAGACACCTATTTTTCAGGTTCTACTTGTAGACTGTGGGAATGGCTTCATCGAAGAATGTTCGGAAAAAACGTACTCCGAGTGATTTTATTCAGTTTATTGCACTGAGTGTTATCGCTGGTTTTGTCGCAGCAGGTATCCTCATTCCCCCTACTGTTGGTATGGGTATTGCTGCAACATCTTCTATTTCTTGGTTTAAAGGTCTTCCTGATGACCTCTCGGAGGGTTCTCGTTTTAAGGCGTCAACTCTGTATGCTTCTGATGGTAAGACGAAACTTGCCAGCTTTGAATCTCAGCGTCGTCGCGATGTCCCCCTCGATCAGATTTCAAAGTATATGAAAGACGCGATTGTTTCTGTTGAAGATCGTGATTTCTATGAGCACGGTGCGGTTTCTCCTCTAGGCATGGCTCGTGCTTTTATTAATAACTTGATTCGCCCTAATAACCGTCAGGGCGCTTCAACCCTCACTCAGCAGTATGTCAATAACCTTCTCATCGAGCAGGCGGAGTACCGTGGAGAAGAGGCAAGCACCTTAGGTTCGAACAAGGGCTATATCGATAAGATCAAAGAGATTAAGCTTGCTATCTCTATGGAACAGAATAAGTCTAAGGATGAAATTCTTGACGGCTATCTGAACATTGTGAACCTTGGTGGCACAAACTACGGTGTTGAAGCGGCATCTTACTACTATTGGGGTATCAAAGCTAAAGATCTTAACTTGCAGCAATCAGCACTTTTAGCTGGAATGGTGCAGTCTCCAAACATTTACCGCCCCGATGTAAACCCTGAACTCGCTAAAGAGCGTCGTAATACTGTTTTAGGTACGATGCTGCGTGATAAAAAAATCACTGAAGATCAGTTTAACCTTGCGGTGAGTTCCGGGCTCGATCTCGACATTCACACCTCTAAGACTGGTTGCGTTACCGCAGGAGATGCAGCATTCTTCTGTGACTATGTCACCGCGAAGATTTATCAGGATGAGGCATATGGCGCAACTCCTGAAGACCGCCAGAAGAATCTTTATCGTGCTGGTTACACCATTGTTTCAACGATGAGTGTCAGCGCCCAGAAGGACGCTAAAGCAGCCGTTGAGCAGACTCAACCTTCGACAAGTAACGTCGATGATATTAATGCTTCTTTGGTATCCGTAGAGCCATCTAACGGCAATGTTGTTGCTATGGCGCAGAACTCTGATTATGGAACGACTGATGATTTCTCAGCCTCGCTGTATAACTACAACGTAGATTACCAAGATGGCGGTACTCCTGGTTTCCAGCCTGGCTCAACGTTTAAGCCGGTTGTTCTTGCTGAATGGCTCAAAGAAGGAAAAGGCGTTAACGCAACAATTGACGGTACTTCTCTGAATTATCCAAATTCTTTTCCTTGGCGTGCTTCTTGTCTTGACGGTGGTGTATTCCATTATTCAGATACTCCTAACGGTTTTAGCTTCGCTAACGCAGAAGAAGGATTCCAACGGTGGGGCACCGTTGCGTTCGGTATCAAAAACTCCATCAACTCGTTCTTGTATAGCATGGCCTCTAAGGAAGATCTCTGCGGTATTCAAGACATGGCAAAAGCTCTCAATATGCTCACTCCTAAAGTAGGCAAGAGCGGGGGTGACGTAGCGTTTAACCCTCGGTTCTTAGCGTCATTAATTGGTGGCTCTTCTCAGGTTTCACCGTTGACGATGGCTTCTGCATATGCAACTTTTGCTAATGATGGTGTCTACTGCACTCCTCAAGCAATTAAGACTGTCGAAGATCGTTCTGGTAAAAAAATTAAGACCTACGATAAAAAATGCCATCAAGCTATTAGTAAAGAGATTGCTAACGGTGTGAGCTATGTGCTTAAACAAGTTCTTGTTAGTGGCTCTGGTTATCAGCGTGGCATTGGTTTGCCGGATGCTTCTGCAGCAAAAACTGGTACAACCGACTATTCCCGACAGACGTGGATGATTGGTTACACTCGTGGTCTTTCCACAGCCTCATGGGTCGGCTCTTTGAAGAGTGGTTCTCGTTCTCTGAACGGCCTATCGATTAACGGCAAGCGTTTAAACTACGTTGATGGTGCAACCTATGCTGGTGCTCAGTGGCAGACCTTTATGAAGGAGCAAGCTAAGAACTATAACACTGACAAGTTCCCGCTTCCTCCCAATGAGATGCTAGGAACTCAGCAGTAGAATGATGATGTTTTCTACTTCTTCTCAATAAGACGTTTAAGGAGTTTCCTGTTTGATGGTAACTACCAACACTGTGGCGGTTTCTTCCCGTTCTGTAGCCCGTTCTCTTGCACGAGTAACGGCTGCCGGAATGGTGGCAGGAGCCGCCACTGTGGCTTATGCCCATTTTTATGAGCTCAACCATTTCACGGTTCGCAGTGAGAAACTTCCGGTATTACCTGAAGGTGCTCAGGACTTTAGTATTCTGCATATTTCGGATATGCATATGATTCCGGGGCAGCAGAAAAAGATTCGTTTCATGCATTCTTTGGCTGAGCTAGAACCTGATTTGGTGATTAATACTGGGGATAATCTGTCTCATCTTCAGGGGCTGCCAAGTCTTTTAGAGGCGCTTGATCCTTTGCTGGATATTCCAGGTGTGTTTGTACCCGGCTCTAATTGTTATTATGCGCCGATAATGAAAAACCCTGCACGCTATTTGTGGAAGCAAAGCACCGCAGATGAAGGCATTGATGATGCTCGCGTTAAACTTCCGACAGAGCAGATGCATGAGGCTTTTGAGGAGCGTGGCTGGGTTGGTCTCATCAATCGTTTTGATGTGATGAACTTTGAGAAGCTACGTCTAGAGTTTTCGGGCGTAGACGACCCACATATTGGTTATGATGAGCACCCAGGGTTCTCCCCCAACGCTTTTTCTACGGATGATACTCCATCAGTGCGTTTGGGTGTGTGTCATGCACCGTATTTACGGACGCTTAGACGTTTTGTTGATGATGGGGCTCAAGCAATTTTTGCGGGACATACTCATGGTGGGCAGGTTTGCCTTCCAGGTGGGCGTGCTCTTGTCTCGAACTGTGATTTACCACCATCTCGCGCTAAGGGTGTGAGTTTGGAAGATGATGTTCCTGTTCATGTCTCTGCCGGTCTTGGGACTTCTCGTTTCGCGCCAGTGCGACTTTTTTGCCCACCGGAGGCGGTTCTTGTAACGCTCACGGCAGGTTCATAGCTCGTATAACCGTGGAGACCAAGGTGGTGTGTTTGTTTCTGGTTGCTCTGGTATCTTCTATCAGCTATCATTGAACAGTTGCTTGAGGGGTTATCTCTTAAAGCTAGCGGGATGTGGCGCAGCTTGGTAGCGCGCGTCGTTCGGGACGACGAGGTCGCAGGTTCAAATCCTGTCATCCCGACTCTACTGATAATGAAGATAAAAAATAATATTTAGCTGTATTTTAGATGCAGCGGGTAGATAAAAGGCTCTCAGAAAGTTCTGAGAGCCTTTTGCGTACCCTATTTTGATATTGGGTGAGAAAGTATCAGCTCATTACTCCAGTTCTGGGGTTTTTGCTGGCCACCAGAGCTTCTCTCCTAGTTCAACATAACTAGCTGGTATCAAGATCATATGGATTAAGAGAGCTTGGATAGCCACTGCACAGCTAAGGATACATGCTAGTTGTGCTAGGAATGTTAGTGAAATTGCAAGCAGATAGATGAATACCGAAAGAAGTATTACGCCGCTTGAGAGCAAGACTGGAATCATCATTCTTAGCGCATTTCGGTTCCCTTCGTCCCAACCGTGGCGAATGGTTTCTTCTCGAACACGCATAAAGAAAAAGACGTTGTAGCTGAGGGAAAGAACCATCAAGACGATGAATCCGTAAAGGCTGACGTTGGGGTCTGCTCCAGCACCTGACCACAGGAGCTGGCACAGTGGTGAAGATAGTCCGAGGCTAGCAGCATAAGAAATAGCAGTGATAACAACCATTAAAAGGGCAGGAACGACTGCTCTTAAGGTAATAAAGAGCACCAGAAACATCACAGCCAGCATAAGCGGAATGATCATTTGTTTATCCTGCTGCGCACTTATTTTTACGTCGAGTTCTTTTGCGATTTCACCACCGACTACTGCGGTGGTATCGATATTATTGCGAAGTTTTTGACGTATTTCTTTGACGCTAGCTAAGGCCTCTGGGGTGTCTGCGAAATAGTGTAAGTATACGTTCAGAAAAACTTTCTTATGAGAAACGTAAGGTGCCGGCTCAGATGAGATGTGTTCTTTAATTTTCCCGTTTTCTGATAAGAGAACTTGCCCTGTTGTTGACGTACGGGAAGGGGAGGTAATGCTCTCTACTCCTTGAACGCTGGTGAGAGTTTCTACCGTTTTCTTGAGGTCCTTTTCTGAGACGATCACTTGAGCTAGCGGTGTCATGGGCATCTCAAAATGGTTCTGGTAAATTTCTTGCCCAATACGAGCTTGAGAAGTTCCTGTTACTTTCTGGTTTTCGGCAGTACCCATCGAGGGAAAGCTAATTGCTAGGGTAGAAAGAATGAGAATCGGCAGTGCAACCGCTAACCACATTTTACGGGGCGCATGGTGTATCTGTTGGATGAGTTTTTCTCGTAAGCGTTGGGGCTTTCCCATGAGCGTTGGCCGTTGTGGTGTCTTTGGGGGAAGAAAAGAGAACCGTGTAAGTAGGGCAAGCATTGCCTGAAGAAAGCTTAATGAGGCAAGTGTTGCAAAGAGCATACCGATGCTGCCGGTGATACCGAGAGCTTTTGTTGCTTGTGTTTGAGAGAAGGATAGGCATAACAAGGCAATAGTTGATGTGCCACCAGCGATAAGGATAGGACGCCAGGTACGAGAGAAAGCCTGTTGGGCAGCTCTTGCAAGAGAACGGTGACGTTTACGTTCTTCACAGTAACGCCACAAATATAGCAGTGAATAGGTCATTGACGCGGTAAAAACAAGAACGAGCAGAGTACCTTGAGTAGGAGCTTGGATGTAGATGACTCCGTGGTCTGCAAGAACCCATAGCGTCAACAGAGAAGCACAAAGAGCAGCTACGGTGCTAATCATCACTGTTAAAGACACAAGAAGTGAGCGAAAAATTATTGCTAGTAAGATGAGCACGACGGCAACCGCGTACATCATGAAGGTGATGTTCATAGACTCTAGTGAGTCTGAGAGGTCTACGGTAAAAGCTGCTGGACCAGTCACATACCCTTGGATATTTCCAGGCGGATTGGCAATAGCTCCTTGAATTTTATGGATACTTCGGCGAAGGTCTTGGTCTTTAGCAATTGGAATTGTTATCTTTGCGACTTCTTGGTCCTTTGAGTATTCCAAAGAGTGCAGATTTTTAATGTCTAGCCCTTGGTCACGAAGGTATTGAGGTATTCCTTCTAAATAAGCGTAGTCAATGTCTTGAAAAGGTTTTCCTGAGGAAAAGACAATGATCGCAGGAGTATAGTCCTTGACATAGAACTCTCCTCTCTCTTGAGCAACATGTGAGGACTCAACTGATGAAGCAAGTATCGGTTGAGGTGCGTTGATTGCAAGGTCAGAGATTCTTCCAAAGAGTGAACCTCCAATAACGGTTAAGGCTGCCCAAAAGACGATAAGCACCGCCATGAGAGCTAGTCGCCACCATGGAGTTGTTGCTTGAGAAGAAGAAAAATGTTTAGGGGACATACACTCAATCTTAAATAAGGGACATCAATACATCTGTAAAATTTTAATAGATTTGTCTGTGAAAAAGTGAAAATAGGGAGTGTCTAACACGTTATGTACGTCTTAGTATTCTCCGTGGGATTCCTTACAAAGCACCTTTCATCAAGTATTGTTACTATCTTTAGATTCCCACTATGTCAGACTTATAAAGAAAAGTCATGTACACATTTTATATGCTAAGGAATAGCGCGTATGGGTTCTGTCGAACACCTGATTATTGCCAATGCCAGCAGTGAAACGGCAAATGCATACATCTCCATTTTTTGGATTGCACTTGTGGCAATGCTGTCTCCTCTTCTTTCTGCTCTAACCAAGAAGAAAATTCCTGACGTCGTGATTCTCCTTTTGCTCGGAGCAATCATCGGACCTAACGTTTTGCATCTGGCAGACACCGATAACGGTGTTGAACTCATCAAAGAACTTGGGCTCGGAATCCTGTTCCTCATCGCAGGTTATGAAGTCAATACAAAAGCGATGCACTCTCGTCAAGGAGGCTTTGCTTTAGGCACTTGGGCGGTGTGTTTTACTCTTGCGCTCTTAGCATCTGCAAACTTTTTCTCTGAGTTCCGCAACGGGCTCGACCATATTGCGGTGTTTGCAATTGCCATGAGTTCTACCGCTCTTGGCACGATTTTGCCCATGGTCCGAGCCAACGGGAAAACTGGTACAAAACTCGGCGACGCTATTATGGTGCACGGCGCATTAGGTGAAGTCATGCCAGTTTTTGCGATGTCAATTTTGTTATCGACTCATTCTAAAGGTTTCGCTGTCCTCATTCTTCTTGGGTTCTTACTCATTGCTCTTATTACAGCGATTCTACCTCGCCGCGCTTTTGCTCATATCCCTGGGCTAGGGCGCACCATGGCTGCCGGAGCAAACCAAACAACCCAGACAATGCTACGTCTTGCAATGTTGATTCTTTCAACTCTCATGATGTTTGCAGCGGTCTTTAACCTTGACGTTGTCTTAGGCGCCTTCGCTGCCGGTATTATTTTGCGCTCGCTCACTCCCGAATATGCGTTTGAGCCCTTTTCTGAACGTCTCGATGTTCTCGGCTTTAGCTTCTTAATTCCGCTCTTCTTCATTTGCTCTGGCATGGGAATTGATCTTAAGAGCATCGCGAAATCTCCGGTAGCTCTAATCCTCTTTGTACTGGCGTTACTTATTCTTCGTGGACTACCGGTGTTCCTTGCTGAACGATTCTTCGACACCGGTTCTGGGCTACAAACGCTCAATGAGAAGGTTCAGCTTGGTTTGTACGCTGCAGCTGGTTTACCGATGATTGTTGCGGTAACTGAAGTGGCACTTTCTCATGAGCTCATCACAGAATCAGCAGCTTCACTATTAGTCGGCGGTGGAGCTTTAACAATTTTGATTTTCCCACTCTTAGCTTCTGGTTTAGACGCAATTTTCCGCAATAAAGACGCTGTTATCGAAGAGAAAACCACAAAAGATAAAATTACCGAGAAGAAGCGTCAACGTCATCAGTCCTCACAATTATCAACCAGTTCGTTGCCGGTAATTTCTCAAGGTCCTGACGGTCGCGGTATCGATCCAACGAAGAAACCTGTAGAGTCCTAAATCTTTTAGGTTTAAAAGCATTGGGTGGTTTCCCACGGACTCGTGGGAAACCACCCAATATGTTTAATGAGTTGGTATTTCACCTCAATTATTTGAGGATAATAACGTCCAGGGTTCGTGGCCCATGCACACCTTCAACACGAATCAACTCAATATCTGAGGTCGCTGAAGGTCCAGAAATCATCGTAATAGGACGTTTATAGGAGACTCG
Source organism: Rothia sp. CCM 9418 (assembly GCF_048512825.1). Taxonomy (NCBI): domain Bacteria; kingdom Bacillati; phylum Actinomycetota; class Actinomycetes; order Micrococcales; family Micrococcaceae; genus Rothia; species Rothia sp. CCM 9418. The sequence continues at coordinate 231,878 of NZ_JBLXXX010000001.1, forward strand.
TGCGATAGCTTCTGGAATGAGTTCTACGATGGTGTCCTCTTTAACAACACAAATATGGTGGTCGGGAACAAGCGTAATAGCTCGTCGTCCTTCATCAGGATTCGTGTTCAAGAAGATTGTTCCTGTTTCCGCACATGAAACAGTAGAGTTAGTCACCACTGCGTCGATACGGTCAAGCTCTTTGAGCGAGAGCGTCCCCGCTTTTTGAATGTTACCGGCGTCGAAAACGCGAGAGCGAGTAGCGGTATCTTCGGGAAGCCAGTTCGTGTTGATACCGGTAGGCACCACGTAACGGGAAGCTTTTTCTAGAAGCTGGTCGATACGGTCAACGATGCTCTCTTCTGTTTCGTGGTAAACATTCGCTTTATAGTCGATGAGACGGTCAACGAGCATTTCGATGGTGTCTTCTTTGCTCAGTTCACTGACTCGACGATAGTTGCGGATTGGCTCAGCTGGCTGAGGGTTATCAGAAAGTGAGGCACGAATACGGGCGAGGATATCTTCTTTAGCGGTGCTCATTATTCGCTCTCCTTTGCGTGGCGCGCAGCTTGAGCTTCTCCTGCTGCTCGCGCATTAGCTTTTACTTCTTCGACCTTGCCACGGTTAGCCTCTATGAGCGCTTGAATGTCTACGCGTTCTCCGCCCACACGTTCAGCAGCAGCGCCGCGTTCTTTCTTCCACCAGTTGCGGAAGGACTGTTTGGGAGGTTCTGGAATGTCACGGTATTTTGTCCATCCGCCGACAAGACCGGGAAGTTTAGAAATCTTGTGGTCTCGTCCGGTGATAATACGGGACATGGGCAGACCCTTTTCAGCCAAAGACATCAATTTGCCGGAGCTAAAGAGTACTTTAGCGCCAAACATCATAGCGTCCATCTGTGGGTGAGGATGCTTCTTGCCACCTTTGAAGTCGCCTTGTGCTTTTTCGAAGTCGACGGCTTTACCTCGTAGGTGAACGAGCACGTCAGGAATATTAATCTTGACGGGGCAGGCTTCGTAGCATGCTCCGCAGAGGGAGGATGCAAACGGTAGTGAGGAGTTGTACTCATTTTCGATACCGCCGAGCTGTGGTGAAAGAATTGCACCGATGGGGCCGGGGTAGGTTGAGCCGTATGCGTGTCCGCCGGCACGTTCGTAGACGGGGCAAACGTTCATACATGCTGAACAACGGATGCAGTGTAGTGCTTGACGGCCAACTTCATCGTTGAGGACTGCTGTTCGTCCGTTATCGATAAGGATGACGTGCATGTTTTGGGGTCCGTCACCGGGTGTTACACCGGTCCACATGGAGGTGTAGGGGTTCATGCGCTCACCGGTTGAGGAACGTGGCAAGAGCTGTAAGAACACTTCGTAGTCGCTGAAGGTTGGAAGAATCTTTTCGATACCCATGAAGGTGATGAGAGTATCGGGAAGGGTCAGACACATACGTCCGTTACCTTCAGATTCGACGATGGTTAAGGTGCCGGTGTCGGCAATACCGAAGTTTGCGCCGGATACTGCCACCTTAGTGTTCAAGAATTTATCACGAAGGCGAATGCGGGAGGCTTCTGCTAGTTCTGCGGGGTTATCAGAGAGGTCTACTTTGACGCCTTCAATTTTTCGTTTGAAGATGTCACGAATTTGGGTTCGGTTGAAGTGAATTGCTGGAACAAGAATATGTGAGGGGCGGTCTTCTGCCAGTTGCACGATTTCTTCTGCCAGGTCAGTTTCGATGGCGTTGATGCCTTTTTCTTCAAGAAATTCATTGAGGCCCATCTCTGCAGTTGCCATAGATTTAATCTTGATGATTTCGTCTACGCCTTCGGCTTTGATGAGGTCATAGGCAATTTGGTTTGCTTCGCTGGCGTTACGTGCCCAGTGGACGTGTCCGCCGGCTGCGGTGAAGTTCTTTTCGAACATTTCTAGGTATTCTGGCAGGTTCGCAAGAACACGTTGTTTAATCATTGATCCGGCGGTGCGGAGGTCTTGCCAGTCTGGTAATTCGTTAATAACGTCGGCACGCTTATTACGGATTTTGTGGGTTGCAAATCCGAGGTTTGCGCGAAGTTGTTCGTTGGTAAGTTCTTTTGCCGCGTATTTTGGGAATTCTTCGAACTCGAAGATGTTTCCTTCACCGTGATACACACGAGGCATGCCTAGTGATACTGCTGTCATAATTATTTACCTCCTGCGGCTGCTAGTTCTACGGGGCCAGAGACTTTCAGCGGGTTTTCTTTAGTGGATGCAAGAATTTCGGCGAAGTGTACGGTTTTGACGTGTGAGCCTTTTCGGCTGAGTGCACCACCGATATTCATCAGGCACGATACGTCTCCGCCGGTGCAGATGTTTGCGCCGGTTTTTTCGATGTTGTCTGCTTTGTCGGAGACCATAGCACCTGAGGTATCTGCATTTTTGAAGGAGAAGGTTCCTCCGAAGCCGCAGCACTGGTCGAGGCCTTCGATTTCGGTGTATTCAATTCCGCCGACGGTGCGTAAGAGGTCGGCTTGGCGGGTGCCGAGTTTGAGTAGGCGCATGCCGTGGCAGGAGTTGTGGTAGGTGACGTGTTCTGGGAAGTATGAGTTAAGTTGTTCTGCAGCGTTGGTAATACCGAGAACGTCGATGAGCAGTGAGGATAGTTCGAAGGTGCGAGCGGCAATAGTTTCTGCGCGTCGAGCGAGTTCTTCGTCTCCTGCTTTACGAGCGATCATGGGTTGTTGGTGTCCTAGAGATGCAACGCATGATCCAGAGGGTGCAACGGCAACGTCGAAGTCCCAGGAGTCGAATGCGTTGACGTGCGCTTTAACTACTGGATATGCGTCGTCGAAATATCCAGAGTTAACGTGCATTTGGGAGCAGCAGGTCTGGCCTTGAGGGTAGACGACCTCGTGCCCTAAGCGTTCTAAGATTTCCACGGTAGCCTGCGCTGTGCGTGGGTACATGCCGTCAACAAGGCATGTTGAGAATAGTGCAATTCGCATAGCTTTCTCCTTAGATGGTGCGCTACAGACTCATTCGTGGTTCGCACCCAAAAAATAGAACCCTTGAGTTTGAATAGAGATAGCGCGTGTATATTCTTATCTTTCATTTAACACGAGTTTTAGTACATCGAACCATTTTGATTAGCGCATTTTTTTATGACTAAATACCTCTTTTGTGAGGATTTTTCAAATTACATCAACAATGTTTCACGGCAATACAGAACACATTTTTGAGGTGTTTGAGGATATTTTTCTTGAACTCTCCTCTTTTTTCTTGCACGGAATCTCGTTATTTTTGCAAGACACAGGCACTTCCCACACAAATACACATAATCCCTCAAAAACACGAAGTGGGGTTGAATTCACAATAGTTTTGCAATGGTGATACGCCTCATGTAGGGTTATAACATTCTAGTGGTCAGACCACATATTTTTACATCACACGTCAAACCGCTTACCAGCGGTTTTCTTAGTTCTATAAAGGAGAGCTATGAATACTTGGTTTGCACAAACCGACGCAGTCGGTGGCAGCCTGGGACTCTCAGCACTCGTAGCATGCCTACCGCTTCTCGCGTTCTTCATCATGCTTCTCGGTGTCAAAGCCCGCGCACATATTGCCGGCCTTACATCCCTCGGTGTCGCTATCATCGTCGCAGTTATCGGATTCGGCATGCCTGCCGACCTCGCCTTCATGTCAGCACTTCGTGGTGGACTCTACGGCGCATTCCCCATCGTCTGGGTTATCCTCATGGCAATTTGGTTCTACCAAATTACTGTTCTCTCTGGTCGTTTTGAAGACCTCCGTCGCACCTTCGATGCTATTGGTGGAGGCGACCTACGTATCCAGGCCATCCTCATCGCGTTCTGCTTCGGCGGCCTACTCGAAGCACTTGCAGGCTTCGGCGCTCCTGTTGCTATCACCGCAACAATGATTCTTGCATTGGGTGTTAAACCACTCAAAGCAGCTGTCACCGTACTCATTGCAAATACCGCTCCTGTAGCATTCGGTGCGGTAGCTATCCCCATCACCACCGCAGGTGAAGTTGGTGGCAAAGACGCAACCGTTATTGGTGCAATCGTTGGTCACCAAGCACCTTTCCTCGCATTCTTCGTTCCGCTCATCCTTCTTTTCATCCTTGACGGCGTCAAGGGCGTTAAAGATGCTTGGGTTCCTGCAGTTGTTATCGGCTTCTCTTTCGGTGTTGCACAGTGGCTCACCGCAACCTACTTCGTCTACCAGCTCACCGACGTTGTTGCATGTATCGTTTCGCTCGGTGTAGCAGTTGCCTTCTTGCGCGTATGGAAGCCTCGAGGTATCGCAGGCGTTCGTGAACGTTACGGACTACCTCCGCTAGAAGAAAACGCAAAATCCGAACTTACTGGAATGCGTGTCTGGATGGCACTTATGCCTTACGCAGTTGTTGTTCTCGTCTTCGGCATTGCAAACTTGGCAACCCCCGTTGTTACATGGCTCAAGAGCACCAACCTCGTTGTTAAGATGCCACTACTTGAAGACCGCCTTGTTAATTCAGCTGGCGAACACGTCAAGTCCGCATACTCTTTCGCATGGTTGAATAACCCTGGTAGCTTCCTACTCTTTGCGGGTCTCATCGTTGCTGTCTTGTACATGGTCTTCAACGAAAATAACCGCTATGCTCTCAGCTTCGGTGATGTTGTCAAAGAAATTGGTGTTACCGCATATCGTATGCGTTTCTCCGCATTGACCATCGTTACTGTTCTGGCGCTAGCATACGTTATGAACTTCTCCGGTCAGACCGTTGCAATGGGTGCATTCGTTGCAGGACTCGGACCAATCTACGCGTTCCTCGCTCCTTCCCTCGGCTGGATTGGAACTGCTGTTACTGGTTCTGACACTTCGGCAAACGCGCTCTTCTCCAAGCTACAGGTTGCGGCAGCAAATAATCTCGCCCATCAAGGTATCACCGGTGTGACACCTGAACTATTGCTTGCGGCTAACACCAGCGGTGGTGTTGTTGGCAAGATGATTTCCCCACAGTCTTTGGCTATTGCAGCAACTTCTGTGGATATGGAAGGCAAAGAGTCCGAGATCTTCAAGTCAGTTCTTCCATGGTCCGTCGCCATGTTGGTTACCGTCTGTACCTTAGTCTTCTTGCAAACCAATATTTTGCACTTCCTAATCGAAATTCACCACTAAGATACGCCCTAAGGTTGTCTCACCTAAAAGTGTGTTACTTACGGTGGCGGTATCTCAACTTCGGCTGAGGTGCCGCCACCGTTTTCTATCATTCCGCCATATCAAAGAGGAACTGTGAAAGAAAGAACCTTTAGCGTTCTCATCGACTCTATAGAAACAAAACTTCGCCGTGGACAATTACGCGTAGGCGATAGACTACCCGGAGAACGAGCTCTCGCCGAACAATATGGTATTTCTCGTGCCTCCGTACGCGAAGGACTACAAGTTCTTGGTGCTGTAGGTCTCATTCGCTCACAGACCGGTTCAGGTCCAAAATCTGGAGCTATCGTAGTGTCAGAGCCTTCGGATGCGTTAAGCTGGGCTATTCGGATGCATATTGCTACCAAGACGCTTCCCGTATCCGACGTTGTGACAACACGTATTCTTTTAGAAGGCCATGCCGCACGTATTGCAGCAAATGGTGAAGAGACTGTTAAACGTTCCCAAGCCTTACAACGAGCCAAAAGCTATCTTGATGAGATGGACTTTGAAAACATTAGTAATGAACGTTTTCATTTTTGTGATACGCGTTTCCATTACGAAATCTCCACACTCAGTGAGAATCTTGCTCTAGAAACTGTTATTGACTCACTTCATTTAGCAACGGTAGGTTATGTCGAAGAAGCTGTACCCTACTTACAGGACTGGGAAAACGTCAAAAAAGAGCTGCAAAAACAGCATCGAAAAATCTATGACTCTATCCTTGCCCAAGATCCAGATACAGCCCAGCAAAGTGTAGCGGAACATATTACATGGTTCTACGCGCTTTCGGATGAAGCTCAAAAACATCGCGAATACCACGAGAAAATTCGTGACGGGGTAACCCCCGACAAGTTCGTAGAATAACAACGCATAGACGCTGGGTATGACCGATGACGGTCATACCCAGCGTCTATCTCAATCTTTTGGTGTTGGCCGCATAGCCCCAAGCGCTATGCGGTAAATTTCGTTTGCGTTAGACGCTCGTACGCTTCGATATAACGTTCCCGAGTTTTTTCAACAATCTCATCAGGTAAGGCAGGAACAGCGCCTTGCCCATTCCACCCTGACGCGTCAGACATAAGCCAATCGCGAATAAATTGTTTATCAAAACTAGGCTGTTTCTGTCCTGGCTGATATTTTTCAGCATCCCAGAAACGAGAAGAATCAGGCGTAAGCACCTCGTCTCCAAGAGTGACAGCTCCACGATAAGAATCTAATCCAAATTCAAGTTTCGTATCGGCAATGATAATACCGCGTTCACGAGCAATTTTTTCGGCGTGAGAATATATCGATAAGGTCAGTTCTTCGAGCCTATCGGCCATAGGCTCACCAATTTCTTCATGCAATTCTTGACGCGTAATTAGTTCGTCATGTTCGCCAATTTCGGCTTTGCCGGTGGGAGTAAAAACAGCAGGAGTTAGGGGAGATCCGTCTACTAATCCCTCAGGTAGCACGGTATCGCCGATGGTACCGGTCTCCTGATATGTTTTGAGTCCAGAACCAGTGAGGTATCCTCGAGCAATACACTCTACAGGGAACATATTCAAAGATTTACAAATCATGGCTCGTCCAGCAACAATCTCAGGCACGTCGGTAGACAGAACGTGATGAGGGACTTCCTCAAGTTCACTAAACCACCATAATGAAAGCTGAGTGAGTATCTTTCCTTTATCAGGGATAAGGGTGGGAATCACTTGGTCAAAAGCGCTCACACGGTCTGAGGCGACAACAAGAACAGAGCCAGCACGCTGTTCGGCATCATCTTTTATAGACAGCCCAAAGACTTCATCGTGCCCTTCAGCTGGAATATATAAGTCTCGAACTTTTCCGGCATATACGTGTCTCCATCCTGGAATCTCAAGAGGCTCCTCTTTCCAGTTCATGATGCTCCTATAGGTTGTAACGAGTCAAAGTTAAAGGGGGGGATAAAAATGTGTGTGCTCATCGTTGTGAGGAGCAAATCTATAGCTACGAGTATTGTTGTGGCACCGCAATCTGCTGTTGTACAGCAGCTAAAGCAATATCTTGACGGTATTGGGCACCTTGCCAAGAAATACGTTGGACGCCTTCATAGGCTCGCTCTCGTGCTTGAGCAAGGTCTTCTCCTAGTCCAACGACGGCAAGAACTCTGCCGCCAGAGGTCAAAACGTCCTGACCCTGTTGGGTTGTGCCAGCATGAACAACGTAGAGATCTTCTTCATCAGCAAAATCGTCTAGTCCGTTAATAACGTCACCGGTACGAGGTGTGTCAGGATAGTTTTCTGCTGCCATGACGACATCGACCGCGTACCGTGAATCCCAAGATAGTGTGGTGTTTTCGTCTAGACGTGAACATGCTGCCGAATAAAGAAGCTGCCCTAGCGGTGTTTTCAACCGAGCAAGGACAGCTTGTGTTTCTGGGTCGCCAAAACGGGCGTTGAATTCAATGACGCGAATGCCACGAGAGGTGATAATTAAACCGCAATAGAGCACGCCAATGAACGGGGTTCCACGATGTTTCATATGGGTGATGGTTGGTTGTGCAACGCGTTCCATCACGGTCTGAACAAAATTTTCAGGAAGCCACGGTAGAGGACTATAAGCGCCCATACCTCCGGTGTTTGCACCGCGGTCTTGGTCAAAGATGCGTTTAAAATCTTGTGCTGGGGCTAAGGGGATGCATCGTTCACCATCAGAAATGACGAAGAGCGAAACTTCTGGGCCATCAAGGTATTCTTCAACAATGATGTGTGAGCCAGCGTCGAAACAGGCTTGGGCATGGGCTAGGGCTTCTTCGCGATGGTGAGTGACGACCACGCCTTTTCCAGCGGCAAGACCGTCGTCTTTGACGACGTAAGGTGGACCAAAGGAATCGATTGCTTCGCTGGCTTCTTCCATGGTGTGAGCAATTTTTGCGAGTGCTGTCGGCACTTGCGCTTCTGCCATTATTTCTTTTGCGAAGGCTTTTGAGCCTTCGAGTGTAGCGGCTTCTTGGTCTGGCCCAAATACGGGGATGTCCTCTTGACGTAGAGCGTCTGCAACACCAGCAACTAGCGGTGCTTCTGGCCCGATGACGACGAGGTCGATATCGAGTTGTTGTGCTAACGTAATGACCTCTGCAGGGTTCTGCGCATTGATAGGGTAAGTGGGGATTTGTTGCGCAATTCCAGCGTTTCCAGGGGCACTGTACACCTGGGTTACTTGTGGGTCTTTTTGAAGTGCGCGGATGATTGCATGTTCACGCCCGCCGGGGCCAAGTACCAAAACCTTCATTCTCTAAGGCTACGCGAAAAGTTCATAGTTTAGTCTCAGAATCTCTCTATTTTTCTGGAATTACGGCGTATTGAGGTTTTATGTCTTGACATTAAAACAGGAAACTTTTTCTCAGCCTTCACTCAGCATATAATGAATCTTTTGGTCTCCCCTATAGCGCAGATGTCCCTCCTATTTTTAGGGATAGTGGTCCTCTAGCCTGTACCGCAGGCTTAATCATCGGGTCTAAGAATTATGCAATACTGGAGGGTATGCAGACATTTCATGCTCAAGACGCCGTAGAACTTGCAGTCGTTCGCCGTAGCGGGTTCGTTGAATCCCGTCACATAGGTTCTGCTATTTTGCTCAACGCAGATGGCTCTCCCCGTATTTCTTATGGTGATATTGATACCCCAATTTTTCCGCGCTCTGCGCTGAAACCGTTTCAGACGATTGCGTCGATGAATGCTGGTGCTGAGTTGCAAGGAGCTCAGATTGCTCTTGCTTCGGGGTCCCATACTGGTTCTTTTGAGCATATGAAGGTTGCGCAGTCTATCCTTGCTGAGGCTGGACTTGATGATAGTGCACTCCAATGCCCTTCAGTACTTCCGTCAGATCAGCCAAGTTTGAACGCTCTTATTCAGGCTGGTAAGGGTGCTCAGCGTTTAGCGTTTAACTGTTCAGGAAAACATAGTGCCTTTTTATGGGCGTGTGTTAAAAATGGGTGGGATGTTGATCGTTATCTTGATCCAGAACATCCGCTACAACAGCGTGTTCTCGAAACTATTCGCCAATGCACCCAAGAGGATATCTCTACGGTAGGTGTTGACGGTTGTGGGGCGCCATTACCTGCGTTGTCTTTACGTGCCCTTGCTCGAGGATATTCTTTGCTCGGGGCAGGCATTGAAAATATTCATGCTGATGCTCGTGTTGCTACAGTAGCTACCGCCATGGTGGATTACCCTGAGTATCTTCAGGGAGTGGACACCCCCTATACTCGTTTGTCTGTTCTGTTAGACGGTGTTGTCAAAGGTGGAGCAGAAGGGGTTTTAGCTATTGGTTTGCGCGATGGTTCATCGTTATGCATTAAGATTCTTGACGGTTCACATCGTGCTTTAGTTGTTATTGCGTTGAGTATTTTAGAACAAGCTGGACTCATTACTGCTCAGCAGCGAGCGCAGGGTATAGAGCAGTGCACTTCGCCTATTATGGGCGCTGGTACTGTTGTTGGAGCTGTTGAACCGGGTGCAGCGTTACAGCAGGAGGTTTAGTCTTAGCAGATGAGCACCCGTCGTAAGATTTCTTTAGAACAGGGAATAGCGTATATTTCTGAGATTTTTCGAGTTTTTGAGTCGCCAGAACCGGAGAAATCTTTTGAACAGTTACCGCGCAGTGTTCAAGCTGGTGCGGTGCGTTTTTTATTGGAGGAGTTAGCGTATCGAGCTCCAGGTAATTCTGTTGAGGTGAGAGTTCCCCCTTTCGGCGTGACGCAATGTATTGCTGGTCCTCGTCATACTCGTGGAACGCCTGCCAACGTTATAGAAATGACGCCTTATCTTTGGTGCGCTTTAGCCTGTGGAGTAGTGGATTGGCAAGAGAAAGAAACTCACATAAGCGCTTCTGGTGTGCGTGCTAATTTGCGCGATATTTTGCCTTTATATCAGAGCGTTTAGGAGTTTGGTTCTCAAGCTTTGACAAGGTTGTTTTAAGTTTTTCTTGTAGAGTAATAGGGCCATATTTTTCTATTTTTGTATCGCGCCAGAATAGAATGGTACGTGATGAGTACTTCTACCCCACATTCTCAAGATTCTTCTTCTCAACGCCCTCAGGAGCGTCTTGTTCAGGTGCGTCGAGCACCTTCTTTGATTGCTTTTGGAATCACCGGTGTTCTTGTTGGTTTACTGGTTGCCGCCGTATTAACGTTTTTTGTTGGTAGCAGTGATGAATACACAAGGTCTTCCGTTTTTGGTGTCCTTGCCGTGTGCTCGATGAGCGTTTGCACTGCTATTTCTTTGACGGTTGCTCTTATCATCGATAAGTTTACGGCTCGTCACGCTGAGGTGGTTCGTGCTATTGAAACAGATGAAGAGTAGTTCTTAAACGAACATATACTCAATTTTTTCTAGAAAGTGGATGTCCATAGGCTAAACTAGTACCGTCTTAGCTTCTTTGGTACACGTCACACACCTTAGATGGTTAGGTCACTATTTTTTGTTCGGCCCCGACCTTCGAAAAGATGGCAACATTGGTTCGTCCCGACGGTAAACTGACCCATGATCTCGACCCTATTGACCACGGCCCTAAAGATGAATGCGGAGTCTTTGGCGTCTGGGCTCCAGGAGAAGACGTAGCAAAACTCACCTACTACGGCTTATACGCACTACAGCATAGAGGCCAAGAATCTGCTGGTATTGCTACTAGCGATGGAAAACGAATTAACGTCTATAAAGATATGGGGCTGGTATCCCAAGTCTTTGATGAGCACACCCTCAACTCTATGCGAGGGCATATGGCAATTGGTCATTGTCGTTATTCCACCACTGGAGCCTCACATTGGGCTAATGCGCAGCCTACTCTTGGAGCTACCCCCCACGGGACGTTAGCTTTAGCGCATAACGGAAATATTACAAACTCTGCCGAACTCTACGACAGAGTTTTAGAAAAAAATAGTGGTGAGACACCCGAACGTGGCGAATTAGCACAAGGAAACACCACAGATACAGCTCTCGTGACAGCTCTTCTTGCTAAACATCAGCACCCCTCCCTCAAAGAGGCCGCTTTAGAACTCTTACCTACCCTCAAGGGAGCTTTCTGCCTTGTCTTTATGGACGAAAACACCCTTTATGTGGCTCGTGATCCACAAGGTGTGCGTCCCCTTGTCTTGGGAAAGCTTCATCATGATGGTTGGGTTGTCGCTTCAGAAACAGCTGCACTAGACATTGTCGGTGCAGCTTTTGTTCGCGAAGTTTCTCCTGGAGAGTTTCTCACCATCACCGAAGACGGCGTTCAATCAGAACAATTTGCCCCTGCAGAGCCTGCCGGTTGTGTTTTTGAGTATGTCTATCTAGCGAGGCCAGATACCACGATTAATGCTCGTTCAGTATATGAGTCACGGGTAGAGATGGGCAGACAGTTAGCACGAGAGCATCGTGTTGAGGCGGATTTGGTTATGCCTACCCCCGAGTCAGGGGTTCCAGCCGCAATTGGGTATGCTGAAGAATCCGGTATTCCTTTTGGTAATGGTCTTGTCAAAAATGCTTATGTTGGGCGTACCTTTATTCAGCCGTCGCAGACTATTCGTCAATTAGGTATTAGGCTTAAACTCAATCCGCTGCGTTCGGTGGTTGAGGGTAAACGACTCATCGTTGTTGACGATTCTATTGTGCGAGGTAACACTCAGCGTGCATTAGTGCGGATGCTCAAAGAAGCTGGTGCGGCAGAGGTTCATGTGAGAATTTCTTCTCCTCCCGTCAAATGGCCGTGTTTCTACGGTATTGACTTTGCCTCTCGTGCTGAGCTCGTTGCTAATACGATGAGTGTTGAGGAAATTGGAGAATCTTTAGGTGCTGATTCTTTGGGGTATATCTCAGAAGATGGCATGATTGCGGCGACTCAACAGCAACGTAAAAACTTATGTACCGCTTGTTTTACGGGTAAGTACCCTATTGAGATTCCAGAACGTATTGGAAAGAATCTCTTTGACGCCCAAGACACCGTTGCAGGTGCTAGTGGACCGTTATCTAGTTCTATTGCTGAGGTGACCGCAGAACGTCCGGTACCCCAAAAGCCAGAACATGCTCAGGCATATTCTATTCATACTCGCCAAGGCTCATCGTCTACAGCAGCAGGCCCCGTGGTGGGTGGGTGTACGTCACGCTGTGAGCCTGGTCCAGATTCGGAACTAGAGTCTCTTATCTTGCCCGAAGATACGATTTATCCACAAACGACAAAGGAAGACCCCCATGACCACTGATTCTTCACAGATAACGTATGCTTCTGCCGGTGTAGATGTTGAAGCTGGCGACCGCGCTGTTGAACTAATGAAAGACGCGGTTAAAGCTACTCATAGTTCTGCAGTGGTAGGGGGTGTCGGTGGTTTTGCGGGTCTTTTCGACCTCAGCGTGTTGAAAGACTATCGCACACCGTATCTTGCAACATCAACAGATGGTGTTGGCACGAAAGTTGCTATTGCTCAAGCTTTAGATATTCACCATACAATTGGACACGATCTTGTAGGTATGGTGGTCGACGATATTGTTGTCACCGGGGCTAAACCTCTGTTCATGACTGATTATATTGCGACAGGAAAGGTTGTTCCTGAGCGTATTGCAGATATTGTTCGCGGCATTGCTGAGGGGTGTGCACTTGCTCAAACTGCTCTTGTAGGTGGTGAAACAGCTGAGCATCCTGGCCTGTTAGGCGAACATGAATACGATGTAGCAGGAGCCGCTACAGGCATTGTTGAGTCAGATGAATTACTTGGCCCAGACCGTGTTCAGGATGGAGATGTTCTCGTCGCCATGGCGTCTTCGGGGATTCATTCGAATGGTTATTCTTTAGTACGTAAAGTGGTAGAGCATTCTGAGTTCACTCTAGAGAGCCATATTCCAGAGTTGGGGCGGACTCTCGGTGAAGAATTGCTCGAACCGACGCGTATCTACACCGCAGCATGTTTAGAGCTCTTAGAGAAGTTCCCTGTCAATGGTGAAGACGGACATACCGGTTCTGGTATCCGTGCTTTCTCTCATGTAACAGGTGGCGGTTTGGCTGCTAATCTAGCACGAGTTTTGCCGCAGGGTCTGATTGGTGTAGTCGATCGTTCAACGTGGGAGGTTCCCGCAATTTTCCGTTTGGTTGAACGTCTTGGTTCGGTCCCTCTGGCAGATATGGAAAGAACCCTCAATATGGGTGTGGGCATGGTTGCGGTTGTTTCATCTCAGGTTGCTGATGAGGTTGTTTCTTCTGCCTCAGAACAAGGCATAAGTTCTTGGATTTTAGGTGAGGTTCGTAAGGATGACGGCTCTTACTCATCATGCGAGGATTATGTTCAAGGAGCTAAGGGCGTCGATGGTGGCGCTGCTCTTTTGTCTAAGACGTATCTTTAGCTCAACAAGGTGAAGAGTAAAGCTCTTCTTCTCGTTTCATCAGAGGAGAAGAGCTTTATTGTGTAGCTGAGTAGTACCGTTCACCAAGATGTTGTAGGTGCGTTTGCGTATAAAAAAGTAGTGTACCCCTCGGGGCACACTACTTTTTTATTGTCTCAAAATGACTAATCGAGAAGATTAGTCTTCATCAACATAATCGTCAGAATACTTGTCGAGGTATTCTGAGTAGTCGTCCTCATCATATTGATGACCGGATGACTTTCTGGATGAGTTATTTTTGGCACCACTGAGCTCGCGTTCGAGCGCAGAGTAATCGGTCTCGGGGCTGTAGTATTTCATCTCCCGAGCCTGCCGTGTTGCTTTAGCCTTTTGACGGCCGCGCCCCATGGCGTGACCCCCTCTTTATCCATCGTGTCCGGTGGGCCAAGTGTGTAAGCACACAGGTAGCCCCGGAATCCTCTTACAGTCTTTCCTGCTTAAGGGTACATGTTTTTTATTAGCTGTGCTTAATTCGTATCCCTTTGAGAGGAAATTAGTGACGATATTTACTCTTAAAACCGTGAAAGGGCCGTATTTCCCTCCATAGAATCTCAAAAAATGTTTTTCAGATTACATATCGTTACGATTCTTCTCAGCCTCATGAAGCGTCTGCACGACTACATTAGTTGAGCGAGAGCAGCCGCCACGTCACTACGCCACATATACGTTGCTTTGCGATCTGCGCGTGTTGGCCCACCATTAATAATTCCTAAAGGCTTCTGGTCTTTATGGGCTTCAAGAGCAAATTTATATCCGCTCATCACCGCTAGGGAACTGCCCACAACAAGTACAGAACGGCAATCACGGTACATCTGCCAGGCTCGTGTTTTTCGCTGGGCAGGCACGTTCTCGCCAAAATATACAACATCAGGTTTGAGGAAAGTCTGTTGGCAGTTCGTGCAACCAACCATCTGAAAGTCAGAAATTAACGCATCGCTAAGCGACACATCTCCATCGGGGTTTACTTGAAGATTTTGGTCCTCTAACCGTTCTAGGTATCCGGGGTTTTTCTCTTCAATTCTGAGGTCTAGTTCGGCACGGTGTTCACGGTTTTGGCAGATAAGGCATACGACGTACTCTAAGTCGCCGTGAAGGGTGAGAACGTTCCGTGATCCTGCACGCCGGTGTAATCCATCAACGTTTTGAGTGATAATACCTGCCAGTTGCGAGCGCTCTTCAAGTTTGGTGAGTAGGTAGTGTGCTGCGTTAGGTTCGGCTCTTCTCATTCTGCGCCAGCCTACGTAGGAGCGGGCCCAGTATCGTTGGCGTGCTTCGTCGTCGTAGCGGAATTCTTGGTATGTCATCGGGCGGTGGTTTTTCAAAGAACCGCTTTCTCCGCGGTAGTCGGGGATTCCTGAGGCTGTGGAAACACCGGCTCCGGTGAGAACGAGGACTTGTCCTTCGTATAATAGATGCTCAATTCCTTCACGGGCATATTGGGTGTCGTGGGCGGGAATTTCGTTTTCAACGATACGTGCGATGGAGCGTAGTGCTGATTGATGTGCGCGAGCAATTTCGGGGTGGTTGGTGAGCTCAATGTTGGAACTGTACATCGAAGAGCGGGAGGAGGATTCAAAGTTCACTCTCTTATTATCGAGGATGGCTCTGGTACAGGGTAGTATTCGTTGCCGTGAGAGTGTTCTCGTTCTTCTTGTTGTGGGGTTTTAACGACGTGTTGCCACCCCGTGCGGGGTGGCAACATCATCGAAAGGGGCACCTGAGAGGTTTTTATCGGATGGATTCTAGGTGCAGAGTCTTTGGCTCTTGGTCGGTAACATCCACATGGACGGTGTCTCCTTCGTGGATATCGCCGGCAAGTATGCCCTGAGCTAAGCGGTTTCCGAGCTCTGTTTGAACGAGGCGGCGAAGTGGTCGGGCTCCGTAGGCGGGGTCGTATCCGTTGGTGCCTAACCACTGGATGGCGTTTTCGCTCACGTCGAGGCTGATACGCTTATCTTCTAGGCGGTGTGCCATTGATTGTATTTGTAGTAGCACAATTTTTCCGAGGTCTTCTTCACTCAGTGGGTCGAACATGATGATGTTATCCAACCGGTTGAGGAACTCAGGTTTGAAAGAAGCGTTGACGACGTTCATGACAGCTTTGCTTCGGTCTTCTTGACTTTGCGTTGAGTCAATTAAGAATTGAGATCCCAAGTTTGAGGTCAAGATGAGGATAACGTTTCGGAAGTCCACAGTGCGGCCTTGTCCGTCTGTTAGACGTCCATCGTCAAGAACTTGAAGGAGGATGTCGAACACTTCTGGATGGGCTTTCTCTACCTCGTCGAGGAGTACAACAGAGTACGGGCGACGGCGTACTGCTTCGGTGAGTTGTCCGCCTTCTTCGTATCCGACGTATCCGGGAGGAGCTCCGACTAGTCGTGATACGGCATGCTTTTCAGCGTATTCAGACATGTCGATGCGAATCAGCGCGCGTTCGTCGTCAAATTGGAATTGTGCAAGTGATTTGGCGAGCTCTGTTTTACCTACACCGGTTGGGCCTAAGAAAAGGAATGAACCGATGGGGCGGTCAGGGTCGCTAATACCAGCACGTGAACGGCGTACCGCGTCAGCAACAGCTTGAACAGCTTGGTGTTGTCCGATGAGGCGCTTGCCGAGTTCGCTTTCCATGTTGAGTAGTTTTTCGCTTTCGCCTTGGAGCATTTTCCCTGCGGGGATACCTGTCCATGCGCTGATGACTTCGGCGATGTCTTCTGCTGTGACTTCTTCTGAAATCATAGATTCTTCGCGGACTCGGTCTTCTGCTTGTTGAGCATCAGTTAGTTCTTTTTCGAGGGCAGGAATTTCCCCGTAAAGAAGGCGTGATGCTTCGGCCAAGTTTCCTTCACGTTGGGCGACTTCGGCACGGGAGCGTAGCTCGTCGATGCTATTTTTGATGTCTCCGACGCGGTTCAGACCGGCTTTCTCTGCTTCCCAGCGCATATTGAGTTCGCGGAGTTCTTCTTGCTTATCTGCCATATCAGCCCGTAGCGCTTCGAGGCGTTCTTTGGAGGCCTCGTCTTTTTCTTTGGCGAGGGCAAGTTCTTCCATGGTCATACGGTCTACGGCTCTGCGTAAAGCGTCAATCTCTTCTGGAGCTGAGTCAATTTCCATACGTAACCGTGATGCGGCTTCGTCGATGAGGTCGATGGCCTTATCTGGTAATTGGCGTGATGGGATATAGCGTTGCGAGAGGTTTGCGGCGGCAACGAGTGCGGAGTCTGCGATGGCTACTTTGTGGTGTGCTTCGTAGCGTTCTTTGAGTCCACGCAAGATACCGATGGTGTCTTCGACGCTGGGTTCGCCTACGTATACTTGCTGGAATCGGCGTTCTAAGGCAGCGTCTTTTTCGATGTTCTGGCGGTACTCGTCTAGGGTGGTTGCACCGATGAGTCGAAGTTCTCCGCGAGCAAGCATAGGTTTGAGCATGTTTCCGGCGTCCATGGACCCTTCAGATGCTCCGGCGCCGACGACAGTATGTATTTCGTCGATGAAAGTGATGATTTGGCCTTGGGAGTTTTTGATTTCGTCAAGAACTGCTTTGAGTCGTTCTTCAAATTCTCCACGATATTTTGCTCCTGCGACCATGGATCCTAGGTCGAGGGAGATCAGTGTCTTTCCGCGTAAAGATTCGGGGACGTCTCCTGAGACCATGCGTTGTGCAAGTCCTTCAACGACTGCGGTTTTTCCGACGCCAGGTTCGCCAATGAGTACGGGGTTATTTTTAGTGCGTCGTGAGAGTACTTGTACGACTCGTCGTATTTCGCTGTCGCGTCCGATGACGGGGTCGAGTTTTCCGCTTCGTGCTATGGCTGTGAGGTCTGTTCCGTACTTTTCCAGGGCTTGAAAAGTTCCTTCGGGGTTTGGAGTATCCACTTTTTTACCTCCTCGTATGTTGGGGATGATTCCTTCAATGGTTTGTGCTGTAGCTCCGTTATTTTTTAGGAGTGTGGCTGCGGCGTTTTGTCCCTGAGCGATTCCTAGCAAGATGATTTCTGTAGAGATATAGCTATCTCCAAGTTTTTGCGCTTGCGTTTGGGCATTTTCTAGTGCGTGGAGAACGTCTTGGCTTATTTGGGGTTTTGCAACTGTTGCTCCAGAAGTTGCGGGAAGAGTTTTAATCTGTGCGGAGACTTTTTCAGATAGTTCGTCGAGGTTTACCCCTGCAACTTTAAGTGTTGCTGCGGCGAGGCTCTGGCGAGTATCTAGCATCGCTTTTAGTAGATGTTCTGGCTCTATTGATGGGTTTTTGAGAGTTTGAGCGTAGCTATTTGCTTGGTTGAGCAGTTCTTCTGATGCGCTTGTTAATTGCATGTTCATATAGTGTCCTTTCTGTGTCGTGTGCTGTTTTATGATGTCCGAGCACTCCATTAACGATACCCGGTTCAACTAACTTGAGTCTACAACGCTCAACTTAGTTTATGCAATACTTCCCAGAAAAAACGTTTTAAAAATATTTACAGATACAAAAGACTATGATTCAAGAAACTCATAGTCGCTAGACTCGCGAGCTATCCGCTCTTCATCTTCTTCGGTAATACCCGCACTCAGTTTCGCAGAATGCCGGCAATAATTCAGCGCAAGAAAAAAGACTGCGAAGGCACTCACAAAAGTCAGGATTCCAGCAGTGTTACCAAAACCAGCAGCCAACCCAACGTAGTGTTCGCCAAATATTTGAGAGAGCGCAGAGATTGTTTTCCCATCACGCCGATCAGGACACAACACCCCAAAAGTAAAAGCCCAAAACCACGTAAGGCAATGCATATAAGCTAAAGACACAGGCAAGGAACGCCCATTTGAATACCTACAAGCGTCACGATAACCCCAATAACACCCGCACAGCAGAATAACCAAAAGACTAGGGGTGATACTTATAGCAAAAATCCACGTCAGTTCGCCTTGTGCGTCAAAAAGGATTCTCCCAAAGCTAACCCACAAAGCACTCAAGAAAGCACCAGGCACAGAAAGCCTATATATTAGGTGCCCAAAAATGCCCTGATGTCTTATCAAAGTATTCTCACTAGAGGGTGTTGAAGTCACCATTCCATGTTAAAACACACAGCCCCAAGAAGAACAACTCACCATGCAACACACTTCAAGATAACCTCCGATAGAGTAAACGTATGAGCGATACACAATATCTAACACCACCCGAAGCTGTTTTCTTTGACCACGATGGGACACTTGTAGACACTGAACCCATCTGGGAACAAGCCAAGCAAGCAATAGCACAAGAACATCACGCTTTTTGGACGGCACAAGATACCGCCGATTGCTTAGGAAAATCTATTGACGCTTCTTTGATTCGATTACAAGAAAACGGCGTACCTCTAGAGCTTCAAGAAATGAAAGCAGAGCTTCAGAAGCAGGCTGAAACAATTTTAGAGACTCATGCCATTTCTTTAATTCCTGGAATACCAGAGGTTCTTCAAGAACTTCGCAAGGCGAACATTCCCGTCGGCATTGTCACCAATGCCATCACTAAAGTAGCAGAGCATACTGCCAGCTTATCCCCCGAAACTTTTTCAGTAATTATTGGTGATCAACAAGTTACCAACCCAAAGCCACATCCTGAGCCTTATCTGCAGGCCGCAAAGCAACTCGGCGTTAATCCTCAGCGTTGCGTGGCGGTGGAAGACTCTCCTTCAGGCGTTCAAAGTGCACTATCTGCAGGCATGAAAGTTGTTATTGTCCCAGGTGATATAGATGTTATTGAAACCAAAGGGACGACTAAGGTTAGCCATGCTAACCTATCTCTTAAGGGCATCCTTATTTTGAGTAATTCATAATAAAGCTTGCAAGGGCCTTCTATTCTTGATATATTCGTAATAACGAAGCGTTGGAAATCCCACATTTACCCAACACTTCACAGAACATCACAAATACACAGGAAGGCAACAACAATGGCAAACACTGCATCATTTACCGTACCAGGAATCACCGAGAACTCAGGACATCAGGTCGGAGAACTCCTCCAGATGCGCCTCCACGCAATGAACGACCTCCAACTCGTACTCAAGCACGCTCACTGGAACGTTGTCGGACCATCTTTCATCGGCGTTCACGAAATGATTGACCCACAGGTATCCCTCGTACGCACCTACGCAGATGACATTGCAGAACGCATGGCAACTCTCGGAGTAGCACCTAACGGACTAGCCGGAGACCTCACCGAACAGCGCACCTGGGAAGAATACCCCCTCGGCCGCGCTAAGGCGCTTGATCACCTCCGCGCACTCAACGAGGTATACACCCGCATCATTGAAGACCACCGCGTAGCCATCGCAAAGGTCGCAGACATCGACCCCGTCACCGAAGATTTGCTCATCTCTCAGACCGCAGAACTCGAAAAATTCCAGTGGTTCGTACGAGCACACCTCGAAGACGGCGAAGGCAACCTCGTCTAAGGTCTAAAGCACCTCTCTAGAGAGAAACCTAACAACCGGCTGTACACCATAAAAACTTATGGTGTACAGCCGGTCTCTCGTTATAAGGTAAAAACCATGGAGCAAGAACAGCACGAACCAACACCCCAAGAGATCAAACGCTGGAGACGATACCTCGCTGAAGAAATATCTGAAGCAAAAATTTACGCGTCTTTAGCACAACGATCACAAGGCGCCGAAGCTGAAATCCTCCACGAAGTCGCCGCCGCAGAACAACGTCACCAAAACCATTGGAGACAGCTCCTAGGAGCACATGCAGAACCCACACCACACCCCTCTATTAGTGCGTATATTCTCGAGTTCTTAGCAAAACACTGCGGAACCGTCTTCGTCCTCGCACTAGCTCAACGTGCAGAACAACGCTCCCCCTACGCCCACGACCCCCACGCAACCGAAGCCATGGCAGCAGATGAAGCTGTACATGAAGAAATAGTCCGAGCATTATCTACCGCCGGACGTGAAAAACTATCAGGTAATTTTCGTGCAGCTGTCTTTGGAGCTAACGACGGACTCGTCTCTAACGTCGCCCTCATCATGGGAATTGGAGCCAGTGGAGCCAGCTCAGAATTTATTCTCCTCTCCGGCATTGCAGGACTACTAGCCGGAGCCCTATCCATGGCAGCAGGAGAATTCGTCTCCGTCAGATCTCAACGAGAATTACTCGATGCCTCAAACCCCACCCAAATCACCCTCAGCGTCGCAGACCAACTCGATATCAACCAAAATGAACTCAAACTCATCTATAAAGCACGAGGAATGAGCGAAGAAGCCGCAACGCACCGAGCACAAGAACGCTTCGGACAATTCTCTTGCGACTGTGACCCATCATTGTCCTACCAAGAAAACAGCAATACCCCATCAACAGAATCGCACACCACAGCCCTCGGTACAGATATTGGAGCGGCAGCAGCGTCCTTCTCATTCTTCGCCTCTGGCGCGCTCATCCCCATACTCCCCTACGTCTTCGGAGCATCCGGAACATTCGCAGTCTTCCTATCGTTACTTCTCGTATCCACAGCCTTAGGTATTACGGGAGGAATTGTCGGACTACTCTCAGGCGCTTCCCCCCTCAAAAGAGGACTACGACAAATCGCCATCGGACTATCTGCTGCAACCATCACCTACATATTAGGCCTACTATTTGGCACCGGAGTCGCCTAATCACCCCCCCCCACCAAAAAACGGATACCCACCTTATGAGCTAAGCGCTCCAGAGTCTTTGAGCGACTGCACATTAGCTCTCCATAATGCTCGCTGAATCAAAAGCATCACAATTCCAGCAACGCACATTCCCAAAACGTTAATTACCAGTTGAGCAGCAGAGCCCACCACCTCTTCGGAAGAACCAATAGCAATTCCTAGGGCAAGATTCCCCACCGCTGGAATCGTCGTCACCGAAATAAAGACACCAATAAGCGCACTAGATTGATGGGTATCTAAAGCCCAAACACCCACTGCGCCAGCAAGAACCGCAACTAAAAAAGACCAAATATTAGGACGCCAAATAAAACCGGTCTGAGGCCGTGCCCCTAACACATCCAATGGTGTAAAAAGCCCCAGATAAAGAGCAATACACGCTAACAACGTAACCACTACAGTTGCTAGTAAATATCCACCCCATAAAGTGCACAAACTCCGCACGATTAAAGAACGTTCCTTAAAAGCGACCCCTGTACACAAAGCAGCTACCGGAGCAAAGTCAGGGCCAACAACCATCGCACCCACCACCAAAATAGCGGAATCTGTCAAAACAGCAATCGCAGCAAGAATCACAGCAACAACAATAAATACCCCATAGGTGAGGCTAAAAAAACTTGAATTCTGGGCTTGTGCTAACTGATTAGCCCACATTAAAGTATTACGTTCACGCCGACTCAGCATCGAAGAATCCTGAACGCCAACAGGGCGAATCTCTTGAATACGCACATCCGAATATTCAGAAAGCAATTCTAAACAGTTCTCCAAAGCCTCTTCTGAAATACACCATTCAATCACACCTTGAGCATCATCTTGAACCGCTCCAGAACGAACCCTCAACTGAGATACCTCAGCAATCGCATGAAGCCGCCGAAAGACTTCTGTACTCATACGGGGAGAAACATCAACACGTAATTGCATGATTCCCATATATTCCACCTACTTTTCGTGAAGGTATCTCTCTGCGGATAGCGCAACGCCCCTGTGCCTACTATATAAAATATATGGTAAGCACAAGGGCGTTTCACGCTATCGCACAATAATGTTCACAAAAGAGCTAGTCGTGTTTGACTTCCTCAATATATGCGTCTGGATCAAACGGAACATACTCTTGGTTAGGAGCAACGCGGGATTCACGCTCATCAAGCTTTGAACCAAGAATACGGTTCATAATCAGCGCAATAGCGCCATCACCAGTCACGTTAGTTGCTGTTCCAAAAGAATCAAGAGCAATATACGTTGCAATCATCAAAGCAACCTGTTGATCGTTGAAACCAAGCATAGACTGCAAAATGCCAACAGCTGCCATAATAGCACCACCGGGCACACCCGGTGCTGCAACCATCACAATACCGAGCATGCACACAAAACCAATCCACTGGCCCGTAGTCACATCAATATGCTGAGTGAAAGCAATAGCAATAGCAAAAGCTGTAATCTTTGAAGTAGAACCAGCGAGGTGAATTGTGGCGCACAACGGAATAACAAAGTTTGCAATAGGATGACGAACACCGTTTTTAAGCGTCTGACGAAGCGTAACCGGAATCGTCGCCGCAGAAGAAGACGTACCTAGCGCTGTCAAATACGCGTCTTTCATCGTCCACACAGCGGTTAAGGGGTTTTTACCAGAAATAGCTCCGGCAATACCATATTGGGTACCTAAAATAACAACTTCAAGAAGAAGTACCAGCACAACAACAACGGCCAAGGTTGAGATGACTTGAGCAGCTTCCCCAGAAGCACTCAAATTCAAGAAAATACCAAAAATGTGTAATGGCAAAAGTGGAATAATAACGCGCATAATCAGAGCGTTAATAATTTCTCTAAATTCTAGAAAACCACGGCGCAACACTCCACGAGGAACAATAGAAAGCCCGATACCAATAACAAACGCAAGGATGAGAGCCGTCATGACGCCAAACGGTGGGGCCATCTGAATAGTGAAGTAACCAGAGGCCGCAGATAGCGTTTCTTCAGTAGCAGTAACGTTGTTAAAGGTGGAGGTGTCGATAAGTTTGGGGTACGCCAGCAAAGCAACAACAACCGTCAAGAAACCGGCAAACAAAGTAGAAGAGTATGCCAAGGCAGCGGTTAAACCTAGCCATTTTCCTGCGCCTCGACCCAAATCACCGATAGCAGGAACAACAAGTCCAATAATAATCAGAGGAATAGAGAACGATAAGAATTGAGAAAAAATATCGTTATACGTATAAAAAATCCGAGAGATTTCTTCAGGAAGTAATTGGCCAAAAATCAGACCAAAGACTATTGCAAGAATAACCCAAGGTAAGATTCCATATTTTTTGAGCAGAGACATAAGCTTCATTCAGTTTAAGACGAGTATTGTCTCCAAAATCTTCCCACTAGTTCGTACAGCTTCCAGACAACACACTGCATATTCACCAGTTCTGTGGTTCAACTAACGAAGATTATGGGGTACACCGCGTAAAATCTCCGTCATCTTCATCCCTCCCCACGATCCCTCCACATCACAAAACCCCTAGAGCACACACACCTTATCGATGAATATACGCTAGGGGTTTTGGTTCAAGACGGGAAGTGAAATTCTATAGGGATATTTCTACTTCCCCTAAGACTCTTACCATTTTTATGACTGAGCAAAAATCTCACGCATCAGCTGAGCAGCCTCAGACGGGGTTTTACCCACTTTGACGCCCGCGGCCTCAAGAGCTTCTTTCTTAGCTTGCGCCGTTCCAGAAGAACCAGAGACAATAGCCCCAGCATGGCCCATTGTTTTACCTTCTGGAGCGGTGAAACCTGCAACATAACCTACGACAGGTTTTGTGACGTGTTCTTTGATGAACTCTGCAGCGCGTTCTTCAGCGTCACCACCAATTTCACCAATCATCACGATTGCTTCAGTCTCAGGGTCAGCTTCAAAGGCTTCTAACGCATCGATATGTGTTGTACCGATGATAGGGTCACCGCCAATACCGATACAGGTTGTGAACCCGATATCACGTAGCTCAAACATCATCTGGTATGTCAAAGTACCGGACTTTGATACAAGACCGATTTTTCCTTTTCCGGTGATATTCGCGGGAGTAATACCCACCAAAGATTCTTCAGGGGTGATAATACCGGGGCAGTTTGGCCCAATAATTCGAGTCACCATCTTGCCGTTTTCATCAACAGAGTTCTTCGCATGTGCCCAGAATTCTGCGGCATCCTGCACCGGAATACCTTCAGTAATGACCACGACTAACGGCATTTTTGCGTCAATAGCTTCAATGACTGCGTCTTTAGAAAAAGCTGGAGGAACAAAAATTACGGATACGTCTGCGCCCGTTTTTTCCATAGCTTCAGCAACAGTGCCGAATACTGTTAGTTCAATATTTTCGCCCTGTGCATTCTGATGCGAAACGGTGCTTCCTGCTTTGCGGGCGTTAACGCCACCGACAATATGAGTACCAGCAGCAAGCATACGAGCGGTATGTTTCGACCCTTCAGCGCCGGTGATACCCTGAACGATGACTTTTGAGTCTTTGTTCAAAAAGATAGACATGTCTTATGTACCTTCTAAGAATTCTGTGTTTGAGATGATGCGTAGGCAAGTTCTGCGGCACGAGCTGCGCCGGAGTCCATTGTTTCTTCTTGATGCACAAGAGGGTGATTAGCTTCTGCGAGGATACGTCGTCCTGCTTCAACGTTATTTCCATCAAGGCGTACTACTAAAGGCTTAGTCGCAGAATCGCCAAGAATCTCCAAAGCACGTACAATGCCCTCAGCCACAGCGTCACAGGAGGTGATACCGCCAAAGACGTTGACGAAGACGGATGAAACTTGTTCATCACCGAGAATGATATCTAGTCCGGCTGCCATTACTTCAGCTGATGCACCGCCACCGATGTCTAAGAAGTTTGCAGGTTTGACATTTCCGTATTGTTCGCCAGCATATGCCACTACGTCCAAAGTCGACATCACAAGACCAGCACCATTACCAATAACGCCGACTTCGCCGTCGAGTTTAACGTAGTTGAGGTCGTGTTTTTTAGCTTCTGCTTCAAGGGGATTTTCTGCGGTTTTGTCGGCTAACCCTTGGTGTTCTGGTTGGCGGAACTCTGCGTTATCGTCGAGAGAAACTTTTCCGTCGAGAGCTAGAATTTTTCCGTCCTCGGTTCTTACCAGCGGGTTTACTTCAACGAGAGTTGCATCTTCTTTTTCAAAGACAGCGCCAAGTTGAGTCAACACTTCTGCGACAGGGGTTTGTAGCTCTTGGGAGAATCCAGCAGTTTTAACAATGTTGTGTGCGGTGTCTAGGTCGAGACCAGTTGTGGGGTTGACCTCAACTTTAGCAAGCGCCTCGGGGCGTTCTTTTGCTAGCTGCTCAATTTCCATACCGCCTTCAACGGAGCACATCGCGAGGTATGTTCTATTAGCTCGGTCAAGGAGAAGAGAGAAATAGTATTCTTCTGCGATTTGTGCCCCTTGCGCAATCATGACGCGTTCAACGCGGTGACCTTTAATATCCATCCCGAGGATGTTTTGGGCGTGGGTGTATGCTTCTTCTGGGGTTTTTGCGACTTTGACGCCACCGGCTTTGCCGCGCCCGCCAACTTTTACCTGTGCTTTGACGACGGTTACTCCGCCAATTTTTTCGGCTGCTGCTTTTGCTTCTTCAGGTGTTGTCGCGACGATGCCTTCAAGCACGGGCACTCCGTGCTTTTCAAACATGTCGCGTGCCTGGTATTCAAACAGATCCACTAGATTCCTTCTTCGTTGAAGTAGTGCTGGCAGTGATGCATGCCAGCGTTCTTTCTTCTTGGATATTGTTTCTACCCCACTAAAGAGAGGTAGAGCACAATATCTTCTTCAAGACACTTTAGCTCAAAGGAGGAATAGATGCAGGTCTATGCGACAAGAACCCCTATTTTCTTCTTAAAACCTTGGCTTTGACTAGTAGATAATCAATTCTTAACTTTTTCAATAGTGTCAAGTAACGTCACTAAGAATGGTGCTGTTGTAGAAGAACGTGGAACCATCAGATATTCAAAACGGTCGATACGCCACAACATGAGTTCAGCTTCGCCCACGTTACAACGCCACCCCATACCAATATCAAATAGTTCTGGTGTAGCGTCATCTTCAAAAGTGACACAGCGGGCAAGCACTTCAGGAGCTTCTTCACCAGATAGCTCGATAACAGTCCTATTTGCAGAGACATCAAGAACAAGCCCCGGTTCTGAGCCGAGGGCACGATCTAGAGCACGCCCCAATTTTATGGGGTCTACGTGAGTAGCGATGAGGAAGGTATCCTCATGAACCCACAGAGCCGCCACAATTTGACGCGTACCATACAGAATCTCTCGTGCTTGAGAATCCCCCGTAACTTCACCGCGATGACGAGGAAAGTCAATGCCAAGCACCTGAGACATGCGTGCCGCAGCGACAGAGTCTGGTGCAACTTGAATACGTACCAATGTCAACGACGAAATTTCTCGAACCTGCACGCTCGTATCACTTACAGCATTCATTGCTTCGGTGAATTCAGAAGCAACAGAAGGCACAGTATCTCGTTCAGGCATCAGTAATCCTCCACAATGACGGTGAAAACTCACCCCTATTTTATCGGTATTCTTCACGGCGTATCGTCAAACCAACAATCGCACCGAAGATTATGCACACAGCTAATAATTACCTAAAGTTTCTTTAACGGTGCATAGCGCAAGAGGAGGCGTTTTTCTTCTGAACCAAAACGCACTTTTGCAACGGTTTTATCTCCGCTTCCTTCTAGCGCTATAACTTTTCCTGGTCCAAAGCTTTGGTGCAAAACCTCTTCTCCAACTGTTAGTTGAGGAATCTCTTTATTTGGTTGAACACGAGAGACGTTGACGCGACGAGCTGCTTCACGAAGCCCCGCACCCGAGCTTTTGTGGAGTCCTGTTCCAAGAGCTTCAGTACGGCCGTGCGAAGAAGTAGTAGATACAGTGGTGAAGCCTTTTCGAGCCCATTCAATAAGTTCTTCAGGAATCTCTTCAATAAATGGAGAGGGAGGGTTCATCTGGCTTTGGCCCCAGAGTGAACGGCTCTGAGCCCGCGTAATATAGAGTTTTTTGCGAGCTCTTGTCAGACCAACATAGGCAAGTCGGCGTTCTTCGCTCATTTCTCCTTCATCGGTCATTGCTCGCTGGTGTGGAAAGATTCCGTATTCCATTCCAGTCAGGAACACCACTGGGAATTCTAGGCCTTTAGCCGTATGCAAGGTCATCAACGTAATAACCCCTTGCGCTCGTGCTTGTGCCACTTCTTCAGCAATTTTCTGAGCGCTTACCGTCTGTTCGTCTGTGTTTTCTGGGGCAGCCGGTATCTGGTCGGCGTCTGCTACGAGTGCAACGTGTTCGAGGAAGTCAGCCAAAGACGCTTCGGGGTGGTCATGTTCAAAGTCTTGGACTGCTTCAACTAACGCGGAAAGGTTCTCTATACGAGACTCGTCTTGGATGTCTTGGGATTCTCGTAGTGATTGTAAGTATCCGCTTTGTTCTAGTACAGCTTCTAAGCAGTTTGCTGGAGAGGAGGATTGAACAAGCGTTGAGAGGTCTTGGATGAGTTGTACAAAAGAGGCAATTTTTTTCTGTGCAGCTACACCGAGTCCTGATATTTCTGAGCATTGGGTGAGAGCTTGCATGAAGGAGCAATTTTGACGGAGTGCGTAGTCAGCCACAAGCCCTTCACTCTTTGCGCCGATACCACGTTTAGGCACGTTGAGAATACGGCGAGTATTCACATCGTCATCAGCGTTGACCATAATTCTTAGGTAGCTTAGAACGTCTTTAATTTCTTTGCGTTCGTAGAAGCGTGTACCGCCGACGACTCGATAGGGCAGGCCTTCCCTCATCAGGGCTTCTTCTAAGATACGAGATTGCGCATTGGTTCGGTAGAAAATTGCGATATCTCCGGGGCGTATCCCGTGTGATGCGTAAAGACGATCAATCTCAGCTGCAATATATCGCCCTTCACCATGCTCATTTTCGGCAACATATCCAACAATTTTTTCGCCTTCTCCAGAGGCTGTCCAAAGTTTTTTGGGGCGTCGGTCTTTGTTTTTTTCGATGACCGCGTTAGCTGCCGAGAGAATATTCTGTGTTGAACGGTAGTTCTGTTCAAGCATGATGGTTCGAGCGGAGGGATAGTCTTGTTCGAAATCGATAATATTGCGAATATCGGCTCCACGAAACGCGTAGATAGACTGATCAGAGTCACCGACGACCGTGAGTTCTGCTTCGTTTTTGCCGACGAGTTCTCTCACGAGGGCGTATTGTGCGTGGTTTGTGTCTTGGTACTCGTCCACCAAAATATGTTTGAAACGTGTTCGATAGTATTGAGCGACCTCTGGAACTTTTCGTAGAAGATGCACGGTCTTTGCGATGAGGTCGTCGAAGTCTAGGGCGTGAGCTGCTTGGAGTCGCTGTGTGTACCCGTTATAGACTTGTGAAACTGCACGGTCAAAGGGATTTGCTGGATTCATGGTGGCTTGAAAATCGTATGCTGTGATGAGCTCATTTTTTAGCTGACTAATCCGTGAGGCAATCGCTTTAGGCGCTATTTTTTGAGTATCTATTGCATAGTTTTTAGCTAAAGTGGTGATGAGTCTTAGAGAGTCTGCAGAATCATAGATAGAGAACGTCGTCTTCATATCTAGGTGGGATGCTTCTTTACGTAAGACTCGCACACAGAAGCTGTGGAATGTAGAAATCCACATACGGCGTGCAGATTCTCCGACGAGTTCGATAATTCTCTCACGCATTTCGGCGGCGGCTTTGTTGGTGAAGGTGATCGCAAGAATTTCGCTTTCATAGGCTCGGCCCGTTGCCAGCAAGTAGGCAATGCGATGAGTCAAGACACGAGTTTTTCCTGAGCCAGCACCGGCAACGATCAGCAGCGGTTTCCCTTGATGGATAACGGCTTGATGCTGTTGATCGTTCAGCCCTTCTAGTAGGTCACCGGCTTGGTGATGTTCTGAGGCTGGGGCACGGTGGGAGGCCTCGACCCCGTATCCACCACTTTGGTAGGACGGTGGCAGGAAATCTAACTCTGCAATATCTTGAGGTACTTCAATGTTAGGAGTAGGTTCTTCAGTCGGTTCCCATAGTGGTTCTTCGAAGATGGGTTCTTCGTATGTAAAGATGGCAGGCTCCTCTAGGTGTGGAGCTGGGGCAGCATGTTTTTTGGTGTGTTTCTTCGTGCCAGGAGTTAGGCTCTCATCATCAAATAAGTATTCCATCGTGTGAACAAGTCTATCTCGTACACGTGTTCGATGAAAATAGGTGGATTCTTATGATGTTGCGAATATCCGTTAAAGGTTCAATAAATCACCTTGAGCTGAGCTCATTCACGCACATGGTGTGTCAATACTTCATCCGTAGAGAAGTTTCTTTGTGCCCTCGAATGGATTCGAACCATCGACACCCGCTTTAGGAGAGCGGTGCTCTATCCCCTGAGCTACGAGGGCCAAACTTTATTTAATTATTCCTGCTAAGGGACACACTATACCAATAAATTCTTAGGTGAACTACAGGTTCTTTTTCTTCTTACGAAAAATCATCTGAGCAACGACCAATCCGATGATAATACCAATACCACCTGTAATAGAAACCCACATTGCGGCGTTACCGAGGCTCAGCGCCATGAGTAGACCGATGAGGACGCCGGGTACTCCTCCGGAGATCATACCGACTGCCATGTAGGTAAATTCTTGGTCAGAACCGTTGCTGGGGCTTTCAAACTGAGTAGACATAGTCCTATCTTAGCGTGGATATAGAAATGCGACCCCTGCTGGTCGTACGAGGGTCGCATCACCCGAATAAAATATTCGGTGAGATTTCCTAGATCAGGAAAAGTTATGAATCGTTCACCCAGTAGATGACCAGAGGTGAACTCATATTATCCATCTAGTGAGGGGAACATTATGGATGTTCCCCTCACTAGCATGGGTTGTAAGTTTTTAGAGACCTGCGTAGGTGTAGTAACCGGATACAGGCATGAGTCCGCCACCGTCAACAGCGGTAAGCTGAGTACCCTGAGATGGGTTGAGAGCGGAAATCATCTGACCGTTACCGACGTAGATACCGACGTGTGCGAATCCGTTAGTGAAGACGATGTCACCTGGCTGTGGGTAAGCGGTAGGAACAAGCTGACCAACCATTGCGTAGGTGTAAGGAGTCAAGTTGATGCCTGCGCGTGCGTAAACGTTAGATACGAAGCCGGAGCAGTCCCAAGCTTTGTAGGAGCGCCCACCCCAGATGTATGCGCCACCGATTCCATCGTATGCAGAAGCAAGAACCTGAGCGCGTACGCCTGCAACGTTAGTGGTAGAAGACTGAACAGCGAGACGAGGCGCAGGAGCTGGTGCTGGTGCTGGTGCAGGTGCCGCAACAGGAGCTGGTGCAGGTGCAGCTTCTACAGCTGGTGCAGGTGCAGCTTCTACAGCTGGTGCAGGGGTGCTTTCAACGGTAGCGCCCCAAGTGGTGATGTTCTCGTAAGAAACTTCAGGAGTGGTGTAAGTAGTAAGGGTTGCTGAGTAGTCAACAGGAGCAACGGTGTTTGCTACACCGAATGCGTTAGCAGGTGCAATAGAGCCTGCAAGAGCGGCACCAGCAACAACAGCGATACCTGCGTTGCGTGCGATGTTAGATTTCTTTGGTGCCATGTGGCGTGCAGTGTTAGCCATGTTTATTTTCCTCCATTGCCTCACGAGGTAAGCTGTCGGGTTCGAGTAGAAGGTTCACTCGGTTACTGGTATTCCAGTAACTTCACCCCTAGGGCTCTTCATCTAAGAACCCAAAAGGATGGGTCCCCCGCTTCTGCCAAGCATGTCATGATGTTTTCGTTACCTCAGTGTGAACAGTGGCAGAACTAGGCGATCTGTTCTGAGGGTGCCTCTCCGACCAGTGATTGGCACGTTGAAAACACTACTACACCTTCAACTCAAATGTCACGTTTTGGTTACGAAAACGTGTTTTTGTCTCACACAGTGACCCCTCAGAAACGCATTAAAACCACTATTGACCATGTTGTATTTTTTACCGATAACCTTTAGAACCCTTATTTCTTGCAAAAATACAGGAATCTTTAATGCTCAAAACACACGAAAACCAACATAAAGAAGGTTACGAAATGATTAAAAAAAATATACGAGGTATGTCTCACACCCGTGTCCTTTTCGTGACTTTTCAGCTCAACAGGTCACTCTCAATGCAATACCATCGCCTATAAAATAGAGACTCAACAGCCCATCAACCAACAGCAAGATCACAACAACCCACCAAAAAAATGAGGTGACGTACCCCTAAATACAGGTACGCCACCTCAATAAACTAAGAATCTCTCTATTAGTCTTGCGACCAAGGCCTGATATCTACCTATCAGGAAAAACAGTCAACCCCTCTTGTGAGAAGACTATCTAACGCTTGACGATAATCGCTTCAGCAACATCCGCAGAAAGTGTCACTTCCTGTTCCTCACCATCAGCACGGACAATAACAGCCCCTTGTGGCGCAGATGCAATAGAAACAGTAGCACCATAAATAATGCCTGCATCCCCTAGACGACTCATCAATTCAATGTCAGTTTGAATAAACTCTGGAAAACGAGAAATAGTAAAACGATCCTCTACACGAGAATCCTTAGCAGCAATACTCATAGAGACAGTACGCTCATCGTTATTTTCACTCTTTGCCCCCAGCTCTTCAAGGCCGGGAATAGCATTTCCATACGGAGAGAACTTTGGATTGTTTAAGAGCTCAACTAAGCGACGTTCAACACGCTCACTCATGACGTGCTCCCAACGGCAAGCTTCCTCATGGATATACGCAATATCTAAGCCGATAATATCGGCTAACAAACGCTCCGCAAGACGATGCTTACGCATCACCTCTACAGCTTTTTTACGGCCTTGCTCCGTTAACTTCAAAGAACGGTCGGAAGAAACCTCGACAAGACCATGCTTCTCAATACGGGCAACTGTCTGAGAAACGGTTGGGCCAGAATGTTCTAGACGCTCTGCAATACGAGCACGCATAGGGACGATGCCCTCTTCTTCTAATTCCAGAATAGTCCGTAGATACATCTCGGTTGTATCGATTAGGTCAGTCATACGTCCTAACTCCCTTCTCTGGCGCCAAACCAGTGAGCAAATAACCCTTTAACTTGAGTATATATGCACTTACCATTGTAGGGCGAACAGGGGATATAACCCTTGATAAATATGACAAATCTATAAGATTTTACGAAATTCAACAGAAAGTAAATCTGCCATAGAAAGTAACACTCAATACCTCAGGAAATATTATTCCTTTTCAGAGAATGAAACACTCTCTTTTCTTCAAGCAAGGCACAATAGAACATAACCGGACGTTAAAACCGGTATTAGCACTTATACGGTGAGTTCACCATGATTTGGAGAATCAGTGACACAGTTTCCTTCTATCCCAGTTAACATGCTTCCTCAAGACGGACGTTTCGGGGCAGGCCCGTCGAAAGTACGTCGCGAACAGATTTCTGCTCTCACCCGTGCAGCTGATCTTCCTCTTCTAGGAACATCACACCGGCAAGCACCAGTTAAACATCTTGTTGAAGAAATTCAGCAAGGATTATCTCACATGTTCAATGCTCCAGAAGGCTACGAGGTTGTACTCGGCAACGGTGGAGCAACGGCTTTTTGGGATGCAGCAACTTTTGGGTTAGTGAAGAATAAGGCTCAGCATCTAAGCTTTGGAGAATTTGGCTCTAAATTTGCTCAGGCAACACAAAAAGCTCCTTTTCTAGAAGAATCCTCCATCATTGAGGTGCCTGCTGGTAGTTGTCCATCTGCTCAAGCGGAACAAGGCGTTGATGTTTACGCATGGCCTCATAACGAAACGTCTACTGGAGTCGTAGCCCCTGTTCTTCGCCCTGAAGGTATTGATACAGATGCCTTAGTCGTTATTGATGCAACAAGTGCTGCTGGTGGTATCGATGTTGACTTGTCGCAAACAGATGTTTATTACTTCTCTCCACAAAAAAACTTTGCCTCCGATGGTGGTTTATGGGTAGCTTTTTTCTCCCCTGCAGCTATTGAGCGTGCATATGCTATCGCCCAATCTGGACGTTGGATACCTGACTCGTTGAATCTTGTGACCGCAATTGAGAACTCTCGAAAAAACCAGACCTATAACACCCCTGCGTTAACAACTTTGGTGATGTTAGCTGAGCAGATTCGCTGGATTAATGGCAACGGTGGCTTGTCCTTTGCAAGTGGACGAACCGCTGATTCTGCCCAGAGGGTCTACCAGTGGGCAGAAGATTCTTCCTTTGCAAGACCCTTTGTGCAGAACCCCGCAGAACGCTCTCAAGTGATTTGCACTATCGATTTTTCAGAGCAAGTTGATGCTTCATATGTTGCTCAGGCTCTTCGTAGCAATGGGATTGTTGATACCGAACCATACCGCAAACTTGGGCGAAACCAGCTACGTATTGCGACCTTCGCGGCAATTGAACCAGAGGATGTTTCAGCGCTCTTAGAATGCATTGATTATATTGTTGCTCAAAAGAGTGCATAACCGTTCATAATGTAGGAGTTCTTAAATAGGTATTTTGAACCTTGATATAGGTGTTCTTGGGGCGCTGTCTGATGTTCAGACAGCGCCCCAAGAATTTAAAGGGGAAAGCATCGATAATTATCGTGGCTGTTGGATTTCTAGGGCTGTTGTCACGGGGTCAAGGGGCTCTTCAACCGCGCGTTTGAAAACAAACTTCGTTTTTCGAGAACGGTCAAAAACGAGTTTAAGTTTTTCAGAACGGTAGTACCATAACAGCCCGATACAACCGGCCAGAACACCTGATAACGCAGCAATGCCAAGGCCCCAACGTGCACCCCAGTGGTCGTTGACTAGCCCAACAAGAGGTGCACCGATAGGTGTGCCGCCTAAGAAAACTGCGATATATAAACTCATGACTCGTCCGCGCATCTGCGGTTCAGTAGTGACCTGAACATAGGCATTCGCTGAAGTAATAATCGTCAAGGCGCAAAGGCCCATGGGTATGAGTGTTATGGAAAAGAACAGCAGGTTAGGGGAAAGAGCCGCGCATAAGGCAGACAGCCCAAAGGCTGCTGAAGCCCCAAAAATGAAGCGCAGGCGAGGACGTTCTCGCCGTGCAGCAAGAAGAGTTCCAATGACAGAACCAACAGCCATAGTTGAGTTAAGAAAGCCAAATTCTCCAGCACCTTTATCAAACTCTGTTGTTGCCATTGCCGCGATGTTCATTGCGGAGTTAATACCGAAGGTTCCCACCAGAAAAACAGCTACCATCACGGCCAAAATATCGGGGCGTTTTCTGACGTATGCGACGCCGTCGCGGATACGCCCGGTTGAACGATCCGCACGAGGAGTGGGGCGAAGTTCTCGAGTTCGGATCAACGAGATTGCAGCAAGCATGATGAGGAATGTTGCAGCGTTGATGAAAAAGACTGGCCCAGTGCCCAAAAGAACAACAAGAATACCTGCACATGCTGGACCGATAAGACGTGCAGAATTAAAGGATGTGGAGTTTAGTGCTACAGCGTTAGGCAAGTCGTTATCGTGAACGAGCTCAGAGACAAAGGTTTGGCGGGCAGGAACTTCGAGAGAGACGATGATTCCAGCGACGAGGGCTAATGCGTAGACATGCCAAATTTGGATGTGCCCGCTCATCACTAAGAATCCTAGTATTAGAGAGAGAACGCCCATTGCGCTTTGTGTCATATAGAGCAGTTTTCGGCGGTCTAGCCTATCTGCAAGGACTCCGGCATAAGGTGCTAAGAAGAGTTGAGGGCCAAATTGTAAAGACATAACGATTCCGAGTCGAGTGGAATCGTTATGAGAGAGTTCGTTAAAAATCAGCCAGTCTTGGGCAGTATGTTGCATCCACGTCCCAATGTTGGAAAGGAATGCTCCAATAAACCATAATCGGTAGTTAAAAATCCATAAGGAACGAAAAGTAGGAGATTTGCCGTGTACCGGTTCAGGCCCGTTGCGTTCAGTTGTGAGCGTTGTTGCAGGGGGTGAGGAGGTCTTCTCCTGCGGGAGGGTTTCGGCGTGTGGAATTCTCTTACTCGTAGAAATCAGTCCTTAGGTATACGTAGTTATTCGTCGTCGCTTGTATCTTCGGAGTGGGAGGTTGTCTCTTCGGTGTCGGTTGTTTCTGCGTTTTCTTCTTCGATGGTGTTCATACGTTCAGACCACGGTACCCATGCTGGAGCGAGGAGTGCATCATCTCCGGGGATAAGTCCTACCTCGCAGACGGTGGCGATTTTAGAGCGCGGTGTTCGAGAAAGTGTCGCAAACCAGAACCAGCCTCGGTATCCGGACATCGTGCATTCAAATAGGTGTGTGGTAAGTCGTTCTTCCTCTCCACGTAGGTGGTGAACGATACCAATGTTTTCTGCGGAGGTAATCTCTTGGATTCCGGCGAGCGCAATATCTTTTGCTTGAGCAAGAACGGTATCGACTTTGCTAGTTCGACGCCGTTTAGTGGGTGCACCTAATGTTGGTTCTGCAGTCTGGGTGGTTGCAGGAGGGTGTGCGTTGCTGTCATCGTGAGGTTGTTCAGATAGGGCGGAGCTATGCTCTTCTGAGGTGGATGGCTCCGCGGGGATTGTATCGTTCTTTATCTGTTGGGACATACCTTCTATTAAAGCGTGAAATGAGAAACTTTGCTGGGTGTTTGGTTGATACGGTATGTATATGACTGAGAGTTCTTCTTCACTATCGGATTCATTAGCTGTTTCTTTCTTGAGTTTTTGTGGCGCTTTATGCACTGTTCTTGGAGTGGTCAGTGGGGTGGCGATGTTGTTGTTGATGTGGTTTTACGGCCATGCGCCTCATTTTTTGACGTGGGGTGCGATGGTGTTATTGCCGGTGGGGTTTTTGAGTTTGGTGTGTTCTCTTGTGGTAGCGATGGTGCGGAGGAGAAGGCAAAGAGCAGACTCAAAATCATAGTAAAGAGTCAGCTTATATATATCTGTCTTCCAGCAGACTCCCAGCTTCAAGAGTGAGAATAAGTATCGTGAATACAAATCAACCTGAAGCAAAATTACTCGTCGTAGACGATGAACCAAATATCCTTGAATTACTCGCAACCTCGTTACGGTTCGCCGGCTTTGAGGTTGTTACTGCGTCTAATGGTCGTGAAGCGCTTGAAAAAGCAGAAAGCGAAAACCCAGATTTAGCAGTGCTTGATGTAATGATGCCCGACCTTGATGGATTCACCGTCACCCGTAAACTCCGTGCAGCTGGAAGACTATTCCCTGTTCTCTTCCTCACCGCGAAAGATTCCACTGAGGATAAAGTCGCTGGTCTAACAGTGGGCGGAGATGACTACGTCACCAAACCCTTTAGCCTTGATGAAGTCGTTGCACGCATCCGTGCTGTCTTACGTCGAACACATCAGGGAGAAGCAGAAGACTCTCGCCTACGTGTAGGGGATCTTATCCTTGATGATGATGCACACGAAGTATTCAGAGGAGACCGAGAGATTGACCTCTCCCCCACTGAGTTCAAGCTATTGCGTTATCTGATGCTTAACCCTAACCGCGTACTATCCAAGGCTCAGATTCTTGACCACGTTTGGGAGTATGACTTCAATGGGGACGCTTCTATCGTAGAATCTTATATTTCTTACCTACGCCGGAAGATTGATAATGTTCCAGATCAAGCACCAATGATTCATACTAAACGCGGTGTTGGATACCTGTTACGCACCGCAAAATAGACGTGAGTTATTGTGACTAGGATTCGTCAAAAAATCGGACAACTGGGCGCGCTCTCTTTGCGCACCCAGTTGGTTCTTTTAACCAGTTTGCTCTTAGCCCTAGCAATTTCAGTAACGTCGTTGGTCGCGATATCTGCTCTGCGAGGACAAATGATTGAGCAGCTTGATGAAGAGATGAGTTCAAATGCTCAGACTCTCACAAGTTATCTCACAGAAGGCCCTCATCAACCGAGTACGAGTTCTCTTCTTCGGTATCAAGCGTATCTTTTAGATGATCAGGGAACGGTTCTCTCCTCTTTGGTGGGTGCTTCGTCTATTCAAAGCTCAACACCAGATTTGTCTGGATGGACGCACGAGAAGGTCAACCGATTCTCTCATAAAGGAATCACCGTTAAATCTGTTAATGGTAAAGCTGAATGGAGAATTCTCCCCATTGATTATGGGGATCTTGATTATTCTGTCATTATTGCGACTCCTTTACGGCAGACTCATGCTGTGGTGGCACTCGTAGCTGTTCTTACGTTGACTTTTGGTGTAGCAACTCTTTTTGCGTCTGTTGCAATGAGCTGGGTCATGGTTACAAGAGCATTTGAGCCGTTAGCACGAGTTGAAAAAACAGCTGCACGTATCGCTGCCGGTGATCTTTCGCAGCGTATGGAAAAATATAATCCGTATACCGAGATTGGTCATCTTTCGGCGTCTCTCAACACCATGTTGAGCCATATTGAAAAAGCCTTTGAGGTGCAGAAAAATTCTGAAGTCAAGATGCGTCGTTTTGTGGGGGATGCTTCTCACGAGTTGCGAACGCCTCTTGTTTCTATTCGTGGATATTCTGAGCTGTATCGCCAAGGTGCTCTCCAAAGTGAAGAAGCTGTAGCTAATGCGATGAGCCGTATCGAAGCAGAGTCAAAACGAATGGGGCAGTTAATTGAAGATTTGCTCACTTTGGCTCGTATTGATGAGCGTCGAGAGTTAGAAAACCGCATTATTGATCTTCTTGATTTAGCCCAAGATGCCTCCCATGATGCTTTTGCGACCTCTCCGGATAGAACAGTTCAAGTTGTTGGTCTTACAGAACATGCTGCTCCTGAAAGCGCTTATGTATATGGGGATGACTCTCGGTTGCGACAGGTCATTGCGAATTTGATGACTAACGCTATTCGATATACGCCTAAAGGCTCCCCTCTTGAGATAGCCGTGGGAACGGTCCAGTCTGATGATGCTCAGCAGTTCTCTCAGATTGAGGTTCGAGATCATGGCCCTGGTATTCATGGCGAAGATCGTCAAAGAGTTTTTGAACGGTTCTATCGTGCCGATACTTCACGTACTCGTGAAACGGGGGGCACTGGGCTCGGGTTAGCTATTGTTGCCGGTATTGTTGCTCAGCATGAAGGAAATGTTGAGGTACTAGAAACTCGTGGTGGAGGGGCAACTTTCAGATTACGTTTTCCCAGTTATATCGGAGACGACGTTTCGCGTGAAACATAAACTTTCCATCTTCTTCTGTGGATAATTAGCTATCGTTGCGTTATTAACCTCTGGCTATCCACAGTTTTTTTAAAAAATCTACTTAACTCATGTATCTCTCCCTAATGTAAAGGGTAGAAGAATCGTTCTTCTACCTCATGTATAGAACATTTTTAGGAGATGTCATGGCACAATTTGTCGTTGATTCAGAGATGATTAGTCAGAAAAGCGCTACTGCACGCGCACAAATTGATTCAATCATTGCAGAAGTTAATGGGTTAACCAGTTCCTTACAAGATTTAGAAGGATCGTGGACTGGCGCTGCTTCACTCAACTTCCAAGGCGTCCTCGCCCAATGGCGAGCAACACAGCAACAAGTAGAACAATCTATTGCACAGATTAATGAAGCCCTTTCACGTGCAGGCATTAATTATGCTGATACAGAATCAGCAAACGCTGCAATGTTCCTTGGCTAAAGCACAAAAGGCAGGAACACTACCACTTAGAGCTGCTAGTGTTCCTGCCTTCTCCGTAACCTCAATGAGTATGAATAGACTCGTCCAGAATTTTTAGGATTCTTGCGGGCAGGCAGTATCTTGTCGTGAAGATAGAACCCACCCCAAATCGCCTGTAGTGTCTTGAACCCATAGGCTCGTGCGCATAACCGACATATGGCGAGTCTTTACACGAGACAAAAGACGAATCACAGAATCCCCCAGCATCTCACAGCTGATAAAGATTGGTTCATCATGCGCATAAAAAGCACGTGTACGATATTCCACGGCGAGTGAACGTTGTGTGCGTATCCCCTGATATGTCACCCACCAAAAATCTTCCCCCAATACTTTTTCTAAATATTGTTCCTGCTCATAATGTTCAGGCTGGTAAAGAGTACGTTCATAACCCTTAACTAGTTCAAGAACATCATCAACGTTCATTGCAGTAGAGGGATTTTTCGTGTGGTCTTCAACAGAAGAATTCTTTGTTTCTTGTAGCACATGTTTTGTGTCCGTCTCCGGCGATACCTCAAGGTTAAATCCCGGCCCGCTAGGAGTCGGTGTTCCTTGTTGGAAGGATAAAGCAGCATCTCTAGCACGGGTGTCTGCAGCTTCATTCATATCTTGCCCAGAGTGCCCTTTAACCCATACGAACTCGTAATTTCGTCCTTGCATTGCCTCGTCGAGCGCCTGAATCAGCTCTTGATTTTGAACGGGCTTACCGTCCGCTTTCTTCCAGCCTTTTTTCTTCCACCCTGGCAACCATTTAGTCACCGCGTTAATGGTGTACTGAGAGTCACAAAGAACCTTGAGTTTATGTTCAGGAAGATGAGCAGTCGCTTCAAAAAGTTCTAGCACAGCACGTAGCTCACCCTGATTATTTGTTGCGTGTTCCCAGCCGCCCGCTGACCAGTTATCGTGGTCAATGTACCACGCCCACCCAGCAGGTCCAGGGTTCACTAATGCTGATCCATCTGTTGCAGCAATAATCTCTTGTGCCATGTACAAGACCTTCCTCAAGGACGTAGATTCTTCACACCCTAGCTTATCCGCTCTTATGTGTTTCTAGTGCTACCACTTTAAAGCATAAAAACATTTAGAATAGCCTGTATGAGCGCATACCCACAAACAGACCGACAATCTGTTCACCTATACATGTTGCCCTCAGCGATTCTTCGCTCAGGACACGGCATCACATGGTTATCCTATGTTGGTATCGCAGAACAAACTAAAGCAGCACAATACCGCAACCCTGAAGATGCACTCAACTACGCAGCACAACAAACCCTCATGCGATGTATTGCAGCATGTGCATTAGGTATTCGCCCCACTCATGCCTCACAAATTACCGTCGACAGAACGTGCCAGCTATGCGACCAAAAAGCAACACACGGAAAACCGCGGATTTCTGGTATTAACTTCAATATGTCACGAAGCCACGGAATGGTCGTTGGCGCATATTTTGCAGAAGATAGCCAAGACCCACAAGCCCAACTACTCGGCGTCGATGTTGAAAGAATGCGCGGAAACCTTCTCGACGGATACGATAAAGTCACCCTTACAGAAGAAGAAAAAACGGTTATCTCAGAATGTCCAGAAGAAAATAAAGCACTACTAAGGTTGCTACTGTGGACAGCTAAAGAAGCCGTACTCAAAGCCACCGGACACGGACTTGTAGCAGGCCCCCAAAAAGTGCATATGCAACTTCTTAACCCGCCACAAAACCTCGTCGAGATTTCTGGATACCGTGCAAGCGGAACCCTCAACATTGAAGGGTATCAACAACAGTTTTACGTACAGTGGTTTGTACAAGGTGAGTTTGTGATAGCAGTAGCAACAAACCAAAACCGCACCATCAAAGCCCACCCCGTTACCAAGCCTTATGACATCAAGCAGAGCATCCCACTATCTACGCAACGTCTCAAAACGGTATAACCTCAGACACATTAATCTACGAAGATACCGTGTTAATATTTAGCGCTTGACCAAAAGAGCCGAGTTTAGTTCCTGTCTCACGGTGTTCACTATCTGGTGTTGAGGCTTTGACGAGTCCAGCCCCAGCAAATAAGGTGATGTGCTCAGCCTCAACCTGAGCACAACGCAAAACGAGCGCCCATTGTCCGTCTCCAGAGGGGTCCATCCAACCAACAAGTCCCCCAAAGAAACCTCTCTCGAAGCTTTCTAACTCGCGAATTACTTCGAGTGCTGTACTTGTTGGATACCCACAAATTGCGGGAGTGGGGTGGATAGCGCGAGCGCCGTCTAAAGAGCTCATACCATCTTTAAGACGCCCCGTAATTCTTGTCGCCAGATGCCATAGTTGTGGAGTGTTAATAAGCTGTGGCGTCGCAGGAACGTGAAGTTCTTGTGTGAGCGAAGACAGACATCTTTTAATATCGTCAACGACCGTAGCATGCTCGGCACGGTCTTTAGGTGAGCGCATTAGTTCTTCACCGATTTGCGCGTCTTCAGTACTGCCAATAGGTGCTGTGCGCGGGGAGCTTCCGGCTAAGGGGAAAGTCGTGAAAACACCGTCTTCAACTCCGAAGACAAGTTCTGGTGAGGCACCCATCAGATAGCTATCATCTGATAGTTTCATCGAAAAAACATAGGCGCGTGGTTGTTGTGCCCATAGATTATGGTAGATGTTCTCTAACGTTGGGCGTTCTTCTTTATAATAGACGTGAAGGAGGCGAGAAAGCACAACTTTATCGAGTTCTCCGTTATTCATTTTTTCGACAGCACGTCCAACGTTCTGGCGGTATTCGGGGTTATCGATACCTTCAATACGAGTTGGTGCAGGGCACTTTTGTTCTTGCACAATGGGGGCAGGTGTTCGCTCGATGCTTTCAGGAACGTATAGAAGTGCAGGTTCTTGAGGGTCGAATGGGATGACTCCGATAACACCAGTTCCGCGTTCTTGGGCGCGTTTGAGTGCGTCTTTTTCGTTAACTGGTTCTAACTCCCCGAGTGCTCTGAGGCAGGTGTTTCCATAGGTAAATTGGAAGGCAGGGTACTCGTTCGTGGGCATAGGCTATGGTGTTCTTTCTATCGAGACGGGGATAGTGAGCGCGGGTTTGTTCATTCCCCGATGAAGGTTAGAAGGTTGCTCCGCCGTCGGCGGTAAGGCTCTGCATCGTCACGTGTTTAGCGTGTGGGCTTAGAAGGAATATTGCGACTTCTGCAATATCTTCTGGTTCTGCAATACGACCTAGCGGTATCCCCAAACGGTAATTTTCTAGTGATCCTTTGATGGGTGCTTCGCTACGGTCCTCTCCGTTCCAGGTGTCTGTGACCATGGGGGTTCGTGTTGTTCCAGGGCATAGAACGTTTGCGCGGATTCCGTGTGGGGCAAGTTGCAACCCAAAACTTGTTGTTACTCGTGTTGCAGCAGCTTTTGATGCGCCATAAGCTCCAAATTCAGCTCGTGGTACGTTCGCAGCGTTTGAACTGATAGTGACAATACCTCGACTATTTGTTGGGTCTTGCGGTTGTTGCTCTACCATGTATCGGGCTACTTCTCGAGTAACCAAGAATACGCCATCAGCATTAACTGCATGAACAGTACGCCACTGTTCTAAGGTTGTATCGAGAAGAGGTGCAGCATGAACAACGCCGGCACAGTTGATGAGTCCTTGTACTAGTTTTTGTTTTTGACGAAGGTAATTTCCCATACGCTGTACACAGGCTTCATCAGTGACGTCTAAAGGATAGTATTCACAATGCTCGTTTTGGTGTTGTGCCTTTTCCTGTATTTGCTCTTGGGTGTCGCAGGCAAGTACGGCGTATCCTTCGGTCAGAAGACGCTCCGTAACAGCTGCGCCGATTCCTCCACATGCGCCAGTAACAATAACGAGGGATGTTGTTGGGTTCATATCGCTTAGTCCTGACCAGATAATGTTCTCAGGATGTCTTGGGTTGAAGTGACGATGCCACATCGTTGGGCAACATAGTTACAGGCAAGTTCGTGCTCTTTTTGGCTGAAATCAGCGAGAGCGTCAGCAACAAAGAATACTTGTATATCCCGCATGAATGCGTCGAGTGCTGTCGTCATACAACCAATGTGTGCGTAGACTCCGGTAATAATCAGTTGGTTTCGTCCGCTCAGTTTGAGGTCTTCTTCAAAGGTGCTTTTAGCGAAAGCTGAGTAACGCCATTTAGTGAGGACGGTGTCCTGTTCGGCCGGTGCTAAGGCAGAGATAATCTCTGCATCAGCGTCTTGTTGTAGCCCTTGTCCCCAGATATCGGTAAGGAGCGCGCGGTCTTTAGGATCTTGACGAGGCGGTTGCGCAGTGTAGTAAACGGGGATTCCGTTATCTCGTGCTGATTTGATAAGTGCAGAAGTGTTATTGATGGCCTGTTGAATTTGCCCTGCTGTTTCGTCTTCAAAGATGGAAACAAAATAGTTTTGCATATCGTGGACGAGTAACGCAACCTGATGCGGGTTAAGTTCCCACGTGGCGCGTTTTTCATAAGGCCTATAACTATACGTATAGGTTGGTATTGTTTTGAGAGCCATGATGTTTATCGTCCTTTTCCTGCCAAGAGTGTGAAGGGCTGAGAAAACCCCTCTACATGCTATTTAGGTTTACCTATGTTTTCAATACAGTAAACCTAAATCATGGTTCTTTACATGCTTCACCACCATATAAACAGGCTCACAGGAAGACAATCACGGCCTCATCAGTATTGACACTCACCATAGAGGAAAGAGACAAGAACCTCACGTACCAGAAGAAAGCTCTTATGGTTGAGATAACTCGTTGAGCAACTTATCGTAATGCGTATCAATAGTGGCAAGAGTCGACGTAATAATCTCAGCTGGAGTCTCATATCCTTGTTGAGCCCACATCGTAAATACAGCTAAGCAACCTTGCAGATGGTAATTAGCAAAAAGAGAGAGTTGTTGAGCTGGTACGACGTCTTTGAGAGAGCTCCAGAATATATCAATATATTCACGCTCTAACCTATTGCTCAGCACTTCAAAGAAGCTTCCAGTCCCACGTTGAGTCAAGAGCATCCGGCAGACTTCTTTATTACCCTGAATAAACTGCATAAACGCACCAAATACTTCACGGCTATTCATGTTTTTACCGTTGACAGGGTCTGGGTCAAGGATGCTACTAAGTTCTAGTAACGCAGTCTCTTGAATTTGTGAGTACAGTTCTGAAATGTCAGAATAGTGCGAGTAAAAAGTTGCACGATGAATATCAGCTTTCTCCGCTAGCTCACTAACAGTAATAGAGCTGAGCTTCTTATGCTGTAATAAATCCGCTAGGGCAAGGTATAACGCTGATTGAGTTTTACGTACTCGACGGTCAGATCGCTGAACTTTTTTCATTTTAATATCTCCAAAATCTATTTGGTAAACACTATACGGCGTATTGTCTACTATCCTACATAATAAGACCTCTTTGGTCATTGCGGATTTTCTCACACCCCACGTAGGGTTTGTACGTAGGCTCACCATGTCGAAACGGTAAGAACATATGATTGAATCGCTCAACAAAGCAGATAGACAAGCTATTGCTCAGCTCATCAGCGACAAATACCATCATTTTGTGCGTCGCCCATCCAGCACACCAGAAGAGCAACAAAGAGCTATACGCCTTATCATCCGAAGATTTAACCCCGAACAATCATTTAGTGTTCGCCGAGACGACAAAATCGTTGGATTC
Source organism: Rothia sp. CCM 9418 (assembly GCF_048512825.1). Classification (NCBI taxonomy): domain Bacteria; kingdom Bacillati; phylum Actinomycetota; class Actinomycetes; order Micrococcales; family Micrococcaceae; genus Rothia; species Rothia sp. CCM 9418. Next base: position 276,435 of record NZ_JBLXXX010000001.1, read on the forward strand.
GCTGTTGTTGAGACCTCAGAATACCCTCACGCGCTAGCTATTCCTTATGCTTCAATCCGCAGAGAATTTTCCTATTTTAAAAGTATTCTCTTCTGGCTTGCTCTAAGAATATATCGTTCACGCAAAATAGAAATTGACGAATACAGCGCACGAATAGAAGTATTCCTTGTACACCGCGACTACCAACGCCAAGGCGTGGCTACTGAACTTCTGGAAAAGATTCAAGAATTCGCACAAGAAGAAGGAAAAACCTCACTCACCTTAGAAGTACCAGAGGACGATATCGAAGCCCACACCTTCTTCAACAAGGTAGGGTTCACAACACTCAGTTATCGGCGACTCACCCAGTTCTTTCACCGGCTCATACTCCCCACCGCACCTACAAAAACTTTTCAGCTACGCTATCCACTCGACGATTCAGAAGAATAATCTTGACGACGTAGCAGAACCATCACCTCATAATGCTGAGTATGAGCAAACATATCTAGCACCCTGCCTTGCACTGGCTGATAAGAGGGCATCTTCTGCAAATCTTTTATTAACGTCTTTGCATTACAGCTAGAGTACAGCACCGTATCAATACCAGATTGTTCTATCCACTGACAAAGAACCGCCCCGATACCGCGACGAGGAGGGTTCACCACCAACATCTCAGGTAAAGAGAACCCGCGTTTCTGGCTCTCAAGGGCAAAGGCTGTAGCGTCCATTGCCTCAAAATGAGTATTGTTAAGACCCATATCTGCCACCGTACGATGAGCGCTCTCAATAGCTTCAGCACTAATCTCGATACCTGTCACACGGGCGTCTGACGACATTACTTGTGCTGCGTGTATAGCAAACCCACCCACGCCACAATAAAGATCCCATAGACTTGCTGGGTTACGCTCAGAAACCCATTCTTGTCCTTGACGATACAAGGTTGAAGCAACAGAAGAATTAGTTTGGAAGAAACTCTGTGGACGTAAATGCAAGGTGATATCGTTGGCCCTCATCGCAAGAGTCTGGGCAGAGCTAAGAATAATTTCTTCCTCACCTTCAACTCGTGCAATCGGTTCGCGTAAAAGATTGACAGAAAAAACCCGAAGCTGTGGTAAACGTTCTTGAAGCCACGGCAAAGAACGTTTGATGGGAACAATCAACTTTTTAGAACGCAGAACGCAACGCACCATCAGCTCCCCCGAAGAAGACGCTGTCATAAGAATATTTTTAAGCTCCCCTTTACGCGTTTTAATGTGATAGGGAGTTAGCTGAGCCCGAGTAATAAATTCTTTAAGAACAGGCATGGCTTTTAACAACGCAGGTTCGTAAAGAGGACATTGGCTCAGGTCAGTGCCTTGCCCAGAACCGCCGTGAACAATACCGAGCACTGGGTGATACGTCGTTCCAGATACCACTATTTTTGCTTTGTTTCGGAAATTTTTCTGTTGACTGGGAACAGCCTCGAGCCACTTAATCTGTGGGTATCCTGCCGCTAGTTCACGCATATGACGTTCTTTAGCGGAAAGTTGTTTTGGGTAAGGAATATCCAGTTCAGTGCACGAAAAGCATTGGTGAGTATCAAAATAGTGGCATTGCATAGCTCAACTATCCTACCGGAGTCCTGACCGTTTACTCAGATACGAGCTTTACCTCATCACGTTATTTCCCGCGAGCGAGTTTATCCCACAACCGGCTAGGCAACACAGAATGAGCCAAAAGAAGAGGACGCGCCCCAAAACCAGCAACATAACGAGTCTTCGGACGAGAAGCTGAGACAGCTTGTACCAACGCACGAGTAATCACCTGAGGATCAGAAGCCCACCGAGCATAAAGCTGACGCATCCGCTCTGCAGTCGCCCGAGCAGAATTCTCATAGGCTCCACCCTCAGCAACCCTCTCCAAATTCTCTATTGCCACATCACTCCACTGACTAGCAATAGCACCAGGCTCAATGAGCACCACCTCAATACCCAAGGGTTCAAGCTCCATACGCAAGCTATCACTGAGCCCTTCTAAAGCATATTTTGTAGCGTGATACCAACCACCAAATGAAGTGGTTAAACGTCCAGCAATAGAAGACACATTAATAATTCTTCCGCGCTTTGCTTCACGCATCGCAGGAAGAACAGCACGAGTAAAGGCAGCTAACCCAAAAACATTAACATCAAATTGGTGTCGAGCCTCGGCTAAGGAGACATCTTCAATCGCACCGTACATCCCATAGCCGGCATTATTGATGAGCACGTCAATACGGCCCGCTTCAGCTAGGACGAAATCCACCACTTTATTGATAGTTTCTTCATCCGTCACATCAGCATATAGTGGCGTCACACCGTATTGTTTCAGCGGCTCCATCAGCTGAACCCGCCGAGCCACAGCGTACACGCGATGCCCTTGCTGAGCTAAGCTCACTGCCGCGTCATATCCGATTCCGCTAGAAGCACCTGTAATAATGATGACTGCACTCATTGTTCTTCCTTCATCAATCCATCGTACGTTCAGAGTACTCTTTAATTCCCGCTTTTTCCTTCTCTAAGAGGAAGAAACCAGCCACAAGGTCTGAGGGTTTTCCCTTTCCCATGCTAAAAGACGGTGCCCCGATACCAGTAAAGTATCGGAGCACCGCCCTACAAAGAATTTTCAACATATCGTTGAAAAAATTACATCATGCCGCCCATACCAGGATCCATAGCAGGTGCAGCACCAGCAGGTTCAGGCTTGTTAGCAACAACAGCCTCAGTGGTCAAGAAGAGACCAGCGATAGAAGCAGCGTTCTGCAACGCAGAACGAGTCACCTTAACAGGGTCGTTGATGCCAGCAGCCATCAGGTCTTCGTACTCACCGGTTGCAGCGTTCAAACCGGTACCAGCAGGCAAACCGCGAACCTTATCAACAACAACACCGGGTTCTAGACCAGCGTTGGTCGCAATCTGCTTCAACGGTGCGTCGATAGCAACCTTGACAATATTTGCGCCAGTTGCCTCATCACCGGTGAGTTCAAGCTTCTCGAAGGCTTTAGTGCCAGCCTGAATCAAAGCAACGCCACCACCGGCGACAATGCCTTCTTCAACAGCTGCCTTTGCGTTACGAACAGCATCTTCAATGCGGTGCTTACGTTCTTTGAGTTCAACCTCAGTTGCAGCGCCAGCCTTGAGAACAGCAACGCCACCGGCAAGTTTAGCCAAGCGCTCCTGAAGCTTCTCGCGGTCATAATCAGAATCGGAGTTAGCAATCTCGCCACGAATCTGAGCTACGCGACCTTCAATAGCAGCTGCGTCGCCAGCACCTTCAATGATGGTGGTCTCGTCCTTAGTAACAACAACCTTACGTGCAGAGCCAAGAAGGTCAATAGTTGCTTGGTCCAAAGACAAACCGACTTCTTCGGTAATAACCTGTCCACCAGTCAAGATAGCGATATCTGCCATCTGAGCTTTACGACGGTCGCCAAAGCCAGGAGCTTTGACAGCAACAGACTTGATAGAACCACGCATCTTGTTCAAAACCAGTAGTGCAAGAGCTTCGCCCTCAACATCTTCTGCGATGATAAGAAGTGGCTTACCAGCCTGCATAACCTTCTCAAGAACAGGGACAAGATCTTTCACATTAGAGATCTTGGAGTTCACAATGAGAATATAAGGATCCTCAAGGACTGCTTCTTGACGGTCTGGGTCAGTGACGAAGTATCCGGAGAGGAATCCTTTATCAAAGCGCATACCTTCGGTGAGCTCAAGCTCTAGACCAAAAGTATTGGACTCTTCAACAGTGATGACGCCTTCTTTGCCGACCTTTTCCATGGCTTCTGCAATGAGCTTACCAATTTCGGTGTCGCCAGCAGAGATAGATGCGGTTGCAGCGATTTCTTCTTCAGTCTCAACTTCTTTAGCAGAAGAAAGAAGTTCAGCGGTAACTGCTTCAACAGCTTTCTCAATACCGCGCTTGAGGCTGAGAGGATCTGCACCAGCAGCAACGTTGCGGAGGCCTTCACGAACAAGTGCCTGAGCAAGAACAGTTGCAGTAGTGGTACCGTCACCAGCAACGTCATCGGTCTTTTTAGCAACTTCTTTGACCAGCTCTGCGCCGATCTTTTCGTATGGATCTTCGAGTTCGATTTCTTTAGCGATAGAAACGCCATCATTGGTAATCGTGGGAGCGCCCCAAGACTTTTCCAAAACAACGTTACGACCACGAGGTCCGAGAGTAACCTTCACAGCATCTGCTAGGGTATTCAGACCCTTTTCAAGGCCACGACGTGCCTCTTCTTCAAAAGCAATGAGCTTTGCCATTATGCTTAATCCCTCCTGGACTAAGAAAGTATTTTTCTCTCAGTTGTGCCCGCGACGGACGATGTTCTATAAGCCATGCTCTTCACAACTTATAAAGACATCTCACAAGATGAAAGTAGATATTCTCAAAGCTACCTACCGCGAATCTAGCACTAGGATTTAGCAGTCGGAGACTTTGAGTGCTAACAACAATTTTGACACCTCAAAGCACAGAGCGCAAACCTCTTGAAAGAACAAACACACTTAATCGCCCATAGCGCACAGATTACGGGGCAACGGCAGGAAGATAATCAGAGGCAAGAACAACATACAACGGGGAAGAACCAGAAGAACGCTCTTGAATATAACCAATACCTAACGCATCAGCCAAAGTATTAGCCTGTTGCTCATAACCGGCAGAATAAAACACTGTCGAAACATATACAGGCGTACCCTTCCAATTCTCTGTCACGGGCACAGGGTATCCTAAAGCCTCCACACGCTGAGTCAGTTCTGCAGCAGCACCCGTATAGGCCGAAGAGTTATAAACCTCAACCTTAATATCAGCAGGGTCAGTAGGAGCATAAGTTGGAGTCACAGCGCTTTCTGAAGCAGTAGCGCTCGCAGAGCCTGTTTCAGAAGCCACCGGAGAAAGAGTGCGTGGCTGAACCACAAACATTACTGCACCCACCAGAAGCGCAAGCGCACCAGCAACAACAATCAGAAGAGTCTGCCTCGTAGCATGAGCATTACCTAGAGGCTCACCACGATAAGCACCACGACGTTTTGAATTTTCAGGTACGTCGTCGAATTCATCATGAGGATACGAGTTCACATTAATCTCCGATAGCTACAAGCAATAGTTCTTCCATCTAGAGTACACAGGCTACAACCTAAAAACCCTTTTATTTTCCGTGGACTATCATCATAAAGAGCTCAAGACACCGAAAATTCAGGGCTTAGAATTGTCGCGTTGTTCCCTTAACCGACGTATCAACGCTGGTTCCTGAGCAATGACACGCGGAGAATCTATCAGTTCGTTAAGAATCTGATAATACGCTGTTGGATTTAATCCTAAACGTTCTCGAATCACTCGTTCTTTCGTCCCAGGATAACGCCAACGCTGCTTCTCTAAAGCAATCATCTTTTCTTCTTGTTCTGTTAGCCCTGTATCAGGAGTATGCTGAGGAGCGTCCAACTCAGAAGTATCTTCGCACATATCACTCCCCCATCTTTCCTAACCCGGTATGATAAAAAATCCCATTGTATCTTATGTGTTCTGCCAAATAGCACACATATCATGACGCATAGCAACCATTCAAACGGTGAGAACGGAATCTCATGCCCGCTTTACCCCTTAAAGAAATTATGTCTCCAGACTGGGCTGAAGCCCTAGCCCCAGTAGAACACAATATCCGTGCCATGGGCGACTTTTTACGTCAAGAACACCAAGCTGGACGACGCACACTACCGCCGTCACAACAAATCTTCCGAGCCTTCCAAGAACCGCTAGCACAAGTTAAAGTCCTCATCATCGGACAAGACCCGTACCCCACCATAGGGCACGCCATGGGACTTTCTTTCTCTGTACACCCGCAAGTGCGCCCTATCCCACGTTCACTTCAAAATATTTACCGCGAACTATCCTCCGATATGAACATTACCCCGCCAGAACATGGTGACCTCAGCGCGTGGACGCAGCAAGGAGTACTTCTTCTCAACCGTGTACTTTCTGTTGGTGCAGGAGAAGCCGGATCTCATAGAAATAGAGGGTGGGAAAATATCACCAGCTGCGCAATTGAAGCTCTCGTCCAACGAAAACAGCCGCTTGTCGCCATACTGTGGGGACGAGATGCACGAAATACGAAAACTCTTATCTCACCCTACCCCTGTATCGAATCAGCACACCCATCACCTTTATCGGCATCACGCGGATTCTTTGGATCACGACCCTTCTCAAAAGCAAACGAATTGCTAGTTCAACAAGGAGCAGAGCCTATTGATTGGCGACTTCCGTCGTCAACACCTATAGCGCCCTAAAACGTTAGGCTAACGGTCAAAGACGGTTGTGGAAAGATCTTCTCGTTCACGCCCGAAACGTTGAATCAGCCACTGCATGAGGTAATGCCCCAACGCAACACCTGAAGCCATCGCAACAATAATTGCGGCAGCGGTGATAACGCCGGGCATTGAGTTGAGGGTGTCGGTCTCTACCGTAAAAGAGTACATACCTCGGAATAATGACAAACCAGGTAGGAGGAATGTTAGAGACGGAATCGCAAATATGGCTTGTGGGGCGTGCAGACGGTATGCCAAATATGTGCTGACCATACCAATAACGAAAGCTGCTACCGCCGTATTACCGCGCCCTGCACCTTCTCCCAAGAAAAAGGTGTACACGTGGTAAGTGCTCAGCCCGCTTAAAGTTACTAGCGCAATCCACCACAATGTTTTCAACCGTGCATGAGTTGTAATAGCAATAGCAAGGGTAGCGACTGTCATCCAGAAGATGTTATCGACGATAGTTGGTTTCGCAAAAACCGACTGCGATACGTCAATAGTGGTTGCCGTTGTAATCGATAAGACGGTTACACCGCTAGCGAGTCCCACAACAAGCCCCAAAAAAGACATACCTGTAGACACAAAACGACCCGCAGCAGTTACCGGAAAACCGTTAATCGCGTCTTGCACCGCCGACACTAACCTAAAGGTCGGTAAAAGCATGATGAGTCCGGCAGCAACAATGTGAGGACCAGAGACGTTCAACCCGATACTATGCAAGATTGAGCCGTCATCTGTAGCGTAAATCGCGACGAAGGTAATCACTGCAGCACAAGCAGCCATATTGAAGAAGCTAGGCATCCCCATTTTGTTCATGATTCGAGTAATAAAATGAACGATGACCCATACCATTGCAGATAACGCCGCAGCATAACCGCTACCACCAATACCCATGGTGAGTGTTCCAGCAGCAATAATATTTGCTAACCACACCACCATCGGTGAGTATGGTTTCTTTTGAGCGTTAATCGCATTTAATGTTTTTTCAGCTTCTTCACGGTCAATACCGCGGTGGGTAATTTTATGAATCAGACGGTATATATCAGCCAAAGAAGCATAATTATCAGAGGTGGAACGTACCACGCGCACCACAGTATGGCTGAAACGTTCTTCTTTGAGAGTACGACGTCTTGAATCAAGGATTTCTACATGACCGTCAACGTCAGAAACATAGTTGATAATCACTGATTGATTGGTGATATCCACTTCAACGTCTTCAAGCCCATACGCGGAGCAAACAGCGACAATAGCAGAATCCACATCCATGGCGTCAGCACCATAGTGAAACATCGTTTCAGCAAGGCGTAATGTAAAGTTCAGTACGTCTCGTGCTTGTTCTTTCTCTTGTACAAGCTTCTCACGATCACGTCGGGTCGATAATGAAAACTGGCGTTGAGCAATGCGACCTAAACCACGAATGGGTGCGGTCAAAGAAGGGTCTGCTCGAACAAAAGAACGTAAAGAAGAAGAAACCCAACCTCCCCTAGTGTTTTTAGGTTCGACTTTAGGGATAGACGTTGTTGCAGGGGATACAGAAGGGTAACTACCTTGTTGCATCCCTGTAGCAGAAATCGCTGATTGTTGCGTGGATACAAGAGGAATACCACTAGTTAGCGGGGCAATAGGTTCTTGTTCTGGTGTGCGTAACGGTTCAAAGGGGCTAGAAGCAGAAGACACCGCATGCTGGTCAGGTTGAATTCCCGTAGAGGCATCCCCAAAGGGGCTGTTGGGGGCAAGATTCTCAACCGGAGCAGAAGCAACAGCCGATATGTTCGGACTAAAAGGCGTCTGCTCAACTTGTTTATTCTCTAATGCCTGACGAAGAGCAGTATCTTGTACCCGGTCCAAAGAAATAGCAGGCATATTGCCCGGCATTTTGGTAGGGGTTTTCGTTTCAGGTCGCGATGTTCCAGCTCGAGGAAGTGAGACTGTTGCACCGAACGCTTGCGAGGTCGGTTGTTCTGGCGTTGCTTGGTCAAAGGCAGCGGCGGAGGGGTATGCCTTTTGCTGTAGCTGCTCATCCGAATGAGTGCTAAGAGACATTGCCACCTCCGCCGAGTTGCGTCAAAAGATTTGCCATCACGTCTTATTGTGCTGATGTGTTCTCGTTACACAAAAATACAATACGTAGCTGGGCTTATCCTACGGTTTAGTAGAAAGGTTGCCCTGTTTTGCGAACCCAGAGACCACGCATAACCTTCTCAGCAAGACGATTCCATATGGTGTATTTTGCCGGAGAAAGAACATAATCCCAGACACCAACATAGTCAATGACGGTTTTTGTAAAGGATGTCTTAAAAAGACCTAAACCATAGTGATGGTGTTCTTTATTTTTGAGCTGATCTTTAGGCGGAGTACCGCAGAAGTCATAGCTCTTAATGTGGTATTCCTTCATGAGGTCCGTCAAAGCAGTCCACTGTACTTGATGTGAGTCGCCATATTGTTTACGACGAGGCTTAGAACCACCATCTTTATAGGTTCCTTTATCGCCATAACGAATAACGTAAGCACCGACAGAGGGTTCGCCGTCTTCATAGGTGAAGTAGAGGCGTCCTTGACCAGCTTTTTCAAAAGTTGTCCAGAAGTCACGGTAATACTCGTATGACCGGAGGTGGACATTTGCTGAGCCTTGTCCGACAGTGTCCATGAGCGCATACATGGTGCGCATATTCTCATCAGTAAGTTCGACACGTTCCACTTCGCAACCTTCACGAGCAGAACGACGAACGGCGTTACGCCCTCGAGAGTGAAGAGATTTAAGAACATCTTCTTCGCTCTTGTCAGTATCAAGGATGGCAGTAGAGTCGTTAGGCTGAATATTCCATGACTTAACCAGACCAGCTTTTGACAGGACGGCGTTGGTCTGTTCATCAGCGAGAATATCTGGCTCAATTTTAATCAGGAATACGCCAAGTTTATTCTCTTCTACGAAACGCTTACTTGCTTCAAGAATGGCAGGTACATCTTCTACGCTGTAGACGTCTGGGCCTTTAATCATGTACCAGACTTTTCCAAGTGCGGGCACACTTTTTTCAAGAATAAGGTTATAGCTGGTCAGTGAAGTTTCCGCACCTTCGACCTCTGTTGTACCTTCATATACGAGGTATAGAGGTTTCCAGCCGTGCTTAGCTTTTACTGATGCAAATGATGCTGACTGCAAGAGGTTTCCGCCATTGGGGTTAGCAATAACGTGCTCATCCCAGGTCGCTATTTCTTCTGCAGTGGCAAAACGCGCTGTAAATTCTCGCAAGGGCCTCAACTTCCACATCGGTGCAAGGTTTTTCTTGCACTTGTTCTTGTTTGTATCAAACTCTAAGTGTAACGACCTACGCCACCGGAATACAGCCTGACTTGATGTGACAGGAAGCATTTTCTGAGAAATAGGTGCTTAGCGTAGAACGTAATGTCATGACGATGCCCCGCCTCATACATTGCATACAAGACGGGGCATCGACAAATTGTTTAAAGACTACTCAGCGTCGTGGTCGGTCTCAAGAATCTTTACAAGAGATTCGAGAGCTTCCTCGGCGCCTTCGCCTTCTGCGCGAAGAACAACGCGGTCGCCGTGCTTTGCGCCAAGAGACATCAAAGACAAGATGGAAGCTGCGTCCATAGCCTCATCTGCTGGCTCACCTTCAGCGGCGATGGTTACCTCTACGGGAAGGTCGCCAGCTGCTTCTGCGAAGATAGCTGCTGGGCGTGCGTGCAGGCCAACACGGCTTGCGATGGTGGCGATACGTTCTGCCATGATTTTCTCCTTGAGATAAGAGTGCGGGAAAAGTTATCCCACTATCGAGTCTAGGACAGATTGGATAGGTTTTGCACTACCAAACCAGCCTATGTCGGTTTGTTTTTAGAGACCGAGTTCTTCAAGAACAGGGAGTTTCTTACGTGCTGCGTTTTTAGCTTCTGCAGAAGAAATCTGTGCCAAAGCGTCAGCCGCAATTTCTGCCGCTTGTTCTTTAGTAACGGAGCGAAGAACTGCTGCAACAGCTGCCATAGCACCAGCATTCATAGACAAGGTGTCTACGCCAAGTCCGACGAGAACAACAGCTAAGGCAGGATCTGATGCTGCTTCACCACACACCGAAACATATTTTTTGACGCCGTGGGTTTCTGATGCTTTACGTGCACCTTCAACGGTGAGCTTAATCATTTTCAAGACTGCAGGCTGCCATGGGTTGTTCAGGTGAGCAAGGTCGCCCAAAAGACGGTCTGCTGCCATGGTGTATTGGGTGAGGTCGTTGGTTCCGATGGAGATGAAATCAACTTCACCCAAAATAGCTTCAGCGTTTACGGCTGCAGCTGGGGTCTCTACCATGACACCTTTAGTTTTAATGCCGGCTTTGTCCAACATATTCTTGAACTTACGAGCTTCAGAGGTCGTTGAAATCATCGGCGCCATCACCCAGATGTCAGCTTCGGTAGCGTCAGAGGCACGCTTAATAGCTTTAAGCTGGCGCTCTAGAACACCGGGAACAGCGTTATCGGTGCGGAATCCGCGTACACCCAAGGCAGGGTTTTCTTCTTCTGTAACGTTCAAGAAGGGAAGGGGCTTATCTGCACCTGCGTCGAGGGTACGAACAACAATGTGTTGACCAGGGAAAGCATCGAAGACTGATTTGTAGGTCTCTGCCTGAGTCTCTTCACTTGGTTCGGTGTCGTTACCGAGGAAGCCAAATTCGGTGCGGAGTAGTCCAACGCCTTCAGCCTGTTTGCTAGCAGCCTTCTCTGCAGATTTTCCGTCACCAACGTTAGCGTAGAGGGGAACGTGGGTTCCGTCGGCTAGTTCACCCTTGCCAGTGAAGTCAGGTAGAGGCTTACGATTTGCATATTTAGCAGCTGCTTCTTCGTGTTCAGCAGTAGGGCTAGTCTCGATAATGCCTTCGTTGGAATCGATATATACCTTGGTTCCGTTAGGAATTTCGGTAACTCCCTTAGCAGCAACAACAGCAGGAAGGCCAAGTCCACGCGCCAAAATTGCGGTGTGTGCTTGAGGTCCACCGTCAGAAGTAATCAAGGCGATAACTTGAGAGGGGTCAAGAGTTGCAGTGTCGGCAGGAGCAAGATCTACAGCAGCCAAGATGAAAGGCTCATTTGATTTAGGTACGCCTGGTGCTTGCTGTCCGGTGAGTTCTGCCACGATACGAGCACGCACGTCATGAATGTCGGTAACGCGTTCTGCCATGTAACCACCGAGTGATTCCATCTGCCGAGCAAAGTCACTAGCAGCTTCCCAGATAGCACGTTCGGGGGCTAGGCCTTGTGCCTCTACCTTTTTAATAGCGCCTTTAAGGAGTGCGCGGTCAGTTGCCATCTGAGAAGTAGATTTGAGGACGGCTTTTCCATCTCGTCCTGCGCTTTCGGCACGCTCTAGAAGATCGGCTTTGACCGCCTGAGCTGCTTGCTGAATACGCTCAGCGGCTTGTTCTGCAGTTTCGCCTTCAGCTAGCGGCAAGCCTGCTTTAGGTTCTTTGATGGGGTCTGGCATCTGAAGTACCGGACCAATAACGCGACCGGCGTAAACGCCAACGCCTTTATAGGTAGTAGTCATGTAGAGTTCCTCTATTCCTTATGTATCGAAAATATCGCTATATCTTGCGTGTACGTTGAGCAATGCTCACGCCTTAGACAAGATTCCCTTTTTGTTTATAGTTGTGTAGACATCATCTAGAGCAGGCGAGCGCTCCTCCCTTATCAGAAATGATATTGGCTTCTTGAAACGTGGTTTTATGGTTTCAAGAAGTCACTACTTCAGGCCATAGAGAAACTAGAGGGTTATCTCTCGAACGCTCACGGCGTCGGTGCGAGTTTCTGCTACGGTCGAAACTTGAGTACCTGGTAGTGCTGCAGCAGCTGAGCCTTGAGCTACGGCTTGTACTAAACATTCCACGGGGGTTTTGCCGAGTTCGTGGGCGATTAGATAGCCGGCAAGGGCGCAATCCCCTGCTCCGACGGTGCTGCGGACTTTTACAGGTTCGTGTATGGCGTGCCATGCGCCTTCTCGTGTGACGAGAACAGCGCCATTGCTGCCGAGGGTGGCGAGGACGGTGTCGATGCCACGGTCGACTAGCTCTTTAGCTGTACGTGCGGTGAGTTCTGCGTCTTTTTCGAGGGATTCCCAGGCTTCTGGTGTGCCGACGAGTTCAGCGAGCTCTTGGGCGTTAGGTTTGATGAGGTTTGGCATTCCGTCTTGTCCGGTGACTGCGTCACGTAGGGCGGTACCGGATGTATCGACCGCGATGAGTGGGGCTTTTTCTCCTTGAGCTTCGCGAATAGCGCGACCGACTACTGCGTAGTAGTCGCTGGGAACACCCGAGGGTAGGGAGCCTGCAAGAACTAGCCATGAGGCGTCGTGAGTCTCTTTAATTAGGAGGCGTGTGAGTTGTTGTTGTGCCACGTCGTTGAGAGGTTCACCGGGAGCATTGATTTTGGTGGTGGTTCCGTCTGGTTCGACGATGGTGATATTTGAGCGTATGGGCGCACCGATGGGCATGTTGGTGAAGTTGACGCCTTCTTCGCGTAGGCATCCTAGGACGGCGTCTTCGTCGTCGCCGGGAAGTATCGCGACGGTGTCGAAGCCAGATACTTTGAGGGCGCGGGCGATGTTGACGCCTTTTCCGCCGGGGTCGTCTACAGCGTGTTCAGCTCGTATGACTGCCCCTCGTTGGAGGACTCCGGGCAGTTCTACGGTACGGTCCATGCTTGGGTTAGCAGTTAATGTGATGATCATGCGATCAGTACCTCTACATTGGATTCTTCAAGTGCGGCAGCTAAATCACCGTCTGGAGCTTTATCGGTGATAAGGACGTCGATGTCTTCTAGCCCCGCAAAACGTACTAGTGATTCTCGTCCGAACTTTGCTGAGTCGCAGAGGAGTACCACTCGACGCGCAGATTTTACAATCGCGGTTTTGACGGTTCCTTCGTTAATTCCGGGGGTGCTGAGTCCGAAGTCTGCGTCTAGCCCGTTGACGCCGATAAAAGCGATATCGGGGCGGATGGAGGCAAAGTGTTCTGCAGTGCGTGAGCCGATGGCGGCCCACGTCATTTTTCGGACTTGGCCACCGATGAGGTCTAGAACGATGCCGTCAGCTTCAGCTAGTTTAACGGCGATGTGTAACGCATGAGTGATGATGAGACGGTCTGCCCCAGATTTGAGGCTGAAGTCTTCTGCTGCGATACAATCAGCGAGAATCTGTATCGTTGTTCCAGCGTCAAGAACGATAGCTCCGGCATCGGATTCTTGAAGGAGTTCGTATGCTTTGCGCGCAATACGATTTTTTTCTGGATTGTTTTCTCGCTGGCGAGATGCGATAGAAGATTCTACGGAGGTAGATTGTTCTACGGTTACAGCACCGCCGTGGACTCGTCGTAGGCGTCCCTCAGCTTCGAGGGCTGCTAAGTCTCGGCGAACTGTTTCCATTGTGACTTCATAACGGCGCGCTAGTTCTGCGCCATTGACTCGACGCGCGGTGGCAACGAGCTTCGCGATTTCAGCGCGGCGTTCTTCAGCGAACATAAGAAAATCACCTTGTATTGTGGAAATGAATAAGCCTTGTGAATTTGATTTTATGTGGGTTTATGTTGTTTCGTCAATGTAATAAGAGACGAACCCACACAATAATATGTGTTGTTATTCTCTCACCCGAGTTAAGCCCTACGACGCAACCGATACGAGGAATACTTCAACGTTACCACCGCAAAGACCCAACCGAGGGAAGCTCCTAAAGTATTAGCAAGAATATCTAAGAAAGAACTTGTACGCTGTGGTAAAAACAACTGAATACACTCAATCGTACACGTTACCAAAAAACCCACAAGCGGCACGTAAGAACGGTATCGTCGCCGAACGAGTAAAGTACCCAGAAAACCTCCTGGCACAAATAAAATAACGTTACTCAACCATTCCACAGTCGAATACGTAAACCAAGACGGCAACCATCCCGCTTCGTGCGAGTGTGCTAAGAACTCAGCCAGCCATAAACCGCCGCTATTATCATCAATATGTCTTGGCCAAAGGACGATAAAACCCAATGCCAGAAGATATAGCCCAAAACTTAGCTGAGCTGCACGGTATAACAGCCGTTGTGCAGATGGAACAAACATCAAGACCTCGTACTCAAATACCCTATGGTTTACCCACCAGAAGAGGTTCGTTCTCTTCTGCCCAACGGAACAAGCCATCAAGAGGAATCTCCAGAGCCTGAGCATTAGGTACGGTTTCTTTCCATTCTTCTCCTCGAGAAGCACTTAGCACACGACGAATCAGTGAACCGTGAGAGACCGCAATAATATGTTGTCCAGGATAGTCTGAGACAATCTGACGTAAAGTTTTGATACCGCGAACGTACACTGAACGTTCTGATTCGACTCCTTGATAAAAGGCGTCTGGTTCACGGCGAGCTTCAAAAGAAATATCTTGCCCTTCAGCCTCCCCATAATGACGTTCAACAAGGCCCTCATACGTTCTCGAAACCTCCACACCCAAATAGTTGCCAACAATTTGAGCGGTTTCTAAGGCTCTCGATAGCGGAGAAGACACTATCACATCACAACGAATGCCCTCCTGAGTTAGTTTCTGAGCGGTGTCGAGAGCTTGTTCACGACCAACTTCGTTCAGTTCAATATCGCTAGAGCCTTGCATGAGACTTTTTCTGTTCCAGTCTGTTTGCCCATGACGAATCATTAGCAAAGATCCCGTCAGAAGAGGCTCTACATCATGCATATTTTTTCCTTCGCGCGTTAGTAGGAGTATAAAAGTTCTATCCTTGATAAGACTCAAGGGTGTGAAGTGGCAGTTCAGTCACCGAAGCATTCTCGGGGATACTGTGTTCTTCACCAGTCAACGCCGTCATGATTTGAGCAATCCATAGACCATGGGCCACCACAATAATATGGCGGTTAGGATGCTTGGCAACGATCTCTTTAAGAGCGTTAATACCGCGCTGAATCATCTCAGAAAGAGGTTCAACGTCGGGGAATTGCTCTTGAATATCACGCCAGTGATATTCAGTTGCGACGAGCCCTTCCGCAGCGCCGAAGGAGCGTTCTTGAAGTCCTTCATGTGTACCAGAAACATCTAGGTTTAGATGCTCACCAATGATTTTTCCTGTCTCATAAGCGCGCGAAAGCGGAGAAGTGACGATTAGTTCCCAAGCAAACTCAGGAGTGTGTTCACGTATCTGTTGCTGGTAGTCAGTGAGATTTTGAGCGGCTACTTGTGCTTGCCCTCGGCCTGTATCATTCAACGGAATATCGCTACGGCCTTGAAAACGACGCTCAACATTCCACGCTGTTTGCCCGTGACGAATCAATACCATGCGAGCAGAAAAATCAGAAGATAAAGAACCCATGCCTCTTATTATCTCAAACTCTTAGAAGAAGCGAAGAGTTTGAAGTATAGAGATAAGGCACAGTTCTTGGTGTATCTTCCGCCGACTTCATGAATATGAAACAATGAAGCTATGTTTACTCATTCTGTTGACCCCGCATGGTTTCCTACGTGTGCCGTCTTCGATTGTGATGGAATACTCATCGATTCTGAACGCAGCTGGAATGCCGTCCAAAAACAAATTTTCAAAGAGTACGGAACAGAGCTAACTCCCGATATTGAACGGCAATTAGTCGGGGCGGCAGCTCCCGCGGTCGCCCGCACCCTCGCAGATAAGACACTACCCAACGACGCCACCGAGACAGCAGCAGAAGAACACTACCAGAAAATTCTGCATCATTTAATGAGTGTAGAACACGATGTGATTCGTGATGGAGTTCAGCTCATACCAGGAGCTCGAGAAGTCATGGCATTACTAGCTGAAGTCATGCCGGTTGCGGTAGCTTCCAATAGCAGTCAAGAATTATTGACATACAAAGTCAATCACCACCAATATAGCCAGTACCTTCAAACATGGGTTGGTTCAGATGCGGTTGCTCAACCTAAACCAGCGCCCGATATGTATTTAGAAGCTATCCGTCGCCTCGGCGGAAACCCTGCAGACACCCTCACCTTTGAAGATTCCGCAACGGGAACACGTGCGGCTCAAACAGCTGGAACCGTCACCATGGTGTACACCCAAGATATTGAGCATGCTCCAGCAGCTCAGGGGCATTTCGATAGCTTCCGTGACGAAAAGTTCCTCACCCAAATTAAGCGATGGATAGAGCTATACCGTGAGCACCACCCCAACTCCTAAATCACCCCAACACAACGGGAAGTACGGTCTTCGCTTCGACCAAATGGACGAAGAAGAACTCGAGTATTACCGCGAGTTCTGGGAGATACCGCAAACACCCGAAGATACCAACACCGTTGTATCTGAGCAAAGACTTATCAACGCAAAAATGCGAATGGTTTCGGGGCTGAGCTTCACGGTCATTCTCATTGGGTTGTTAAGCACCACATTGGGGTTCCTGAGTTCCTATCTTGTTGCAATAGTCGCAGGAATTGTCATTGTCATCGTCGGGGCCACGATTTTAATGATGGCAAGGCGCCGTTATACGAGGCTTCTTGGCACAAGCTATCGAACATTGCACATTCATCGGCGCCATAAACGGTGGTTTCGTATCGCCCATGTTCTAGCAGTTCTTGGGGTGCTGTGCGCCATAGCAAGTATGAGTATTATTCCGAAGATTTTTGAGCATGAAGAGATTGCTCTTACCCGAAGCCACGTTGTCCTATGGAATGAGCTTTCATTGCTCTTTCTTCTGGTTGCAGCACTTATCTACGGTATTAACTTCTTATCGGTTTATACCCCTGTCGACGATGATGAAAGCATCATTCGCCCTACCGATTATGCGCAACAACGTCTAGCTCAAGATCTTGCAAAAGATAAAAAACGCCATGACGATGAAGATTTCTACGATTCATCATGGATTAGTGGACGATAACAAAAACACTGAACACACTAGAAGGGGTGGGGTGAAACTCTTAGAGAGTTTCACCCCACCCCTTCTCTTTAACAAACCTTATCGGCGCATCACTTTACGAGCTAACGTGTTACCGACAAGCTGAATGAGCTGAACCAAAATGATAATAATAGCGACAACAGCCCATGTAATCGCATCGTTGAAACGCTGGTAACCGTCGACCAAAGCGACTTTACCAAGACCGCCACCACCGATGTAACCGGCCATTGCAGACATATCAACCACACCGATAACTAAGAAGGTGTATCCAAGGATGAGAGGGCCAAGTGCTTCTGGCACCATGACGGTGAAAAGAATACGCATCTTGGATGCTCCCATAGCACGAGCTGCTTCAATCACACCAGGATCGATAGAAACCATGTTTTGTTCAACGATACGGGCAATAGCGAAAGAAGCTGCAAAGCACATCGAGAAAATAGCAGCATTCACACCAAGGCGAGTGCCCACAACAATTGAGGTCAACGGCCCTAAAGCTGCCAGAAGGACGATAAAAGGGATAGGGCGAACAATATTAACAATGACGTTCAACAAGATGTTGATGGGTCGATTTGCCAGAATATTCCCTTGTCGTGTGGTGTACAGCAAAGCGCCAATTACTAACCCCACGAAACCAGCAATAATCATCGTAATCGAGACCATATAGATGGTGTCGAATAAGGCGGGAAAGAGTTTTTGGGGTAAGAATTTATCCCAGTCCACGTCATTAGCGGCAAGAAGAGTGCCATTAGCAGTTGTCAAAGCGCTCATCATTTAGCGAACCTCTCTTACGGCGGTAACGGTGGCAAGTTCAGCAACAACCGCATCAATACTTGTAACGTCCCCAACGAGTTCGAGGGTTAGGTTTCCGTAGCTTTTACCTTGTAGGGTTTCCATACCACCTTGTACAAAGTTAAATTGCACCCCACGTGCGCTAAGGTTAGAAAGAATTTTACCGATACCGTAGTTTCCTTCTGTCACCTCGATGTTAATGAGGTATCCACGGTGTTGTCGGCACAGTTTCTTAGCGTAATTGCCACGTGGAGTTTGTTTAACGGTGGTGGCGACAAAGCGTCGAGCAACTTCTGTGCGAGGGTTTGAGAAAACGTCATAGACGTTACCGAGTTCTACCACTGCACCTTTTTCCATGACAGCAACACGGTCGGCGATGGTCGAAACAACGTCCATCTCATGTGTGATGACAACGACGGTAATTCCGAGTTCTTCATTAACTTTTTTGAGAAGAGCAAGTACCTCGTGGGTAGTCTCTGGATCTAGTGCAGATGTTGATTCGTCTGCTAATAAGAGAGAGGGCGATGTTGCGAGCGCACGCGCAATACCTACACGCTGTTTTTGTCCTCCGGAAAGCTGATCGGGGTAGTTTTTCGCTTTGTCGCTGAGTCCCACAAATTCCAGCATTTGTTCGACTCGTTCACGGCGTTTTGCTTTATCCCATCCAGCAATTTTGAGGGGAAATTCGACGTTTGCTGCAACTGTTCGGGAGTTCATCAAATTAAATTGTTGGAAAATCATGCCGATGTTATGTCGAGCAACACGAATCTCAGATTCTTTTTTTCCAGAGATGGTGAATCCGTCAACGCTGAGGCTTCCAGAAGTCACGGTTTCTAATCCGTTGATTAGTCGGACGAGAGTTGATTTTCCGGCGCCAGAGTATCCGATGATAGCGAAGATTTCTCCACGCATAATCTCTAGTGAAACGTTGTTGACGGCGGTGACGATGTTCTTTCCGACGGTAAATTGTTTGGTGACGCCGTCGAGAACAACCATGGGTGTGGGGTTCTCCTGCTGTGCTGCGGTACTCATACTGATGCTTTCGGGATGTTGTTCGTCTCTAGCTATGCTCTATACAAGGCAAAGCGGTAACTGATATTGCAATCTTTGGTAGGTCCTTAAGACTGCCATAAAAATCAGCTACCGCTTTACTTATGTGAGGAAGATTAGCTTTGACGTTTCTCGTCTTCTGCTTTCTTGAGTGCTTCACGAAGGTCTTTGACGTCGGTGTTTACTTCTACAGCGGTTCCTTCAGTGTCTTCTTGGACGACTGCCTGAACTTCTGGGGTGTGGAAAAGCTTGACGATTTCCTTATATTTTTCGTTGTCAGCGTTATCGGCTTTGGCAACAAATAGGTTGACGTAAGGCTTCGCGGAGTCATCGGCTGGGTCGTCTTGAGCTAAAGCGTCTTTGGGGTTGAGCTTTGCGTCGCGGATGAAGTCATTGTTGATTACTGATGCGTCAACAGATTCTAAAGAGAGCACTGTTTGTGCAGCGTCAACAGGAGTAATTTTAACCTTTGACTGTGCGGTGTCGACATTGTCAACGGAAGGGTTTTTCACGTCATCGGAGGTGAAGGTGACGAGGTTATTTTTCTTGAGAAGAAGTAGCGCTCGCGCTTCGTTGACGGTGTCATTGGGGATGGCGATTTCTGCGCCCTGAGGGATGTCGGCTACAGAAGTGTGTTTCTTGGAGAACAGTGCCATGGGGTAAATAACGGTGGGACCGACAATTTGGAGGTTGTCGTTTGCTTCGACGTTGTAGTTTGAGAGGTATGCGATGTGTTGGAACCAGTTGAGGTCGATATCGCCGTTATGTAGTGCGGGGTTGGGCTGAGTGTAGTCGGTGAACTCTTTGTATTCGATGTCGATGCCTTTATCGGCAGCTACTTCTTTGAGTTTTTCGTTGACGGGGTCTGCCCCGACAACTCCGATGGTGATTTTGTTGTCTTCTGCTGGGGTTTGAGTGGAACCGCATGCAGAGAGCCCGAAAGCTAGCGGTAGGAGAGCCAAAGTGGCAACAAATTTCTTCACGGCTATGAATCTTTCTGTTGTTGTGTGCTTGTTGTGCAACCACTTTTTGAGCAGAACCTTCTGGTAGCTCTACCGCTAATCAAGTGGTGTCCTCCTGTGTTTGGTAAGGAGGTAGTTATCATTCAAACATGATGGAGCGATGAGTGCGAACTCGTTACGTTACGAGGTCGTTTTTCATAGTTTTAACGAAAAGAAGCGCAATAATGTCACAAAACGTAATATTACTGTTCTCCGTATTTCTCTTCTAATTTCTTCCGCACTTCACGACGCAGGGTCTTACCCAACATGGAACGCGGTAAATCATCAACCTCAAAGATTTTGCGGGGCACTTTATACCGAGTAACAAGACCGTAGCAATGTTCACGCAGCTCATTTTCATCTATCGCGCAGCCCTCTACCGGCACTACTGCGGCGACAACCATCTCGCCGCCACCAGGCTGAGGCAGACCCACCACAGCAGCATCTTGAACCGAATCATGTTGACGTAAAGCGACCTCAACTTCAGTGGGTGAAACGTTGAAACCTCCCGTAATGATGACTTCTTTAATGCGGTCTACCACGTATAGGTAATAGTCTTCATCAAAAGTCACGATATCTCCGGTGCGTAACCACCCATCCGGAGTAATTGCTTTCATCGTTGCTTCTTCACGCTTCCAATACCCGCGAAAACGTTGTGGGCCTCTAACCCATAGTTCGCCTTCGTCCCCAAGGGCAACATCCTCTAAGGTTTCAGGATTCACGACCCGAATATCTACCCCAGGAAACGGCACACCAATAGATCCGGCTCGCCGAGTATCGTTGAGGGCGTTACAGGTCACCAGAGGAGCACACTCAGTGAGCCCGTACCCTTCAATAAGGTACCCGCCAGATTGTTCTTCCCATTCAGCAACAAGTTCTTTCGGTAAGTTCATCGCACCAGAGACAGCATACCGAATTCCCTTGAGGGAGAAATTTTGTTCCTTTGCACGGTCTAGTAAACGACGATAAACCGGAGGAACAGCAGGAAGAATCGTTGGCATAACTTTCTTCATTGCTTTGAGGATCAAGTCGATATCGACTGTTGGAAAAATCACGAGACGAGCTTGACAGACCACTGCAATCGTCAGTCCAAGTGTCATCCCGTAGGCGTGGAATAGGGGAAGTACCGAATAGATGACTTCATCGTCCCCTGGTTGAATCCACTCTTCTCCCATACGCGCATTTGCTTCGCAGTTACGGTGCGTAAGCATTACGCCTTTGGGCTGTCCAGTAGTGCCTGAGGTGTAGAGCAACAGTGCTAAGTCATGAGCGGTTGGTCGATGATGTGAAGGGTCAATCGGAGAGTTTTTAAGGAGCGTTTTCCACGGCGTTGTTCCGCGAGCAGGTGCTGTAAGTTTTGCGCGGGAGGAACGAGCAGTCTTGAGCGGAAGTTTAAGAGCCGCACGCATATGCAAAGGCATGGCCTCTAACATGTTCACTGAATAGATACGTTGGGGGCGTACGTCAGCTGGCAAATTAGTCACGTTTGTTGCTGCTTTATCCCACACAATTGCGACTTTTGCTCGGTGGTCTTCGAACATATGGCGGAGTTCAGCAGAGGTGTATAACGGGTTATGTTCTACTACCACAGCACCCAAACGCATCACCGCATAGAAAGCAACAATATGCTGAGGGCAGTTCGGAAGAATGAGAGCAACTCTATCCCCCTGATTCACGCCCGCCAGACGAAGCCCCTCAGCTACACAACGAATTTGTTCGCCTAGTTCTGCATACGTTGTTGTGGCTCCAAAAAATTGTAAAGCAACTTTTTGAGGGACTTCACGCACTGCTTTTTCCATTAGATGACTTAGCGAAGTATCAGGAAGGTCTAAGTCATAAGAAACACCAGCACAATAGTTCTTGTACCAGGGACGATGAGCTAACGGAAAATCATTCTGAGCAGTGTTATTAGCTTTTTGCATACCTATGATTGTGCCACGAAAACCACTATGCGGGCATAACTCTCTCAGGGGAACATCCTTGAAGAGAGATACTTCATCTTTCTCTCCTGGGACAGTCTTTATACCATTTATGGCTATTCACTGACATACTTAGCTATATGGCTAAAAAACTTCCACCTATTACCGAAGAAGAGTTCAGTGAGCTGATTCGTCATATCACAAAAAGAATGTTGATTGGTGGGGCTATTGCGATTCTGATTGGGGTTGCCATCATTGCAATAACCGCATTCTTTAACAGCTGATACATCTTAGGTTTGAATAGCACACCCGTTGTCCACAAAGTCCAAGGCGCTGAAGATGAATAGAAATCATAGTTCGCAGAATCGTCCTGCCGGTCAAGACCCTTATCCGGCTGATGATGACGCCACTCGTATCATTCCCTCCTATGATGCTGGGTTCTACGACGATACCCCTACAGAGGTACTCTCTCATGAGGATGGGCCAACGCGCCCTTTTAATACTCGTAGCACGCAGAAGGGTTCCTCCTATGATTTTGACGCCCCCACTCAGGTGATAGGCGGAGCATCGAACTACCATCAACAAGGACACGGACACTATATGGAGGAGCCTCCAACGGCTCCATTCAATCAGTATTCGGCTTCGGCTCCTCCGCAGAGGAACTCTTCGCAGCCTTCAGGTTCTCAGCCTCAAACAAGTCATGCTATTCACCCGAAGACTGGTATGCCGGTGCGCCTGATGCAGATGCAGTTATTACCGTGTTTCTTGGGTTGGATTGTTGGCTACACCCTTTTTGGTTTTCTTCTAAACTTCTATGACCTTGCAATATCGTTATTAGGGGATCGTTTCGGTTTAACATCCTCTTACGGTTCAGAACATACAAGCGCAATTCAGGCAATGTTAACAGCGTCTGAAAGCACTATGAGCAACATACAGTTATGGGTGGTAAGCACCGCATTGCTCTATGGTATTGCTTTTTCTTTTGCCGGTTATACGGCAACTCGTCTGACACGAGTTAGCCCGTTTAAACAGTCTTTGGGCATTATGCTTTGGCACGGTCTTTTCGTTGTCATCACGGTTATTTTCTCTTTTATTCCTGTGGTCGCTCAGCCGTTCCATATCCCCTCGCTCACGCTATTATTTGCAGAGAATTTCCCGTATGGGTTCTTGCTATTTGCGGGGTCGGCTATCTGCATTTTTACGGGTTCGTTGTTGGGCTCTTTCTTTGGGCTAAGGTACGGCAAGCAGGTCGTTCAGGAGCAAGAACGTAACATAAGAGATTAAAATTTTTATTAGGCTTGCGAAGTATAAAATTTAGCACGTCTTATTAACTAAAGTTGTAAGATGTTACTACATCTAGCTGAACCTAGTTTTGGTTCACAAGAGCATAAAATAATTCATATATTTTAATGATCATTGAGGTGAACTGAACCCATATCCCACGCAGCGCGTGAGTTGGCAGGAAACCAGAGTATCTAACGGGGAAAAAATGACTCTTACACGAGTAGCAATTGTCGATGACCATGAAGTCGTGCGCGAAGGTATGCGTGCAGTAGCAGAAAAAGCAGAAGCAGTTGAGCTTGTAGCAGCTTCCCCTACCGTCAATGACTTATTAGTAGCTTTAGGGCGCAACCCCCGTAACCCCAGCACTGCAGACCTTGGAAAAATTAAACGAGACTGCGATGTTGTACTTTTAGACCTGTCGCTCCAAGACCGTTCCCGTCCTAGCGAAAACGTGGAATTATTACGTCAAGCCGGAGTCAAAGTCCTCATTTTCTCCATCGGTGAGAACCCCGCACTGATTCGTGAAGCGTTGAAGTCTGGCGCACTTGGCCTTGTCCGTAAATCTGAGCCTTTAGAACATGCACTAGCTGAGGCAAAAAATATTGCTGATGGTAAAGCTGTTGTCACTAAAGAACTCGCCGCAGCTATCGACGGAGACCACGAGTTCTCACGAGCAAATCTTTCTCCTCGAGAGCAAGAAACTTTGCGTCTATACGCTTCAGGATTCGCGCAAGTACAGGTAGCACGCCGTATGGGTATCAAACAGTCTGCGGTTAAAACTAATATCGATCGTATTCGTGAAAAATACGCGCGCGTAGGCCGTCCTGCCCCCACGAAGATTGACCTTAGAATTCGTGCTATTGAAGATGGACTGGTCGACACTATGGAAGATATTAGCAGCGCAGAACGTTACTTCTAATCAGGTAAGCACCGCAAAACATAACTGCTATACTGTTCTCTGCATTAGTAGAGATCGTAGCCCCCACTATAGGAAATAGGTTGAATAGACTCAGAACTGGAGCTACAAAAGACCTGTCACGCTCCTTGCAACAGGGTTTTTCGCTCCGGACCTTATTCTCTGGGGAATCCCGGCAGCACCGCACAGCCAATGACCTGGCGACGACCTATACTTTTGAGGTATTTTTTGCGCCCCTAGCAGTAGCTCTACTAGTACAAGGTCTTGCAATACCTAGTCACCATGTCATTGATTTTGCCCTCTGGCATATTATTTTCGCCTTATGTGTATTACTGCATTCTGCCAGTCTGATTTATCTGGGAATGCGCAAAGATGATTCGCCGAAGGTGGCTCTCTTACCCCCGTTGTTCATTGCCTACGCCGCATATCTGACCTGGCCGCTAGCAGTAACCCCTGAAACGAGCACTGCTCTCATGCCGTGGTGCCGTTTTCTTGGTCTTTACGGTCTCATCACACCCATCTGTCTAGGAAATTTCCGAACCGTTATTTATAACGTTATAGGACTTTCAGCAGCTCTTTTTGGCGGACTGATTTTTGCGTCTTATCGAGCGACATCAGAAATTCAATTAGATGAGGCTCTTGGACGAACAGTAACGTTTACGATAGCGGCGCTTATCCTCGGTACGATGTTCGCATATATCAAAGATTTTGCACGACGAACGGACTCCGTATATTCTGATGCACTCTCATCAAAACTTCAGCTTAACCGTTCAAAAGACCAGTCAAAAGACCTTCAAGAATTCGATAAGCTCGTCCACGATAATGTGATGGCAGCTCTCCTCGATGCCAGCCGTATGGCTGGACCGGTAGCAGATAGAACACGTACGCTTGCTCAACGAGCCATTAGTGTTCTTGAAGAAGAAGCCTATAAAGCTGAACCAAAGAGTTTTATCACCTTCCAAGAGCTCACCGAACAAATTGCCACAGGTGTATATCCTTGGAATACTCGTTTACGTTTCGTACCGGAAAAACGACAAACCTTCCCACGCGCTAATCCTAACAGCACCATACCAAACGACACTGCACGCGCTTTTACTCATGCCGTCACGGAGGCCGTCTCTAATAGTGCGCGACATTCTGGGACTCGAACGACCTTCATTAGTATTCGTACAGAACTGCGTAGACCGAAAAATTCCACGAAACGTGTCGATGAAGAGAAATCTTATATTTACTGCACCGTTAGCGATAAGGGGCAGGGCTTTGACCTTAAGAATCTTGATATTCGTCGCCTTGGTGTGCGCGTATCAATGATTCGTTCTATGGAAGAGGCTGGAGGGAGTGCAACTATTGAGTCAGCACATCATAGGGGCACGACCGTCACCATTCAATGGCCGAGTGATGACCATGCATAATACTCGTCAAATGTTCAATAAAAAATACCACAATATTACAAACGTTAAAAAGTATTATAATGCGCCGGCCTTCCGCGTCAGCTCACTAGCAATTTTTGTGCTTCTCTCTCTGGGATACCTTACATGGCATATATCATTAGCCGCTATCCCGCTCGGCAATGATGTAACCCTCATTGCATGCATTGTGTTGAACATGATTTTATTATTGTTCCCCACACAAAAAAGCATAAAACTCCCGCTCATTCTTTTACCAATCATCATGTTCGTTTCGATGCTTATTACGCAGTTAGCACTGAGCGACTTACCACATAACCTACGGCCTTTCTGGCTACTCTGGCCCGTTTCTGTCACCCTGATTACTTGCATTATTCTAGTGCTCCGGGAGCGCACCTATACTGCTGTTGCCATCTATATTATTTCGGCTTTATTAGTCGCTAAATGGCATCAAAATCTTTTTACCTCAACGCTCACCATTTTGGCAGAGTTCATCATTCCTGCATTTTTGATTAGAGCGGCATATATTTTCCGACAACAAATCGCTTCTATTGACAGCGTCCTCCGCCAAACAATACGACTCATTAAGCGTTTGCAATCTAATAACGCACAAGAACAAGATATTAGTAATATTGCCGCTCAACGAGTTCAAGAAGTACGAGCTTTGACCGAAGGCATGTTACACCGTATCGCATATAACGATGCTCCGATTACAGCTGAAGAAATTGATGACTTTCGTTTTACCGAGGCACAGCTGAGAGACACTATTCGTGGTCGATATATTGCGAATCGTTCCATTCTCGACGCTGCCCTTAAAGCTCGACGCAGAGGCGTCAAAGTGGATATTCTTGACGAGCGCGGTTGCTCACTCCCAGAAGCTGTTGAAAGCTCTCTGACTGAATGCGCGCTTGATTTATTAGGTCGCGCAACAGGCGGAACTATCACGATTCGCGCTTTTCCAGCCAACGACAAAGTTGCTGTCATGGTCGTTCATGATGGCAATGACGAAGATGACGAAAGCCCTTCAGCTATCGAGATTATGCAAGGAACTGGAGAAGTTATACAGTTCTAACAAGGCTGTTTCTCTCCTCTTCCCAAATAGCATATTTCCGAAGCCCCCATCGCCCATATGACGAATAACATACGATATCTTCTCGTAACGTGGAGTAAACGGCGCGAAAACAATACTTTGTAGGCTTATTTGCACTATAAAGTAAACAAGTTTAGGGACATACATTTTCAATACTTTTTGGAATAATTATTTTTATGTTGAGAGAAGTGGCAACCTCATCGGGAGGTACCAACATCTAAAAATTCTCTGGGAATGTTGGGGGACGGACCCAGAAAATATTCAACATACAAGGTGTAACACCAGGTTCTTATCAACGAAGATTGAAGAATCTTTTTGACCGTTGAGAAAGTTCTTGGGGGAGAACATCTCAACAACTCATATAAGAACACTTGTCATTCTGGGTAGTTCGCACTCATCATGAGTACCGCAGAGAATCCAGAATATAAGGCTGGTAATACACCGCCTTGACGTAAGGCCCGCAGGTTCTCGTACCTGCGGGCCTTACGTTGAGAAGAAACTCTCCCTAAATATTAAAAATATCAACCTCTGACTATTCCAAGAGCAAAGCTGGCTCTTCCAAGATGGCAGCAACATCCGCCATAAAACGAGCAGATAAATCACCATCAACCACACGATGATCAAAAGACCCGCCAAGAGTCGTCACCCAACGAGGAATCACCTCACCATCAACCACCCACGGCTTTTGCTTAATCGTGCCAAAAGCAATAATGGCAACTTCTCCCGGATTAATAATCGGAGTTCCCGTATCAATACCCAAAGCACCAATATTCGTAATGGTCATCGTCCCCTGAGCCATCTCACTCGGCTGTGTTTTACCTTCACGGGCACGAACCGTTAACTCATGGAGTGCTACAGCAAGTTCCTTCAACGAAAGCTCTTGAGCATCCTTAATATTAGGAACCATCAAACCCCGCGGAGTCGCTGCAGCAATACCCAAATTCATAAAATGCTTAATAAGGATCTCTTGATCAGTCCATGTCGCATTCACCTGAGGATTTCGAGCAGCTGCCCAAATAACAGCCTTTGCCAAAATCAACAAAGGCGTCACCTTAACCCCCGCAAACTGCTCTGAAGTTTTAAGACGTTTCACAAACTCCATGGTGCGAGTAGCATCCACATCCACAAAAATAGAAACATGCGGAGACGTAAAGGCAGACTTCACCATAGCCTTAGCAGTAGCTTTACGAACACCACGTACTTTAATCCGTTCAATACGGTCGCCACCAGAGCCCTGCGGTATCCAAAAAGACTCAGGGAAAACTTGCTCCGTTGTCGAATCTTTTTCACGCAGATGAGCCACATAATTTAATAAATCACTCTTAGTCACCTGACCATGATTTCCAGTAGGAACAACATCCGCAAGGTTAACCCCCATATCCTGTGCAGCTTTACGCACCGGAGGTTTCGCCAACATCTGCGGACGAGGAATAGAACCCACCGGCTGGTTAGCAACCGGTTCCTTCTCTACAACAGGAAGACGTTTAAGCCCTTCTTCCCACAAAGCACTCGCTTTTTCTGTCAAGGCGCTCAACGACGCCCTCGAAAAACGTCGTTCGTGAGAATCTTCCTGAACCGAATCATCAGATACTTGAGGCTGAGCAGATAACGCAGGCTGATGCTTCACCCCATCTGCTACACGGCGTTTACGGGCACGACGCTTGATAGGGTCAGCTTTAGGCCCCGAACCAACCAAAGTACCCTGGACTGAACTGCCCTGAGCGTTATTGTCTTCAGCAGCTTCGTGAGAGTTCTGCCCCGTAGACTCAGAATCCTTTTCGGAAGACGAGATAGTAGCCAACGCAGCACCAACCTCAAGAGTTTGCCCCTCCTGAGCGTGCAACTCCTGAACCACACCCGCATAAGGGGATGAAAGTTCCACCACCGATTTAGCAGTCTCTACTTCAACCAGCACATCATTAATCGCAACAGTATCACCGCAGGAAACCTTCCACAGAAGAATCTCTGCTTCAGTGAGGCCCTCTCCCACATCGGGAAGTCTAAATACCTGAGACATCGTTTGTATCCTTTCGTCTGAGGGAGATGGTTCTAATACAAGAACGAACGGTCAATAGCATCAAGAATGCGGTCAATACCGGGTAAAAATTCTTCTTCAGCTCTTGGTACCGGATAAGGCATATGAAAACCACCTACACGTAATACAGGAGCTTCTAGAGAGTAGAAGCACTGTTCTGTTACAGCAGCACTTAGCTCTGAAGATAATGACACAAAGGTACTCGCTTCTTGAACAATCACAGCACGCCCCGTCTTGTTCACAGAACCTGCAACCGTATCAACATCCAGCGGAGAGATAGAACGCAGGTCAATCACTTCAATATCGTGTCCATCGTCTAAAGCCGCTTCAGCTGCAGCTAAAGCAACCGGAACAAGAGCACCGTACGTGACCAAAGTCAGGTCTGTACCTTCTCGAAGTATCGCTGCATGGAACGGGTCATAATCATCTGCAGAAAAGTCGACATCACCCTTGAGCCAGTAACGACGTTTAGGCTCCATAAAGATTACGGGGTCGGGGTGTTGGATACTCTTTCGAAGCATCCAATACGCATCATGTGAAGATGACGGAGCCACAACACGCAACCCCGGCGTATGAGCAAAATAAGCTTCTGGCGACTCTGAATGATGTTCAATAGCGCCCACTGCCCCACCATAAGGCAAACGAATGGTTACAGGAGCACTCAACTGACCAGTAGAGCGAGTACGGATCTTAGCAAGCTGAGTTGTTATCTGGTTAAACGCAGGAAAAACAAAACCATCGAATTGAATCTCTGGCACAGGGCGTAACCCGCTCATGGCCATACCAATAGAAGTACCGATAATTCCAGATTCTCCCAAGGGTGTATCTAATACCCGTTGTGGCCCAAAATCTTGGTAAAGACCATCCGTTACACGGAATACTCCCCCGAGCTTTCCCACATCTTCACCTAAAACAATCACCTCTTCACAAGCTGACATCTCATCAGATAAGGCACGAGTAATCGCTTTAGATAACGCTAAATTTTCGTAAGTCATGTGTTTAGTCCTCGTCCTCAAAACCTTCGACATATTCACGGTAGAATGCTCTATCTGCTTCTGTTTGTGCATGCGGTTGTGCATAGACGTTATCGAAGTTTTTCTCAAAATCTTCTGGCTCAGAATTGAGTGTATAGTCTCGTACTCGTTGAGCTATCGTCGACGCTTCCTGCTGTACCTGTTCAAAAAAGGAATCTGCTACCGCATAGTAGTTTCGTAAATGCTTTTCTAAACGGATGAGAGGGTCTAGAGCTAAATATTCTTGGAGTTCTTGTTCTTCACGATATTTCGTAGGGTCATCAGCTGTTGTATGCGCACCTAAACGGTAGGTCTCTGCCTCAATCAAGACGGGGCCTTCTCCTGCCCGAATTTTTTCGAGAGCATAGCGGGTTGCTGCGACGACAGCTAAAACATCGTTGCCGTCTACTCGTAGCCCTTCGAAACCGTACCCTTGTGCTCTCGTTGCGATGGGCACACGCGACTGTGTTGTAAAAGGAACAGAAATAGCCCAACGGTTATTTTGCACGAAGAATAATACGGGAGCGTCGTAAGAGGCTGCGAAAACCATTGATTCATGAACGTCACCTTCGGTAGAGGAACCATCCCCGAAATAGACGGCAACTGCCGGTTGGGAAGAATCGCTCTGCAGTGAAGACAGACGTTTCAGGCCCATTGCGTAGCCAACAGCTTGAGGTACTTGAGCTGCAAGCACAACAGTATAGGGGTGAAAACGGTGCTTTTTGATATCCCACCCGCAGGTTCCAGAACCACGAAAAAACGGCATTAAATGTTCGAGAGGAATACCTCGAGAGAAAGCTAACGCATGCTCTCGATATGAAGGAACCACATAATCTTCGGATGATAGAGCAAACCCTGAGGCAACTTGAGCTGCTTCTTGTCCTCGGCTAGGAACCCATAGTGATAGTTGGCCTTGGCGTTGTAACGCGGTTGCTTCATCGTCGAAGCGACGAACAATCACCATTTGACGATAGAACTCTTGAAGTTCTTCTACCCCAATGTCTTTGACGTATTCACTGAACACTTCGTGTGAGGTTAGTTGAGCTGAAGCATCCATCAATTGGATCAACGGTGGAATATTGCTCGTACTGTGGTGACGTTCTACCATCGTTCCGCCTTCGTACAGATTAGTGGGTGTTACCTCCTTATACACTATTCCTCTTTGGTGGGAATACTCTGAATACTTGATGTTCTGCGTGTCCTTATTAAAGCGGTCTCACCAGTACAAATAAGCATTTTATGGGGTCATCAGAGCACTCCCACACAACGCTTCTTCACCCTCCTTAAAGGGAGCTAAAAATGTGTTCCTTCTGGGCGCTGAGGTGCATATTCAACCGATTCGCAGAGCGCAATCAAACGGTCGTTAGCTTCATCTTCTCCAATAGAAACACGAACCCCCTCGTGAGCAAAAGCACGCACAGATAAGGCACATGATTCAGCTCTTTGCGTAAAATCTGCAGTATTTTCACCAAGATTAAGCCACACAAAATTGGCTCGAGTCGTAGGAATCCACCACCCTAAATCCTGCAAAGCATGTACCACACGCTCACGTTCAGCAACGAGATATCTCACGCGTTCCATCACCACGTCACGGTGTTTAATGGATGCAATTGCGGCTTGTTCAGCGATACTGCTCACCGCAAAAGGTGTTGCTGCAACTCTCAGATATTGTGTTAGCTGAGGATGAGAAATGGAGTATCCGACGCGTAAACCGGCAAGTCCTTGAGCTTTTGAGAATGTCCGCAAAATAATAACGTTTGGATAATCAGGATAAACCGATAGCCCGTTGACCGGAGGTTCTTCTCCCGCCATAACCGGCGAAGCCTCACAGAACTCAAAGTAGGCTTCGTCGATGACCACCACAATATGTGAAGGGACCCGATCTAAGAAGGAACGGAGCTGGTGTTCTGTAACAGATGGCCCAGTAGGGTTGTTCGGTGTGCAAACAAGAATGACACGAGTTTTCTCAGTGATAGCTTCGACCATCGCGTCTAAATCGTGTGCGCCCTCAGCAGTGAGAGGGACCTGAACACTCTTCGCCCCAGCTAACCCCACACAAATAGGATATGCCTCAAAAGAGCGCCAAGCATAAATCACCTCATCTGCACCACCCTCAGCAGATGTTCCAGCGAAGGTCGCAAGAATCTGATTGAGTGCACCGAGGCTACCAGCACCGGTTACGATATCGTCAGCAGGTACTCCGTGTTCCTCGGCGAGCGCGTAACGTAGTGAGCTACACAGGGGGTCGGGGTATCGGTGAGCTTGAGTGAAGTTCTCAAGAATATGCGCCACTTCTGGTACTGGCCCGAGAGGGTTCTCATTAGAAGAAAGTTTATATTGTTCAAGTCCAGGTACTGGTTGTGGTGCTTTACCAGCAGAATATTGAGGTAATTGGGAGAATACTGCCCGTGGAGAGGGCAGTTGAGTGTTGTTATCGCAAGAAGGATTGTTCATAGTTTCGAGTGTAGTTCTTTCTGTTTTTCTTTTACACCTCCGTCTTGTTCATCTATGTTGGGGTGTTGTTGAAGTGTTGACGTTTTGTCTTATCTTTTTGCAGGATGGTAGTCATACCAGTATTCGTTGAAGGGGTTTTCTTCTGGCGTTAGGTAGTCGTTGCTGATGTCTTCTATTTTTTGGTGGGTGCTCGCGATTTTTCCGGCTTCTCCAGGAAGGTTCTGGGCAATAGATGAAGCAAAATGTGCCCCAACATGTGTGCCTGTTCTTAGGTCGTGAGCAAGTATTTCGGGTTTGCTGAGGTTTCTGGGCAATGTGGATCCAGCAATAACCGACAGCTTGGTTTTATGCTGTTTTTTCGAGAACTTTTTCATCATAGGTAGAGGCTGGTGCGCTCGTGGATAGTTTTCGGTGCTGATACGGTATTGGCGGTATCCGTGTTCGGTCGGGGCATGACGGCTCACTAATCCGGCAAAATATGATGTACTTCCTTGCCATATGGGGTAATGTCCAAAAATTTGTGTTGTTTCTCGAATTTTTTGGGCACGTTCTTGAGTTTCTTGAGCGCCGGTAGGAGTTTCTCTGTAGTGTGTCTCTAACATTGAGACGTTTGGGGTACGTGTGCTGTTGAGCGATGTTCCTTGGATACGGGTAACGCCGTCATCTTGGTCGGCAAGGACTTGTATGGGAATGTCTGTCGCTAGGGGCAAAGAACCGATGGGTGCGCCTTGAAGATATATTCCTTGTACATTGTGTTTTTTACGGAATTGTTGATGTGTTGATGCAACTGCAGCTATTGCTCCGCCTTGGCTAAATCCGGCTAAGTAGATGGGTGTATCTGATGGCAGGTTTGCCTGTTCTAAGGCAGTATCTAATAGTTGTAGTCCAGCAGAGCTTTCTTCCATCGGTGTTTCTGGTGAGTCTGTGACGGAGCTGAGGTTACTGGCGACACCAAGAGGACCACCATGTAAAGTGATACCGTCTGTATCGGTTCCTGGGACGTAAGCAACTACACCGTGGAGGTGTCCTGATTCGTCTTGGATGTGTTGTAAAAAGACGCCGTCGTATTCGACGTTGATTCCTTCTTGGTGTTGTAACTCATCAATAGTGTTGACGCCAGAGGATATGATATCCAAGTTATGTGCGTAATCAGCGGGGCTTTGAGGAATAACAAGTTGCTGTTCTATGTGTTCAAAGGTTGCATTGTCAGAGGCATCGTATGTTTGCACTCCTGATAGGTTTAATGTTCTGAGGTATCCTCCACGGTGGAGTTTATCTTCAACATATTCTGTGGCAGTTCTGCTGAGGGAGCTGATACCGTAAAGCTTCATTTTTTCTGCTCGACGACGGTTTGCGTATTCTTCACCGTTATATAGGTAGTCTCCCCAATACCCCATACCGAAGAAAATTCGTTGTCCTAAGAAACTCGTGATTGGACCAGCAACGGGCATCAGCGTTGTTGCGTCAGCAAGTGGACCGCCTGAACTAAAGAGTGAGCCCATCCAATACATGGCTGCCGGTAGTTGGGTTTGGCAGGTGCGTAAAAGCTCCGTAGCAATGTAATCAGCTTGTTCGTAGGCGATACTTGTTTGTTCGAGACGAACGGCAAGGTCTAGTTGTTCACTGGCGCGCTGTGTGCTGCACTGAGATAGTTCTAGGATTTCTGTGCCCAGAGAAAGACCTTGAGGGTGTAGGGCAAGTAGCTTCATCACATCAGCAGATATGATGCTCAGTTCTTGCGCAACCTGTTGATTTATTTCGTGCGTGCGGTGTAGGTGTGTTGAGTATTCTTTGAGGCTTGTCGTGTCTACTCGCAGAAGGGTGGTGTGCCCTTCTCGGATATTTCTCATCACTGTAGCGTGAGATTCTTTCAACCTTATAAGAGAAGAAGTCATGATGGGGGCTTTCTACGAGTAGGTAGGCAGGAAGTTCATCAATGGGTGGTGAAGGAGAGACTCTAGAGCTATTTGAGTATTTCTAACACTCTGTGTGTGGAGGATTTCGACACCGGTTATTGCAGCGTCACCGTATCGGTGTGCTTCTATGATGGCGTGATCTACCGCAACACCAGTAGCAGCGATAAGAGCGCTAAGTCTTTCTGCCTGTTGTGCTAGTTCTTCGCCAGCATGGATGAGGTCATGAGATTTTTCTTGAAGTTGATGTTCTAGATACTGTTGTGAGTGTTCTTCCTCTTCGATGAGCCGGTAAAAGTTTTTAGATGCGAGAGAGTCCCATTCCATCTGTGTTTTTAGGTGGAGGGTGCGTTGAATCTGTCGTTGATTTTCTTGTTGTTGGTCGAGGCGTTGGGCAAGTTGTTGTGTTTGTTCGCGGATGTGATGTCCAAGGTGAAAAAGTCCTTCAGCAGCAGGAGCACTTCGAGAAGTTCCTAAGCCATGCTGTTGTGCAAGAAGAAAAAGGTGTCGTTCTTCCATATCCATATGTATGGTCTCCTCAAAGGTGCATTTCTCTGGTGTAGGTGTTCTAGAGATACGCTAAATGAACAGTAGCAGTGAAGGGGAAAGAGAAGAAAAATTGTGGATAATATCGAGGCAAATGATGTTCTAAGTCGTATTTTCCACAAGATTGAAAGACAAGGTTTCTTGAGTATGACGCAACAGTAACTGCGCTTTTGACCTTTTCTGAGTTATCTCAACCGCAACTGGCATATCCCATGACAGAATAGAAATATGTCTCAACCTGATCTTTGCATGACTCTACCCAATGGACGACGTAGCCTCACTGGCTCAGCTATCGCGTTAGGCCCACTGGATGGCCGTTATAAAACGGTAACAGAGCCTCTCGTCGATTACCTCTCAGAAGCGGCTCTTAACCGTGACCGTATCCACGTCGAAATAGAGTGGTTCATCTACCTCTGCAAAAATAGTGTGCTTCCGGGGCTTTCACCCCTCACCGACGAACAAGAGCTCGCATTGCGTAGCATTGTCACCGAATTCTCTCCTGAGGATATTAACGAACTAGCGGAAATTGAAGCAACGACCGTCCACGACGTCAAAGCAGTGGAATATTTTATTGGTCGCCGCTTAGCAGCTATCGGGTTAGAACATCTAACTCCGCTCGTACATTTTGGGTGTACCTCAGAAGACATCAATAACCTTTCCTACGCTCTAGGTATTAAAGACGCAGTACACCACGTATGGATTCCACAAGCTGAAGAACTCATCACACAACTTCGCACCATGGCAGAAGATTCCGCTCATACTCCCATGTTGAGCCGAACCCATGGACAGCCAGCGACACCAAGTACCGTAGGTAAAGAATTAGCAGTCTTCGCCTACCGTCTTAATCGCCATCTTAACGCCGTCAAAGAAGTGCAGTTTCTCGGCAAAATCAACGGTGCAACAGGTACTTTCTCTGCACATGTCGTTGCTGCACCTAACGCTTCGTGGCTTAAAATCTCCGAAGAGTTTGTCACTTCATTAGGGCTAAGCTGGAACCCGCTCACGACCCAAATTGAAAACCATGATTGGCAAGCAGAGCTATACCATGCCATGTCACGGTTCAATCAGGTGCTACACAACCTCTGCACCGATATCTGGAACTATATCTCTATCGGTTTCTTCCGTCAGATTCCTGTTGCCGGAGCAACAGGTTCTTCAACTATGCCGCATAAGGTCAATCCCATTCGCTTTGAAAATGCTGAAGCGAACCTTGAAATTGCGAATGCTCTTCTTGGCACGCTCAGCGCCACATTAATTCAATCACGCTGGCAACGAGACCTCACTGACTCATCCTCACAACGTAATATCGGTATTGCCTTTGGCCATTCTGTTCTAGCAATGTCTAACGTCGTCAAAGGACTCAAACGTCTAGATGTTGCCGATGATGTGATGGCTCAAGACCTTGACCAGAACTGGGAGGTACTTGCTGAGGCCATCCAAATGGTCATGCGTGCCGAAGCGATCGCGGGTGTTGAAGGAATGGAAAACCCGTATGAACGCCTCAAAGAGCTCACCCGCGGACAACGTGTTGACGCCCAACGCCTCCAAGAATTTGTTGCCTCATTAGGGTTAAGCGCGCAGGCCCAGCAACGCCTATCCCAGCTCACCCCCGCACTGTACACCGGTATCGCACCCGACCTCGTACAGTTTATGAACCGTAGCAACTAAAATAGTGGTATCAACGGCTGAGGGTTGCACACCTCGTTATGAGGTGTACAACCCTCAGCTATATCTATGAAGCGATACGACCTACCCGAGAATTATTCTGCAATTTCTCCCTGAATAATTGAAGAATCTTTCTGCGCCTGTTGTTGAGCCTGAACAGAATCTTCAAAACGTGGTGCTCGCTCTGCAAAAGAAAGCGAAGCAGGGAACATCGGTGGAACCTCACCAAACGCTTCATGAGCTGCTTCAACAACTTTGCGTCCTAACGCCAAGTTAGCTCCACCGCCGACCACAGCACCAATACCAAAAGGTAAAGCACGGCCCAAAAGAGCACCTGATTGGCGTGTTAAGAACCGTTTCACAAACATATTGCGGATAGTGCGTTCTACACTAAAGAACTTCTGAGAATCTTTGCCCATCATCAGCCCCCACTTATTGGAGATACCGGCGGCCTTACCAGTCTGAGACATCAAAGTACTCATCAGAACAGCACCATCATCACCTAACATGATGCCCATGACCATGGCGCGTGCAGCTTCAGGGTTATCAACGTGTACGCCGTGAAGCTCCGCTAACGCTTGTACGTATAAGGCGGTACGTTCAAGATAGCCTCCTACCGCGAGGGCTGATAAGCCAACGGAGGTTGCAGTTCCCACACCGGGAATAAAAGCTGAAGCACCTACAGCACCACCACCGATGGTGATATCACGTAGATAAATAGTCTCCAAACGTTTTGCAATTTGTGCCGGTGACTCTTCAGGATGGCGTTCGCGAACTCGCATCACCATCGACACCACCAAAGGACGCTGAATCCTCAAAATGGTATCAAGGCTTTTCGTCAACGCCGGTTTTGGTTTACCGTCAGTATCAAAAGGGTTCTTCATAGAATCAAACATGCTTTTAGTAAACCACCTTAGCTACTATTTTTCAGCTTAAAAACGCCTATTCGGCGCTAGCAGTCACCTGAACAAGAATGTCTATAAAACTTTTGTTTTCTCAGAACATCACCAAACATCCAACAGGTCTGCATATTTCTTGTAATTACAAGGTTCTTCTGAACCGAAAACTTAACGCTAAAATAACTATTCTGCTGTTACACCCCATAACCGCAACCACGACCTCCCCCACTACCATCTGCCGAAAAGAAAGTAAATTTGTCTACATTACCGCTACGTACGATACGCCCCTCTGCACACACCGCCGGAGTATGGCTCGTCTTAGGTTCTTGCTTCTCACTACAATTTGGCTCAGCCTTCGCCGTCCACCTCTTCCCTCACATTGGCGCATGGGGTGTGAGCCTCTTACGCCTAGGCTTCGCTTCACTCATCGTCTTAGCATTCATCCGGCCTAATGTTAGAGTATGGAACACCCAACAATGGAAAGCTACCATCCTCTTCGGCATCTCATTAGGTCTCATGAACGGGTTCTTCTATCAAGCAATCGCCCGCATCCCTCTCGGATTAGCGGTCGCTATCGAGTTCGTGGGCCCACTCGTCTTAGCCATCGTCCTCTCTCGACGACTCATCGACTTTCTTTGGGCGCTCCTTGCCGCCACAGGACTTATCATTCTCGGAGTAGACGCCCTGAACGACTCTTCACATGTTGACCTGCTAGGCGTTCTCTACGCTCTAATTGCCGGCGGTTTCTGGGCGGCATACGTTATCACTAGCACCCGTTTAGGAGCCGTCATCCAAGGCAGTTCAGGACTCGCCGTAGGACTCTTCATTGCGGCACTCACATTATTACCCGTAGGAGCAGCCGGCGCCAGTATCGTCTTAAACGACATCAAACTACTACTCTTTGCCTTAGCCACCGCACTATTCTCATCACTAGTTCCAGCAACCTGCGAATTCGCGGCGCTGCGCAGAATACCCCAAAATACTTTCAGCATCCTCCTCAGCTTAGAACCAGCTATTGCGGCACTTGCCGGTTGGATACTGCTTGCGCAACATACGGGTCTCTACCGGTGGATTGCAATTATCCTCCTCGTTATAGCAAGTATCGGAATCACCGTCAGTTCCCGTTCAAAAGTTGTCGGGGCAAACGTCACCCTTCGCAGAAAAAGAAAAACCTCATAGGCTCTTCACAAAATCAGCAACCTGCCATGTATCTAAAACTGCACCAGGATGTGGCCCTGCAGCCTCTAAAAAGGCTCTACTCGACTCATCTAACACATGACGACTACCCACCAGAATCAAGTTGCCAGCCTGTTTCGCCGTCAGCATTGAACATTCGCATAAACACCACACATGCTCAAATACCTCTAACATGTGTTGAGCTTGAGAAGCAAAGAAGCTCAAACCGGGATCATCACCAACATTCACTAAAAGAACACCATCATCACTCAAAACACGTTGCGCTGATTCATAGAATCCGCGTTGCCGTAGATGTTCAGGAGCATCCCACCCCGAAAAAATATCGAGCACTATAGCGTCTACACCAGCTGGACTATCTAATAGTTGCGGTATCTGCGCTAACACCTCACGAGCATCAGCAACAACAGACTCACATTGCGTACCCGGCGGCAACGGAAGATGAGCAGTCACAAATTCAACGAGTTCTCGTTCAATATCGACAGCTACCTGGACAGAGCCAGGACGTGTTGCTTGAACATAACGCACAAGAGTTAACGCACCAGCACCTAAATGGGCAATACGCAATGGCTCCCCAGCATCAGCAAGCACATCAATCACATTGCCAATACGACGAAGATACTCATAAAAAATAGTCTCCGGAGACAACAAGTTAACATGAGACTGCTCTGCAGCACCAAGACAAAGAATATACGACCCTTGATTCATCTCATCAGGAATAATACGGGCCATAAGCCCCGATGTTGATAGGCGAAGAGAAGGATAAGCCACCGAGAGTCCTTAAGGAAGATTTCGATAATGTTGCTCAGAACCAAACGATTCTGGTTCTAACTGAAAAGTAGAATGTTCGATACTAACATCAAAATGTTCTGCTACACAGGCTTGTAAATGACGCAAAATCTCAGCACTATGACCCGAGGTAAAACATTCTTCTTCTAAAAGAATATGCGCTGTCAACACCGGTAAATCCGAAGAAATCTGAGAAACATGCAAATCATGTACCGCAACGACGTGTTCTTGAGATTCCAAATGTTTTTGCAATTCTTGAAGATCAAGATTACGAGGAGTCGATTCCAAAAGAACCTCAAATGTATCGCGAAGAAGCAACAACGTCCGAGGAACAATCAGCACCCCAATACACAAAGCAACAACAGCATCTGCACCGTACCACCCCGTTGTGCTCATCACCACCGCAGACACAATAACAGCAACAGACCCCAGAGCATCATTAACAACTTCTAAGAAAGCAGCCCTCATATTAAAGTTCTGGTGATCACCACCGACCAAGATAACAATCATCATAAGGTTGCCGATAAGACCAACAACACCAAAAATCAGTACTTCAGCGCTTGCGATAGGTTCTG
This sequence comes from Rothia sp. CCM 9418, assembly GCF_048512825.1. Classification (NCBI taxonomy): domain Bacteria; kingdom Bacillati; phylum Actinomycetota; class Actinomycetes; order Micrococcales; family Micrococcaceae; genus Rothia; species Rothia sp. CCM 9418. The sequence goes on from NZ_JBLXXX010000001.1 coordinate 316,179, forward strand.
GGGAGAAAAAGCGGCGTACTGCTTCAACAATGACGAGTGCCCCAACCCCCAATAGAATCGAGGCTTGGAACATTGCAGAGATAATTTCGACACGTTTCCAGCCCCATGTGCGACGGTGTGTGGAAGGCCGTAGTGCAAGCCGTGAAGCAATCAGAGCAACTGTCACACCTAGTGCATCGGTTAGTACGTGCACGGTATCCAAAAGAAGAGCTAAGGAACCAGTGAGAAAAGAACCAAAAAGTTGCGCGGCACAAAGCCCCCATGCAATAGCTGCAACGGCTAAAAGCTTACGGGGATTTGTCGAGGAATGAGAGTGATGATGTCCCTGATGAGAATGGTGTGAGTGTTCGCCCATAAATGTAATTCTTTCCCGATAGTCTTAGGGAAAATATGCTATCACTTAGGGTACGAAGTGAGGAGAGGAAAAGTCTGAAATCACACCGTTTTAGAGATTGGTTTTGAGCTGGCGTTGTTGAAGCAGAGGGAGGTTCTCTCGGGTGCGGTTCACCTGTGTCAGGTCAATATTGACGACAGCTAGAGCAGAGGTTTCGCCCAGTTCACAGAGAATTTCTCCATGAGGTGCTATGGCACGAGAATAGCCGATACCGGTGGGCATGCCGGAGCTCGGTGTCGGTGATAGTGCTTGGTCTACAGCAATAACATATGAGCCGGTATCAAGAGCACGAGCGCTGGTCAGTGTCTGCCATTGTTCGCGTTTATGAGGGCCATCTGCCCAAGATGCAGAGACGACCATACATTGTGCGCCGACCGCTGCCAAATGCTGGTAGAGCTCGGGGAAACGTACATCGTAGCAAGTACTGAGCCCGATACGGACTCCTTCGACGGTAACGAGAGTTGGTTCTTTACCGGCGATGATATGTTCAGATTCGCGGTATCCTAGGGCATCGTATACGTGTATTTTGCGATAATATTGAAATCTTTGCTGATTATCCGAATTTTTCGTATTATCTAGGGGAAATGCGCAACTGAGTTGGTTATAAACTCGGTGGGCGTCTAAGGGTTCAGGGGCGAATCCGCCAGCAATGATGTGGATACCGAGTTCTTGCGCGAGAGCAATAAGATTTTGTTCCCAATAGTAGTAGTGACAACGAGTTTGAGCGCGGAGGTCTTCCCCAAAGGGGAACATTGTTGCTTCGGGGAAGACCACCAGCTGAGCACCTTGTTGTTGAGCTTGTTCAGCGTAGTCTTGAACCGTTGTGAGATTTTCAAAAATGTTCGGTGTTGAGTGTATCTGCGCTAAAGCTATTTTCATGGTGCGTTCTCTGATTAGCTTCTGTGTTATTCGGTGATTCCAGCAGCCTTTTTAAATTCTTTGACCATATCGGCTGCGTCGGTTGAGGAATTGACATTTTCAAGGACTTTTCCATCTAGCACGAAGCTTGGAGTTCCTCGTACTCCAATTTTTTTACCTTGTTCAAAGGATGCTTTGATGATTTCTTCTGTTTTGCTGGCAGAATAGTCCGTTTTGAATTGGTCTATGTTAAGGTCGAGTTCTTTAGCATAGTCAGCGAATTTTTGGTAGGCGGCTTCTTCATTTTCAGATTCGCCCCACATCTTTTGTTCAGAGAAGACCTTTTCGGAGAAAGGGATGTATTTCTTCTGGTTTTGTGCACAAATCATTGCGCGTGCTGCAGAGATAGAGAAACGGTGCATAGGTAGTGGAAAGTTTTGAACGGTGACGTTGAGGATACCGTCGAGTTTTCCGGCTGCTTCGAGGTAGGCGGGGTCAGCTTTTTTGCAGTAGGGGCACTGGTAATCGGTAAAGAGTGTGACGGTTGGTTTGTCGTTGAGAACGGTATTGAGGTGGTATCCGTTGTCGTCTCGTACACCGGTGTCTACGGCTTTGGTGTTGCCGTGAGATGAGGCGGTGCTATCTGTTGTTCCGCAGGCGGTGAGTAGGAGTGTTGTAGCGGTGAAAGCGCTGACGCCAAAGAGAGTACGTCGGGTGTAAGGGGTATTTGTGTTCATGGTTGGTTCTCCGTTCCTATGATGGTGCTATTACTAGAAAACCATAGTGTATTGGTGTTTCTTGAGCACGCACCGTCATGAGACACAAAATATTTGCTGTGAACTGGCGTAAGAACGGGTGTTCTGGTACAGTGTTTTTCGTTCACTTTAGGGTGGATTAGGCCTCCATAGCTCAGGGGTAGAGCATTTCCCTCGTAAAGAAAAGGTCGTCGGTTCAAATCCGACTGGGGGCTCGATATTCAGCGCTTTTACCATGGTCATGGTAAAAGCGCTGTTTCAGTTAACGGGCTTTCTTTTTCGTTGAACTATTCGTCGAGGTGTCGTTATTAGGTCTCTTTGAACTCTTTTTAATGCTTTCCCAAGAAAATATATGTTTGCTTTGTGTGCCTCTAGATACAGTAACTATAAAGCGTTATTGTATTAGTACACTCGCTTTTAAAATTTTCTCATTTTGGAGGAAACTCTCTCATGCAACGGGAGCATTTCACATTCGATAAGCATCGAACAGGACTCCGTTATTCGCGCGGTTTTATCCTGCTCTTTTTAGTCGCACTCCTACCCTCAGCAGGTATCTGGTTCTTTTACCGTTCCCTTTTTCCTATAGATTCGTCTCTTGTAGGCACAGTAATCCTCACTATTGTTACAGCATTATCTTGGGCGTACCTCATCGGGTATGCAGATGACCGGCACACTGCAGGTTAACAGTTAAGGCGCTAATTACGCCACAATCCGTAAGTTTTCGCAAGTTCAGAAACTTTACGTGCACGCGCCAAACGTGGAAGGTATGAACCGTCTTTGGGAACTGCACCATTTGTTGATTCGGCTAACATTTCGCGTGCCCATTGAATTTCTTCTTCACTAGGAGCAAGCGCAATATTAATAGTTTCTGCTTGCTGAGGGTCAAGAAGTAATTTTCCGGTCATACCGTGGCTTGAGGTCACAGCGCAGTCACTCATCAAAGAGCCACCGTGTTTACCTAGCGAAGGGCCGTCAATAGGACCAGGCAAGCCGCCAACACGTGACGCTAACACAAGTTGAGAACGCGCGTAGGATAAGGCGATAGGGTCATCCGAGACGCCTGTATCTCGACGAAAATCACCCACTCCGAAGGCTAGACGGAACGTCCCCGGTGCACGCGCAATATCTACCACGTTCACCATACCTAAGGCAGATTCCACTAATGCAATAACCGGTGTACCAGCTGGCATCATCATCGCAGTTCGAGTCACTTCATCGGGGTGCTCAGTTTCTGCCAACATGACTCCGCGTAGTCCTTTAACGTTGCTGAGTGCTTGAACGTCTTTCTTCCAGTGTTCTGTTCTCATGCCGTTGATTCTGGCCCAAGTACTGACTTCCCCGTTGAGCAGTTCAACAATTTTTTCACGCGATTCGTCTTTAAAATCTTCAGGTGTCCCATCTTCAAGATCGATGAGGATGGAATCTGATTCTGACTCTAAAGCATTTGCGATATTTTCTTCAGAAGAAGCGGCTGAGACAAGTAACCAGCTGCGAGATAGGCGGGCAGGCAACGATGCGGCACGTTCATTGCGGTGAAAATGTGGCATGAGAGCTGTACTCCTAATGAGCCGATGATATTGTTCATCTCCAGTGTATAGATAGAGTCCTCAAGACTCCTAGAACTATGACGGTCTGAGAGCAGCTTTATCGAAAATCAATAGCCCTTGTCATATCCTCTAAAAATAGTTAAAACATCACATTTAAGATTCCTTACATCATAAGGTGTTTTATAGAACCTCGGAGTAGAGTGAATAGGTCGTAGCCTCGGCCTCTGAATATTTAGGAGTTTTAGTGCCTTCACCTGCATCACCTGATATACACGGTAGTTCTTCGTGGCTTGTTCCCGGTTCTCGTGAGCTACGCATGATTCTTATTGGACTGTTGTTAACGGTTCTTTTAGCTGCGCTAGATCAGACCATTGTTGCTACCGCATTGCCCACTATTGTTGGTGATTTAAACGGATTAGAGCATATTTCGTGGGTTATCACGGCATATATGATTTCTTCGACCATTACCTTACCCATTTACGGTAAGTTAGGTGACCTTTACGGACGAAAAACTCTCTTTCTATTTTCGGCGGTGGTTTTTCTTGTCGGTTCAGTGCTCTGTGGTGTGGCAGGGTCTATGTGGCAGCTTATTCTTTTCCGAGCAGTTCAAGGCATCGGTGGAGGTGGAATTTTTACAGGTGCAACAGCTATTCTTGCCGATGTGTTAGCGCCACGCGACCGTGGACGCTATATGGGCCTTATTGGGGCAGCTTTTGGTATTGCGTCTGTTGCCGGTCCTTTATTAGGTGGTTTCCTAACTGATGCGCTGAGCTGGCGTTGGGTCTTCTACGTGAATCTTCCATTAGGTGCTCTTGCGTTGTTCTTTATCCTCAAGTTTTTGCATCTTGGTACACCAAAACACGCTACGCCGCCACGTATCGACTATCTCGGTATTATTCTGATGGTTCTTGGTTCATCATCGCTTATTCTGGTGTCGAGCTGGGGCGGAACCGTGTACCCTTGGGGTTCTCCACAAATCAGGGCTCTCATCGCCTTAGCGGTAGTCAGTGTTGCGCTCTTTATTGCGGTGGAGTTACGCGTTAAAGAACCGTTGATTCCTTTAGGTATTCTCAAAGACCCTAATGTGTGGGTTTGCGTTTTCATGGGAGTCGGTGTCTCTGCTGCGATGATGAGCGTGGGCGCGTACCTTCCGACATTTTTCCAAATGGTGTGGGGTGTTTCTGCAACTGTTGCTGGTCTGATGATTCTTCCTATGACTTTTGCTCAAGTTGCCGCCACAATCATTTCAGGTCGTCTAATTTCTGCTACAGGAAACTATAAGTTGTATCTTGTTGCTGGGCCGGCTTTGATTATTCTGGGGCTTTTTGGGTTTAGCCTTATCGACCAGCACACATCGTACCTATGGTTATCGGTGTTGATGGTCGTAATTTGTGTTGGTATTGGTTTTACGTTGCAGAATACTCTGCTGGTTGTTCAAAATAGTGTTCCTCCACGTGATATTGGGGCAGGAACTTCTACAACAACATTTATCCGACAATTAGGGGCTTCTCTAGGAATTGCTGTTTCAGGGTCTTTATTTATTGGTAATCTCACGGCTTTTACACAACAACATTCTGCTCAGATGACAGCGCAGTCTCTCAACGCTCAACAACTCAGTTCGCTTACTCCACAGGTTTTGGCGTCTTTGCCGGAGACTGCTCAACAGCTAATTGCTGAAGCATTTTCTACGGCGATGCCTCCTATTTTCTTGTTCTCTATACCAGCGGTATTGTTGAGCTTTGTTCTCAGCTTTTTCATCCGACAGGTACCTCTACAAAAATAGGGGTTGAGAGATGTTCAATGGGCAGAATCTTCGCAAGGGAAGGTTCTGCCCATTTTTCTCGATGGATAGTCCGCTATATTTTCTAAAGTTTACGGGCTTTTTCTTATGCGCTTTTTTGCTGAGCTTTTGTATGTACGGACGCAAAATGCCGATCTTTATACCGTAACGCGGGAACTTCAATGCACCTATACATCAGGATGCCAAGAGTTAGACCGCTTGCTACGAGTGTTAGCACTAAGGCTGGGCGGGGAAGCATTTCAAGGTGTGGCTCAAGAAAATGGTAAAGAACATCGTGAGAGATATAGATGCTGTAGCTTGCTAGTCCTAAGAGTTGTAGGCCTTTCCACCGTAAAATATTCATCAGCTGCTCACCAAGTTTTTCACGAATCGCAATTTGCCCCCATAGAATCATCATGGCTGCGGCAATAGCTTGAATGGTGTAGCGAATTGTTTGACGGAAGAACTCATCGCGAATGAGCAGAGACACAAGATATAGAAGCACGGCAAGAATCACGATTGTGTTACGCCCCATGAGAGGAACAGTTCTACCGTCGCGGATTCTTCGCGTATTTCGGAACCGAGTACCAACGACACGGCGACCTTGAACTGCTGGAGTATTGCGGTAGGTAAAGAACCATAGTGCAACTAGCGTCCCTAGCGCAATAGCTTCAACACGAGTTCCTGTACCAAAGTAGATACGGTCTCCGGTGGCGTGGTGAAGGCTTAAATATATGCGAGAGCAGATTGAATAGATGATAGCGGTTGAGGCAATGCCTGCCACAATTTTTTTATAGTGTTTGCTTTTCACTGCGAAGAGCCAGATGAGTGCAAAGACAAGGTAGAACTGTTCTTCAATAGACAGGCTCCAGGTCACAACAGAACCGGGTAGAACTGTTACCTGTGAGTCTAGGTAACGCCAGTTGAAGAAGAAGAATATTTGTCCGAGGAAGTCGATGATATCGATTTTTCCGCCAAGGCTCATATAAATCAGCGTGGGGATAATTAACGCTAGGAGCATAGGTGGGAAGATTTTGATGAGACGTCGCATGTAGAATCCGCTGACGTCAAATCCTCCGGTTTGTTCTCGCTCTCTCAGAAGTAAGAATGTGATGATGAAGCCGGAGATGACGAAGAAAATGGTGACGCCAGAACCGCCAGGGACAAAGCTAAGACCTGCATGGGAAAATACGACGAGTAGGACGGCAAAAGCTCTCATAGCGTCGATGTGGGCGTAGCGGTTCATTGTTTCCTTTGAATTTGGGTTGATATCAGCGGTGTTATTTGTCGTACCGTATCCATGAAACCATAGCTCAGAGGTTTTTCTTCTCTACTCTGTAGCCACATTAATGGCTACTAATGTGGCGGGTTGAGCCACGTGTTGTGTTGTATGTGCCGGTTGAGTATTTTTCCGAGGTATTCAGCGCCGATAGAGCACATGAGGAGCGGCGCCCATAACTCCATCGGCGCGTGGGTGAGTTCTATGGTAAATAGTGCCCCAAAAAGTGCTGATGATTCGCTAGCAGATAATAATGATGTCGCGCCAAGGAGCATGAAGACCGGTAGTTGTTCGGGTGTTCCGGATGCGAGCGCGATATAGGCACCGATGCTTGCGCCAGTAGCTAACGCGGGTGTGAGGGTTCCGCCGGCGGCACCAGCTCGTAGGCTCAGAAGTGTGAGTAGTGGTTTGGTGATGGCGAGGATGAGGAAACTGCTGAGGGTAATTTTGTGGTGGAGTCCTTGTTCAATGATGAGGACACCGTTTCCTAGAATATTTGGCTGGTAGGTGGCGATGACTGCGGTGAGGAGCATGAGTGAGCATAGTTGTGCAGGTAGTTTCCACCAGTGGCGGGGGTGTTCTTTGCGTATTTTTTGGATGATGTTTTGGCTGATAATACGAAAGGTTGTGCCAAGTATTGCGCCGATAAGGGTGGCTCCAATCACCCATATCCAGCTGGAATATTCGAGTTTGTATGTTGGTAGTTGGTAGTAGGGTGTGGCTCCGTAGATGGCTCTAGGGATGAGGACTGCAAGATAACTGATCGTTAGAGCGGTGAGGATTTTGCTCCATTTTTTGGTGGGGGAAACGATGCTGATGGTGTAAGCGGCTCCAGCGTATGGGGTGTTGTAGACTGCCCCGAGTGCTGCACCGCAGGCGGCGGCGGTAAGAAAGTTGCGTTCTTCTGGGGTGAAGTGTTGTGGGTGGTAGAGACGGTGGGCGATGGTTGCTGCAAGTTGTCGAGGGGCGGCTTCTCTGCCGATGGAAGCTCCTGCGCCGACGAGGAATACTTGTGTGAAGGCGTCAATGGTTGTTCTGGTGAAGGGGTAGTGTTGCGCGCGTGTGGTGATGATGTCTTGGGTGCTAGGTAGGTTTTTTTGGCGTAGTTTCCACCAGCAGATTCCGCTGATGGCCCCGGCGGTTGCCATCATAATAGGTGTTAGGTGGGGCACCTGTTGAGTTTTGCTGATGAGGTTTTCGATGAGGTGGAGGAATTCGGTCAGGAGCACGCCGATGATTCCGGCGCTAAGAGCAACGGTGAGGGCGGCGAGGGTGAGGAGTATGTATTTGCGCCGTGGGTTGGTAGGGTGTTGTGGGGTGTTGCTCATCGTGTTTTAGTTTAGACGTTTTGGGGTCTTTGATGAGTACTGGCAGTGTTTAGGCGGATGCACTAATTTTTTGTTGTGCGTATTCGTTGTGTCGTTGTGTTGTTTCGTAGTGTGCTTGTTGCAGGAGTTCTTCTGCACGTTCAATGTGTTCTCGTACGGTTTCGACACGTCGCATGACGATTTCTTGTCGGTTGCATTGGAATTCGCAGCTTCCGGCGCAACGTACCATGGCAAGGGCCTCTGCGCATAGTGCGACGGAGTTTCCGGCACGAGATAGACACCGATGAAGTTCTGAGTAGATGCCGCTGGGTGATGCGGGGATGTCGGTGCTGTTGCTGGGCGCTAGTTGTTGGGCGCGGGCTGCGATTGTTCGTACGCGTGGTAGTAGATCGGCTAGGGCGTTTGCTTCTGGAACGACGAGTTCAAGGGTTCCGTCGTCTGGTAGTTTTTCGAGGATTTGGTGGAATCTGTCGATTCCACGGTTGAAGCGGTCGTGTGCGCGTCTCCAGATTCCTTGGCCGAGTTCTGCGTCGTTACGGCGTCCTTGTAAGAAGTCTTTGAGGCTCACGTTCTCCCCCTTTCATCTACTTCCTTTTTCTTAGGTTACCCTAAATTAATTTGCTGACACTATGTCAAACGCAACACTACGTTAAGAAGATTGAAAAATCACCTAGAGAGGGGCCGTTTTTGACTCGTGCACCTTCACGATTCATCTAATATTTTATGTTTTCTGACACAATGTCACCGTCAGATTTTGTATTCCTTTTGATTCTCTGATAGATTCTTCTACGGATGGTTGTCCGAGCGGCCGAAGGAGCTGGTCTTGAAAACCAGTAGGCGGTAACCCCGTCTCAAGGGTTCAAATCCCTTACCATCCGCCACGTAAAACCGTGTTTCTCATGAGTGGGGGACACGGTTTTTCTTTTAGGTTAAAGAACGGCTGGCTCTGACAACAGAATTATTTGACCACACCCCACAAAACAGCTAGTATGGTGAATGCTGTATTGCGGTTGAGTCAGATGTTGACGGGCTAAACACGATACGGTGTTGGAGACGTGCCAGAGCGGCCGAATGGACTTCACTGCTAATGAAGGGTCGGGGTTAAACTCGACCGGGGGTTCAAATCCCCCCGTCTCCGCCACATAAAAATCCCTGGGTGCTTTCATATGAAAGCACCCAGGGATTTTTATGTTCTCCTCAAAACTTAGAAAGTTCTAAAAGAAACTAGTCGCGCATCGTGATCTAATAGTTCAGACCAAGAAGTCTCCACCTCAAAGACCGCAATCGAAGAGGGCGGAAAACCATAAGAGATATCCATGAGTGATTCGTAGTCAGATGTTGAACTCATTAAATCCATTGCTGCATCTTGTACGCCCGGCAAGTGAGCCACTAACATCATTGAGCGAACAGAATCGGGGGTATTCTCAATGCACTGACGCAGCATACGAGCTGGAGCGTTATAGAGCCTCTCGTCGAGGGAGGCAGTTGGGGCTTTTTCTCCGAGAGCTTCGCATACCCATGTTGTTGTCTGCCGAGTGCGCAATGCAGCAGAAGAAACGATCATTTCGGGAAGAGTTCCTGTATGGTGCAGCCATTCGCCCGCGGCTCGGGCTTGAAGGTGCCCGCGAGAGGTGAGGGGGCGGTTGAAATCGTCCATACCCCAGTCAGCTTCAGCGTGACGCATCATAATCAGCGTTCGCGTGTCATCTGGTCTTTGTGAAAGTTCTTCAGCCATAAGCACCATCTTAGCCGGTCTCTAGCTTTGAGCTAGAAACTTTTTGAGGGCGTACACGGTCTCTTCCGGCTGGTCTGCGTGCACCCAGTGTCCAGCATTTTTAAACACAACTTTTTGCACACGTGGGAAGAGGCTCCTCATAACAGGGGTATCTTTTGATGTGATATATGGCGAGCACCCTCCTGCAATCCATAGCACCGGTCGGTTGAAGGAAAGGTTGGGGTTTTGCCATCCCATAATTTTCGGCAGGTTTTCAAAGAGCATTTGTAAGTTGGGTTGCCAAGAGAATCCTTCTTCTGTGCGAATGAGGTTTTGAAGTAAGAATCCTCGCACGCTAGAGTCTGGCACGGCTGGTGTTAGCATTCTATGGGCTTCGGCCCTCGTCGAGAATTCCTCGATAGGAAGTTTCAGAAGAGAGCCAAGCAGATGGGTAAAGTTTCCGTTAGAAGCTGAGGGTGCAATATCTAAGACTACGAGCTTTCGCACGAGTTCTGGATGTCTTAACGCTAAGAGCATTGCGACTTTTCCTCCCATGGAATGTCCAACGACATCAACAACGGGGGCGGGTTCGCCGTGGTATGCGCAGATAGCTTGTGCGACGCTATCTGCCATGTTGTTATAGTCGAAGGATTCTGTCCATGGAGAGTTTCCGTGGTTGGGAAGGTCGATGAGCAGAATTGTAAAGTCTTGTTCAAGGTTCTTTGCAATTGCGGTGAAATTTTTGCCACGTCCCATGAGTCCATGCAGAAAGACAATAGTTTTTGAGCCTGTTCCTAGAGACGTTATTGAAAGAGTTGGTGTGTCAGCCATAGTTTTTGTTTTTTCGTGTTTCTCTTTAAACCCGTATAGGCGCCTATTTTCTAGACGCCTACAGGGGTTTTTATACTATACGTTAGTTTAGATAGAGTATTCCGGAGCGGCCCAAACAACAACTTCGGGGTGCTCATAGAATCGGTAGCCTTGTCCTCGTACAGTACGTACCGTGTTAGCAAGACGCCCCAATTTTGAACGGAGTCGGCGAATATGAACGTCGATAGTTCGTTCATTGGGTGTTTCTTCAGCATCTCGCCAGAGGCTTGCGAGTAGTTCTTCTCGCCCAACGGTGCGTGCACCGTTTTCAACGAGGTAGTTCAAGAGTTCAAATTCTTTGTAGGTGAGGTTGAGGACTTCCCCATCTAGGAATACTTCTCGACGGGATAGGTCAATAAGAACACCAACGGAGTGAGCGGGTTTGTGCTCTTGGGATGAGTATTGTGTCGAGGAGAATGGCTCAGGCTGGTGGTGCACGGCGGTTGGGTCACCTAGTGCGTTGCGTACAACTTCAAGGTCTGTGCCTTCTGCGCCGGATGGTGCCAGCGCAACGGCTGCGTAGGAGTCAGCTTCTGGCACGATACCTCGGGTGTAGTCGCGTAGTTCTTGTACGATGCGTACGAGCGAGGTTCCGTTTGATGCTGCTGTTTCTTCAGAGAGCCCGACATAGATGACAAAACCGCGTGCTTCGCTCTCGGGGTGGTTGAGTTTTGCTGGTGGGTTGTCAATGTGAGGTGTTGTCATAGGACGCAGGTTTGCGGGGTGTTTGGGCATGTGACGTCCCTGAGTTAGGTTGGTCGCAGTGCGTTGAGTTGATACTCTGTTCCGCTGGGAGATATGGACGTATCCAGGTGCTCCGGACATTCTTTTTACCTGTCTTCTTGTGGTGGGATAAGAGCGCGCATCTAGGTGGTTGGTGCAGGATCTTCTGCTTTTCACGTATGAGGCTCTTGATCGCTTTACCGTTTTATCGTTGTATGATTTCGTCGATAAATCAAGTAACATTCCTCTGTTTTTTGGACGTTTGAGGGAAAAATCTCAAGAAATGATGTCTATACAGGCTTGCTTTTTCTCATATTTTGATACATAAAAATTCGCAAATATTATTTTTTATACACAAACAACCTGTATTTTCGGGGCGTACACTTTTGTTTGATATACACCAACCAACAACACCATGTAGCACTAGCGATTTGTCAAGACTAACCTCAACTTTTCTCCTTTTTCGTCCCTACTAACACCAAGATCAATAACCAGTCCCAAACTCACCCAGCCTAAACCACACAAGACCACATACCTCACAAAAAGCTCCCACCACCATCGCATTCTTCCAAGATTCACAACAAAGCACACGTACTAAATAGGTACACTAAGCGACCACCAACACCGAGCGACCCCAACATAACAACACCAAAACTCATCCACAAAGTGGGGAGCACTCCTTCATGCCAACACTTTCCCACATTTATCCCAAGAGTGTAGAAAAGAGCCTCTAAACACCACCCCAGCAACCCAAGATAATCTCACAAAAAATTACATTCAAACACTACGCAAAATATTAAACAACACGGTTTATACATTTTGTATGCAAATGGGGGTATAAGAGCGTGAACTCTTATACCCCCATTTAATAAGGTCAAAAATTTTTTAATGACGAAACGCCAGACGGTCCAATATCTGGCTACTGAGCAAGACCATATAGACGGTCACCAGCGTCGCCAAGACCAGGAACAATATACGCCTTATCGTTGAGACACTCATCTTCAGCAGCCAAGAACAAATCAACGTTCTCGAACCCATCAATGCCCTCACGTAAAGCAGCAATACCCTCAGGAGCGCCGATAATACACAAGCAAGTAATCTGCTCCGCACCACGAGCACGCAAGAACTTAATAGATTCGATCAACGTTCCACCCGTTGCAAGCATCGGATCAAGAACATACACCTGACGCCCCGACAGATCTTCAGGCAAACGCTCAGCATAGGTCACGATATCTAGAGTCTGCTCGTTACGAGCCATTCCTAAGAAACCAACCTCAGCAGTAGGAATCAAACGAGTCATACCCTCTAACATTCCCAAGCCAGCACGCAAAATAGGAACAACCAACGGACGTGGCTTCGTCAGAACCTTACCAGTTGTCGACGTAACAGGAGTGACAATCTCACGCTCTTCAGTACGAATAGTACGAGTTGCCTCATATGCCAAAAGTGTCACAATCTCTTCAACAAGCTGACGGAAAATTGGAGACGGTGTGTTCTTATCACGAAGAACAGAAATTTTATGTGAGACCAACGGATGGTCAAGGATGGTTAAACGCATACTCTCAAGCTACCATTTTCAGCCCAAAACTGTACCGCTGTCTCGACGAAAAACACAGGCTGTGAAAAAGATAATCACCACCGCACCACAAAGTCAGCATAAAAAGAGCCTCTCCACACTGACTTGCAGTATAGAGAGGCTCATCATCGCGGTGACGGAGGGATTTGAACCCTCGGTACGGGGTTACCGTACACAACATTTCGAGTGTTGCACCTTCGGCCGCTCGGACACGTCACCAACTGTGGCAAGTTTACCTGTTAATACCAAACATTCTCAACTTTTGAGCAGAAAAATTCGTCTCACACAGTTCCTCAACGCAAAATACACATCCTAGTGCGCAATATAAGAATCAACCGTCAACATCACAGCACGAGTAGCATCCTCAGAGGTACGCTCAGCAGCATGAATTTCACGGTCCATTGCAAGCATAAAAATAGACCCAAAAATAGAAATAGATACGGCCTCTGGATCTTGAGCATGGTCCACAGGGTAGCGAGTCCCAATCGCTTTGACCATATTTTCTAGTTCGCTCACCAAATCCTGACGAGTCTTCACAATCGCCTCAGACCAAGGTTCTTTACTGCGCCAAATCTCAGTAATCCACAAACGCGCAAAACCAGGATGCTCAGCCAAATATTCAAAAGCTTCCTTAATACCAGCCCTCATCGCCTCACGCGGATCAGACTTTTGAGACCCCTGTTGCACCCGAGTCTTCAAAAGCTGCGCACCATATTGAAGAAGCTGCTCAATCATCGTCTTTTTAGAACCAAAATTATAATAAACAGTTCCTTTAGAAACTCCAGCTTTAAGCGCTACTTCTTCCACCGTCGTCGCCTCAGCACCCTTCTGGCTCATAATCTCCAAAGCAGCCTGAAAAAGCTTGAATTGCGTACGGTTAGTACGCCCCGGACGGCGCGTTACCGCAGCAACCGCAGGGGTAGGATACTGAAAATCTGAGACAGATTCATCTTGAGTATGAGACACCGACATTAAACTGCAATCTCCGGATTAAGTTTCTTCAAATTCCATGTGCGATTCTTATAGGTTCCAATAAACCCTAAGAATAAACCGAAAACACCCCATGCGGCGAGAACAAGTACATCACCTGTAATCGCACCATAATCAATTCCATAGGCCAGACGGCGTGTACCGCTGAGAGCATACCCCATCGGAAGGAACGAATGTAACCAACGAATAGACATAGGTAACGTTTCATAGGGCATCATACCGCCAGCAGTTACCAACTGTACAATAAGCACCACAAGCGCTAAAAGCTTACCAGGAGCAGATAACAAAGCTACAAAACCATAAATCACAGCGGTATAAACACAAGAAACAAACGTTAAGAACAGCAACAAAAGCCACGGATGTTCCATCTTGAAACCAAGACCAAAATGTACCGCCAAGAACAACAAAAGAGTTTGTAATACGCCAAGAACAGCAAAAGGCCCCCAGCTACCAATAGCAATACGTAAGGTCGGAGCAGAAGACGCCAAAGCTCGCGTATTCTCTGGTCGTAGCGTTTGAACCAGCATCAAAGCGCCAATCCATAATGCCAATACAATAAAGAACGGCCCCATGCCTTCACCGTAAGTGCTTCCAGAAGCTAACGACGTCTCCTTAAGCTTGACAGGATGAGACATCACGTTCGCAATACGACGTTGCTCTTCCTCATTCAGTGAAGGGACTTTGTTCGTTCCCTCCTCTAGTCCTTCAGAGAGTTCTCTGGCACCATCTTGAAGCTTTTGAGTTCCCGAATGAATCTCTCCAGCACCCTGATCCAGTTTTGAGGCCCCGTTGTGAAGTTTCTGAGCACCAGAATGAACACGGTCAATTCCATCGTTGAGAGAATACTGCCCAGAAAGTGCTTGTTGCTCACCGTCAGCAAGCTGTTCAGCACCCTGAGCAAGCTCCCCCGCCCCCGAAGATAGGCGATGCGTTCCATGAGCAAGCTGCTCAGCACCATCAGATAATTTTTGTGAACCGTCAGAAAGCTGGTGTGTACCATCAGCGAGTGTCACAGTTCCTTGACTCAATTGAGAAGTACCTGCGACAAGGTCTTGAGCACCATGATGAAGTTTCTGAGCGCCCAAAGATAATTGGTGCATATTCTCAGAAACTTTTTGAGTACCATCAGCTACCTGTTGAGCACCTTGGAAACTCTTTTTTGCACCGTCAGCTAGTGAAACAGCACCAGTCTTAGCTTGTGTTGTAGCGCCTGCAAGCTTTTGAGCGCCTTGAGACAACTCCTGAGTAGAAGAAAGTAATGTGTTGATATGTTCGCCAACCGTTGACGTTCCATTCTCACATAGAGAAGAAAATTCTGTCATTTGAGCAGATATACCTTGTAAGACGGCAGTGTTAAGGTCTGTCAAAACCGCCTTATTTTCTTCTGACCCTAAAAGTTCAAGCATCTGCTGTGCTTGTTCTGGAGTCAGAGTTCCCTCTTGAACAAGAGCTTGCAAACGCCGTTCAATGTTCTGGTGAAGTTGTGCTGTCACGTCATCTGTCAGCTGGTGAGCATAGTGAGCTACTTGCTCTTCTGAGGTAGGAGCCTGACACATGGCGTTAAGCCCCGAAGCTAGTTCAGGTAGTGGGGAATCTGCCAGAGTTTTGTCTAAGGTTGTGTTTCCCTCAGCTAAACGGGCGGCACCTTCGTCGATAGCTGTTATACCGTCTGCAAGTTTTTGCGCCCCCGTAGAGAGCGCTTCAGTACCGTTTGCTAATTTTTGTGCACCATCGTTGAGTCGTATAGTGCCTTGGTCTAGCTGTTGAGCACCATCTGAGAGCGTTTGAGTGCCCTGAGCCAGTTGTTGCGCTCCACCATCGAGTTTTAAGGCACCTGTTGCAAGTTTTTGTGCACCTTCAGCCGCTGATTCGAGATGAGTGTTAAGCGTGTTTGCGCCATCGGCTAAACGAGAAGCCCCGTTCTGAGCGTCTTGCGTACCGTCTGAGAGCCGATGTGCGCCCTGAGCAAGTTTGGCAGATCCGTCCGCTAGTTTTTCTTGTCCGGTAAGAAGCTTAGTAGAACCGTCTTTGAGCTGTATTGTTCCGTCGCTCAGTTGTATTGTTCCGTTGTTGAGCGTGCTAGTTCCATCTTTGAGTTGCCCAACAGCATCGCTGAGAGTGATAGTTCCTTGGTCTAGTTGGTTGGCTCCATCGCTAGCTTCGTGCAGGTTTGAGTGAATGGTAGTGAAACTTGCGAGTAAGGCATTCGCTGTTTTATCGCCGACTTCCGATGCCACAGAGTCACGAACAGCTGTTCCAGCTTTTGCCACGATATTTGTCAGAATATAGTTGTTTGCATCGTTAGTAACTACTTCAATCCCCGCAGCTTGGGGGTCAATATCAGGAGTTTTGCCGTTTTCGTCGGGTACAAAAGACCCAGCAGATTGCAGTTTCTGAGAAAAATCTTGAGGGATAATTAGCGCAAAGTCGTAGACTCCTCGAGTGACATCTTCAACAGCTTGTTCTCGAGTTGATACTTTATGCCACGAAAAATTCGCTTTATCAAGGAGAGTTTTTTCGACGTCTTCTCCGATATTTATGGTTTCGCCGTCTTGGGTGGTTCCACCGGAGTCGAGCATGACTAACGCACCAGGAACGTCATCTACAGAATCGTAGGGGTCCCAGTTTGCGTATAGATATATTCCGCCATACAGCAAGGGAATACAAGCCATCGCCATGAGAACAAGTTTTGGCAGTATTCCTGCAGTGAGGCGTTTGAGTTCAGCGAGAGTAACTCTGAGGATGCTCATTTATTGTTGTTCACTCTCCTTTGCTGTATCAGGTTTATCTTGGGGAAGTTCGTGTTCTTTTTCTTCGTTCGAGAAGTTTGTTTCTGGATGTGAATCTTGTTCTTCGTGTGTTTTCACGTTTTCTTCGTTGAGGAGTTCATCGTGTGCGCTTCCTACCACGGCCTGTTTGCCGTCCCAGGTGGAGGAAATATGAGGGACAACAGCGACGACCGCGCGGGGGCGCTCTTCGTTTTCAGCTAGTTGTAGAAGGTATGGTAGCCACATGCGTGTGTGGTTGAGGTGCCGTGAGGGGGTATCAAAAACGAGTAAGTCTGCGTGCTGATAATTGGCGGCAAGAGTCGTCATAAGGCGAATATTTTGTTCTCCGGTTACTTGTTCATTCCAGAGGTTATCGAGGTCTTCCAATCCGTGTTCTTTAAGCCATTTCCCAGAGCGTGGTCTGGTAAATGGCCCCATGGTGTAGCTCAGCATTTCTGATACGTAATCACGAACTCTCATATGGTTTTCTGGTTCGTTGATGTTCGGAGAATCGATCAGTTCTGAACGACGACGAAGCTTTTTCATACTGGATTCTTCTCGGGAAGGCTTTTGAGGGTCTGTCCAAAGAATAGTTCCGCCAGAAGGTTTCATTCGCCCTGTGAGTGTTAGCGACAGCGCGGTTCTTTCGAGCTGGCTATCTGCTTGGATGAGGATGACTTCTCCGCGGTTGAGGGTGAAGCTTGTACGGCCAAAGAGCGCATTATGCCGCCCTTTGGCCCAGATGTTATCGACGATGAGCATAGTCTTCTCCCCCTATGAGCCACGTATTCTTCTCTGTGAGAAAATCATAACTTGAACTCGTCGGTCAGTTTCGGTGTTTTGGTGTGAGATTTTCAACCAACTACTGGCAGAAATATCACACCGAGCACTCAGCACTAGGGGTAACTTTCATGAACACCAGTCGTGAAGAACCTCAAAAGTGACCAGATGGACCGTGACTTTCTGAGCGTTTCTTTTCAAAAAAAGTTTTCATAAGAGATGCGCATTCTTCTTCTAAAACACCAGAATACACCTCGACAGAATGCGGGTATCTTCTATCACGCAGAACGTCATATAAGCTCCCTGCCGCCCCTGTTTTTTCTTCCCATGCACCAAGAACAACAGTTGATATTCTGCTCAACAAAATTGCGCCAGCACACATAATGCACGGTTCAATCGTCACAACTAACGTGCAGTCCTCTAAACGCCACTGTCCACATTGTTCGGCAGCTTCACGTAGAGCAATGATTTCAGCATGAGCGGTAGGGTCTTGGTTTTTTTCACGCTGGTTGTATCCACGACCAATAACACTTCCATCTGAAGTAACGACCAAAGCGCCGATAGGCACATCTGAGCTTTCTAAAGCGTGCTCCGCTAAAACTAAAGCCTCTTGCATCCATTTATGATGGTCTTGCCGTTTAACGCCACGCGCATGAATATATTCTGTGTTACACATATAAACTACTCAAATACTATTTTTATCTAGGAAACAGTTAAAGCAAAAGGATAAACACTATGTGCTCCAGCCCGATGCAGCTGACGAGCAATAACCGTCATACTCCATCTAGAGTTCACACAATCAGAGACAAGAAGCACCCTCGGATGATGCGCCTGCAAAAAATCTTTCATCGAGTCAGGAACCACATAAGAGTTCCACACCCCTAAACAACGAAAAACAGAATTGCCTTGCTCATGCGAGGTTGGGTGCACCAGCTGCACATCTCCTAAATCTTTAAGGCGCCCTGTTTGAGCAAGACCACGAGCAAGAGAAGACGCTAAACGCGGACGACGTTCAGATGGAATCCCAATCACAACCTGAGGACGATCCTGCCAGTCCCATTGAGCAAGCACTTTCACGCAAGCTCTACCTAATTCAGTAGATATTTCACCATCTTCAGCATTTTCTTTAAATATCTCTCGTAGGACATTACCCCACCCAATATCGCTCAATCGTGCCAGTGCTCGACCTTCACAGGCGCGCTCTTCATCGGGAATTTTTGAGCCCTGCGGTATATCTACGTCATCTTCAGCAAAGATACTTTGTTCAAGAAGTTTTTTAAGTCCACTTGGCCACATGCGACGAGGCTCAATATGAACACCAACTTCGCCAAAACTTTGTTCAGCAATATGACGAGAAGTGGAGCTAACCTGTTGTGGATACCAAATTCCTGAACAATTATCACAACGCCCACATTTCTTGGCAGTAGCGTCATCTAACTCTTGTGCCATGTAGACCATACGACATGAGGAAGTGTTAATGTACGAAACCATTGCTTCTTGCTCATGCTGACGCGTTTGCGCCACCTTTGCATATCGCTCATGATCGTATTTCCATGGTGTTCCAGTTGCCACCCAACGTTGAGAAACTCGATATACGGTGCCTTCTACAGAAAGTACCTTTAAAAGAAGTTCGAGGTTGCTGCGACGAATATCAACCATAGTTTCTAACGCGCTAATAGTCATGGGTTGATTCTGTTGCCGAGCTACTTCTAAGGCAGAAAGAACGGCAGAACAATTTTCTTCAGTGGGCATAGAAGCAGTTGCAAAGTATTCCCAAATATCTTGGTCTTCTAATCCTGGTAACAATAAGACGTCTGCTTGTTGAGTGCCGCGTCCGGCACGACCGACTTGCTGATAGTAAGCAATGAGACTCGATGGAGCGCCACAGTGAATCACAAAACCCATATCTGGCTTATCGAAGCCCATACCTAACGCACTTGTGGCAACGAGAGCTTTAACCTTATTAGCTCGCAGTGATTCTTCTGCTTCGATACGTTCTTCAACCGACATCTTCCCGCTATATGGTTGCACAGCGTATCCGGCAGTTTTAAGAATCCGCGCAATATCTTCTGCAGCAGACACGGTGAGAGTGTAGATAATTCCGGAGCCGGTGAATGTCTTAAGGTGCTCAACAAGCCAAGCGATGCGCTCTGTCGGATCTTTCATCTGAAGAACCCCTAGCCGGAGGGAGTCACGAGAGAGAGGACCACGCAGAATGAAGATATCGGAGCTTTGTGGAGAAGAGTTTTTTAGTGTCTTGTGAGAGTAGTTAAGCTGTTCTGCAATGTCTTCTATCACTCGTTGGTTTGCAGTGGCTGTTGTTGCCAGTATAGGAGTAGTGGGCTTTAGCTCTGCAATGATATTCCGAATACGTCGGTAATCTGGGCGAAAGTCATGCCCCCAGTCAGAGATGCAATGTGCTTCGTCAATAACGAGCAGCCCAAGGGATTCGACGATTTCTGGTAACCAGCGTTCGCAGAAGTCTGGATTGTTGAGACGTTCTGGCCCGATGAGGAGCACGTCTAGAGTGTTATCACGTAGTTGTTGTTGTATTTCATCCCAGTCAGTGACGTTTGATGAATTGATGGTGGCAGCTTTGACTCCAGCACGAGCGGCTGCTTGTACTTGGTCACGCATCAGAGCTAGTAGTGGAGAAATGATGAGAGCAGGACCTGCCCCATATGATCTCATCAGTAATGAGGCGATGAAATATACTGCAGATTTTCCCCATCCAGTACGTTCGATGACGAGGGCTCTACGACGATGTTGCACAAGAGCTTCGATAGCTTCGTACTGTCCGGGGTGGAAGGCTACGTCATTTTTTCCTGTGAGTTTTCTGAGAAGTTTTATTGCTTCTGTATGTAGCTCAGGCTGATGCGTCTGCGAGTAATTCGACATATCTTGTAGTCTACGGAAGCTTTTATGGATGCTAAAGCCTTTGGGAAGAGATGTAGGTAATCTTATGTTCTCAGCCTATACGGAGCTTTTACCTAGTAGAATCGGCAGGAGTTTACTTTCATTAGACCGTTATCAATAGGAAAGTTTTTTATGAGCCATCTTCTTTTGGCAGGTGTTCTTGACATGGTGCAGATGCCTATCGCGTTATTAGGTATAGATATCGAGAAGATTCTTGAGCAAGCTGGCCCATGGGCTTTGGCTGTGGTCACGTTGATTGTATTCATTGAATCTGGTGTGCTGTTCCCGTTCCTTCCGGGTGATTCTCTCCTCTTTACTCTCGGTCTTATTCACGTTCAGTTGGGCTTGAACCTTTGGGTTATGCTCTTGTGCTTGTGTATTGCTGCTGTTGCTGGTGACCAAATCGGTTATTATTTGGGGCATCGTTTTGGTCGTAGATTCTTTAGCGCCGATGCGAAGGTGTTGAACACTAAGAATCTTCATGCGGCAGAAAGTTTTTTTGAAAAGTATGGTGGCAAAGCACTGGTTCTTGCACGTTTTGTTCCTATTGTGCGTACTTTTGTTCCGTTAGCTGCAGGTATTGCGAAATATCGTTATCGTGATTTTGCGAAGTGGAATATTACCGGTGCGATTACGTGGGTCTTTACTCTTGTCTTTGCTGGTGTACTTTTAGGCGGTATTCCTTTTATCCGAGACAATGTTGAGGCTATCGTTATTGTGATTGTGGTTGCCTCTGTTCTTCCTGTCGGTGTGGAATATCTTCGGGAACGTCGTAAGGCTCGTCGCTCTTTCAAATAACAGTGGTTATACAGTAAAAGGTGGATATCTCCGGTGTTGGAGATATCCACCTTTTACTGTATGAGGCGAGATTAGTGAGATTCTTGTTCCATCAGTTCGCTGAAAAGTTCTGCGTTGTATTGGAAGCCACGGAGTGTTTCGTCAACGACGTTTTGACGTTCTTCTTCGCTCAGAGGTGCGTTATCAAGGAGAGTGCGGTATGAATCTTTGAAGATTTTAGGCTTGGGTAGCTCGTCGAAGCGATACATACTCAAGGCTTCTGAGCTAATTCCGTAGTGACGTCCCATCAGCACGGCTACTGCCTGCCCGCCAGAGAGGTCACCTAAGTAGCGTAGGTAGTGGTGCGAGAGGAAACGTTCTGGCGCTTGGGCACTTTCAAGGATGCGCTGAGCGTACTTGGTCGTTGCAGGCAGAGCTGGGTCGATAGTTTCTTGACCGAGTGCTTTGATATCGGCCCGGATTCGCTCGGTACGCGCTAGTTCTGGCTGGTTGAAGGGTTCAAGCATTTTGTTGCCGGCTTCTCGGTAGCCTTGGGCAACTTTTTCGAGGGCTTCGTACAGGTACACATATTGGTTGAGTAAACGCAGGTAGCTTTTTTCAGATAGTTCGCCCTTCATGAGTTTTGTCATGAATCCCGAGTGTTCTGCTGTTGAGTGCAGTTCTTCGCTTTCGCGTTTGAGTCGTGCTGAAAATTTTTCGGCGGGGATTTCTGTTGTTGCAGTGGCGTTCATGGTGTACTCCTGACATTTTAGTGACACGGTGTCACTAAATAACTTACTGACATAATGTCATTAAAATTCGTTTTATGCAAGCACGCGCTTCACAACAGATGATAAGGTTAGGGTAACTAAACATGTATGCAATTAGCGTACATTGTTGTAGCCTAATAGCATCATCCCTAAATAGCCATACCTTTCAGAGGAATATCATGCCGACACAACGCACAAAGCGCTCCTACGCTTTCTTGGCGACCGCAGCAATTGGCCTTTCCAGTTTCAGCACACTCCCCGCAACCCAAGCAGTCGAAACACCACCTGCAGCAAGCGAGCATATACAAACCCAAAAGACTCTTGAAAACTCCACAATGACGTGGGGCATCAAAGAATCTTTCCATAAATATGTCACCGGACCTATTGCCGCAGGAAACATCGAAGCAAGCGATGGAGCTTCCCTAAACGACCAACAAATTATCACGTGGGAACAGGGCCAAGGAGAATACTCCTTAAGCACAAAAACTGGACACATAAATTTTGGAGGTGCTCTTCATTACACTGGACACCACGGTGTACTTGACATCTCACTCAAAGACTTCCAGCTCATCTTTAACGCTGATGGAACCGGAACTATCAAAGTTTCAGGAACGTCTAAAGACATGGCTGGAAACATCACAGACCTAGAAAACGTCGACTTTGCAAACGTTGTCTTGACACAACCATCTTTCAAAGACAACACCCTCACCTTCACAAACGCTAATGCAACGCTCACCGAAGATGGAGCGAAACTCTTTGCGAATTTCTATAAGTCTGGTACAGAACTTGACCCTCTGACTATCAGCGCACAGATTGCGCCAGAGCCTGCTGAACCGACCGAGCCTGCTGAACCGACCGAGCCTGCTGAACCGACCGAGCCTGCTGAACCAACTAAGCCTGCTGAACCAACTAAGCCTGCTGAACCAACTAAGCCTGCTGAACCAACTAAGCCTGCTGAACCAACTAAGCCTGCTGAACCGACCAAGCCTGCTGAACCAACTAAGCCTGCTGAACCGACCAAGCCTGCTGAACCAACTAAGCCTGCTGAACCGACCAAGCCTGCTGAACCAACTCACGATTCCCTACAAAGTGTCGAATCAGCTCAAGCCACATGGGGCGTTAAAGAATCCTTTATCCACTACATCACCGAAGGTATCGCACAGGGAGAAATATCCCTCACCGACGTTGAAAACAACCAAAATGTTTTCGCCTTCACCAAAGTTAACGAATCAAAATCTGGATTCAACCCCCAAGAAAAAACCGGCGTATTCGCATTTGACGGAGTCCTACGATTCACAGGACACCACGGAAAACTCGATATCACTATCTCCAACCTACAAATTCAGATACGCGAAGGATCCGGATACCTTGTTGCAGACATGAGCACCAAGTCAATGGACGGATCAACCACATCTGCACCTGCCGTGTACCTTGGAAACATCGATATCAGCTCTCTAAAAATAGAGAAAAATATCGTCTCACTCACCAACGCGCCAGTCTCACTCAGCACAGCAGGAGCACAAGCCTTTGGCGGATTCTACCAAGCTGGCACAGAGATGGCACCGCTAAACCTTCAAGCTCAATTAGGTGAGACCACAGACAACACACTCTCCTACGACCGTGCAGAAAATCACCCAACTAAGCAGGATACCGAAGAAGAAAAACAAAGTTCACATTCTCAAGACTCTTCTGAACATCCAACCCAACAAGGGAATACAGCTACTCCTGAAACCACCACACCCAAGGGCAACTCTCATACACACGTATCACGTAACCCTTCTTCTGCTTCAGTAGCAACCTGTGTTCCAGTGCAAATCACCGAAACAGTACCTGGTAAAACCACTCAGGAAAGTACAGGAAAGAACATCATCTCAGCAGGTGTTCTTGACTGGGGACTTCGCACATCATTCCGCAATTACGTTGCCGGAGGAATTGCTCACGGCGGATGGAACCTTGACGGAGTTACCTACAATTCTGGTGCATTTACTTGGTCCAACGGAACAGGAAATATTGAAGGAGCAAAAGGCACCATATCCTTCAACGGCTCCATTAACTTCCACGGACATGACGGAGTTCTCAACACAACGCTTTCTAACCTTCGTGTAGAAATCAACGGAAAACGCGGAACTCTCTACGCACACGTCAACGCAAACTCCATGGAAGGCAAAAACGTTGACTACGGAATCGTCGCTTTTGCTGATCTTGACCTTTCAAAGATGTCAATGAACGAGCAGAAGATTTCTGTTGTTTCTGCTCCAGCAGTACTCACCGCAGCTGGAGCAAAATCCTTCGCAGGCTACTATAACGCCGGCGAAACACTTGACCCCATCTCTTTCTCTGGAACTCTTACACCCGAAACAAAGAGCGTCACAGGTCAGCCCACAACAGTCACCCGAACTGCATACCGTGGAGCAGGATGCACAGCTGAACAACTCGCATACACCGGAACTTCCCAAACTGTTCCATTCCTCATTGCTGGTGGCGGAATGCTCACCCTCGGTGCAATGCTTCTTATCACAGCTCGTCGCCGACGCACAGCATAACCTCACAACGCTATCGTCGATAGCTTCAATCAAGCTGTTCGGGTAGATTACCCATCCGTTGTCTACCCGAACAGCTTTTTTAAAACCACAATTTTGGAGTTTCCATGCGCCCAACCATATCCTCTGCTTCCCTCTCTAACCCATTCCGCGCTGTTATCGTACTTTGTTTGCTTCCTCTCCTATTCCTTCTCACTGGTTGTGGAGTAGGAACACTCAATAACTCTCAGCAAAGTTCATCATCACCATCATCTAACTCGTCAGCTCAGGCAGAATCTGAACATCTATCGGAGCTAGAACAAGGAACAAAATACCTCGAAGAACACGCATCAAAAAACCCCAAGGAACTAACTGGTACTGCAACAGCACAAAGCGTTGGAGCGGTGCTTCCTCTTGAAAACCCACAACAACCCCAGCTACCTGTAACAGTCACCGACCATCAAGGCACAGAAGTCACCGTAGAAAAAGCTGACAGAATTCTAGCCCTTGACCTGTACGGAACCCTTGCCGAGACAGTGCAAGGACTAGGCTTAGCTGACCATCTAGTCGGCCGCGTTACCTCAACAACAGAACCGTCGTTGGCACAACTTCCAGTTGTTACGCAGAACGGCCATGACCTCAACGCCGAAGCTATTATTGCTTTACATCCTGACGTAATTCTGATGGACACCACAAACGGCCCTCTAGAAATTACAGAACAGCTACGTAGTGCTGGACTGACCGTCGTACATTTTGACCCTAAACGTTCTTTACATACCATCAGTGAACAAATTACTGCCGTTGCGCACGCATTAGGTGTTCCTGAATCTGGAGAACGTCTCAACAAGCGAGTCAGTGCTGAGCTATCTCTCGTCCAAGAATCTATTGCGCGTGTAGCACCCAAGGAAGACTCACAAAAAGTATCCATGGCGTTCCTATACGTACGTGGTACAGCAGGAGTCTTCTTTGTTCTCGGTCAAGGTTCTGGAGCTGACGATCTAATTACCTCAGTTTCCGGTATTGATGCGGCCTCTGAAGGAGGCGCACAAGGAACAACTCCTGCAACATCTGAAGCCCTCGTTAAACTCAACCCCGATTTGATTCTCACCATGACTGGCGGATTAGAATCAACCGGAGGATATGAAGGATTTTTAGCTCGTCCTGGTGTCAGTGAAACAACTGCTGGTAAAAACCATCGCATTATTGATATGAACGACGGTCAGGTTCTCTCCTTTGGGCCTAATACTCCAGCCGTATTACTTTCCTTAGCTCAAGCAATTTATATTCCTGCACAGGAAGCGAAAACCTCCTAGTGTTCACCAGTTGGATTCAGCAAAGAAAAGTTACCCTAACGTTCATGACAATGTCGGCGCTCTTGATTGTTGTCGTGCTAACTTCTGCCGCTCTTGGCCAGTTTCAGGTACCTGTTACTGAAGTATTTTCTTCCATCTATCGACGATTCTTTGGGGGCTTAGACACCTTACAGCTCTCAGATGCCACGCTATGGAATATTCGTTTTCCCCGCATCCTTCTTGGAGTGCTTGTGGGTGCTGCTCTCGGTGTTTCTGGTGCTGTCATGCAATCAATTTTTGGTAATCCGTTAGCAGAACCAGGCGTTATTGGAATTTCTGCAGGAGCAGCCGTTGGAGCATGCACAGCTATCGTCTTTGGGTGGACGTTCCTTGGAATTTTTACTGTTCCAGTTTTTGCGTTTTGCGCGGCTTTACTCACCACAGCTTTGGTATATATCTTTTCTCGCTCACACGGTAAAGCTGAAGCTCTTTCGATGATTCTTGCCGGTGTCGCAATTACGGCAGTTGCAAATGCTCTGATTGCTTTAATGATTTTTATCGCAGATGACGCTTCTCGTGACCAGATTGTTTTTTGGCAGATGGGCTCACTCAACGGAGCAACATGGAAAGCAGTCTATACAGCTTTTCCTATTATTGTGATAGGTCTTGTCATTTGTGCATATATTGCTGCTGAGCTCAACCTATTAGCTTTAGGAGAAAGAGCTGCTCAACACGCAGGAGTCCATGTTGAAAGGCTTCGTATCATTGCTGTTATTGCAACAGCCCTTCTAACGGGTGTTGCGGTAGCTTATGCGGGGATTATTGCTTTTGTCGGGCTGATTGTCCCCCATGTGTTACGTCTACTTTTAGGGCCCTCAAATACTTTGCTTCTTCCAGCATCTGCTTTAGGCGGGGCGTTGCTGATTGCTTCTTCAGATTTAGCAGCACGCACTCTTGTTGCTTTTGCAGATTTACCTATTGGTATTTTTACAGCACTTGTTGGTGCCCCAACGTTCTTCCTCCTGTTACGGAGAACCATCAAAAAAGGACGTGTATAGCGTGCTCAATGTTCATAATGTTTCGGTCTCTATCGGGGCAAAAGACATCCTTTCAGAGGTTTCTTTTAAGGCTCATGCCGGTGAGGTGGTTGCTCTTATTGGGCCTAATGGGGCTGGTAAATCGACGCTTCTTTCAGCAATTTGTGCCGATGTTTCGCTCAGTTCTGGGCAGGTAGAATTTAACGGTATTTCCTTATCGTCATTGTCGGCTCGTGAACTTGCTCAAAAGCGTGCTGTTCTTCTCCAAAAAACGGAAGTTTCTTTTCCGTATTCAGTAGAAGAGGTCGTTGCGATGGGGCGCACACCGTGGAAGGGCACATCTGCTGCTCAAGAAGATGAAGATATTATCCAACGGTGTATGCGCATTACTGAAGTTGAGCATATGGCGTTACGGGATATTACGACGCTCTCCGGTGGTGAGTCGGGTCGTGCTCATCTAGCACGTATTTTTGCTCAGAGTACGGAGCTCATTTTGCTCGATGAGCCGACAGCAGCATTGGATATTTTGCATCAAGAGCAGACTCTTAAAAATGCTCGTGCTTTTGCTCAGCAAGGCGCTACTGTTGTGGTGGTGTTGCATGATTTAGATGTTGCTGGAGCGTACGCTGATTCTATTGTGCTGTTAAATCGTGGCAAAGTTATTGCTCAAGGGTCTCCTGAGCAGGTGTGTACCTCTCAAAGGCTCAGCGAGGTTTATGGTCACCCTATTGAAGTGTTGCGTCATCCTTCAAATGGTAGGCTTCTGGTTCTTCCAGAACGGCATGAGTCCTAGATAAAGATTCTTCCATCATTTTTCTTAGGATATATACCTCCTAGGGATGAGGTATTCTGACGCTTCTGTGGTTACTCTGATATAGAGTCGTCTTAGGCTGTATAGGTCGTATATTTTATTCATCATCATAATGGGGTTTATTTCGTGAAAAATACTGGTTCGGTATCAACTGATTCCACGTTAAGTACGCCCTCGTCTGAGGATCTTGTGAAGAATGGGCTAAATGAGGTTCAGGTTGAACAGCGTGTTCATGCTGGTATGACGAATCATCAAGATCAGTCTTCTTCTCGTAGCACTTTGACGATTATTCGCACTCACTTATTTACCCTTTTTAACCTTGTTTTGGGTCTATGCGGTGTAGTTGTTATTGCTTTGGGACGTTGGCTTGACACCTTATTTCTTTTGGCAGCGATTGCCAACGTTGTTGTTGGTTTTATTCAAGAGTTCTCTGCCAAACGTAAACTTGATCAGATTGCATTATTGCGTCGTGATCCGGTGAGTGTCATTCGTTCGGGCTCTGTTGTTCAGCTTCCTATGGAACAACTTGTTGTCGATGATGTTGTATTGCTCAAACGCGGTGATCAGGTCCCTGCTGACGCGTTAGTGTTAAGTTCTGACGGATTAGATGTTGATGAGTCCATGCTCACTGGAGAGAATGATCCAGTTGCTAAACGTCCTAATGACAAGGTTTTGTCAGCTTCTTCTGTTGTGGGTGGAACTGGCCGTGTCCGTATTTATGCAGCAGGTACGTCATCTCACGCAGCGAAGTTAGCTCAAGAGGCTCGAAAGTTTAGCGTTATTCATTCTGAGCTTCGCGCCGGAATGGAACGCGTAGTTCGGTGGATTACCTATGCGTTAGTACCAATTATTGCAATTGTTCTTAACGGGCAGATGGTAGCTGCTGGTGGCTGGCGCTATGCTTTTGAGCATAATGTCTGGCAAGACGCCATTATCGTTGCGGTGTCTTCTATTGCTTCTATGATTCCTCAGGGGTTAGCCCTGATGACAACGATTTCTTTTGCGACTGCTGCAGTCAAGCTTGCTCAAGATGATGTTCTGATCCAAGAACAACCTGCCGTTGAAGTACTCGCTCGTGTTGACGTGGTGTGTTTTGATAAGACAGGCACTCTCACTGAAGGCGGCGTACGTTTTAATGAGCTCCTGCCGTTATCTGTTCAAACATCACAGGACGACTCTTCTTCTGCCCTGTCAGAGGCGGGGCAACAGGCTCTTGCGTGGTTTGGTGCTGATGAAAACGCTAATCCTACGGCAGCAGCTTTAGCTGACGGTTTCCGTGTTGTTCCGTCAAGCCCCGTACGCGGTGTTATTGCATTTTCGTCTGCATTACGGTTTTCTGCGGTGGAGTTTGATACTGGAGCGTGGATATTAGGCGCCCCTGAAGCTCTCTTAGAGGGTGGCTCTGCAGAAAGAGAGCGTGCTCAGCAACTTGCTTCTAGTGGATTGCGTACAATGGTGCTTGCCCATGCTTCATCTTTGGAGCGTGACGCAAAGGGTGAGGTGGTACCTCGTATTCCCGCTGCGTTGAAGCCACTTTGTTTTGTAACGTTCCGCGAGCAAGTTCGTAAAGAAGCACCTGAGACGTTGGCGTATTTCCGGTCACAGGGAATTGATTTGAAAGTTCTTTCTGGTGATAATCCGCAGACTGTTGCGGCAGCAGCAAAGACTGCTGGTATGGATGTTTCTGCTGGTGCTATCGATACGTCCTTATTACCTGATGAAGGCCCTGAACTTACTGAAGCCGTGTTGAACCATGCTGTTTTTGGTCGTGTGAATCCTCAGCAGAAGAAGAATATGGTTCTTGCATTGCAAGAGCATGGTAAGACTGTTGCGATGACTGGTGACGGTATTAATGATGCGTTAGCTCTCAAGCATGCTGATTTAGGTATCGCCATGGGAAATGCTGCTCCAGCGACGAAGGCTGTTTCTCGTTTGGTTCTTTTGGATGGACGTTTTGACCGGTTACCGTCGGTGTTGGATGAGGGCCGAAAGATTATCGCCAATATTGAGCGTGTGACGAATCTATTCCTTTCAAAGACAGCGTTTGCGATTTTATTGGGTATCACCTTGGGTATTTTGTGTTGGAAGTTCCCCTTCTTACCACGTCAGTATTCAACAGCTGATTTGTTGATTGTTGGTGGCCCAGCGTTCTTTATTACGATGTTCCCTAATACTCGTAAATATGTTTCGGGATTCTTGAATCGTGCATTGCATTATGCGATTCCTACCGCGGTGATTATTACGACGATGCTTGTTAGCGTTAATTTCTTAGGTCGTTCTTTGGGTAGCGCTGTTGTTGAAGAACAGATTCAGACGGCTACTTTTATCACGTTGACCATGATCGGTATTTATAACGTGACAACCGTTATACGTCCGTTGCGCTCATATCGTTTAGCGATGGTTGGGTTGCTCTATCTTGGTATGGTTGCAGCAATTCATGTTCCTCTCTTACATGAATATCATCAGTTTATGATGCCTCCGGCAGAGCTACATCTGTGGTCTGTTGTTCTTGGTGTTCTTGGCATTGTTCTTGTGGAAGTGAACCTACGTGTCCATCAGCGTTGGTTGCGTCGTTATCACCCTCAAGCTGTTGAAGCAGAACGTGCGGCTCGTCTCTCATAACGTTTCCAAAAATCAGTTTTGGTGTAAGAAGGATGGTCGTTTTAGACAAGTTTTTTAAGATATTTCCCTTGGAGATATTCCTCAAACGAAATATATACTTGTCAATTACGTTTTATGTAGATAGCTGTTATTTTCTGCGGGTATTGCAAGAAAACGCTCAGAGGGTGTAAAGTTACTGCCGAAAGCGCTTCTTCAAGCGTTTACTCATACCATCACAGGATTGTTACTGAGATAGCAGGCAAGACCTGAGTTACATTGTTCAACATCATCATTTTTAGATGCACTATTTGTTGAACCACCGGTTATATTACGGTAGCTCTCACAGCAGAGAACTACTTTCCAAAGTATTACTTTGAAAACTCGGTGAGGTGTAGCTCGGGTCTTTTATGTTTTCTCAGGACTTTCCGCACACACCAATCCAGAAGGAGTACCAGTGAACAACTCCGAGATGGGTGCCAAAATCCTCGAAGGTCTTGGCGGCCCAGAAAATATCTCGCACTTCACTCACTGTGCAACCCGTCTGCGCGTGACCCCTAAATCACGCTCAGCAATCAACACCGAAATGATCGAAAAGGTCCCCGGTGTTCTTTCCATCATCGAACAGTCCGGACAGACTCAAGTTGTTCTTGGCGACAAAGTCGAAGCTGTTTACAACGACATGCTCAAACTCCCCGGCATGAGTGCTATTGGAGAAGGCTCCAACCAGTCCTCCGCTGAAGGCGAGAAAAAAGCAAGCGTACTAACCCGCGTATTCGACGTTCTCTCCGATTCATTCCGCCCTGTTCTTTGGGCGTTGCTTGGCACCTCGATGATTTTGACCCTCATCGTATTCATGCAGCAAATTGGATATTTTGGCCAGTACGTTGACCTTACCGGCGAAACCGTAAACATCGACATCGTTAACGGACCTCGTCTAGCAGATCCAGAAGTTGCTGCAAAGATGCTCGATGAGTGGCGTCTCGCTTACCCCTTCTGGTTCCTCATGCTCGCTGCATCACTTTCTGTTTTGCAGTTCATGCCCATTATGATTGGCGCTACCGCAGCTAAGCGCCTTGGCGCAAACATGTGGGTTGGTGCAGCTATCCCTGCAGCACTCATGACCGGTGTATTCCAGGGCTTCAACAATATTGCAGTTGATGGCGTTGTCAACGTTCCATTCCTTGGCTTAGACCTTCCGCTATACGTTATGAACTACACCGGACAGATCTTCCCACCGCTCTTTGCTGCCGCACTTCTTGCTCCACTTGAGCGATTCCTCAAGCGCATTATTCCTACCATGCTCCACATGGTATTCGTGCCCATGATTTCTGTCATGGTTTTGGTTCCTGTTACTGCGTTCCTTGTTGGTCCTTTCGGTATCAAGTTCGCATTGGCTATTTCTGACGTCATCGGCGGAGTTAACGAAGTTGCTCCTTGGCTTGTTGGCGGCCTCATTGCAGGTCTCTACCTCTTCATGGTTCCACTTGGTCTACACTGGCCTTTGAACGCTGTGATGATTAACAACCTTCAGACCATCGGTACCGACTTCATTCAGTCCCCTATGGGCGCATACAACTTCGCAGTATTCGGTCTTGTTACCGGTGTTGCTATCCGTGCTAAGCAGAATAAAGAGCTTCGTCAGACTGCTGTTGGTGCAGCCGCTTCCGGTTTGCTCGGCGGTATTTCTGAGCCTTCCCTCTACGGTGTTGTGCTTCGCTACAAGCGCGTTATCCCCATCATCTTGGTTCCCGCTGTTATCGGTGGCGCAACCATCTCCGCTTTGGGTGTTAAGTCTTACGCCTTCGCGTTTACCTCCTTGCTATCTATCCCTGCAATGCAGCCTGCTGGCTACTACGTCATCGGTCTTGCTATCGCGTTCTTCGGCGCAATGGCTGGCGTTCTTGTCTTCGGCTACGAGTCCAAGACTCCTGCTACCGGCAAAGTAGCTGAGAAAGTAGCTGCTACCGCTGGTGCTGCTGCAGGCGCTGCCGGTGCCGCTGCTGGTGCTGTTGCAGATAAGGCTCAGGCTGCTACCTCTGCGGTTCAGGAAAACCTTCCTTGGGCTTCTGGTGAAGCAGTGGAGATTTCTTCCCCTCTTGAAGGCGAAGCTATCGCATTGTCTGAGGTTCCAGACCCCATCTTCGCAGCTGGTCAGCTCGGTAAGGGTGCAGCAGTTGTTCCTAGCGGAAACTCTGTTGTTGCTCCTGCTGCAGGCAAAGTTGCCGCCATCCCCGCTTCTCGCCACGCTATCGGACTCAAACTCGATAACGGTGTAGAACTTCTCATTCACGTCGGTATCGACACCGTCAACCTCAATGGCGAAGGCTTCAACGTTCTCGTTGCTAAGGGTGACCGCGTCGAAGCTGGTCAAGAACTTCTTACCTTTGACCGCTCCGTCATTGAAAAAGCTGGCTACTCCCTCGTCACCCCCGTCCTTGTCACTAACACCGTCAAGTACGAAGACGTTGCAGGCGTAACTGGCGATGTAAACACCTCAAGCAAGTTGCTCTCTATCACCGCTAAATAAGGGATTCTTCCTTTTCTCAAAGTGCTGATATAAAAGGCTGGGTGTCTTGCCAAAGATTTTTGGTAAGACACCCAGCCTTTGTCTATTGAAGGAATATTTTTATGGGTGCAGAGGTAAAACTTTATGCACGTGTGGAATACCAGCTTCCATAAATTCTTCACCGTATTCTTCGAACTCTCGATATAACGTATCTTTCAGATAAGACTGTGCTGTTAGCTCAATACGATTAGCTGATGTATTTTCTTTAATCCAACGAATACCGGTTTCAAGGATGGTGCGTCCAAGTCCCGTTCCTCGAGCTTTCTCGTGCACTGCAACTCTTCCGATTGTCCAAGCCCCAGGCATCAGTTCATGTGATTCATCGACGTATTTGCCACAGTCGAACATCCGGATATACGCCAAGATTGTTCCGTCATCGGCCTGATGAAACATGTGTATACAGTTAATATCTGTTTCGTCAGGGTCTGGTTCAGTAATTTTTTGCCCGCGGGTAAAAACTTCGGCTCTGGTGCAATAGATTCCGTGCAGTTCGCGAAGGGTTAGCTCATCAAAAGATTTGACCGTAAAGTCTGGTTCTTGGTCTTTAGCCATCGTAACCACCTTAGAATCTGTCATTGTGAATAAGTGACCATAAACGAAAACCCCGCTCTGGAATATATACCAGAACGGGGTTTTTGCGGTGCGCCCTGTGGGGCTCGAACCCACGACCCACGGATTAAAAGTCCGATGCTCTACCAACTGAGCTAAAGGCGCTCCACCAAGCTCAAACGAACTCAGCAGGTACTACTATACAGCAATTATCGAAAAAGTAAAAACTCCACAGAGAATATTTTTAACGCGATAAGGAGCACATTTAAACCCTCTCACCCTCAACACTAAAAAACCTAGAATATCCCTATGCCCCAAAACCCTCAGCCCAACAGAACACACCACCGCCCCGTCACATTCTCCACTGAGGTATTCGACCGTTACCCTGGTGGTTCAGACCCCCAAACAACCGCACAGGCAGCACACTATTCAGCGCATGCACTATTACAACAAGGAAGAAAAAATACCGACCCAAACATTACCCAAAAACTTGTCCACTTCACCGACACCTTCGGACTAGAAACACTCGCAGAAATGTGGTCACAAGCGTCTGCTCTCTCTTTACCTGGCGCACTCTGGAGAATCTACCTCATTAGAGACACCGTCCACACACATACAACACAAATCGCGCACTACTATGCTCGCGGAATGGAACAAAACTGGCGTTCCTCCCTCATCGCAGGTGTAGCAGACCCACCCACCGAACAAGAAGTCGCAGAAACCACCAACACCATTCTCACCGGAGCCTACACCGGAGATTTCGATATAGCGTTAGAACGTTTCGCCGCATTCTGCGCTGTTATCGCAACAGGACAACGAGCTACCGCGCACACCATTGTCTCGGGAAAGAACTCCCCGACTCCCCCACATCAGACAACACTGCAATATCAGCTACGCCCCAGTGCAGAAGTACAGACAGAAGCACGCAGAAGAGCAGAACAACTACACGCCAAAACTCAACAACTCCTCACAATCTCCCAAGATCTCGAACAAGCAGCACAATTATGGCGAGCAGGCACCCTCGAATAGACACCAACAACGCTATCTACACATGCAGCATCATCGGTATCGAACGTTTGACATCCTTAGCAAAAGAGAAGAAACTAGATATAGATGTCAGGCTGCTAATAGGTAGCCCCGGGCTCCAAAAATATAGCCGCTACGAGCGGCCTTCCGCCGAGAGGCGCTCCCAGCCTGACATCGCCTAAAACACTTCCCCAGAACGGCTCATCTGCCTGCATCACCACTACGCACATCATAAGTTTGCGGGGAACCACCCGAAGGAAAGCCGTGTTTGACTATTTATTCCTCTCTGAGAACTCCTCCCTCAAGTCTCTAGCAGAACTTTCACGAAAAGTTATCAACTCAGCAGACATGCTCTCAGAACTCGTGGGCTCCATAGAACAAGCAGACACCTCCAACATCCTCGATGAGATGTTCACACAAGAAGCACAAGCACAAGACCTCTTCTTTACCACCATGACACTCGTACGCAGCTCCTTCGCTGCTCCCCTACCTCGAGAAGACCTCTACACGCTAGCAAACCACCTGATGACAGCGGTAGAACGCCTCACCAGTGCCGCACATGTGCTTTCACTACACCGTATCGACAGGTTCCCCTCACATCTGACCACGATGCTCGACCTCATCCAACGAGAAGCCGTCCTAACAACAGCTGTTATCCCAAAACTCGAAGACCTCAAAGGACTCGACGAATACTGGATTGACATGCTACGCATCTCACGCCAAGCAACACGCACAGCAGAAATCTACAGTGCCGAACTTGTAGACCAAAATAACAGCCAACATTATATGAAGCACTTCCAATTCATTACAGAGCTCAAAGCTGTATCTGATTCCATGAGAGCAGTCTCCGCGCAAATTGGTCGCATCGTGGTACAGGAATCATAAATAGTGAGCATCATCCTGTTTATCCTCGCATTTTTAGGACTCACCGGCTATCTTTTCGTCACGGGATTCCATGATGCACCCAACGCCGCCGCCGTCCCCGTACGAACCCGCGCACTCACACCAAGAATAGCGTTACTTGTCGGCGCCTGCCTTAACTTCTTAGGAGTCCTCGCTGGTACAGCCATCCTCACAAGCCATCACTCACAATGGGTGAAGGTACCGCTTAACAATGTAGGTTTAGCCATCCTCCTCACAGCTTTCTTCGCTCAAATAGTATGGGGACTCATCACCTTTTGGCTTAGGATGCCATCCTCGTCCACCCACGCTCTTTTTGGCGGACTCATTGGCGCAGTCTGGGCGGCAAACGAATCAAATATTGCGACCGTTAACCCGCTCACAGAGTCTTTTAAAAGCTTCATTCTTGTTCCGTTTCTGGTGCTTCCTGCCCTAGTATTTTTCCTCTCGTGGGCAACAGTTTTTCCTCTATCTCGCCTGACGTCTAAGGCATATCCGCGTGCAGTGCATAAGGTCTCACGCCACGCAATGTCGATGTCAAACTCAGCTATTTCTCTCATACACGGGATTCAAGTAGGACAACGAGCATTATTGTTCTTCTTATTAATGTGTCTATGCGCAGATATATCACTCACCCCGTTATGGGTTATCGTGGCCATCCTCTTCTTTGCGCTAACCCTCGCAGCAGGAACCCTCGTGGGCGGATGGCGTATCGGGCACACCTTTGCACATAAAATGGTTCAAATCGACCCATTCCGTGGTGCAGTTGCACAGGGAACAACAGCAATAGCTCTCTTCTTATCTCAAGCTTTTCTGCACACGCCCGTATCTTCATCTCATTTTGCCTCCGCCTCCGTGCTCGGCGCAGGCATCAATCAAAGATTCTCTTCTGTACGTCTTCCTATCACACTCAAGGTTATTTTGACATGGGTGGCAACAGTACCTGCGGCGTTCTGTATCGCCTCATTATTCTTCCTGCTACTCTCCCCAGCTCTCAAATAGCCTCAAAATCTTTGCATGAATTATTCATGCACACTCGTACTGCATCACATATACGATGAGGGGTGTAACGCATACACGCGTCACACCCCTCATCTTCTAACCGCAGAACTTCGGTCTTATCCGAAACGACCAAGAATATAATCTTCAGTTGCCTGCTCTTTCGGTCGGCTAAAGATCTCTCGAGTATCACCGTACTCAATCAGTTTTCCAGGCTTACCAGTTCCAGCAATATTAAAGAATGCGGTCTTATCTGAAATACGTGATGCTTGGTGCATATTGTGGGTCACGATCACCACGGTATAGTCTTCTTTCAGTTCATTAATCAAATCTTCTACCGCCAAAGTAGAGATAGGGTCTAACGCAGAACACGGTTCGTCCATCAAAATAACTTCAGGTTTGACGGCGATAGAACGAGCAATGCATAGACGTTGCTGCTGGCCGCCAGAAAGATCACCGCCCGGCTTATCAAGACGATCTTTGACCTCATTCCACAGGTTTGCACCTTTCAAAGAAGTCTCTACTAGCTCATCCGCATCACTCTTAGAAATCTTACGATTATTGAGCTTCACCCCAGCAAGAACGTTCTCGCGGATAGACATCGTCGGGAACGGATTAGGACGCTGGAAAACCATACCAATCTTCGCACGAACTGCTACAGGATCAACTCCCTTACCATACAGATCATGCCCGTCAAGGCGAATACTTCCGGTAACGCGAGCACCGGCAATAACTTCGTGCATACGGTTCAACGTACGTAAGAACGTTGACTTACCGCAACCAGAAGGCCCAATAAAAGCAGTGACCGAGCGCGGTTCAATCGTCATATTGACATCTTCTACAGCAAGAAAACCACCGTAGTATACGTTGAGGTTTTCAACATCGATTCGCTGAGACAAAAGAGTTTCCTTAACTATTGCGAGTGGGAGAGAAAAAGTATTATGAGCGGCTTGTCTTCGGGGCAAAAACCTTTGCCACCAGTCGAGCAGCTAGGTTCAACACCATGACAATGACGATAAGTACAAGAGCAGCTGACCACGCTCGACCTTCAGAAACGGCAGCAGCGGTTGGGCTAGTTGGCGTCATCAACTGGTAGTAGATGTATGTTGGCAATGTTGCCATCCAACCACCAAAAGCATTCCAGTTGATGGAGGTGACAAACCCTGCAGTTACAAGAATCGGGGCAGTCTCACCAATGACGCGCGCAATTGCAAGAGTCACGCCGGAAGCAATACCAGAAATGGCAGTAGGAATAACAACTTTCATGATGGTGCGCCATTTACGAACGCCTAACGCATATGCAGCTTCACGTAATTCGTTAGGAACAATACGAAGCATCTCTTCTGCGTTACGGACCACGGTAGGAACCATCAGAACTGATAAGGCTACAGCCGCAACAAAACCTGTTCTTTCAGAGGGGTTAGCTGTTGCGAACGCAAAGAATGATGCCGCAAAAAGACCAGCCACAATTGACGGGATACCTGTCATCACATCGACGAAGAAAGTAATTGCTTTTGCGAGGACACCACCTTTAGCGTATTCCACAAGGTAGATAGCCGTAAGCAAACCGACAGGAACCGACATCACTGTTGCAAGAAGAGTAATCTCTAATGTTCCTACTATCGCGTGGTAAATACCTCCAAGTACGGCGCCTTCACCGCTTAATGCAGCGTTATCGTGAACACCTGTTACACCCTTCATCGAGGTGCTCAACAAATCAACCGATAGGTGAGGCAGACCTTTAGAAAGAACAACCCAAATCACCGAGGTCAATGGGATAAGAGCACCGATAAAAGCTCCAAGAACTAGGAACCGTGCTAAAGAATCCACTCCACGGCGTCGCCCTTCAACCATTCCCGTCACTATCGGAGCAGCAATGATGAAAGTTACCGCAGAAAAGATACCCCAGCTAATCCACGAAAATCCAAGAACAGAAGCGAGCGCCGCTCCTAGTAGTACCGATGAGGTGGCTACTGCTAGAGGCATCCAGCGTGGTGCTCGGTGGACTCCAAAATAATCAGATGATGATAATGCGATACTCATGAGTTATGCCTTCTTGCGGTAGCGGCTGACAATAAGTCGTGCTGCAATGTTGACGATGAGGGTGATGACGAAGAGCACCAAACCGGCTGCGATGAGTTCTGACATGCGTAAGCCATAAGCTTCAGGGAAGTTCAACGCAATGTCTGATGCGAAGGTTTGGTTTCCGGAGGAGATGATGGAGGCGGTGAGTGGACCTCCAGAGAGTACGAGGGTGACGGCCATGGTTTCGCCGAGTGCGCGTCCTAGTGCCAGCATGACGGAGGAGATAATTCCGGTTCGTGCAAAGGGAAGGACCGTCATACGAATCATTTCCCAGCGTGTTGCCCCTAAGCCTAGTGCTGCTTCTTGTTGCAATTTGGGGGTTTGGATGAAAAGTTCACGGCACATAGAGGTGATGATGGGCAGAATCATGATGCCAAGGACGACTCCTGCGGTGAGGATAGTTTTACCTGTTTGTGAGGTAGCCCCAGAGAAGATGGGCATCCATCCCATGTGTGTTCCGAGCCAGTCGTAGATAGGTACAACGTGTGGTGCGAGCACCATTGCTCCCCATGCGCCAAAGATGACGGACGGGATTGCGGTGAGCAGGTCGATGAGGTAGCTGACCGGTTTCGCAATTTTCTTTGGCGCGTAGTGGGAGATGTAGAGGGCAATACCGATGCCCATGGGTGTTGCGAGAAGTAGCGCTATGGCGGAGGCAATAAGCGTTCCAACTGCTAGCGGGTAGATATAAGACCAGAAGCTACCTTCGGTGAGTTCTGCTGCTGGGGCGGAGAAAACTGGGGCTGCTTGGATGATAAGAAATATCGCAACGGACGCAAGAACAGCGAGAATGAGGATTCCTGCGCTGAGTGATATTCCGGAGAAAATCTTGTCGGTGGCGGGGCTACCTGCATGCGTTGCCTGTGCGAACGGGTTGGGTGTTGCGCTGTGGGAGGGGTGTGAACCTTGGGGTAGGTTTGTCCCGTGTCCTGGAGTTTCAGAATAGTGTGTTTCTGTTGTTCCTGGAAGTGTGGACCGTATTTGGGTAGTCATGGATGCGCTCTATCTCGGTTCTGCGTTCGTTGCTGATATTTATTTCGCGACGGTGATGGATTCGACGGCTTTTTGTGCTTCGTCGCGTAGTGCTGGTGTGAGCGGTGCTGAAGATGCGGCGTTAGCAGCGTCTTGCTGTCCTTTTTCGGATACGACGTAGCTTTCGTAGGCTTTGACGAGGTCTACGGTGTTCTGGTCTTTATAGGTGGAGCATACGATGTGGTATGAGACGAGCACGATGGGGTACGCCCCATTTTCGTTAGGGGTACGGTTGATGTCGATGGACATATCGTGTTCGTTCATGGAACCAACTCGTTCAGAAATTTCTACAGTTTTAGCGGCAGATTCTGGGGAGAGTTTGACGTAGTCCTCACCACTTTTGACGGATACTGTTCCGAGGGTTCCGATAGCTGATGCGTCGGCGTAGGTGATGGCGCCTTCAGTTGCTACGGTGGTGGAGACGACACCGGAGGTGCCTTTATTTGCTTCACCGGCGTATTCAGAAGGCCAGTTACCGTCAGCTTCTTTACCCCATGCTCCGTTTGAGGCGGCTTCGAGGTATTCGGTGAAGTTTTTGGTGGTGCCTGAGTCGTCAGAGCGGTGAACGACGGTGATGGTGGTGTCAGGAAGTTCTACGCCTTCATTTTGGGAAGTGATTGCGGTGTCGTTCCATTTGGTGATGTCGCCTTTGAAGATTTTTGCGATGGTTTCACCGTCGAGTTTGAGTTCTTTGATTCCCGGTACGTTGAAGGCAATTGCGATGGGTGAGATATATACGGGGATGTCGATGCCGCCTTCTGCACCGCAGACGGCTTTAGATGCTTCGTATTCTTCTTTGGACAGGTGGGCGTCAGAGCCGGCGAAGTTTGCTGCTCCTGCAAGGAATGCTTTACGTCCTGCGCCGGAGCCGTCAGGAGAGTATTGTACGTTTGCGCCACTGTGTTCTGCAGCGAAGCCACTTTCCCATGCGGTAATTGCTGCTTGTTGTGAGGATGCGCCAATACCGGTGAGCGTTCCACTGACGTTGCTTTGAGCGTTGGATGAGGAATCGTTGGTGGTTGTTTTGACGGCGTTATCAGATCCGCAAGCAGAAAGAGCGAGTAGTCCGATAAGGGCTAGGGAGCCGGTGCTTGCAAGAGCTTTTGCTTTCACGAATTGTCCTTTTCCGTATGTGAAGAAAATCTGAGATATTCTCTATCTCAGCTGTATGGGTAGACAGTTGAACAAGTGTCGGTAGCTGTCTCATACAGGTGTAACTCTAGGAGTGGAAAGTTTCTCATAATGAACACTTACGTAAACGGTTCCTTAACTCTGTGCGATTTTCTTGTTCTTTGTGTTGAGCGCCTACACTAGAGAGCATGGGAGTTTCACACGCGTGGTCGCGTCTTGTACAGAGTTTTTGTGACTGGTTTATGTCCGGTATGAGAAGGGTTCGTGAGGGATTTTTTCAGTCTCTTCAGATTGTTGCTTCTGGTATCGGTGCTTATATTTTTGCTCAGCATGTGCTTGGGCATAGTGAACCAATTTTTGCGGCAACGGCAGCGATTGTTTCTTTAGGGTATGTACGCGGTGCTACTCATGCGCGGAGGATGTTAGAAGTAACTATCGGCGTGACGTTGGGTGTCATTATTGGTGATGCGTTGATGCTGGTTCTGGGACGCGGCATTTGGCAAGCTGCCGTGATTCTTCTGATTTCTATTTTGGTGGCACGTTTTCTTGATGATGGCATTATTTTTACGATTCAGATGGGTTTGCAATCCTGTCTGGTGGTTTTGATGACGCCCACGGTTGAGGGGCCTTTTTTAAGGAGTCTTGATGCGATTGTTGGTGGCGCTTTTGCTTTCTTGATGATGTTTCTTTTCCCGAAGGATCCTCGTGTTTCACCTCGTTGGAATTCTCAAAAGTTATTGGCAGCTTATAGTGATGTGCTCAAGGAGTCTGCTGCAGCGATAGAAACATATGATTCTAAGGCTGCGTGGATGGCGTTAGCCAGTGCTCGTAGTTTACAACCGTTGTATGCAACAGCAGATGGTGAAGTGGTAACGGCTAAGGGTATGGCTCAGTTATCGTGGTTAGGTCGCAGTCATCGACGTGAGTTATTGGAGTTATCTTCTACGTTGAATGCTGTTGATTTGGCGATTCGTAATACGCGGGTGTTGAATCGACGGATGGCTTCAACATTGGATCATGTGCAACTTTCTGAAAGCGCCATTATTTCTTTAACGACGGTGCTTTCTAAGTTGAGTGTTGCGGTGACCTTGTTAGGTGAGGCGGTTTCTCACCGTGAGGAGCATATCCGTTTGGATCTTAAAAGTCAGGCGGAACGTCATTTAGTGCGTATTGCTCAACAGCTTGATCCGGTATTAATGGGTGTTCGGACATTAGAGGCAGAGTCTTTGGTGTTGATGGTTCGTCCTCTTGTGGTTGATTTGTTGGAGGCTACGGGCAAGTCTCATGATGAGGCGGTTCAGTGTTTGGTGCCGTTGACAGTTTCGATGACAAAGCATGCGCCACGCACTCAGCAGATTCCGGTGATTCCTCAAGATCCTCAGAAACAGCGTGAACTTTTAGAGCAGGCTCTTGAACAGTCTGAAGATTCTTCTACTAGTGGACGAGGTTTGTGTCCTGATGATACTCGTGCGTTGAATATTGTGTTGCGCTCTCAGCTCAGAGGGGATCAGTAGTGCCATGTTGGTAGGCTGTATGTTGAGTTTTAGTGTGGAGGGTCGTTGATGAGTGCTCGTAAGTCTTCTCGTTCTGCGAATACGTATCGTTGTGCTGAGTGTGGTTGGACAACTGCGAAGTGGGTGGGGCGTTGTGGTCAGTGTCAGCAGTGGGGAACGGTAGAAGAAATTCATGGTGCTGCTGTTGCTAAGACTGCTCCTGCTTCTGCGGTAGCTCAGCCGGCTCGTCCTATTGGGTCGGTTGATTCTACGGTTGCTCAGTATATGCCGACGAGTAATCCTGAGTTTGATCGGGTGCTTGGTGGTGGTCTTGTTCCTGGTGCGGTGATTTTGATGGCTGGTGAGCCAGGTGTCGGTAAGTCCACGTTGTTACTTGATATTGCGGCTCATTTTGCGCGTGGTACGGGCTCTGATTCGTCGCATCGGGTGTTGTATATTACCGGTGAGGAGTCAGCGGCTCAGGTGAAATTGCGCGCTGATCGTATTGGTGCGGTGGCAGATACGCTGTTTTTGACGGCTGAGACGGATTTGAGTGTGGCTTTAGCTCATGTTGAGCAGGTGAATCCGGCACTCTTGATTGTTGATTCGGTGCAGACTCTTGCTTCTACTCAGGTGGAGGGAAGTGCCGGTGGTGTGACTCAGGTGCGTGAGGTTGCTGCTTCGTTGATTGCTGCAGCAAAGTCACGGAATATGTGCACTCTTCTTGTGGGTCATGTGACGAAAGAGGGCACGATAGCTGGCCCACGTCTTTTAGAGCATTTAGTTGATGTCGTGTGCCAGTGTGAAGGTGATAAACATTCGCAGATTCGTCTTTTGCGTGCTGTTAAAAATCGTTTTGGCCCAACCGATGAGGTCGGGTGTTTTGATATGCATGAGGACGGGATTGCGCCTGTTACTGATCCGTCGGGGCTTTTTGTGTCGAGGACGGCGCACCCTGTATCTGGTACGTGCGTTACGGTAACGATGGAGGGGCGTCGCCCACTATTGGCAGAGATTCAGGCGTTGTTGGATCAGTCTTCTACTGCTCAGCCCAGAAGGACGACGTCTGGGCTTGATCATTCTCGTATCGCGATGCTTTTGGCTGTACTTCAGAAGCGTGCAGGGTTTCATGTGGGTTCTTTAGATTGTTATATTTCGACCGTTGGTGGCGCAAAAATTGCTGAGCCAGCATCTGATTTAGCGGCGGTGATGGCTTTAGCGTCGGCTGCGCAAGATCAGCCTCTGCCGCGTAAGCTTGCTGTTTTTGGGGAGGTTGGGCTTGCTGGTGAGGTGCGTCCTGTTCCTGGTATTCGTCAGCGTATTGCTGAAGTTGCGCGCCTAGGTTTTACTCATGTCATTGTGCCGGCTTCTCCTACGGGCGTGGGTGAGGTTCCTGCTGGTGTGAGCGTTCGGGAGGTTATTTCTCTGAACGAAGCTTTAGCGTTGTTGTTCCCTGCTGAGAAGTCCTCTAAAACCTCCTAATTTAAGGTTTATGTTGTTACTGGCATAAGATGGTTTTG
The DNA here is from genome assembly GCF_048512825.1 of Rothia sp. CCM 9418. Lineage (NCBI taxonomy): Bacteria > Bacillati > Actinomycetota > Actinomycetes > Micrococcales > Micrococcaceae > Rothia > Rothia sp. CCM 9418. The sequence continues at coordinate 359,565 of NZ_JBLXXX010000001.1, forward strand.
TGCAGTCTGTCTACAGTGAACGTCTTCTTAAAACTATTGCCCGTATTGCTCCTGGCACCGAGTTGCGTGAGGGGTTAGAGAGAATCCTTCGTGGTCGAACCGGCGCTCTCATTGTGCTCGGCAATGATAAGACGGTATCTCAAATATCTTCTGGCGGTTTTGCGATTCATACAGAGTTCTCTGCAACTCGGATTCGAGAGCTTGCAAAGATGGATGGCGCTATTATTTGTGATCGTGAGGCGACACAGCTCATCCATGCTGGTGTTCAGCTTTTACCTGACCCTAGTATTCCGACGCAGGAGTCTGGTACGCGTCATCGTACTGCTGAACGTGTTGCGGTCCAGACGGGTTTTCCGGTGATTTCAGTGAGCGCGTCCATGTCTCTTATTTCGGTGTATGTGGATGGTATCCGTTACACGGTGGAAGATTCTCAGGTGTTGATGAGCCGAGCTAATCAAGCGATTCAGACGTTGGAGTCTTATACGAAGCGTTTAGAGCAGGTTCTTCAGTCGTTGTCTTCTTTTGAGATTGAGTCGAGTGTTACGGTTCGTGATGTTGCGGCTACTTTGCAGCGTATGGAGATGGTGCGTCGTATTTGCACTGAAGTTGGGTTTTATGTGTTGGAGCTGGGAGTTAGTGGTCGTCTCATTGCGTTGCAATTGGAGGAGCTGACTCGTCCGGATACTCCCGATGCTCGAGTGATTCTTCGTGATTATTTGCCGGCAGAAGGAACCCCTGACACTGATCAGGTTGAGCAGGCACTTACGCGTTTATATTCTCTTGATGATAGAGAACTTGTTGATTTTTCGATGATTGCAGATGCTATCGGTTTGGATGGGCAAAATTTGGATGTTTCGCTGTATCCGCGTGGGTATCGTCTGTTATCGGGGATTAAGTCTATGCCAGGGGCAGTTGCTTCTCGTATTGTTGAACAATTTGATGGTTTGCAGGGGCTGATGTCAGCTAGTCTCGATGATTTGCGTGCCGTTGATGGTATTGGTGAGCAACGTGCTCGTGTAATTCGTGAATCTCTTTCACGAATGGCAGAGGCATCTTTGCTTGAACAGTTCAGATAAAAATACGGCGTATTATTTTTCAGCGTTAAAGGTTGAGCGCCGACAATGTTTTCACATTGTCGGCGCTCAACACGTTAAACGTTAAGGTTTGAGGTGCTAGCCGGTAACGATGATACGAACAGGCTTAGAGTGTACACCGTTTACGCTTGCAGTAGCCCAGTAGTGTCCAGGTTGGATGGTGCGCTTGGTGCCACAACCGAGGACGTTCAAAGAACGGTCCCAAGTAATCACTTTAGTGTCGGTTGCGCCGGCAGCAATTTCTGTCGGGTCGATGGCAGCAGCGTTGCACTGTGCATAGTTGTATACCTGAGCAGGTCCAGAGATGATGTTGACGTCAACAGCTCCAGCGTTACCGCCAACGGTGCAAGGAGTTCCAGCTGTGTTGGTGTAGGTTACTGCCATAGCGGGGAACTGTCCGGCGCCGTAGGAGTTCTTATCGACAGTCAAAGAAACAGCCATATCTGCTGCGGAGCAAGCTGATACTACGGCGGGGCTTTGCTCTTCGGTAGGTTCAGCGGTAGCAGTCTCGGATGCAGTTGCATCTTCAGTGCGCTGTTCCTGAGTTGGTTCAGCTGCAGCAGTCTCTGCGGCTTCTGCAGATGCACTAGCTTGTGCGTCCTCTTCTTTTTTCTGCTCTTGAGCATTATCTGAAGCCTGCGCAGAAGCAGAATTATCTGCTTCGTCTTTATCTTTGTCGCCGTCTTTATTGTCGGCGTGGGCAGACGCTGAAGCTCGGTCTGTAAAGTCGCTAAAAGGAGCAGCTGAAGAACTGGATGCTGCTGTTTGTGAAGCAGAAGCGTCTGTGTTCTTGGATGAGCCGCTAAGCGCTCTAACAATAGACACGAAACCCCAGATAAGAAGGATCAGCACGAGAAGAAGTGCTAAGAGTGCAAAAATACGACGTCGGATGTACACCTGCTGTGTAGGCTCGTCGCCGTGTGGATCTTCGAAACCATTTTGAGACATATATCTAGAATAGCGTGTATCGTGCCAGTTTTCTGCCCCTATTGGCTATGGATATGTTAAATCCTTTATGGTGTTCTTGTGGCTTCTGAGCATTTTCATTCATCACCATCGGCACAAGAACTCGCCGTCATCCACCAAAACATTATTTCGTGGTTCGAGAAGAACCAAAGAGACCTTCCGTGGCGTGCCCCGACACGCACGGGCTGGGAGGTGATGGTCAGTGAGTTCATGCTCCAACAAACCCCCGTCAAACGTGTGTTACCGGTTTGGGAATATTGGCTTGAACGGTGGAGTACACCGGCTGCTCTTGCGGCAGAAGATTCTGCAACTATTCTTAGGGCATGGGGACGGCTTGGGTATCCTCGGCGCGCTCTTCGTCTTCATGAAGCCGCAAAGACGATTGTTGAAAAACATTCTGGTGTCGTCCCTAAAAGTTACGAAGAGTTAGTGGCGCTACCCGGTGTTGGCTCATATACGGCTGCTGCTATTAGTGTTTTTGCCTTTGGTGGCAGAGCAACAGTTATCGACACTAATATTCGACGAGTTCATAGCAGACTTGTTTTGGCGAAAGCCTTACCGGGTAAATCTCTTACAGCAGCGCAAACTCGATTAGCGCAGTCACTCATGCCAGAATCTTTAGAGGACTCTGTTCAGTGGAATGCGGCAACAATGGAGCTTGGTGCTCTTATCTGCACTGCACGTACCCCGCAATGTCAGGTATGTCCGGTACAGGAGCATTGTGCGTGGGTTCGCGCAGGAAAACCTCCAGCAGATTACACCCCTAAGGGGCAGACTTGGCACGGTACAGACCGTCAGCTACGAGGTGCTATTATGGCGGTTTTGCGTCAGGCACTCACACCTGTGCCACCAGAAATGTTCTTTGATGCTCATACGGTAAATCATCGCCCAGATATTTCTGAGGAGCTAACGCATTTACATCAGCTCAATAGTCCTTTTGAGCAGAAAGAACGGTGTCTATCTACGCTAGTTCATGACGGGTTAGCTCAAAGAACTTCATCGGGTCTGAGCCTTTAAAGAGTGAGGTGTTTTCCCTGCCTTGCATTACACGTTCACGCGATACATAACACAGGAATCTTAAACCAGCTAAAACCTCGGTTGCCTGCTCCAGCTTCTTTGGAGTATTCTACTCTCACATATGGCTAGGCAGATACAGGAAACTAAACCTCCCTCCCCCTGTGCAGGGGAGGGAGGTTTACTAGTCATTGACTGCATCCATGGTTTCTTGAGAGCTGAGGTGCTCCCAGGAATGCCTCTACTCTTCTGTTTCGGAGCTTTGAGCGTGCTCAACGATTTCTTCAGCTTCTTCTTCTGCCTCGTGGGCGGAGAAGTCTACTGAGTCCTCAGATAGCTCGCTCATCGTGACGGAAGAGAACACAAATTTTGCGAGATCTCCTTCGCCCACCGTGTCGACCGTGATTTTTTCTCCCGGTTTGATTTCTCCAAAGAGAATCTTTTCAGAGAGAACATCTTCAATGTTCCGTTGCATCTCACGGCGGAGTGGGCGTGCACCCATTGCAGGATCGTATCCCTTTGTTGCCATCAGAATCTTCGCAGAGTTCGTCAGTTCAATGCTCATGTCCTGCTCCGCAAGACGCTGAGCTAAACGACCAGTGAACAGGTCCACAATCTGCAAGATTTCAGTCTCAGAAAGCTGCGGGAAGACGACGATGTCATCAACACGGTTCAAGAATTCTGGACGGAAATGCTCTTTGAGGCTTTCCATCACGCGTGCTTGCATCCGCTCATAGTCACCTTCAACATCTCCAACGCTTTGGAAACCGACAGGCACTTTACGTGCCATATCACGAGAACCAAGGTTAGTGGTCATGATGATAACAGTGTTCTTGAAGTCGACGACACGTCCTTGCGAATCTGTGAGGCGACCGTCTTCAAGAATCTGTAGAAGCGAGTTGAAAAGGTCGGCATGTGCTTTTTCAACCTCATCAAATAGAACAACAGAGAACGGCTTACGACGTACTTTCTCGGTGAGCTGTCCGCCTTCTTCAAAGCCCACATATCCGGGAGGTGCACCGAAGAGACGAGAAACGGTATGTTTCTCTTGGTACTCTGACATATCCAAGGTAATGAGTGCTGATTCATCGCCAAAGAGGAACTCTGCTAGAGCTTTAGCAAGCTCGGTTTTACCAACACCGGTAGGACCAGCAAAGATGAAAGAGCCTCCGGGACGGTTGGGGTCTTTGAGTCCAGCACGGGTTCGACGAATAGAACGAGAAAGAGCTTTAATAGCGTTCTTTTGTCCGACAACTCGTTTGTGGAGTTCATCTTCCATGGTGAGTAGGCGGCTGGTCTCTTCTTCAGTAATCTTGTAGACAGGAACGCCCGTTGCGTAGGCAAGAACTTCAGAAATCACGTCGGGAGTCACTTCACCGAATTCGTCTCCGCCTTCGCGCCATTTCTTTTCTGCCTCATCTTTTTTCTCGATGAGTTGTTGTTCGCGGTCACGAATCTCTGCTGCTTCTTCGAATTCAGAAGCGGCGATAGCAGCTTCTTTTTCTGCTTTGAGCTGTGCGATACGTTCTTCGAGGTTTTTAATCTCTGGTGGTGCAGTCATACGTTTGATACGTAGACGTGCGCCCGCTTCGTCGATGAGGTCTACTGCCTTATCGGGGAGGAAACGGTCAGAGATGTACCGCGCAGAAAGGTTTACCGCTGATTCGATGGCTTCATCTGAGATGGTCACGCGGTGGTACGCTTCATACTTGTCGCGTACGCCTTTGAGAATTTCAATAGCCAAAGCTGGCGAAGGTTCATCTACCTGAATAGGTTGGAAACGACGTTCTAAGGCAGCATCTTTTTCGATGTGTTTGCGGTACTCATCCAAGGTGGTTGCGCCGATAGTTTGCAATTCGCCGCGAGCAAGCATGGGCTTGAGGATTGAGGCTGCGTCGATGGCGCCTTCTGCTGCACCAGCACCAACGAGAGTGTGGATTTCGTCGATGAAGAGGATGATGTCGCCACGGGTGCGAATTTCTTTGAGAACTTTTTTGAGTCGTTCTTCAAAATCTCCGCGATAGCGTGAACCAGCTACGAGAGAGCCGAGGTCGAGTGAGTAGAGGTGCTTGTCTTTGAGCGTTTCGGGAACGTCTCCGTGCACGATTGCTTGAGCAAGCCCTTCAACCACAGCAGTTTTACCGACACCAGGTTCACCGATAAGTACGGGGTTATTCTTAGTGCGGCGTGAAAGAATCTGCATGACGCGTTCCATCTCGCGGTGCCTACCGATGACCGGATCCATTTTGCCTTCGCGGGCAGCTGCGGTGAGGTTACGTCCGAATTGGTCGAGGATGGCAGAACCGGCAGGCGCACCTTCTTTGGAGTTTCCAGCACCAACGCCGGCAGTTTCTTTGCCTTCGTTGTTTCCGGAGTATCCTGCGATGAGGTCGGTAACAGTTTGACGTATTTTAGCGCCGTCTATGCCGAGTTTGGTAAGAACCTGATTTGCGACACCTTCATCGGCGCGCACAAGCCCCAAGAGGATGTGTTCGGTGCCAATGTATCCGTGGTTGAGCTGAATAGCTTCACGCATCGAAAGTTCTAGAACTTTCTTTGCTCGCGGGGTAAAAGGAATATGCCCGGATGGCGCTTGAGCACCAGGGCCGATGATGTCTTGAACTTGCTCTCGAACACTCGAGAGACTCACTCCTAGGGATTCTAGTGCACGCGCAGCGATACCTTCGCCTTCGTGGATAAGTCCCAATAGGATGTGTTCGGTACCGATGTAGTTGTGGTTTAGCATGCGCGCTTCTTCTTGCGCTAGAACCACTACGCGCCGAGCACGGTCGGTAAATCGTTCAAACATTGAACACTCCTCACAAAATATTACGTTATGCAAAACATTACGCGTATTTTTGTTCTTTCTGGGGGCTGTTCGCATGCGGTGAAAAGATGAGGATTCGTTAGGTTCCCTCTGCCGGAGGCGTTGAGGGTCTATGTGAAGTGTTAAAGTTTGGTAGTTCTGAGCTATCTGTTAGGTGCTTATCAATTTGTTAAAAAAGAAAATGAATACTATTGGTAACATTCATGAGCATTTAGTTTCTTTAAAAACTATTAAGATAAGAAAGCTTATAAAATAGTTTCAGTAGGAATGCCGAGGATATATCAATACATACATATCCCCTAAAGTGTGGACTAGAAAAACATAAAAGAAGAACTTTATATATTTTCTCAAGAAAATACATAAAGACCTTAAAGATTTTGGGGCCTCCCAAACAGGAGGCCCCAAAATCTTTAAAAATCAGGTAAAAGATAGCAGGTTCTTAGAAATCGCCCTTAGTCTTCTGCTGAGCGTAGTATTTATCCTGAATATCCTGGTGGATACGACCGCGGTCAGAAACGTCATAACCGTTGTCTTTAGCCCATTTACGAATAGCAGCAGTCTCGGGATTACGCTTAGGCGCAGAAACCGAACGTGAACCAGCAGGACGGCCAGGAGTTCGCGCACCCTGCACACGACGTGCCTTCGCTGCGAAAGGACGCACAGCATCACGCAAGCGAGCTGCATTTGCGCTAGACAAGTCAATCTCGTACTGGCCACCATCAAGACCAAAACGCACAGTCTCCTCTGCGGGACCGCCGTCGAGGTCATCTTCAAGAATAATCTTTACCTTTTGAGCCATTACGTTTCTCCTGAGTTATCTAAACCGTAGCAAAGGACACCACTTAGAACAAAGAAAGAATTATTCTTCTCATTCTAAGAAACAGAATCCATACATTTATATACTATATATCCCTTAGAAGAATAGCAATAAATACGAATAAGGTGAAAATAAATAGTGAAAAAACACTATTTTTATTTAACCTCAGTATCTTTTGACTCTCCCCCTCCAAAAGGATCACGAGTACCCTTTGAACTCTTCACATTCTCATACCATTGCTTTGCGTCTTCTTCAATCCCACGTGCAGTAGCTCGTTCCGTCCTATCAGCACGAGTAATCCAACGCAAAATGAAAAAGAGAACAATACCTGCCCCTAAAGAAGGCATAATCGCAATAAGATAATCCATCACCGAACTCATTTCCTCATGAAAACTTTTCTCTAGAATATCGTGCTTATACAAAACGTTGCCCACAGGAACTCCTGCAGGCAACGCTTTCACACAAGTTTAATCAGCTTCTGGCTTCATCAACGGGAACAGAATAGTGTCTCGAATACCAACATTCGTAAAGAGCATAATCAGACGATCCACACCAAGACCAATACCGCCCATTGGAGGAGCACCATACTCAAGAGCACGCAAGAAATCTTCATCCAACTGCATCGCTTCATCATCTCCACCAGCAGCAAGAAGAGATTGCTCCGTCAAACGCTCACGCTGAATTACCGGATCAATAAGCTCCGAGAAAGCAGTGCCACGTTCCATGCCACCAATAATCAAGTCCCAAGCCTCAATCAGCCCCGGCTTATCACGGTGAGGACGAGCCAACGGCTGAGCCGACGGCGGATAATCATACACAAAAGTAGGATTAAGCAACGTCGGTTCAACAATTTCACCAAAGAGCTCCACCACAAGTTTTTCAGCATCCCACTGAGGGTCTATAGAAATATCGTGCTTCTGAGCAATATCGCGAAGTACCTGAGCGGGAGTCTCCGGAGTAATCTCTACCCCAACAGCCTCAGACAGACCAGGATAGACTGCAACCCACTTCCATTCACCGCTCAAGTCAATAGTGCCTTTATCAGTTTCAATCTGGTAAATGCCTACAGCCTCAGCACAAGCCAAAATAATCTCACGCATACGCTCAGCCATCACAAACTGATCAGCATACGCTTCGTAGCATTCTAACGTTGTGAACTCTGGGCTGTGAGTAGAATCGACACCCTCATTACGGAAAACGCGCCCGATCTCATATACGCGCTCAATACCGCCAACCTGCGCACGTTTTAAGAAAAGCTCGGTAGCGATACGCAACGTCATATCTTGGTCAAACGCGTTCAGGTGTGTACCAAACGGACGCGCCGCAGCGCCACCATGAATCAGCTGCAAGATAGGAGTCTCAACCTCAATATAGCCGTGCCCGTTTAGAACATCACGAATAGTTTGAGTAATTTTTGCACGCTTAATTACAAGCTCACGAGCCTCATCACGAACCATCAAATCGAGGTAACGCTGGCGGACACGAGTCTCGTCGTTCAGTTCCTTATGCAACGTTGGCATAGGGCGTAACGCCTTAGAAGCCATCTGCCAAGAATCAGCCATCACAGAAAGTTCACCGCGACGAGAAGAAATCACTTCACCATGAACAAAAACGTGGTCGCCAAGATCAACTAAAGCTTTCCAATCAGCAAGGGCTTCTTCGCCTACACCGGCAAGAGAAATCATCGCCTGAATACGAGTACCGTTACCCTGCTGTAAACTTGCAAAGCACAGCTTACCGGTATTACGCACAAACACGACACGCCCAGCGATACCCACAATATCGCCGGTAGTATCCTCAGCATTAAGCACACCGTCGTATTTTTCGCGGATAGCCTCAATAGTGGTCGTTACAGGCACACCCACGGGGTATGCTTCACGTCCTGAAGCAAGGATATCTGCACGTTTGCCCAAACGAATCTGCATCTGTTCAGACATATCTGCAATAACTGGCATTTCTGAAGAAACGCCCTTCTGATGATTAGTCACGTAAAAAACCTAACGTCTTTGAATATATAGCGGAAAAATTAGTTTAATTCCATGTTGTCAATGAGACGAGTCTGCCCCACATAGGCTGCCACGAGAGCCAAGACCTTTGATGAATCAGCTGCTGGAGGCTCAAAGGTTTCTGAATCAATTACTTCAAGATAATCTAAGCGCACACCTTCAACAGCGTCAATGCGTTCGCGAGCAGCGCTAATATCATCTTCAGTGAGCCCACGAGTAATCTGCTGTTCTCGAAGCATCGCTAATGTACGCGATAACACCAGCGCACGCTCACGATCTTCAGCACTCAAATATTGATTGCGAGAAGAAAGAGCTAAACCGTCATCAGCACGCACAATAGGCACCGGCTTAATCACAATATCGTGGTTAAAATCCTGAACCATACGCTGAATCAACGACACCTGTTGTGCGTCTTTACGACCAAAATATGCGTTGACAACATGATGACGAGCACTAGATTTAAGAATGTTAAAGAACTTATTGACAACCGTCAAAGCACCATCAAAATGCCCAGGACGTGTTTTACCTTCAAAAAGATTTCCGAGCTTCCCTGAAGACACCGTAATCAAAGGGGTGCCAGAAGGATACATTTGGTCGTTATCTGGGGCAAAAACAATATCGGCACCAGCTTCTTGCGCAACCTGAACATCTGATTCAAGGGTGCGTGGATATTTCTCGTAGTCTTCGCCAGGACCAAACTGTAAAGGATTGACAAAGACTGAGACCACAACAACATCATTTTGTTCGCGAGCGCGACGGATGAGCGTGGCGTGTCCTTCATGTAATGCGCCCATGGTTGCCACATAACCCAATGTTACGGGTGTTGCGGGTTGTTCTTCTGTTGCCTGCTGGTGAGCTTGTTCTTGGGCTCGTTCAAGTGCTGAACTGACGCTTTGGCGAAGTTCATCAACAGAACGAATAATTATTGGACTACTCGTCACGGGGTGAAAGATCCTTTCATCATGTGCACTAAAACGTTAGCGTTGTAAGGCGTCTAGGACGCGTTCAAGCTGTTCATCACTCAATGCGCCTCGCGCGTGAGCTCTCTGCGCAGTGGCTTGAGCTAACGCTACGTACGCTATCGAGATATCTTCAGAGTTCTCTTCTTGTGCATACTGGCTAAGTTCTTGTGCGTGTGTGTGTACCGTCTGAACATCGGCTCGAGCTACTGGTCCTGTAAGCGTATTTTCGCCAGAAGATAACACGTTATCTAACGCTGCTTGAAGGAGCGGACGTAAATAGTGTGCAGGTTGGGGAACCCCAATAGATTCGAGAATTTGTAGTGATTGTCCAGTAATGGTCACAAGGTGGTTTGCCACATGTGCCAATGCCGCGTGGTACAGTCCACGGTCTGTTTCTGCAATAGTTACCGGTTCAGCACCCATCTCAACGCTTAGTGCCTGAGCAATAGGTAGAAATGGTGCCGGCCCTGTTACTGCGCAACAAGTATCTTGTAAACGCGCTAGGTCCAGAGATAGCCCAGTGAAGGTCATGGCCGGATGAATTGCTAAACAAATTGCACCTTGTGCGGCAGCTGGTTCAAGAACCGAAATGCCGTGCATACCGGAGGTATGAAAAACGATTTGTCCGTTTTTCCAACCGACAGTATGCGCTATTCCTTCAACAACGGAAGTAATAGCATCATCAGGTACAGCAAGTAATACGACTTCAGCTTCTTGCACAATATCGGGGATACTGCGAAGAGGAACGCCAGGTAGTAGCATCTCAGCACGTTCGCGAGAAGCCTCTGAGATGGCGTGTACCCCGACGATGGTATGTTGAGCGGCCCGTAGGGCGGCGCCGAGGACGGCACCTACCTTACCGGCAGATATCACACCAATTTTCATGCGGGCTGGTTGTGTAAAACTCACGGGTAACAGCTTACCCTAGTTGTTTCCTTAGATTCTGCCCTTATGCACACTTATCGGTAGACGTCACGATGAGTTTGCACAATTCTTTGGGCATCTTCGGCATGAATGTTCTTATTTGTGGCGGAAATAGGGCCCACAATAGTCCAAATGTTAACGGTGCGTGCCCCGTAATGTCGTTCTAAAGGTGAAGAGCGCACATCAACAGATTGGATAAACTGGTAGGGGATGATGGAAAGCTTGTAGTACAAGACACCGTCACGAAGGATGAAGTATTTATCGGTGAGGGTAAACCCTGCACGGCGGTACGATAGTGGACGTAGCCACCGGAGTTTTGCTACACGAGGATGAAAACCAGCCTCAGTACCTCGAGTTCCATGAGCGTAGAGAAGCCATCGGCCTGTTACCCGTTCCTCATGGACGGGGAGAACCATGTCTAAGATTTTTTCGAGTTCTTCACCTGTTGCAAGAACAACTAATTCTTCCGTAATTTTTTTATCGTTCATCATGTCTTTGATGCCGTAGCCGGCGACGTTGATTACGACTTTGTACCAGTTCAAAGATCGCCAGAGAACGCTCTGATTAATCTGTAGCCCTTGGATTCTTGATACGGGTACGCTCTGGGTCACGGTATCGAATAATCCATAACGAATTTTAAGACCTTCAGGAGTATCTGCAATACGGAAATTATAGCGGCGGGCAAAAGTGTTAAATAGAGAGCTCGCAAAACCAAACAAAATGATGATGGACGTAATGTTTGAGAAGGAGAAAGAGTATCCACCGAGCTCTCTCAGATTAATTACTATGAAGATGAAAAGAATCAGAAGCTGGAACAGCACTTTCACGTCCAACAATAATGACGCGACAAGACGCTTGGGCGGAACTCTTAGAAGCTCTTGTTCTGAGGAGTCCTCGACTGCCGTAGACGTTGGGAGATTCTCCTGCTGTAAAAATTGTTGCAGTTTCTCTTCTTCCGAGAGCACTACGGTAGGTACGTCTTCTGATTCTTCTCGTGCGGGCGCAGCATGCTGAGACTGCTTAACGTCCGTTATTCTTTGGAGCAAAGTCGAACGTAATTGTTGAGCATGTTGGTGTTTGAGGAATTTAATCGAGAGAGCACTACCGTCTCCGTCCGCTACGTCAACTGTCATTTCTGATAGACCAAAAAGACGAGCGAGGAATGGGGACGTAATATCGATAGACTGAATTTTGTTGATATTTGCTTTACGGTTCTTTTTAACGAGAAGAACCCCCGTTTTAAGGTGGAAGAATTTTTCTCCAACAGCAAAGAATGTAAAGAACCAGCCAAGATACGTTACCCCATAATAAATCACCACAGATAACAGTGCCGGAACAAAAATTTTAGGGGTTGAAGTAATGAAAGTTAAAAAGTCTCGTAGAGACTCGAGCAAAGAAGTATCTGACTCTAAAAACCCCGATTCGAAGAGTTCTTTACCGGTAATCCATACGATCCACGCAAGAATAAACCAGCTTGAGGCAAGAGGACTCAGCGGGTGAGCACGTTTCCAATGAAGTTCTTCATCTGGTACTTGTTCGCTATTTTGAGGTTCGTCATGTGTGTTGTTCTTGGCATCATCGTGTCCAAGAGAAAAATTATGTTCTTGTGGTGTTTCGCTCATCGTTACTTCACCATCTGTTCTACGCCGTCTTGAGTCAGAATCTCTCGTATTTTTTCAGCTTCAGGTTGAGGAAGCCCCGGGATTTTTGCCTCTGTTCCAACAGAAGCTGTATGAAGCTCTAGAGAAGCGAGTTTAAAGATTCCTGACACGAGGCCAGAGGTGACGTCTACGTATTGCAAACGTCCATAAGGAACAGAGATGACTTTTCGCATCAAGATTCCTCGGGTGATAACGAGATGGCGTTCATCAAGGTGATACCCAATAGATTTGACGTAGCGAGGCGCCAGCAGAAGGTATGTCAGTTGTCCGAGGAAGAGAACGCCTAAGACTCCCAGAATAATAGGAAGTTTGAGGCCAGAGGAGAAGAACTCGTCTTCACGAAACATCCAGACAAGGCCTGCGACACTCATGATGACCAGCAGGAAGATGGCCCTATTGATAAGGATAATCTTCACATAGGAGGGTGATACTCGTATCCACGGCCGCTGCTCAATATCTTCTATTGTTGAGTTCTGTTGAGTCATGAGAAGGTACCTCATTTTCTAGTGGCCATAACTTTAACTACACACTATCGAAAAGTAACCTGCATCTCAACCTTCAAAATAGTTATTAAATATCATCCTGACGTGCATATCCACGGCTATCACGCTCAAGAATGTGCTCGTCTTTAGGGGAATGATCGTCAGAATCAGAAGGTGGTATTTTACACAGATGCTCTACCCAAACACCGACACCACATAAAAGCGTACCGGCAAGAACATCAATAATCGACGTTGCCAGCGGAGGCCATGCGGCACGAAGAGTGAACATATACAACTGGTACGAAAGCAATGCGCTATGCCAGCCAGCAATCATCACACCCGTATAGGCGCTAGATTGAGCCAGCACAACAGTACGAGCTGCCAAAAGAGGGTTCATTCGCCCAGCATCAACCCGCCGGTCTCGCTGACGAAAACGTGATACCTGAACACCCAACCACATCAAGGGGGCACAAATTATCACTGAAACGAGAAGACTCGAAGGTGAAAGCATCAGCTCTGCGCCACCCCAACGCACACTCAGCGCATTAGCTAAGGCGCCAACCATAAAAGCACCAAGAAAAACACTGAGTAATACTCTCAGACGTAAAGACGTCATGCACAAACCACCGGTGCTTCACGAATTTCGCGGATACCATCACGGTCTTCAGCTTTTTGCGCTAACTCAGCAACCGGCACACCTTGTAGCTCGGCAGAAGGATCCATCCGCACCCACGGTTCAAGCACAAAAGCGCGTTCAGCGGCGCGAGGGTGAGGAATCGTCAAGTCGGTCTGACTCATCTGCATATTGCCGTATTCAATGATGTCAATGTCTAAGGTACGAGGCCCCCAGTGAACCTCGCGTGTACGGTGATGTTTAGACTCCACGCTCTGCGTGTACTCAAGCAACTCAAAAGGACGTAAATCAGTCTCAATTTGAATGACCAGATTCAAAAAATCAGGTTGCCCTTCAGGCCCACCCACTGCAGCAGTTACCGCAACCGGAGAGATATTCTGTACAGAAATCTGAGGATGACTACACAAATCTGCGATACCTCTAATGAGGGTCTCTTCTCTATCCCCCATGTTTGAACCAAGAGCCAAGATAGCAGTTACGCTCATTTTTTCTCCCTGAAAATTGTCACCGAGACATCCGAGAAAGTCACCTCAATAGGAGCTTTCGGCTTATGTACGGTTATTTCAACGGCAAGAAGAGGGAAATGGTCTAACACTTCTTGCGCAATTTTTTCTGCCAACGTCTCAATCAAATCGACAGGTTCACCCATCACCACATCACGGATAGTTTCAGCAACTTCAGCATAATTTGCTGTATATGCAACGTCATCGTCTGCAACAGCTCGCGAGAAATCTGTGAACATCGTAATATCAACAAAGAATGGCTGCCCAGTTTGCCGCTCACTATCAAGAACGCCGTGATACCCGACGCACCCAACACCATTGAGGGTGATACGGTCTGCGGTACGATACGCAGAGGGCACAGCTTGTTCTGTAATAGTGCGGTACTCCGTCACAATGTTCCTTTGTTCGGCAGTATGGGGTATTACCGTCTCCTATTATCCACTGTTCCTGAGCATGCTTAGTGTTGTTTGTCGCCACATTGAATACCATCAATATTTCAACGAAGACCCTCTTCCGCACCATTGCAAGGTTTTAGAGTTAAAAACCGAACTAAATGCGCTTGGAATAGAGGTTAAGCTCACACATGTTTTTAGGTCAAAAACACCTCATGTCGCTTCATCAATAGAAAAACATCACATTTCCGAAGAATAAGCTCTCACTTGTTGAACAACCGCAAGAGCGTCGGCGCTAGAGCGAACATCATGAACCCGCACACCCCACGCACCATTTAACGCCGCAATAACACTCAGCGCTGCCGTCGCCGCATCACGCTCATCAACAGTACGCCCCCGAGGCTCAACACCCAGGCATTCAGCACGTTGACGATCTTCAGCCTCCAATAAACGCCCTAAAAAGCGCTTACGAGATCCAGCAATCAATAGCGGGTGCCCCAGCTCTTGAAAACGTGTCATCGATGCACATAACTGCCAATCTTGCATACCAACTTTTGCGAAACCTAAACCAGGATCAAGAATGATATTCTTCGACGCCACTCCCCCAGAAAGAAGACGATCACGCAAAGAACGAAGCTCAAAAAACACTTCATCAACAACATCCTCATAGCTGGCGCAATCATTCATCGTCTCAGAAGTACCACGAGCATGAGTCAAAATATAAGGAACATCCAGTGACGCAACCGTATCAATCATCTGCTCCGAAAGATTCATTCCCGAAACATCATTAATAATGTCTGCACCAGCTTCAACCGCAACACGAGCCGTATCGGGGTTAAGCGTATCGACACTCAAAAAAGCAGGAATATCACGTAATTTCTCAAGAACAGGCAAAATACGGCGCTGTTCCTCAACACTTGAAATACGGGTAGAACCAGGTCGAGTTGATTCACCACCAATATCAATAATCGTGGCACCATCTTCAACCATACGGTATGCATGGTCTACTGCTTCTTGCAACGTATAGTGTTCACCACCATCCGAAAAAGAATCAGGAGTGACATTCAGAATACCCATCACATGAGTACCAGAAGAAGAAAACACAGAAGACACCACAACGCCCACTTTCTAAAAATTTATCGATAGCAACTAAAACATACAGACACCACAAGAATACGCACAAGTACACACCGCATAAGGGTGAGGGCACCTACGATATTTTCGTAGGTGCCCTCACTCTTGCATCGGCAGAAGATTCTTCACAAACTTCCGGAACTACGAGCAAGAACTATTAATCAAGCTCATCGCCTCAGCACGAGTTGCCTCAGCACGTAATTGACCGCGCACAGCACTCGTTACGGTCTTAGCGCCCGGCTTACGAACCCCGCGCATTGCCATACACATATGCTCAGCTTCTACAACAACAATTGCACCAGCTGGACGAAGATACCGCTCAATAGCATCCACAATCTCCGTCGTCATACGCTCTTGCACCTGCGGACGTTTAGCGAATAAGTCCACCGTACGAGCCAACTTTGAAAGACCTGTCACTTGCCCAGAATCTCCCGGAATATACCCCACATGCGCATGACCAAAAAACGGTACAAGATGATGCTCACACGTAGAGTAAAACGGGATATCCTTCACAAGCACTAGTTCTTTATGATCAATATCAAAAGTCGTCCCCAGAATATGGCCGGGTTCATCATGCAAACCAGAGAACATCTCTGCATAAGCGCGCCCCACTCGAGCAGGGGTATCGACAAGACCCTCACGATCAGGGTCTTCCCCAATCGCTAATAGAATCTCGCGAACAGCTGCTTCAATACGAGGCTGATCCACGGCCATTAGCGTGCACCACCCCAAGGACTCCCATCTGAACCGCGCGCATCACTATCATTTCCGCCCAGTCCAGGAGAAGGATGAACATCTGTCGCTGGTTTCTCAACCGGAGAAGAATCCGTATCAATCACAGGCTGTTGAACAATAGGCTCATTCTCTTGCGAATCTTCTGAAGAACCATCCACCTCACTAGGAGCCTTTACTGGGGGTAAAGAAGAAGGTTCACGAGTTGTTTTAGAGTACCAATGTGAACGCTCAGGACGTTTACGAACATCCTTGAAAATCTCTGCAATCTCTTTCTCAAGAAGAGTTTCTTTCTCAAGAAGAGCATAGGCAAGACGATCCAAAACATCACGGTTCTCAGTCAGAATCTCAAAGGCCTCATCATGGGCGTTCTCAAGCAAAGCAGCAACTTCTTGGTCTACCACATAAGCAAGTTCATCCGAGAAATTATTGCCTCCACCAGCGCCACCGCCAAGGAACGGATCAGACTCACGAGAAGCAAGACGAACAGAGCCGATACGTGAGCTCATGCCGTACTCAGTAACCATCTTACGAGCTGTTTCAGTAGCTTTTTGAATATCATTCGAAGCACCGGTAGAAGGATCATGGAAGACCACTTCTTCTGCTGCACGTCCGCCCATGGCGTAAGCCATCTGATCAAGTAGCTCATGACGAGTTGTCGAATATTTATCGTCCTCAGGCATCACCATGGTGTAGCCCAACGCACGCCCACGAGGAAGAATCGTAATCTTTGTTACCGGAGAAGAATTACGCAAAGCAGCCGCAACCAAGGCGTGTCCGCCTTCATGATAAGCGGTAACTTTTCGTTCATGTTCTTTCATAATGCGAGAAGAACGCTGAGGCCCAGCCATCACACGATCAATAGCCTCATCGATAGCACGCTCATCAATCACGTTTCCACCATCACGAGCTGTCAATAGCGCAGCCTCATTCATGACATTTGCGAGGTCGGCGCCGGTAAACCCAGGAGTTCGTTTCGCCACAGAAGACAGTTCCACACGACGATCAATAGGTTTACCTGTAGCATGCACTTCAAGAATGCGTTGACGCCCCTTCAAATCAGGAGCATCCACTCCAACTTGACGGTCAAAACGACCCGGACGCAACAAAGCAGGGTCTAACACATCAGGTCGGTTCGTTGCAGCAATCACAATGATATTTGAGGTTCCGTCAAAACCATCCATCTCAACAAGAAGCTGGTTTAGAGTCTGCTCACGCTCATCGTTACCGCCACCCATGCCGACACCGCGTTGGCGGCCTACAGCGTCAATTTCGTCAACGAAAATGATGGCAGATTTATGGTTCTTAGCCTCTTTGAAGAGGTCTCGCACACGAGAAGCACCCACGCCCACGAACATCTCCACAAAGTCAGAACCAGAAATAGAGTAGAACGGGACTCCAGCTTCTCCAGCAACAGCTTTCGCAAGAAGAGTCTTACCGGTACCGGGAGGGCCATACAAGAGAACGCCCTTAGGAATTTTTGCGCCAAGACGAGTAAATTTCTCTGGTTCAGCAAGGAACTCACGCACTTCTTCAAGCTCCGCAAGAGCTTCATCAACACCGGCAACATCAGAGAACCGTACGGTCGGGTTGTCTTTATTGAATTTCTTTGCACGAGACTTCGAGAAGTTCATAATCTGAGAGCCGCCAGAACTGACTCGAGACATCAAGAACCAGAACAATAAAGCAATCAGAACAAAAGGTGCAAAGAACGTCAGTAACGAAGTAAACCAGTTACTCTGCACAGGCTGATCGGTGTAACTCTTCAGTTTTCCATTATCCACAGCCTGAACCACATCACCAGCGCGAGCATTTACGAAATAGAATGTGACATTCTTTCCGAGATTCTGCCCCTTAGGAGTGGAATAGTCGTCTTTAAGCTCTAAATCTACGCGCTGATCGCCATCATAGATTTTCGCGCTCACAGCTTTATCGTTCTTCAATAACTCTAAGCCGACATTCGTATCGACACGGTTTGAACCGTTAAACATCGAGGTAATCGAAAAAGTCGCGAAGATGGCTAAAGCGAGCACCACCCAGAACCATGGTCCTGAGATGAACTTGCTGAAGAACCCTTTATCTTCTTCTGGGTTCTTATTGGTTTTTTGCGCCAATGCGGTAATCCTCCAAATATGGGTGACTACCCGTCTAGTAGAAGCACGAGGCAACCACTATAGGGGCAGAGGTTATTCTGCACATTAATGTACAGGTGAAACCTGTTAAGTTCCCGTTCAGTCAGGTGCGTTCCCCTCAAGGCTAAAATTTTACGGTGCGAGCGAGCGTACTATTTTTACCTCGTTCGCACCGTATAAGAGGAGAATCTTAGGTGTATTTAGGAATAGACGTGCGGAGCTAAAGTCGCAATGCAGTCCAAGTTACGGTAGCGTTCTGCAAAGTCTAAACCGTAACCAATCACAAATTCAGGGTCGATATCCCAACCAACATATTTGCACTGAACATCAGTTTTAACGCATGTTGGTTTACGCAGAAGAGCACAGATTTCAACAGAGTTTGCACCACGAGAAATGAGGTTCTGTTGAAGCCACGCAAGAGTAAGCCCAGAATCAATAATGTCTTCGACAATCAGAACATCACGTCCAGTCAAGTCGGTGTCAAGGTCTTTGAGAATACGAACAACACCAGAAGACTTTGTTCCAGAACCATAAGAAGAAACAGCCATCCAGTCCATGGTGTAATGGGTACTCAATGCTCGTGAGAGGTCTGCAACCACCATAATTGCACCCTTGAGAACACCTACCAGCAGAACTTCTTTACCTACGTAATCTTTATCAATCTGTGCAGCGAGTTCTTTAATCTTTGCGTCAATATCTTCTTTGGTGAAAAGAACGTGTTTGATATCGTCCTGTACGTCTTCTGCCTTCACGATTCCTCTAATCCTTTGTGATTAATATGGGGGCTGTAGAAAATTAGTGTACCGTCTAGCAGATAGCTGCGCTAAAGCAAACCGGCACCTAAACATGTTTTTCTCGGTATTCGTTCTTTAAGTATGGAGCTTACACGGTGGTGAGTAAAACAATAACCCCAGTTTCTTTCAAAAGAATCTCTTTTTTCTCTGCAGATGAACGAAGTTCCACTGTAACTTTCGCAGGTGGACGGCGACGGTAAGCACTCACCTTACCCGCCAACTGTATAGGGCCAGCAATAGTGTGACCGCATAAGAGTTCTCCTAATGCTTGTAAACGTTCAAAACTTGGATTTTCTCCGCCCAAAGAACGAACCGCCAAAGATAATACTCGATGCTGTAAAGCTGGATGTTCTTGACTCAACGCATAACGGTTAATCACTACGACACCCTGCATATTAGTCTCAGTAGGAAGGTTTAAAGATTCAACTCCGCCTACCGCTGAAAGTTCAAGTTGTACCCTCGTAAACGCTCTTTCGGCTTCTTCTTCAAGATGCTGTGCGTCAGGTCCGCTAATAGCAGCAGTACGAGCCAATGAGAGCGCAACAGAACCGCCTAGATGTTCTTCCAAAAAAGGAAGAATGCTATGACGGACCTTCGCTCTCATAAGTTTCTGGTCGAGGTTCGTAGGGTCATGCCACGGGTCTAAACCCTCAGCAACACAAATTTGTTCGACTTCATACCGACGTAAATTCAGCAGAGGACGGAGATAATTCACACCATGGTGAACACGCACCGGACTCATCCCGCCTAAAGATTTTGTGCCCGACCCTCGCGCTAAACCAAGAAGCACTGTCTCTGCCTGATCGTCTAACGTATGTGCGAGCATAATTCCTTGTGCACCAGTTTCTTTAACGGCATCTTCAAACGCCGCATATCGTGCAATACGTGCCGCCATTTCAGGTCCCTCATGGGCAGCGTCAACAGTAACAGAACGTACAAGCACCGGAGATAATCCCATATCACGGCATGTTTGTGCAGCCTGTGCAGCGACTTCGTCAGAGCCTGCTTGAAGCTGATGATCAACAATTATTGCACCGATACGTATCTCACCACGACGCACGAAATGAGCGCTCAATGACGCTAACGCTAAAGAATCAGGGCCACCAGAACAACCCACCAAAAAAAGTGGAGGATTCTCTTGTGGACGCGCTTTACCTGAAGCGTGAATAAGTGTTTGTCCCAAAAAATGATTGATGTTTTGTTCAAGAAGGGTGCGAGCGCGTCCTACTGCCGGATGCAAACGTCCTCGTCGTCCGTTTTGCATCAGTTATTCTCCTGCCCAAGGGATGACGTGCTCCGTTGACGCTAACACCCTATCAATCCACTGCTGAGGGTGATGTATTTCTTGCTCAGTAGGAAGATTCTCAGGGCGTTCCCAAATCATGTTGAAACGGTCCATGCCCTGAGCATCCACAATGTATTGAACGAATTTTTGTCCGTCTTTATATTGTTGAAGTTTTCGTTCCATGCCAAAGAGTTTTTGCACTATTTTGTGGAAGAAGGTGTGTGTTTGGCTGCGACGGTTAAACCGTTGGCGAATAGTTTTGATACTAGGAACTACTGATGCGTCAATAGAGTCCATGACAACGTTAGCGTGACCTTCAAGAAGACTCATGACGGCAGTAACTTTAGAAAGCGTCTTATGGGCAGAATCGTTCATCGTAAAAGAGGTCGGGTCTGAATCAGTAGAGCGAGAGTCTCCTAAAGAACTTTTGGCCGTATAGATTACGCGCCCAAAAAGTTCTTCAGTGTTCGACCCTAGATCTGAAGATAGGCGGTGTACTAGCTGAAGGATATACTCATCAAGCCATGGTGCAGCAGCAAACTGCACGCGGTGTGTTTGTTCGTGCAGGCATACCCACAGTCTAAAATCTTCGGGGTCAAGGTGAAGTTCTTCTTCTAAGGCAAGGATGTTAGGTGCTACGAGCATGAGCCGCCCACCGGAGGCCCCGTACCCGGCGCGGGCAGCATATGGTTCGTATTGTCCTAGTACTCGTGTAGAAAGATAAGCGAGCACGGCACCGACTTCAACTGCTGTTGCATAGTTGACTAAGGTTTTTTGGGTTTTTGTTAGTTTCTTCATCTTCTGCACAAGACGTGAAGAAGGTTCGGTGTTGAGCATTGTTGAGAATGCTTGCGTATTTGCTTGAGACCATGTGGGGCGGTCTATGACGAGAACCTGTGAATCTGTGAGTTGGTGGGCTACCTCAAGTTGAGTAATACGGTATACATGTTCAACGGACGCTAAAGCCGCATAACGGATACTTTCTACGGCACGAGTCATCTCTTGAACTGTTTTTTGAGGTCCAGCAGGTACGAGCTGAGCGGCAACTTGGGCTGCTGTATCCCAAGCTACGAGGTGAGAAAGAGTATTTTTTTGAGTCATTGTTCTTTACTCTATACCACAGTTTTCTCATCTTTCTTATCCTGCAGTTCTTCGCTGAGCACAAGTTTTGTGCTTCAAAAAATGTTTATTATCGAGGTGTTTGCTTGTACTAGCTCTTTTTATGGAAGGCTGTTGCGACTTTGACATATAGGTGCGTTGAAAGGTTTTATGCGTCGTATATCCTCTATAAAAAATAGACGTCATGGGCAAGAACATATATGTCTTGCCCATGACGTCTATAGGTCTTGATAAAAGTTGTTAAACCTTAAACCTGCGAATTATGCGTTGTGGCGGTCGATAGCTTCTTGAACCATTTTTTCTGCAGCTTCACGGCCTTCCCAGCCTTCGCCTTTAACCCATTTTCCGGATTCGAGGTCTTTATAACGTTCGAAGAAGTGCTGGATCTCTGCTTTGAGCTGTTCAGAGACATCTTCAAGTTCTTGGATGTGGTCATAGCGTTTATCGGCAGGGACACATAGTACTTTTGCGTCTCCGCCAGCTTCGTCAGTCATATTGAAAACTGCGATGGGACGAGCTTCAACCACTACGCCAGGGATAACGTCAACGTCGAGGATGACCATTGCGTCGAGAGGATCACCGTCTTCGCCAAGAGTGTTATCGAAGTATCCGTATGCGGTGGGGTACTGCATTGAGGTGAAAAGAACACGGTCAAGACGGAGACGTCCGGTTTCGTGATCGATTTCGTACTTTACGCGTGAACCGCGATTGATTTCGAGGGTGACGTCAAGTTCCATGATGTCTCCTTATATGTTGTGAGTTGGGGCGTACCTGTTGCAGGTACGTTTAGCATATCGGTGTACAGTCTAACCTAGACATGAGATATACCTGAGGTTTTACGGCTATTCTCTTATAGTCTAACGTTCGTGACTTTTGCTGGTGAATAGTATTGGGAGGATATATGAGCGGTGAGGAATCTATGTCTTCGTCAGAGACATCAAAGAAACGTCAATGGATATTACCTAGCGTTTTAGGTGTTGCGACGCTAGGTGTTGGAGTTTGGGCAATACCTCACGTGCAGTCAGCCTATACTTTAGCTGATGGCACGACGTCCGCATATGTTAGCCCTCAACCCGTTCAGGTTTCTTCTACTGTTCATCCTTCAGTAACCCCTCAGGCAGAGACTCTTACGCAAACTCTTGACCAGATTTTAGACTCTTTACCTGACGGTAATGTGACGGGACTGGTCGTGGATAAAGATTCTGGAGAAGTCCTTTATCAACGTGGTGCTGAGCAGCAGAGAGTTCCAGCATCTAACCTGAAAATTCTTGTTGATTATGCTCTTCTTGATCGAGTTGATCCAACAGAACGTTATGAAACAAGTGTTCGTCGTCAAAACGACGTTTTAACGCTCGTAGCAGGCGGGGACACACTTCTAGGAACTGGTCTTTCTCAGCCCGATGATATTGTGGGGCATGCTGGTCTACGAACACTTGCACAAGAGGTAGTTCAGGGCTTATCGCAGGGACCTTCACATTATCGTGTCAATCTTGATACGTCTATCTATCGTGGGCCTTCAGTTAATCCGGCGTGGGCGCAAGGAGATATTGATGCTGGCGAGGTCACTGCGGTGAGTCCTATAGCGTTTTATTCGCATTATTCTCCAGACGATCAGGGGAAGGCTTCTCGTTCTCGACCGGCAGAAGCAGGGCAGGAAGTACACCGTTATTTTGTGTCTTTGCTGAACGAGTTAGGTGCACAGAAGAACCTGAGCTTTTCTCTTGGGGAAGAGGAACCTGGCACCGAGAACTCAGAACGTATTGCGCAGGTTAGTTCTGCAACGGTTGCTGAACAGGCAGCGTATATGATGCAACATTCAGATAACATGTTGGCAGAGACTTTAGGGCGCAATCTTGCAGTTTCTTTAGGGCGTGAAGGGTCTTTTGAGCAGGCACGTGCTTCTATTCAAGAAACGTTAGAGCAGAACGGTATCGATACTGCAGGATTTCATCCGGTAGATATTTGTGGCCTTTCAGGTGAGAATAAGGTGACGAATAGAATGATTGTTCAGGTGCTTGAAGCCATTGCTGATTCGTCTGCCCACACGACATTGGCCTTGGACGGTTTTCCAGTTGCTGGTGGTTCAGGTACTTTAGCGTTACGTTTCAACTCTGCTGATACTCGACAAGCTCAGGGGTATGCACGCGCAAAAACAGGGACGCTATATTCTGTTATTTCTCTATCGGGTTATGGGTATTCTGCTTCTGGTAAAACTTTGGTGTATTCGTTTATCACAAATGACATTACTCGTATTGACGGGGCTAAGGAAACGTTGGATCGTGCAGTTACTGCTCTGGTGCAACGCTAGGTGCGGTAAATATAAAGCTTTGGGTGTGAACCAATATTGGTTCACACCCAAAGCTTTATATGGATGAAGTTTTGTACTGTGTCTTAGCTTTTGAAGACGCGTACACGTCCTGTGCGTGAATGCCAGGCGATGGTGTAGCCTTTGCTGAAACGCTGGTGCACTTCAATACCGTGGCGATATTCGCCGGTGATGGGGTATCCGTATCCGCGTTCGTAGTCGTTGCGGCTCCATTCTGCGGAGATTGCACCGTATTCGAGGATGGGGTGCGCGCCGTAGCGTGGGTGCCACATAATTTTGGTGACGCGATTTCCTCGTTTGAATCGCTGGTATGCGCCGCCGCCGATGAGCCCGCCTGTTTCGTACATGAGGGGGTATCCTAGGACGTTTTCTTCACCGTGTCGTGCCCAGTACCGACCAATATCACCTTCAAAGTGCACTGGGTACGCGCCGGTGTCTGCGGTCCAAAGGAATTGGGAGATGTTGCCGTTTTTGCTGTAGTTCTGGTAGATACCGCCTTCGACGAGTCCACCTTTTTCGTTCATGATGGGGACGCCGAATCGAGCTTCGCCGCCGCCGTTACGGTAGCTTGCGCCGATTCCGCCTTTGATGGCGTAGGTTGGCTGTGTGGATTGTGTTGCGACACGGCTTCCGCCAGCGATGGTGGGCTGGATGTCTGATGGTCCACGTCCACGTTCGTAGCGGTAGATTCCGACGTTTCCGAGGACTCGCCAAGGGAGTCCTCGTCCGTTGCCGTAGCATAGTCCGATTCCGCAGGTGTTTGCTTGTGGAGCAAGAATTGCGGCGCGGTGCGGTGGTGAGCTCTTCCAGAATGCTAGAAGTTGGCTGATATCCCCGTTGTAGGACAGTGCGATAACTTCGCGTACGAAATTGTATCCACGAACCTTAGGGTTGTACATAAATTGGGTGCCATGTGAGAAGTAGCCCTGAATAAATTGGCGACGAGCTTCTCCGTCCATTACGGTTGCAACAGTTGCTGAATGTTGCAGGGGTTGGAGACCGTATTGTGCGCGGTATTGGTTGATGAGGTTGAGTAGGCGCTGTGCATCTGCATTTCTGTATGCAGTGCTTACTCGTCGAATATCGCTATAGGCGGCTTGGGCAGCGGTGCTACCTAGCACTGTTGCTCCGAGTCCCGCAAGAGCAATTTTTCCTACCTGGCGTCGGTTAGGAAGAAGACTCTTGAGTGAACTGAGTTCTGTATTTGACATGTCTTTCTCCGATGGCGATCTTTTGGAATGCTGTAATAACGGACAATGTGCGTACACAACTTTATAGAATCGTTATCAAATTCTATGGATATTTTATGGTTTTTTGTGATTTTTGTATCCATATCTTCGATAATTCACAGGATTCGAACACTGCTTAGTGTCTCTATATTTCAATTACAAATTCATGTTATCTGTGCGTTTTCTTGCACAAATACACAGATAGCTTAGTTTGCTGTTATGGCTAACGAGGGGCACATTTGAGATAAATTCACAGGTTTTGTTCGATAATTAGCTGAGTTTTCTTGGCGTTTCGTTCACCACTATTCACAGCTTTTCGAAAATCAATTCAGAATATGAGATATATTCGATTATTTATTCGAACACTAGATATATTCATCCGTACCACTATATTCTTAATCGACATAAAAGTAATTAAATGAAAAATATGTATTTTATTAATATCTCACGCAAAAATTTGACTTTAACCTGACAAACTTATTCCCATTAGACGCTGTTAGCGGAACATTTACCATCTATTTACCCGCCTTTAAAACCACAACATTTTTTGCCATACAACGGCATAATCCTCTGCACCCACTCAAGAATGCACAGGTTTTACCACTACCCCCACAACGCAAACCACGACCGCTAAAATCAGTACAACAAGACCACAAGCTCGTCCACGAACAGGCACCCTCATAGCACGAAAGACACCATGAGTTCAGAAGAGTTCGAAGAACACACCCCATACCTATTTCACCAAGAAAACCTCACCATAATCCTTGGAAAATCAGCAAAGCTAGCAACCATCAAAGGACTCATACACTCCACCCAAACACCCACCACGACAACATACTGGGGGCAACACGCATCAGAAGAACTCATAAGCTCCATCGCCACACCCCTGACCAGCCAAAATTTCTGGGAGACAATCACAGAGGGGCTCCTTCTGCAAACCCATTGGCCCACACATCCAGGGGGAACCCTCTACTACCCCACCACACCCCCATGGCTCAACAACGCACCGTCATGGGAATATGACCCCATCTGCCCACCTGACGGGCTTGGAGCTCTCGGAGGATGGATACACGTCAAAGGACATGTACTACCAAACCACCAAATCGCCCTCTTCCAGCTCACAGACGAAAACTCATTCTGGATTTTTAGCTCACCAGAAACACTCCAACAAATACTTCACCTATGCAAAGACATCGCGCCCATAAGAGAGCACTTCGAATACGCCACAGGCTACCTTGGTGATGATGCACAGTACCAGTGCCTAGCACTACCTATGACCTGCAGAAACACCCTTGAAGATGAGCTCACACTGCAAGGAAAACACTACGATTCTTTTTTCTGGGAGTAAGCTACGCCTCTTTTAAGCGCGAAGACTGGCATACTTAACTCGTGTATGTTTTGACCTTTATTCGTCGCAAGGGCGCAAAAGCTCTCCCCTTAGAAGAGCTCTGCGACAAGCTCAACACCCTAGAGCCGTTCATCCCCTTCACCAAAACCTACCCTGACGAACTACAAGGCGCATTTAATCACCCAGAACATGCCATACGAGCATTCCTCCTCGGAGCCCTCTATAACGGGTACTGGATTGGTATCGGAGTGGGAGGACTACGAGCCCCACGCTTTGCAATGGCTTTAGGAGCTGTGGGAATACCAGAATGCTCTGGAGAAGCCATTAGCTATTCACGTCTTGCCGTAGAACAAGCCCCCACCGGAGCACCCTCAAAATGCGTTGTGGTACTCGGTCATGACCAAAAGCTCTCACAGCACGCCACAGGTATTGCACGATTGCTCTATCGAGTCTGTGCAGAACGTTCAGAAGCTGAAAACCGTGTTATATCCTTACTGATCCCAGGTGTTCGAGGACAGCAAAAAGCAGTAGCACAAGCCCTCGGTATCAGTTCGCAAGCAGTCAGCAAAACACTAGTTAGAGCACAATGGCATGAACAAGAAGCGGCGTTACCGGTGCTTCAGGAGCTCCTCAGCTCTATCCATCGGCTGACGCCAAAGTATTAGAACTCTTACGAACGTCGTGGCAAAGAACAAGTAGAACCCGGAAGCCGCCAACGATTCTGCGCAATCAGAGCATACACTTTTTCAGCAGGCAAACGCCCGATAGAAGACAACAAGCAACGCCCTAAAACTCGCAAAGAACGGTGCTGACTCGTCTTCAGAACAAGACCTACCGCAACCACACCATAAACGGTATGTCCGTCATCTGTCACAAGTGGAATAGCTCGAGAAAAACGTTGAGGGTCAACCTTTGAAGAAAACTCCTCATCGCTCCAGGCCGGAAGAATGTCAGCACGCACCTCTTGCTGAGCAAGCCAACGTCCTGCTTGAGTGCAAATACCACAGTCAGGGTCATAATAGAGTTTCATGCAGTATCGCCTAAGGAAGAAGAGTCGCTAAGGTACGTGCTACGCCATCGTCATAGACACTAGTAGTGACCTCATCAGCAACAGCAATCACTTCCTCAGGTGCTTGTCCCATGGCAACTCCACGAGCTGCCCAATGTAACATCTCTTTATCGTTGTGCCCGTCCCCAATAGCAATCGTATGCGCGGGGTCTATGCCGAGGGTGCGCCGTAGCTGCTCTAGAGATGAGGCTTTTGACACACCGTGTGCAGCGATATCTAACCATGCGGTCCAGCCGACGGCATAGTTTACTCCATGAAGACCTGCAGCATAAATAGCTTTTTTGAAGGTTTGAGGATCAACGTCCTCAGCAAAAACGACAACACGAGTAGCTTCACGATGTTCAAGGAGTTCAGATTTTGTGACGGGTATCGATTGTGCACCAAAAGATCCGTCTTCAAAATCATCTGTTGCGTAAATATCACCGGCGACGGTCTCTAACGCCATCTGAGCGTACGGGATTTTCTCCTGCAATAAGCTCAATGCGCGCTGCGGGTTAAACGCAACACTATCAATAACGTGGTAACCATCATTAGCCGATAGCTTGAGGGTAACCGCACCATTTGAAGTCACCATATAGCCTTCGCTCATACCGAGCTGTTGCGCGATGGGAAGTGCCGCTTGACGAGAACGCCCCGTCGCGATAATCACGGCGTGTCCGGCTGAGATAACATCTTGAACAGACTTTTTGACAGCCTCACTTAGTGTTCCGTCGTGATGTACTAGAGTACCGTCAATATCTATGGCAATAAGGTAACGGGTATCTGGTTCAAGAACCCAATGACTTGAGACAGGCGGGTGGACTCGTAGTTTTTCCATCATAGTTTCAGGTGTCTTTTCTTGTGGTGGGTTCAGGGTAAAAATAGCGGTCGTTCAAAGACTCTACCCGCTCAATAAGCTACCCATCATACTGGAGTATTAGCGAGTATTCTCTCCTGTTAGTATATTCCTATGTCTCTTTCTGATTTATCTGAAAGCACCCAAAACTATCTTAAAGAAATCTGGGGAATATCGGAGTGGTCTCAGCAAGTACCGACCACAACATTATTGGCACAAAAAACTGGCAATAGGCCTTCAAGTGTTTCTGATGCGCTCAGAAGGTTAGCGAATGCTGATCTGATTTCGTATCGCCCATATGCTCCGATTGAGCTAACAGAACTAGGGAAAAAATATGCGGTGTCGATGGTTCGTCGACACCGCCTTTTAGAGACTTTTCTTGTGCAAGTTCTCAACTACCCTATTGACAAGGTTCACGATGAGGCAGAGGTTTTAGAACATGCTGTTTCCGACATCATGATTGAACGTATTGATGCGTTATTAGGGCATCCCACCCGTGACCCTCATGGTGACCCAATTCCTGCCGAAGACGGCACAGTAGATAACCCAGAACAGAGCACTCTCACAGACTATCTTCTAGAACATTGCTGCCAAAATCCACAGCGCCTAAGAATAGAACGTGTTAGTGATAAAGATGCCAAAATTCTCAGCTTCTTTATTCAACACCAACTCGTCCCAGGAAAGACTATTCTTGTACGTGGCAGCAGGAACCTAGAAGATATACAAGTTCGTCATGAAGGGTCGTCAGAAAGTATTGAACTTAGCTCTGAACAGGGGCAGAAGATTTTTGTGATTGAGTGCGAATCTTAGTGTAGATATGCTCTGAGATGAAGACTACCGCAAACATGACTCCTTGAGTAAGCACCACTGCCCCACCAGGAGAAATATCAACATAGTAACTAATGTATAGTCCGCTAATAGACCCGACTAATGCAAAAGTCACTGAGTAGCACAGCATTGTTGTGAATTTATTTGTCAAAAGACGTGCTGTAGAACCAGGAATAATCAGCATTGCAACAACCAAAATAACACCAACAACTTGCAGTGCAACGACAGATGTTAACGCCAAGGAAAACAGCAAGATACCTGATAGTACACGGGTAGATAATCCAATAGCTGCAGCATATGAAGGGTCAAACGCGTAGAGAGTAAGATCTTTACGTTTGTAAAGCAAAACACCTGTTACGAGGGCAGCTAGTACACATACCTGAGTAAGAGCAGCAACGCTGACACCAAGAACGTTGCCATAAATGATTTCATTGAGGTCAATATGTGAAGGCGTGATAGAAACCATCACAATGCCTAAAGCAAAAAGAGTTGTAAAGACGATACCCATGGCAGAGTCTTGTCGAATCTTTCGGTGTGAGCCAACAGCCCCGATGAGCATCACCGCCACCAGAGCAGTGACAAGCGCGCCAATAGCAAAAGGAATCTGAAGGATATAAGCAAAGACTACTCCAGGTAGCACAGCGTGAGAGATAGCATCCCCCATCAAAGACCAGCCCACAAGAACCAACCAACAAGAGAGCACTGAACAGACTAGTGCCGCAACAATAGTTACGGCAAAAGCTCGTTGCATCAGCCCTAGGCTAAGCGGGGAAAGAAGAAATTCAAGCATGGCAAGGTTCGCTTTCTGTCCGCATTGTTGGTGTAGTTAATGCGGGCTGGTTTTGAAGGGGAAAAGAAAAGTTACTGGGAAGATAAAACATCCGTACCAAAAACCTTCATAAGATTTTCGGGACGAAGAACTGTTTCGACGTCAGCATGAGCAAGTACTGTGCGTCGCAATAGAATTGCTTCGGTTGCGAGCTGACTCAAAGAGCTTAAGTCGTGGGTGGAAACGAGAATAGTTGCCCCATCTCGTGCTAACTCATTGAGGAGGCTAACAATCATCTTTTCAGAACGTTTATCAACCCCTGCAAAGGGTTCGTCAAGTAAGAAAATGTTCGCTCCTTGCGCCATCGCACGCGCAACAAAAGCTCGTTTCCGTTGACCGCCAGAGAGTTCGCCGATTTGGCGTTCTGCAAGGTCTGTGAGTTCTACACGTTCTAATGCCCGTGCAACCGCCTGTTTTGCTTGAGCATCGAGACGACGAGTTGTGCCGAGCCGCCAGTATGTCCCCATTGAAACCACATCACGAACAGACACCGGAAAGGTGAAATCTATCTCTTCGCTTTGGGGAACATAACTGACGACTCCAGTCGAACGCGCCTGTTGTGGGCTGTGACCATCAAGGGTAACAGTACCTGTGCAGTCACGATGTACTCCCATCATGGTTTTGAAAAGGGTTGATTTTCCTGATCCGTTCATCCCAATCAAACCGCAGATACGTCCTGATTCGACGCTAAAGTTAACGTCATCAAGGGCGTGGACGGAACCATAATGGGCAGAAACCCCAGTAACTTTAATGGCGCTCATAATATTTTTACTTTTCCTGAGTTAGAGCTTTGGAGATGGTCTGTGCGTCGTAGGTGATCAGGTCTAGATAGGTCGGAACAGGCCCGCCCTCTTCAGAGAGGGAGTCCACATATAGGGTTCCGCCAAAAGGTGTTCCTGTTTCGGTGACAACCTGTTGCATGGGATTGTCAGAGACTGTGGATTCGCAAAATACTGCGGGGACTTTTTTGTCTTTGACGAATTCAACAACTGATTCAATTTGCGAAGGTGTTGCTTGGGCATCAGAGTTAACAGCCCAGATGTATTTTTCTTGGAGTCCAGCGTCTTTAGTGAGGTAGGAGAACGCACCTTCACAAGTAACGAGTGCTCGCTGTTCTTCGGGGATACTGGAGATACTTGTCACGAGACTATCATGTACCTTTTGTAGTTTTTCTTGGTAAGCAGAAGCATTAGCACGGTAGTCAGACTCGTGCGCCGGGTCAAGTTTAACGAATGCGTCAGCAATGTTATCTACGTATTTTTTGACTACGAGCGGGCTCATCCAAGCATGAGGATTAGGTTTTCCCGCATACGCATCTTCAGTGATGCTAATTGGTGTAACGCCTTCACTAACTTTTACGTGAGGTGCATGGGTGTTCTGAACAAATTTTTCGAACCAAGTCTCCAGATTGAGTCCGTTATCAAGAATGAGGTCTGCGTGAGTTGCCTTTTCAATGTCACCAGGAGTTGGTTCATAATGGTGGATTTCAGCACCGGGCTTTGTAATCGATTGAACGTCGAGGTGGTCACCAGCAACATTTTGTGCAATATCTTGGAGAACAGTGAAGGTTGTGAGGACATGTGGTTTGTCAGTGGAGGCTGATGCTTCTGCGTTGCTCTTTGCTGATGGGGAACCAGCGCCTCCGCAGGCGCTAAGAAGCAAGACTGCTGAAGTGCACAGAGCTAGGAATTTAGGTGATTTTTTCACGATGAATACCTTTCACATCATGATGTTTGATAAGGCTATACCTTGCATTAGGTGAGGATTAGAAGTCTGTGTGTATTGACGAGTATAGCTTAAATGTTCGTCTAGACGAACATTTTTTTAGAGTGTCCCGTTAACACTCCAAATACGACAAAAGAGGCAACCCTTGAACGCCCAAGGATCGCCTCTTTTTTAGCGGCTAAAACAGCAAAAGTATTATTGAGCCACAGGAATAACCTCTAACCCGCCCATATATGGACGCAACGCTTCAGGGATGCGAACAGAGCCATCAGCCTGCTGGTGTGTTTCTAGAATGGCAACAAGCCAACGGGTCGTTGCTAAAGTACCGTTCAATGTAGCCACTGCACGAGTACCACCCTTCTTCGTCTTCCCTGAAGAGTCAACGGTATCGGCAAGACGTTCACGAATATTCAAGCGACGAGCTTGGAAAGTTGTGCAGTTTGAGGTTGAGGTCAGCTCACGGTAGGTGCCTTGAGTAGGAACCCACGCTTCGCAGTCAAATTTACGGGCAGCAGAAGATCCAAGGTCTCCAGCTGCTGTATCAATAACACGATAAGACAACTCGCATTTTTGAAGCATCTGTTCCTCCCAGCTCAGAAGCTGAGCATGCATATCTTCAGCCTCTTCTACGGGGCAGTACACAAACATTTCAGCTTTATTGAACTGGTGCACACGAATAATTCCACGAGTGTCTTTTCCGGCAGAACCAGCTTCGCGACGGTAGCAAGAAGACCAACCAAGGTATTTCTTTGCACCCTGAGAGAAGTCAATAATCTCGTCTGCATGGTAACCAGCTAAAGCAACCTCAGAAGTACCAACAAGGTACAGGTCGTCACGCTCTAGACGATAAATCTCATCATCGTGTTTGACGTTAAAACCGGTACCGTTCATTGTTTCTGGGCGTACCAGAGTAGGTGTTGTCATCATGGTGAAACCGTCAGAAATAGCCTGATCTAACGCCATGAACAACAACGCTTGTTCTAAACGAGCAACATGGCCTTTGAGGAAGTAAAAACGAGAGCCAGAGACTTTAGCCCCACGCACCATGTCAATACCGTCTACTAGTTCACCAATCTCAAGATGGTCACGAGGAGAGAAACCTTCTGCCTCAAAGTTTCGAGGTTCACCAACGGTCTTGAGAACAACATAGTCATCTTCTCCGCCGACGGGGACACCATCAATAACAAGGTTTTCCATGCGGGTCAGGAGTTCTTCTTGCTGCGCTTGCGCTTTTTCAGAAGCAATTTTCGCTTGAGCTACACGTTCAGAAAGTTCTTTGACTTCAGCAAGCAATGCCTGCTTTTGTTCTCCTTGAGCCTGAGCGACCTTCTTGCCGAATGTTTTCTGTTCAGCACGCAGATTCTCAAATTCAGTGATGCTAGAACGGCGGGTTGCATCAGCTTCAAGAATCTGGTCTACCAAAGACTCATCAGCGCCACGTTTACGCTGCGATTCACGGAATAGGTCTGGGTTTTCACGAAGAAGGTTAATATCAATCACGGTATAAATTTACCGCAATTACTGCGGGTTCGCTCAAATTCACACACCCCATAGTTGATACGCTAACTATCATGAACATCAGCACACGGAAAATAGTCATCTATAGCACTCTCGCTTTAGGTGCAGGATGTAGCGCCGCTACGTGGGCGTTTAATATGCTCAGCAGACACGGAGGGCGAGACGTTTTCCCTATATACCAGCCATCACATGTGATGCTGTCACCGGGAGAGCCTCAGAAGGTTGCGGTTATTTTTAATCCAACGAAACCTCAGGCAGAGTTAAGTTGCCAGACCATCAAGGAACAGTTGGCTCAGGCGCAATGGCCAGAGGCATTATTTTATGAAACAACGGTTGAAGACCCCGGCTATCAAGTTGCGCAAAAGGCTTTAGAGCATGGGGCACAGCGCGTTATAGCTATTGGTGGTGATGGCACAGTTCGTGAAGTTGCTTCAGCTCTAGCCGGCAGCGAGGCCACGTTAGGTATTGTGCCGATGGGTACAGGTAATCTTCTCGCACGCAATCTTAACTTAGCCTATGGAGATGTTGCAGAGTCAGTTAATACTGCCTTGTATGGGACTCCCGAACGGGTTGACATGATTCAGATGAAAATGACTCATCGAGATCAGAGCATCACTGAACGGCGCTACATCATCATGGGTGGGGCAGGTTTTGATGCCCAAATTATGCATGACACTGATGAAAAGTTAAAAACTAGATTTGGGTGGGTTGCGTATTTGCAGGCAGGTTTAAAAAATCTTCTCAAACCACGTAAGTCTGTCAAAATTACAGTAGATGATCGGCCTCCTATACGACGTAAAATCCGTTCAGTTCTTATTGCTAACTGTGGTCAGGTGCAAGGCGGGGTAAATCTTACGTCTACGACAAATGCTCAAGATGGTCAGCTAGAAGTTATTATTCTGGCTCCTCGCAATTTGAGTGAGTGGATTATTGTAGGAGTGCAGTTTGTTCTAGGTCCTCAAATATTCAATAAGCGCCGACGAGTTCTTGAACATGTAGTGGGCAAGAGTGCAAATATTAAGTTCGTTCGAGAAGAACAGCCGGTAGAGATTGACGGGGACACTCTTCCTCATGCGATTCGTTTACAGGCGGAGGTCTTACCAGGCGCGGTGAAGATTTCGCTTTATCCTCAAGAATCAGAATAAGAGCTAAATGGTGGGGTGTATATTCTGAAGATGGAATATACACCCCGTGATTTTATAGTCATCTAAGGGATAAGTTATTGCAGTAGGGATTTTACCCACTGCTCAGCTTGAGAGAATGCCTTATCAGTATGCACAGGGTCTACAGTATTTTTTTCGTAGAGTGCACGAGGATATGACCCTAAAAAGGTGAGTTGCGGGCTGATTCTATGGAGTCCACGTAGCGCATCTTGCATCCGTGATTCAAAGAGGTGACCGTCAGCGTCAATTGAGAAAAAGTATGACCCCAAGAACTGTCCTGTTGGACGCGATTCGATACGCGAAAGGTTAATACCACGAGTCGAGAATTGTTCTAGGAGGTTAAGTAATGCTCCAGGTTCATCTTGAGGCAATGGAACTACCAGCGTTGTTTTATCTGCACCAGTAGGTTCGGGGATAACGGGGTTTTTTGCAACCAAAATAAACCGTGTAACAGCTTGTTTGTTGTCACCAATGTTTTCTGCAAGGACAGTTAGCTCAGGGTTGTTTTGAGCGACAGCTGGTGCACAGACGGCAGCATCATAGGTCGGGTGATTTTCAAGTAATCCCATGGCGGCAGCCGCTGTTGATTGCTCTGGAACATAGTCTGCTTGTGGAATGTGCTGTTCTGCCCACTGTCGTATTTGTGCCCATGCATGGGAATGTGTTGATACACGTTGAATATCGTCAAGGTTGATATTTTTGCGTGCTACGAGGGAGAATTCGATGGGTACGAGCACTTCGCGGATAATTCGCAAGCTTTTTTCACGAGCGATAGAGTCAAGCGTTGCGCTGACTCCTCCTTCTACAGAATTTTCGATAGGGACCATAGCCGCGTCTGCTTGATCTAAGAGAAGTGCTCTAAAGGCGGCAGGAACGGTGGGTGAGGGGAAGCGTTCACTGGTATGAGTTTCGGGGATGCTCAGAAGTGCCGATTCGGTGAAGGTTCCAGATGGTCCGAGGAAGGTGTAGCGCATGCGTTCTAGTGTATCTGTTTCTTAGGAGGTGTTTTGACGTAGCGACAGGTGTATAAAAGATGCTTGGGTTAGGCATCATGACGGTGTTTTACATATTAAACAACCACCCAAAGGTGAAGTATCTCACACATAATTGTTATCTTTGCGCAACCGCTAGAGAATGATATTTAGGTCACACAAGGCCTATTTGTATATTTCAGTCCAATGGAGGATCTCATGCGCATTAGCGTACCCCGCGAGATAAAACCACAAGAACAACGAGTTGGCATGACCCCAGACGGTGCTCACGCTCTCGTCGAAGCGGGACATGACGTTCTTGTAGAAACCGACGCCGGCGTCGGTGCAGGCTTTAGCAACAAAGAATACCAAGAAGCTGGTGCACGCCTTGTCAGCGCAGATGAGGCATGGAACAGCGCAGAACTCCTTGTTAAGGTCAAGGAACCCATCGAATCCGAATACCAGTATCTACGCGAAGATTTAACCCTATTTACGTATCTTCACCTTGCAGCAGACAAACCACTCACACAAGCTCTCATAACAGCAAAGACACGTGCTATTGCTTATGAAACAGTACGTGTTGGGCGAGCCCTACCGTTACTGCTACCCATGAGTGAGGTTGCAGGTCGTCTTGCCGGCTCTGCAGCAGCACAATATCTACTCGGCTCCCAAGGTGGCCCCGGCATCCTTCTTGGTGGCGTTCCAGGTGTTGCACCAGCACGAGTCGTTGTCCTTGGCGGCGGCAATGTTGGTACCCATGCGGCACAGATGTGTGTAGGACTTGGCGCCGAAGTCACCATTCTTGAAGGATACGGCCCTCGAGTACGCGAATTGAATACTATTTTTGGTTCTACAGCTCGTATTCTGAACTCAACACCACGCAATATTGCGCGTGAGATTTCCGAGGCAGACGTTGTCGTTGGGTCAGTGCTTGTCCCCGGGGCAAAAGCTCCTAAGCTAGTACGCCGAGAGCACCTGTCTTCTATGAAAACTGGTGCATTGCTCATCGACGTAGCAATTGATCAGGGTGGTTGTTTTGAGACTTCCCGACCAACCACCTATCAAGACCCTATCTATGAGGTCGATGGCATCCGTCATTATTGTGTCGCAAATATGCCGGGGGCTGTTCCACGTACCTCTACGGTGGCACTGACCGATGCCACCTTGCCTTATATCCTCAAGCTTGCACAGGGCGTTGATCAAGCATTAGCAGAAGATTCTTCCTTGCAAGCAGGGCTCAACACCGATAGCGGAAAAATTATGTTCCCTGCCGTTGCAGACGCATTTCCTGATTTAGTGAAGTAAGTTCCCGCTTGTTCATATGTCATAGGGGTGGTGTTCAAGAACAAAATTCTTGAACACCACCCCTATGACGCACTGTGCTTGTATCAGGTAAAGATATTTTAGGAAGTTTGTTTTAGTCGTTGCGCTGCTTCAGGGTCAGAATCATTGAGGAATTTTTCAATGCGTGCAGATTCATCTGATTCTCCTATTGCATCAGCTGCTTCTCCGAGCAAGAATAAGGCTTTTAGAAAACCTCGGTTTGGCAAGTGAGTATAGGGTATGGGACCGTGCCCACGCCAGCCATTAGCGCGGAGAGAATCTAGCCCGCGGTGGTATCCCACACGAGCATAAGCATAACCTTGAATCAGATTACCTTCCTCCAGCGTTTTTTCCGCAAGAAGCGCCCAAGCCAGTGACGATTTAGGAAAGGATTGCGCTAACGCTTCAGGCGATTCCCCTTGTTCAATGCGGGCAAGCAATTCCGTTTCTTCTGGCAAATAGGTGGGGGCAGGCCCGTCTAGAAGATTTTTTCCGGCTAAAGACATGATATTTTTCCCTCTTTTTGTGTAATTACAATTTTTTATCCCTCACCTATTATGCAAGGAGTATACGCAGTCATCCTACCGAGGATTACCCTGACCTTAGTTCATTTACGGCACACAAGAAAAGCTGCCCGCCACAACAAGTTGATGACGAGCAGCTTTTCAATCACCTAATAAAAGTTAGCTACCTCTAAGAGAAAATACTTAGTTACGTTATTCGGCAAAAGAGGTCACACCGTTGACGCCTAGAACGCTATCTCTTTTTGATGTTTCAGGGTGCTCTACCTGCTCAAGGTTCTGAGTTTTGTACCATTTGATAGCAAGAAGGTTCTTTTTAAGCTGAGTAATTAGCACTGCGACAACCAACGCTCCAACAGCAAGCGCCACTAAAAGATATATGAGAACAAACACCGTTGTTGTTTCTACAGACATCGCAGATTCTCCTTAAGATTGCCGATGCATTTTGGGTAAAACATTTCACCCTTGTGAGCAATATTACTCTTCATATTCTTAGAAAGTCAACAAAATCTTTAGAAAATCAATAAAAAATACGGTGCGACAAGCTCACATTGTGAACCTGTCGCACCGTAACAACGATAAAACGTTATTCTTGCAAGAACTACTTGATAGATGTTCCCACAGAGCCAAGCTGCTGGGCAGCCTCAACAACGCGAGCGCTCATGCCAGCTTCTGCTGCAGCGCCCCATACACGAGGGTCATAGGTCTTCTTGTTTCCGACTTCGCCGTCAACTTTAAGAACACCATCGTAGTTGGAGAACATGTGTCCAGCAACAGGGCGGGTATATGCGTACTGGGTGTCAGTGTCAATGTTCATCTTGACAACACCGTAAGATACAGCATCGGCAATTTCTTGCTCAGTAGAACCAGAACCACCGTGGAATACAAGGTAGAAGGGCTTCTCTTTACCGTACTTCGCGCCGACTTCTTCCTGAATTTCTTTGAGAAGTTCAGGGCGGAGGTGAACGTTACCGGGCTTGTAAACGCCATGGACGTTACCGAAAGTAAGGGCTGCCATATAAGTGCCTTTTTCACCAAGTCCGATAGCTTCTACAGTTTTGATAGCGTCTTCAACAGTGGTGTAGAGAGAATCGTCAATTGCGCCTTCTACGCCGTCTTCTTCGCCGCCGACAGCACCGATCTCGACCTCAAGAACCTGATGGTTTTTTGAGGTGCGAGCAATCATTTGCTGTGCAATTTCGAGGTTTTCTTCGAGGGAGATAGCAGAACCGTCCCACATGTGAGAGTTGAAGATGGGGTCTTCGCCGCGTGCGACAGCTTTCTCTGATTCTTCAAGAAGGGGAAGAACGTAAGAATCTAGCTTGTCCTTGGGGCAGTGATCGGTGTGTAGTGCAATGTTTACATCGTATTGCGCTGCGACAACTTTGGCGTATGCGGCAAATGCAAGTGCACCAACGACCATATCTTTTTTCGTTGAACCAGACCAGTAAGCTGCGCCACCGGTTGATGCCTGGATAATACCGTCAGATCCTGCTTCTGCGAAACCTGCGATAGCAGCGTTGAGTGTCTGAGAGGAAGTAACGTTGATTGCAGGGTACGCAAAACCTTTAGTCTTTGCGTTTTCGAGCATTTCTGCGTATTTTTCCGGGGTTGCAATAGGCATGCGGACTCCTTGGAGTTTTGTTAGATAGTCACCGGTATTGATGACTGAGTGTTCACGGTACACTTATTCGCCAACTAGGTGATACAAGCGCACGTTCGTACCTCTCATTCTAGCAACTTGCTGGCTAATAGCTACGGAATTTTTCGCAATGTTTCGGACATAAACCCACTTAATAACACGCTATTTTGTCACGTTACAAACAACTATTACCAGCTTTAACACCTCTTCTATGGAAAGAAAAAGCCAAAGAACGCAGTAAAACCCACGCTTTTCCAAGCCTTTAAATACCACTGAGCCAAGAACTTCCTTAACCTCACACAATGGCACATCACAGCCCCGAACAACACATTTAGAACAATTCTCATCTTTTGGAATAAAAGATGTCTTTTTCTGCACTATCGGCGCGCCTAAGATAGCTTTACCACCAACCTTGTGGCTAGAATCGCCGAATATGCATCACATTTTGTGAGGGTTCAACGACGCGCCCTCCACACAGCTATAAAGGAACTACCACTATGAGTAATCCGCACCCACACGTCACAGGGGATCACCTCAAAAACTATGAGCCAGTCCCCACACAAACTATCGATCAGGTACAACTTTCACGAGGCTCACGCGCAGAAGAAATAGAATCCGGTGAACGCACCAAACGGCTCATCGGCCTATTCGGAGGTCTACTCGCAGCACTTCTGACGTATTGCATCCTGCCAGCAGATATGCCTCATGCTGCACGACTCACCGCCGCAACAGCCGTTCTCATGGGTGGCTGGTGGATGACAGAAGCGCTCCCCATCCCCGCAACGGCACTTCTACCGCTCGTCATCTTTCCTGTCCTCAATCCAGAAGTAAAAATCAACGACGTAGGAGCCTCCTACGGCAACAGCATCATCTTCCTCTTCATGGGAGGATTCCTCCTAGCCCTTGCCATGCAACGCTGGAACCTGCACCGGCGTATCGCCCTTCTCACCCTACGAGTTATGGGCTCTCGCCCCTCAGCCATGGTTGCTGGATTCATGATAGCTACAGGCTTCCTCTCCATGTGGGTTTCCAACACTGCAACAGCTGTCATGATGCTCCCCATCGGCGTTTCAGTTCTAACCCTTATCGCTCAAATTCAGCATAAAGATACAGGAACAAGCACCAAAGATGCGACAGCAGAACTCGTCACATCAAATTTTG
This sequence comes from Rothia sp. CCM 9418, assembly GCF_048512825.1. NCBI lineage: Bacteria > Bacillati > Actinomycetota > Actinomycetes > Micrococcales > Micrococcaceae > Rothia > Rothia sp. CCM 9418. The sequence goes on from NZ_JBLXXX010000001.1 coordinate 399,531, forward strand.
GTACGGCACTCATGCTCGGTATCGCGTACTCTGCATCTATTGGTTCGCTAGGAACGCTCATTGGAACCCCACCAAACACCCTACTTTCCGGTTACCTTGCTGATACGCACAACATCGTCATTGGTTTTGGTCAGTGGATGCTTGTTGGTGTGCCCCTAGCCGTCATCATGTTATTCATTTGCTGGTTTATGCTCACCCAAGTAGTATTCCGACCCGAAATTAAAGAGATTCCAGGCGGTAAAGAACTCATCAATAACGAGTACAAGAAACTTGGACCCATGAGCTCAGGAGAGCTTCAAGTACTCATTATCTTCATTGGTGCAGCACTTGCATGGATTCTCGTCCCCGTTATCTGGGGCAAACAAGCGCCTATCACCGACGCCGGAATTGCCATCCTCGTCGGATGTATTCTCTTCATGCTCCCCGCTGGCAAAGCCGGTAAAAAAGGTGTTCGACTCATCGACTGGGATACTGCGATGCAACTACCTTGGGGCGTCCTCATGCTTTTTGGTGGAGGCCTTGCACTCTCTAGCCAATTCACAAAATCCGGTCTTACCGAATGGATTGGCAAAGCAGTAGGTCACCTCGACGCGCTACCTCTAGTGCTCATGATTTTCTTAGTAACAGCAGGAGTAATCTTCCTCACAGAGTTAACCTCAAATACTGCAACAGCAGCAACTTTCTTACCTGTTGCCGGTGGTATCGCCATGGGAATGGGATTCAACCCAATGCTACTAGCTATTCCTGTTGCGCTCTCAGCAACCTGCGCTTTCATGCTTCCAGTAGCTACCCCGCCCAACGCCATTGCATACGGCTCTGGTTATGTCTCCATCTCGCAAATGATTAAAGGCGGTTTCTGGCTCAACGTCATCGGAATCTTCCTCATTACCGCAACCACCATGACTCTAGCCACCTGGGTCTTTTCCCTCTAACAACAGAAATATAACGGCCCAAAACTAAGAGATACATTGCTGGTGGGGCGGTTAAGAATGTTCTTAACCGCCCCACCAGCATCGTTTTAATAGTTATAAAATCCTAGGACGAATGCACTTTTTGCCCAAAAACATGGCGACGCACCCATGCGTGCATGGCCACTGCTGCAGCACTTGCCGCGTTCATCGAACGTGTAGAACCAAACTGTTCGATAGATAAAGTAGCTTCTGCTGCATGGTGAATCTCTGGTGAAAGACCGGGGCCTTCTTGCCCAAAAACAAGAACACATTTTTCAGGTAGATCGTAAGTTTCTAACTGCTGTGAATCTGGAAAAATATCGATACCAATAACAGCAATATCTTCGCTACGCGCCCACTCTAAGAACTCTTCAATCGTGGGGTGGTGACGCACATGCTGATACCTGTCAGTTACCATTGCGCCGCGTCTATTCCAACGCCGTTTACCGATAATATGTACTTCTTGCGCAAGGAACGCATTAGCTGTACGTACAACAGTTCCAATATTCAAATCGTGTTGCCAGTTTTCAATAGCAACATGGAAGTTGTGACGTTTGGTGTCGAGATCAGCAATAATTGCTTCCATTTTCCAGTAACGGTATTTATCAACAACGTTACGGCGGTCGCCTTCTCGTAGGAGCTGCTCATCCCACCAGTCACCTTCTGGAAGCTCTCCTTCCCACGGGCCAACACCAATGGTGTGAGATAGCTCCGCGGAGGTTTTTTCGTCTTTTGAGCTAGCGTATTCTTCGCTCACCTTATCTCCATCTGCCAAGAAAAGAGTGGTAGCAGCGACACCAGAAAAGGTGCAGCTGCTACCACCAGAAAAGTTTTTTAGTCGAGACCTAAATCAGTTTTTGAGTATGCGTAGAGGCAAGGGACTCCTGCAACCTCTTCAATATGTTCTTTTGCGCCAGTAGCACGGTCTACAATCACAGCCACAGCAACTACCTGAGCGCCGGCAGCGCGTAAAGCTTCAACCGCGGTCAAAGCAGACCCACCGGTGGTTGAGGTATCTTCAACAGCGACAACACGGCGTCCTTGCACATTAGGGCCTTCTACCTGACGTCCCATACCGTACGATTTCTGCGCTTTACGAACCACAAAAGTGTCGATAGCGCGGTCTTCGTCGCCGGCAGCGCGCATGATGGCATGCCCGACAGGATCAGCGCCCATGGTGAGCCCACCAGCGGCATCAAATTCAATACCGGCAGAGTCAATCAGGTCTAACATGACCTGACCGACAAGACGTGAAGCCTCATGGTGTAAGGTTACTCGACGCAAGTCCACATAGTAGTCTGCTTCCTGACCAGAAGCGAGAGTTACTTTTCCGCGAACAACGGCAAGTTCTCGGATAAGTTCTTGTAGGCGTTGGCGAGCTTGTTCAATGGGCATTTTTTCGGAGAGCTTAGTCATGCTCTCTAGTCTAGTCATCTTCTTCAGTTCACACGAGATAAAGCATCGCTAAGATGATGAAAAACTCGTAGGTATCTACGCTTCGGCATCATGGCGAGTTTGGTTGCCAGCGGTGAACATTTGATTCGGTAGTACACAGTTATTCTGTTTGCGAAGCAACTGGTTCTGCGTTGGGCCTGCTACTTTTCACAAGCGGGAACACTTTTTGACCCTGAATAGTTAAGTGTGTACCCCACAGTTAGGGGGTACTCGAGCATGCTCGTTTTACCTTATAGAATGACTATTTTTGCGTGCTGCTTTGACAAATAAAAATGTCATCACGGCGCACATAAAAACACCAAGAACAGCAAGCGCAACAGAAGTGGCCACACTTAGATTTAGCACCATCGGAACGAACAACATGACGGTGACAATAGCAACGACACCGAGATAGTAAGCTGGAAGCCATTTCGTATTTTTCATATTTTTAATGATAGACACACAGTATTTCTTACAGTATGTATAGACACAGTCAAAAGGCTGACATTTCCCACCAGCCGCAACTTTCACCCCGCACAATTCACTTATTGAAGCATTCCCTATCGTGCGGCCAAAGAGAAAAGCTGGCTTCGTAAAAACGACTCTTGAACACTTTGAATTACTCCCTGATGTGTTTGCCGAGGAGCCTTTTCGGTGCAGGTTTTCGATATGGGTTTTTCGGGTGTACTGGTTGCTCGTTGTTCCCGTGCCAAAACCAGTGAAATTGGAACGGGTTATATATTTGGTGAGAATACTACTTTTGGAAACTAGTTAAAGTAGCATTCCCCAAAGATTTCGCTGCCTCAAATGCCACATATCTCTCAACAATTGAGGCATTTGGGAACACCCGCGCATACTCTGCAATTGCTTGTCTACGTTGACCTGCTACAACATAACCACGGAACGCCTGTAGCTCTGGTGTTGCAAAATACTCGTAGACACCTTTCGTCTGAAACATTCGCAACAGAGTTTTTACCTTTTCATTTCCAAACATTTTTCTCCTAAGTATCCCATGAGGTTGCGCACCAGACACCTGCAGCTACCAGATATGTCACGATACCTACGAGTCCGCCTTCAAGCACATTGACATCAACTAGCCAAGCTAACGCCCAAGCTACTTCATACCAATTCTGAGTTGCTAGAAGATAGTCGCTGACCGGCAAAAATCCAGCTGTAGGAGCTGGGCAACCATAGTTCCAGTCAACTTCACACCTGAAGGCGTTAAGCACAGAAGCAGTTTCTTAAAAATCATGAAACCCTCCCGCTCTTATTATGCAAAACATATGTTATGCATGACTTGTATCTCACTGTAGAGAGCTTTTTGAGAGAAGTAAACGTCAAAACAGGTATTTTTAAATATCAAAACAAGTATTTTCTAGTTACTTGGGGTATCCCCCCTGCTCTGTTCGGCAAAGAGTGAGCGCTGGACGCAACTAGATAGTACAAGTCCAGTTAGTTACTCTTACAAACCACCACACGGCGACAAGAACCACCCCTTAGCTTCCAACACCAACAGTTGCCACCAGAGCCAACATCAACTACGCGAAAACGTGGTCAATGTCGATAACCAACACACGATAGAAAGAGGGGCTGGTCTGGTAAAATGCGTACTTGTATAGGTCTACCCGTAGGGTTTTGGTCAGCGGGGCGCTCTTGGTTTCCAACAGAGAAAGACCCTCTGGGTGTCTGTGACGTGTACGGCGAACCGGGCTTCTTTTGTTGCGGCTCTGCTGGGTACTGCTAGACGCGTAGACACAAGCTTGAATTCCTTTCGCGGTAAGACGCGAGACGGAATTTATGAACCGGAAGAGCGATAACCCTTCCGGTTCTTTTTTATCTAAAACTGCTCTAAGTCCGTTCTAGATTCTCTATCGGTTCCTTATGAATGGCGTGACTGCGCAACGATTGCAGCATATATCCCAGTGCTTATCGCAATAATTAGCAGAGCTAGCATCGAATAGTTACTGACAGCGTCATTTATAAAGCCCATGCTTCTAGCAACTAGTAGAGATATACCGATAGCAAAAAATACCAAAGGCAGGATAATTTTATTTTTTGTTAGCACTTTAATTCAGCACCTTTATTGAGATGAACAGCCTGTAACAATTCCGTTGATTTCTGTGAAAGTGACCCCATTTCCATCTTGAGCACATTCTTTAAGCTTTTCCTGTTTCCATCTGAGCACCTCTACTCTGGTGGTTAGCGTAATATTAATCCAATCATGGCAAAAATAATCAGTCAACTTATCACATCACAAATTGATAAAACACAAACCCCGTGTGTACGGGGAAATCTTTTTAGAGTCGCACATAAGGGATGAGAAATAAAATATCCCCAAAATTCTTGATTCAAACTCCTTGACCTCACACAATACAATGTGCCATGTATATTACATGGCTACTACATCAGATAGCGTACTCACAGTACGCATACCAACCACCCTCAAAAAGCGTTTAAATGCATTGGCTCAGCGCACTGAACGCCCTGTCGCTTTTTACGTCAAAGAGGCATTGGAGCAGAGTATCTCAGAACTTGAACATGCTTATGAGTTGCAGACTTGTGCTCAAGCAGTACGTGAAGGTAGAGCCCGCACATATACCCTTGATGAAGTCCGCGCTGAATTAGGTCTATAACGTAGCTAATTCTTTATGGATGAAGATCTTTGATAAGCAGATGAAACACCTCTGAGAGGTGGCGAGTTATCCACAGCTTCTCACAAGCACGTTTAAGTAGGAGGCTTAATGAAAAAAGCTTCTTGAAAGAAGCTTTTTGTAGTGGGGTAAAAATAGGGGCAAAATAGCTATTGACCAGGTTAAATGGTCTTACATGGATTTTTAACTTCCACCCAAATGTCACACCCTAGATTAATGAGCTGTTTGCCTTCCCTATCGTGCAGTCAAAGAGAAAATCTGGCTTCGTGAAAACGGCTCTTGAACACTTGGAATCACCCTAAACGTTGCCCAGCAATGTGCAAGAGAAGACGCCCATCACCACATCCAAGGTCAAGTACTTCATCTCCGTCGTTTACGATGCTCTCAGCGGCGGCAAAGTCCCATGTCGCTCGGACAGTTGTTGCTTCATATTCATCAAACGAGGGCTCATCGAAAGAGTATTGGCTTACTCGAAGTTTTGCTATTCCAGACCTCACAATTTTGTCTATTGGTGGTTGCAATTCAATGGCATCTAATGCTAATTGATTATGCTCGAATCTGCTTGTTCCAGCAGTTATTTCAGCATCCTCTTTTCTTTTTTGAAAGTTGTTGTTTATTAGACCGATTTACAAACGCGCCAAATAATCCTACGAACGTAGCTATAAAACCGACTATAACTAAAGCAAGACCAGCTTGATCAACATGTATAAAAGCGGAACCAATAAAACCTATAAATACTGCCGTTTGCAGGAGTAAAACATAGGCAGGCATCTGAAGAACTCGCTTTGTCGAGTCTACTCTTTTGATGATGAACCCTGACATTAGAGTGTTTTGAACACCGTTAGCAACGCCAATGAATGCTGCTGCTACCACTATCTGCCAAGTAAGTTGTGTTGAACCTACTATTACGATGCTGAGACCAATTACGGCTGCTGCTATAGAAGCACCAGACGCCTCGCCGATTTTCTTTCCTACAAAGCTAGAAAAAATTACGGGGCCTGCTACCAGGCCAGTGCTCAACGTTGCAACGATAACTCCGTAAATCTCGGCGTTTATACCGAGTTCATTACGGATTCTTACCAGAAGAAGAACGTTTAATGCGCTAGTTACCAAAACTGTAATGAGGAGCGGAGTGATTGCACGAGATACTCCTTCAGCCCGGAGTAATCCCAATATATCTACGCTTTTACTATCTCCATAACTATTTTTCGTACCTACACCAACGTTCAATAGTTTAGGTAACGATATAGCAGTGCAGGCTACAGAAATAAGCATGAGAATAGCTACATACAAGAACCCCTGAGGCCCGGGTGATAAGGCAAAAAAGATACTTCCAATGAGTGGTCCAACAACATATCCAAGGTTACGTACCGATTGAATCACTCGGTTTGCTCTATCGATTCCTGCCTCATCAGTAAACAATGCGGGAAGCGCAACCATCACCGCAGACCAGAGTATAGAGCCTAGACACCCAAGTGCTGCGGAAACTATGAGACACCAGAACAGTGTATTCATAAATGATGCAACAGCAATAAGTGTTGCTTCAGCGATAAATACAATATTGATTACACGCCGAGCGCCGAAAAATGCAAGCAAACGAGGTGAAAAAAAGCCAGCTGATATACCTCCAAGAAGCCCAGCAGCAAGTAATGCAGATACTTGTGCAGGTGCAGTTTGACCTGTCTCTGAAAAACGTAAGGCAAACATAACTTGCGTTGCCTCATCTCCAAAGCTTCCTAGAAATAGTGCTACGCAAGCTATACCTGTGGCAATTTTAGTGTCAGACCTTTTAAAGAAATCATCTATGTAACTCATAAATGCAGCTCTTACCCTTTATCGTGGGGATTGTTTGTCCCAATCTAGTCGCTCTACAACCATCACCATGAGTACTGCTACCAGTATCCCAATGAGTCCCGGTATGACTGCCCCTACCGGATCATTGCCCCATTTTTCTGGCAATAGCGCTTTGACAACTACTGGTACGCTCCATAGGAGCCATAGCGCTCCTATAAGGGTGAGGGTAACTGTCTTTTTCTTTGAGCGACCAAAGAACTGTCGGGCTGGTTGTTCCTGCGTGTTGTTTTTGATTCCTAGCCATGTAAGCATCTGAGGCTCCTATCAGCTGATGGATATTGATAAACAAATCACCAAAACAGGTAATCGCTTATTTTATTTAAACCACCTTGTTAAAGTGAGACTTAAATTTTCTCAAGAAAATTTATAAAATAATAATATTTATTCCATAAATTACTCTAGTTTTTTCATTGATGGCACAAGCAGCAACCCTATGACCAAATCTTTATTTGACGACCCGACGCCCCGCGCCTCAACGCTATGGCAGGAACAAGAAAAATCCATATTTTTTTACACTACTCATTGTCGCTTTTGCAGACATAACATCGCAACGGTGACCCGACCAGAAACACCCGGCTTGTGATGTACCGTTCCGATATTTTGTTCACATTGATGATGTAACTAGGTTTGCACGCATTGAAGGATTCGCATGACAGGCAAGTAGCTACCGAAAAGTTCGGCTAAGTATCGCTACAGTGAAGCATGATTTTTGAAGAACAAATTATTCTGATGACCGTTAACAGTCATACCTTGTTCCCAACACGTATTTCCAGCAAATAACTAAGCCTACATAGTAGACCAGTTGCTATGCGAGTGCCGGTTCCGCCATCAAACCGCTAATTAGCCTGAGCCTTTATAAACCTCGTTCTAACCTGTTTCCTGCTCCACATTGCTCTAAACATCCAATACCCAAGCAGTCCAGCAAAAGGCCAGATACCAGAAAAGATATTTAATAACAACAATGCAATAGGAATTTGAATTACCCAGACTGCTAAAGAGTTAGATTTAAAATCATCTATAGTAAACCCATAAAAGCGTTGTAATGTAATATTTGAGTACGCAACACAAGCAAAAGGAATAATAAACGTTAGGAATATAGCCAGCTTATAAAACGCATAAACAACGTCTTCATCTGGAGATATAAAACGTCCAAAGAATACACAGAAAATAATAAATAAGACAAGAGTAAAAGCAGAAACTCTGACAAACACCCTGTCTATATACTTCTTGATAAAGATAAAATCTTCACCTTGGGCTTCTTCTTTATATTTACTCCCCAAGATAAATAAAATACCACTCGAGAAGCTTGAGATTATTATAAAAATAACGATGTGGAGTTGAACAGCAAACCTCATTCCTGCAAGTTCAACAATTCCTGCAGCAGAAATCAATGCGGTAAAGATTATATTACCCCCATAGTCTACGAAAGCAGACCCAAGTGAAGGTAAAGAAATTTTGCCCCACCCCTTATAGTTTATTTCAACATTTTCTGAGGTTTCATTAAATTTATTCTTCTCTTTATTGAAAACCAGATAAAGGTATACAAGAGGAATAAATGAAGCAAGAGTACTTCCTAAACCTGCTCCAACAACTCCTAGTTCGGGAGCAAAGAAGAGTCCATAGATAAGGAAAAAATCAATAATCACATTAAATGGTGCAGCTATGCAGAATACAATAATTGGAACTTTTGTTTTTCCCCAAGAAACTAATTGTATTACAATAAGTGTCGAGATAGTCTCTGCAACAATACTAGGAATTCTGGCCGCAAAGTATAAAAGCGCAGCAGACCAAATGGAATCAGAAATATTCTTAGAAAGTAGTATCGAGGATACTATACCTACCAAAGAAATAAATAACGAAAGAGGAACAAATATTTTTAAAAATAGTTTAATTCCTATAGTCTCGCGGATCGTATCAGAGTTTACACGTGGTGCGAGAATTCTATAAGCCATTAACGCGCCAAGAATACAATTTACTGGAAGTTCGTAGAACGATGCTCCTAAAGAAACACTTGCAAGAGCATTAGTTGAGTAATAAGAAATCAATGCTGAATCTGTTAAACCAACAACGATACTTCCCAGCGATGCGAGAAGAGAAGGCCAAACATATTTCAGCAAATTATTTTTTTCAGTGTTCACGCTGCTACCCATGATTGTTTTCTGACCTTTTGAATAGTACAACGCAGACAAGAATATAGCGAACCTCAGGAGTCTCTAGCCAACGATTAACAAGACTTCTTGAACATATTTTGGAGAGCACACATACTTCTGACAGCATACAAGCTGATTGCCTTACACCTCTTTTTCACGCTCACTCCCCCCCAATGACGAGAATCATCTATTACCCAATTAGATGATTCAACTATACGTGACGATGTTTTGAATCTTATAGATACATTTTCCGGAACTAGCTGACACCTCTCTACTACATCAAGAACCGACTAGACTGAAAATATGAGTATTTTTTCTTCTGACCCAACCGAAAAAACATCCCAAAAAATAACACGCTACGTTCTTGGTGCCGGTCTGAGCTTCATGGGTGCGCTGCACTTCAAAAAAGATGCGGTCGAAAAATTCGCGAGTATTGTTCCACCCATAGTTCCAGGCTCAGCCGAAAATATTGTGTACCTTTCTGGTGTAGCAGAACTCGCTGTCGGAGGAACACTCCTACTCGCACCACGAGCACGAAAAGCTGCTGGTCTAGCAGCCACAGCACTATTTGTGGCAGTTTTCCCAGCCAATATTTATCAATACCTTGAAGGGATTGATATTCCAGGTGTATTTGAGACAGATGCTCAACGGCTACGTCGTCTGCCATTGCAGTTACCGTTAATTATGGCTGCCCTCTATGTGGCACAGCAGCGTTCAACTTCGTCAGCATCTCCTGATACTCAGCTTCAGGATGAGAATCGTAAACGATAGCGCCTCCTGCACTCACAGATATGGTGCCGTCAGCGTCGATAATGAGTGTGCGAATCACAATGGATAGCTCAGCCGAACCGTCTGCACTAAAAAACCCCAGAGCACCCGAATATACTCCGCGAGCGCGTTTTTCCAATGAGTCAATGATGCTCATCGTAGATGCTTTAGGTGCTCCGGTCATCGAGCCGCCAGGAAAACACGCGGCCGCTGCATCAACAGCAGTGATTCCCTCACGTAACTGTGAACGAATAGTGGACACAAGTTGATGTACCGTAGAGTAGCTTTCTACTCCCATCAGCACCGGAACGTTCACCGTACCTGGCTGGCTCACCGTTGAGAGATCATTTCGCAGTAGGTCAACAATCATCAGGTTCTCAGCCCGTGTTTTTGGGTCGTCCCTGAGCCATTGTGCTCGTTGTTGGTCTTCTACGGGATCGTGGCTGCGAGGAATGGTGCCTTTGATAGGTTTCGTTTCCACGATTCCGGTGTTTTTCACCTGAAGGTAGCGTTCTGGGGAAGAACTGAGCACATACCATCCTGCACAGTTGAAGAAAGCGGCGTAAGGGGCAGGGTTCTTTTCTCTTTGAGCGAGATAAATCCCTAGGGCTTCTTCTGCGCTCAACGGTTTTTCTGTGTGTATGTGTGTGGCGGTGGTGAGGCATACTTCGTAACTGTTGCCGTCATGTATCTGCTCTAGGCATGTTTCTACATGCTGGCAATAGTCCTGTTTTGAGGGCGTTGGAAAGTTCAACTGAGGTGCCGGGATTGGCTGGTATATCGTGAGGTTACGAAGCTGCCGCTCCATGTGATGGATCCATGTGCTATCTCCAACTAGCCAGCTCTTTGCTGTGCGATGCTCATAGATGAGGTAGTTCGTTGCAGGAAACCATAAAGCATCTGGTGTAGTACGGGGAGCATTTTTTGCATGTGGGGTATTAGCACCGATGTCTAAATCGAGGTGTGCTTCGTACCCAAAATATCCGACGTATCCGCCCAGTAGTAGAGTCTCTTCAGGAGAGAGCATGGTGCCCGATATGGGGGTGGGTGCTGTCTCTAATTTTTGGTGGAGAACTTCCCAGATGTCACCATCAATGGTGCCGTTGGGTGTTCCGTTTCCGTTGTAGAGGTGTACCTGTGGGGTTGGTGTTCCAGTGTGAACATAGTGCAATATCTGGGAGTCTTCAGGAACTACACCGATATAAGAATAATGAGACATGCTGGAGCTGGCTAAAGCGCTATCAAGCCAATAAGAATACCTGCTATCAGCAGTAATAACCGGATAGGCTTGGGCAGGTTCAATAGGGTAGCTCAGAGCTAAAATCTCTAGTTCCACAGGCTTATTCACCCAATATATGCTACCGGATGTACGGGACTGATAATTTTCTTCTATCCGGTAGATTCTTTTGCCATACAGACAGGAGGTGCTCTCACTAAAATACTTAGTGAGAGCACCTCTGGTTCTCGATGTTCTCTAAGGCTTCATAAGAGGCGTGGAAAAGTACAGTATTTTAGAGAACTTGAGGAGTGTCTCCATTGTCAGAAACCATAGGTTTTTGAGCATCTGCCCACGCGCCCATTCCACCAAGAACGTTAATCGCATCAAAACCGTACTGGTTAAGATAGGCAGTTGCTTTCAAAGAACGTCCACCGGAACGACAGATAACATACACGTCAACGTCGGTAGGTACTTCTCCGTAACGTGCAGGTACTTCTCCCAGTGGGATATGTTGAGCGCCTCGAATATGGCCAGCTTCCCATTCGAAGTCTTCTCGAACGTCAAGAATTTTAGCACCTTCAGGAATCTGTTCAACAGTTACTTGCGATAGCTCGTCATTCATGATTTTATACTCCTAGAAATACGGACGTTAGATACAACTCTTCCATTAGATGAACGAACCAACAAGAGGATTTTTGAAGGAATGTTAAAAAGTTTCTCCTCATTTACGATGTGTTTCTTTCGATAAAGCATGTTTTACAAGGCAATATGCTAAGAATATGCAGATAAACCAGTTTTTGGACTAAGGTTTTACAAGAAAACATCTGTGTACAAGATGTATCAGTACCCAAAAAAAATTTAGCGAGTTGATATGAATTCTGCAGCAGCAGGAAACTCTCCGGTATCGGATCCTCATAACCCGACCGGCAAAAAATTCTTTGGCCATCCCCGTATGCTGGCAAACCTTTTCTCCGTAGAAATGTGGGAACGTTTCTCGTTCTATGGTATGCAAGGCATCATGGTCTACTACCTCTACTATTCGGTAGCAGACGGTGGCCTTGGACTTCCAGAAAGTTCAGCTACCGGTATCATCGGCGCTTATGGGTCGATGGTTTACCTCTTCGCTATCGTCGGAGGGTTCTTCGGTGACCGCGTATTTGGGCCAGAACGAACATTGTTCTATTCGGCGCTTGCCATTATGGCAGGGCATATAGCTCTTGCATTACTCCCTGGTGTTGCCGGAGTTATTATCGGTATGGTTCTTGTCGCAATCGGCTCTGGTGGCCTTAAAACTAACGCGTCAGTGCTCGTCGGATCACTCTACTCACGAACTGACCCGCGACGAGATGCTGGGTTCACCATCTTCTATATCGGTGTTAATATTGGTGCTCTCCTTGGTCCTCTATTGACTGGCTTTGCATGGAAGACTCTTGGATTCCACTTTGGTTTTGGTCTAGCTGCCATTGGTATGGCGTTTGGTCTCATTCAATATTCTTTGACACGTAAGAATCTTCCCGCTGAGGTTCACACCATTTCTGACCCTCTTCAAACACACGAAAAACGCCGTTACAGCATTGCAGCTATCGCGGTGCTCGGCATCATCGCGCTTCTTCTTTCCTTAGGTGTTGTAACTGCGAATAACCTCTCTAGCTGGGTCATGGGTCTTATCCTCCTTGGCGCTTCTGCGTTGGCGTACCAGCTACTAACCTCACAGCAGACCACTGAGACAGAGCATTCACGAGTTATTGCGTTCTTGCCGCTATGGGTTGGTAACGCCGTGTTTTGGGCACTTTACCAGCAGCAGTTCACCGTCATGGCAGTGTACTCTGATACTCGCCTTGACTGGAACATTCTTGGTTTTGAATTCCCTCCCAGCACTATTAACTCTATTAACCCTGTGTTCATCATCCTTTTCGGTACTGTTTTTAGCACCATGTGGACGAAACTTGGTGATCGTCAGCCTCCAACACCTATTAAATTTGCCCTTGGCATCATTGGTGTAGGTATTGCGTTCCTGATTTTCCTTACACAGGCAGGTAACCCTTCTGTCAACGTTGGTTGGATTGTTCTTATCCTCTTTGTATACTCCATCGCTGAGTTGACGATTTCTCCGGTGGGTTTCTCGCTAGCGACAAAGCTTGCCCCTGAAGCTCATCGAAGCAATATGATGGCGTTCTACTTTACGTCAGTGTCCATGGGAACGGTGCTTTCTGGTTGGTTGGCACAGTTCTATTCTGAGGAGACTGAGGTAGCCTATTTCTCCATCCTCGGTGTTGGCACCATTGTTATCGGCGTTATCCTCTGGTTCTTCAATGGTTGGATTCTTCAGCGTATGAAAGGTATCCGCTAATGAGCTGAGACCTATAAGCGTTCAAGAATTATTATTTTGCCGGTGGGTGCACCATGATCATGGTGCACCCACCGGTTGTTTACGTGGTGTTTTGTGGTTTAAGAGATGTCGTTATATGGCTCTTAATCGTTGAGTTCGGCATATGTTGGTGGAGTGTTTTCACCTTGTATGTGTGCTCTGTCTATTGCTTTTCTTGGGTTCAGGTGGGGTTTCCTGTCATATTTTGACGTACAATAATCAGCGGTTCTTTTACATACTCACAATCAGCAGGAGCCTCTTATGAGCTCAAATACCTCACCTCGTTCCCCGTTCCGTTGGGAACTTCACGGTAACGGTAAACATATTTCCCCCGGAAACGTCGTTGCTCCGCACGAACGACTCACATGGGGACGCACCATCGGAATTGGCGCTCAACACGTTGTTGCCATGTTCGGTGCAACCTTCCTTGTGCCTCTGATTACCGGTTTTCCGCCGGCAACGACGCTTCTCTTCTCTGGATTAGGAACAATTCTCTTCCTCATCATTACCGCAGGACGAGTACCTTCCTACCTTGGATCTTCTTTTGCTTTTATTGCACCTATCGGGGCTGCGATGAATCAGGCAGGACCAGCTGGTGCTCTTGGCGGCATTGTCATGGCAGGTATCTCACTTTTTATCGTGGGACTTATCGTTCAGGTGGCTGGCACCGCATGGCTCACAGCGTTAATGCCGCCGCTCGTTACGGGCGCTATTGTTGCTCTCATCGGTTTCAATCTTGCCCCTAGCGCAAAAGATAACTTCATGAAAGCACCTGTTACGGCTCTCGTCACTCTTAGTTCCATACTTCTCATTTCCGTTATCTTTAGAGGGATGACAGGACGTTTGTCCATCCTCTTGGGCGTTATGATTGGCTACCTGACTGCTGTCATTCGTGGAGAAGTAGACTTTAGCGTTATTCATAAGACGTGGGAGGAGCAAGGGCTGATTGGCCTTCCTCATTTCCAAGCGCCTGAGTTCCATTGGAACCTAGCAGGTTTGTTCATTCCAGTCATTCTTATTCTGGTCGCTGAGAATATTGGACATGTTAAGTCTGTTGCTCTGATGACTGGTGAAAATCTTGATTCTTATTCGGGGCGTGCCATCATGGCTGACGGTCTTGCAACAACAATTGCGGGCATGGGCGGTGGCTCTGGTACTACCACTTATGCAGAGAATATTGGTGTCATGGCAGCGACTAAGGTGTATTCGACTGCTGCTTACTGGTTTGCGGCTCTTTTTGCGATTGCGCTTTCCATATTCCCTGTCTTTGGTGCGGCTGTAGCGTCTGTTCCTGCTGGTGTTCTTGGTGGCGCAGCGACTGTGCTTTACGGCATGATTGGTATGCTTGGTGTGCGTATTTGGGTAGAAAACCGTGTAGATTTCTCAAATCAAGTGAATTTGAGTGCGGCGTCTGTAGCTCTCATTATTGGCATTGCTGACTACACGTGGGATATTGGTAATCTTCAGTTCGCTGGTATTGCTTTAGGTACTGCGGCAACTCTTGTGGTGTACCATGCGATGGCGTTTATTGCGCGTTCCCGTGAAAGTGCCCCTGAACCGCTAAAACCGATGTCTTCAGATTCTTCTACCGACGATTCAGAACGCTCTGCAATTCTCTAGGCTGTTCTGCTTGCCACGAGGTTAGTATCTTTTTGATAAAAGGAAGAAGCCAGGCTCCCCAGCCTGGCTTCTTCCTTTTATCATCAACTCGAAAGTCGATAACATTATCACACACACATTTCGCTTCTCAGCAAGGGCTCTATCGAACCGTCTAATCAATAGTTAACACTGTTCACCTTTGGGAAGAATAGGTATAAAGTGAGAGAAACCTGAACATCTCATAACGATTCGATATCGAAATAATATTTGTCCTAGTCAAGCTGATTATGCGAGGAAATATTTACTGCACAAAAGATAAAGAAAAGGGTTATTTTTCAGAATTATCACAGTACGCACTCAAAAACTCTTCGATAATTTGAGCTACACCATCTTCACTAAAAGCAGGACAGGTACGCCCTACCTGCTCAATCAGAGCAGCAGAGCCAGAAGCCATCGCATACCCCTCCCCTGCCCATAACAACATCTGCGCGTCATTCGGCATATCACCAAAAGCAACAACATCAGCAGCGGGAATACCACGTTCATACGCGAAACGTTCTAAGGTATGTCCTTTATGAACATCAGCACGAGCAATCTCAACAAGCGCCTGACCTTTCACACCCAGCGTCGCTCCTAAAGATTCCCCAATCACCGCTTGTACACGTTCTAACAACTCGTACGGATCCGCGTGTGGATGGTGAATCAGATACTTCACTGCAGCATCTTCTTCGATAAACGCATCTGATAAATCACCAGAAATAATCGGAGCACCTTCTAAGACAGACGTTATTTCAAACTCACCCTGAACATAAATCTTCTCAAGCGTCTCAAGAGTAAACGTTGCTTCAGGAAAGGACTCTGTTAAACACTGATGGGCGGTGGCGATATCACGCATAGGAGTCAAAGAGGTTGAAACAATTTCACCCCGACCCAGGTGATACACCACCGCACCATTAGAACAAATCGCATACGAATCATAGGCAAGTTGCTCATGCAAAGGGGTAAGCCAACGAATGGGACGGCCCGTCACAAAGACCACTTCAACGCCTGCCGATATAGCTGCCTCTAAAGCAGCTATAGTACGGGGGCGAAAGCGAAAGTCTTCTCCAAGTACGGTGCCGTCCAAATCGCTAGCAATTAACCGCATCATGAAGAGGGATGTTCCTCATAAGTCACTGTTAAGAAAGCACGAGCAATACCGTGGAAGAAAATGTTAAATTCCACGACGGCAGGGGCAGTATTCTCATCCACCTCAAGCTTTTCAACATCTAATGCGGTAACACAGAAAATGTAGCGGTGAGCACCATGTCCGGCAGGAGGAGCACAGCCAATAAAGGAGTCAGTGCCACCGTCATTACGATGTGCAAGCGCACCCTCTGGTAGCTTCTGTGCAGCACCGCGTTCTAAAGATGTCACCTGGGCAGGAATATTTGAAACACACCAGTGCCAAAAACCAGAAGGAGTTGGTGCGTCAGGGTCAAAACATGTCACCACAAAAGACTTTGCTTCTTCAGGGAAACCTTCCCACGATAGCTGTGGTGAAGTGTCAGTTCCTCCCTCAACACCAAAAAGAGCTGATGTGAGCCACTGCGGAGCTTTTTCTCCGTCACGAAGATCCTCAGATGTAAGCGTGAAAGAGGGTAGCTGTGGTAGCTGTGCATAGGGTTCGCGTTGAAGCATGGGGGGGTGCACTCCTATATGAGAGTAGTTTATATCTTTAGATTACCCTGATTCTGAACTGGCATAAACCTTTATCTCATGTTGCCAGAAAGTTGAAGAACAACAGCTTGTCTATTCATGACATAACCATAAAAAACAACAGTATTGCTCATAGTGAATCAGGGTAAGGGCGTTCTTGGACTAACACGTCAAGAACATAGGAATCATCATAGAAGCCAAAGATGAGATTTACCTTAGAAAATTTTTCTACTTTTAGGCTTTCACCTGCTAAAACACACTAAATAAAGGTGAAAAGTGTATTTTTCCAGCCGTCCTTTACCATGCGTTCTCAAAAAATTCAGAGGGTATTTGTCTTTCTGTAAACACCTTCACAGAACTTCTTTTCAATGCTTCATAGAGTATGACATACATTCTGCACACGGAAGAAAGAACATATGATGAACACTCAATCGTTTTCTAACACCACCAAGTCCACCATTCTAGCCACTACTATCGGCGGGTTAGCAGGAGGCGTTATTTTTGGCATGATGATGGCAATGATGGGGATGCTCCCCATGCTTGCTAGCATGATTGGCTCAGAATCAGCTTTTGTAGGCTTTGCAATGCACATGATGATTTCTGGTGTATTTGGTGCTCTTGCCGGCGCTATTATTCACTTCTCAGGTCAAGACCAATCACTTACTAACGTTTCCGGTGCACTCATTGCAGGTAGCCTTATCGGAGTAATGTTCTGGATTGTTGGACCTCTTCTAATGATGCCACTGATGATGGGAGCACCAGTATTCACTATTACATCCGCTACCTTGCTCTCTTTGATGGGACACATCGTTTATGGTGTTGTTATGGGACTCACTGCTATGGTGGTTCTCCAACGCGCATAATATTTTCGGGTTCAGCACACCGACTGTCAGTAGCTTGGAGCAAATATGGATAGCGATTTTGCTTGTATTCGCGAATCAGATCTTTTCTCTCATTGTTCGCCCGAACAAATGAGTCATTTAGAATCACTTGCTCCTGCGCAGTTTTTTAGCCGTGGTGAACTGATTTTCTCTCGACAAGACCAGCAGCAAACGCTCTTTATCCTTAAAAAGGGAAGAATCCGTGTATTTCGCATTATCGATAGCGGTAAAACGTTAACCATCGCCATTTTGACCCCCGGAATGGTTTTTGGCGAGATGGCGCTCATGGGACAGTCAATGCATGAAAACTATGCAGAAGCTCTCGAAGAATGTCAGGTATGCGCTTTAAAGGTCAGCCATATTGAAGAGCTCATGAACACTGATCCACAGTTTACGGTGCAAGTCTCAAAAATTTTGGCTGAACGCGTTCAAGAGCTAGAGGAACGGCTCTCAGATAATCTGTTGAGGCCACTTCCAGCACGTATTGCACGAGTGCTTCTCAAAACATCAGAAAAAACCCTCATCACAGGAAAACCTATCGTTCGTCTAACTCATGAACAGATTGCAAATCTTGTAGGTGTGAGCCGTGAGATTACAAGTAAAACCTTGGCAGATTTTGCTACTCAGGGAATAGTGCGGCAAGGACGTGGAAAAGTCATTCTTACGGATATGCCAGCATTATATACGCAAGCATCTATTCACCCTTCAACCGATGATTTAAGGAAATAAACATAGTGACCGATCATTCAATTTCTTCTGCACAACTTATTGGTGTTTATGCCGCAGATGGAGGAATTAAAGGGGAGCTTTCGTATGTGTGGGGAAAGCTCCGTCATACGCGCTCTT
This sequence comes from Rothia sp. CCM 9418, assembly GCF_048512825.1. Taxonomy (NCBI): domain Bacteria; kingdom Bacillati; phylum Actinomycetota; class Actinomycetes; order Micrococcales; family Micrococcaceae; genus Rothia; species Rothia sp. CCM 9418. Next base: position 417,949 of record NZ_JBLXXX010000001.1, read on the forward strand.
GTGCGCTTTGCGATATTACACATGGTCTTAACCCGCTCGGTAAAAAAGAATGGAAAACAGCCTGTGCAACATTGTCAGTTCCTTTTAGCGCCGTACATTTGAACGAACGAAATGACCTGTTAAAAAAGATTATTCCTGATACACAGGCTCCTGCTATTGCATATATTCAAGACGGAACCGGCTTTATTTTGATTAATTCTGGAGAGCTTGAACAATGCCATAAGTCTGCTGAAGCGCTAGTATCCCTTATCTCTCAGAAGCTCATGAACATTGAAAGGCAGAACTAAAAGATGCGCCGTTATACGGTACGCGCAGTAGCATCTGGTCAAGAGATTGCTCGCACCTCAGATGCGCTGTTGATAGAGGGAAACTTTTATTTTCCCTCTCACGACGTTATTTCTGAGGCACTAGAGCCAGCACGATTGCGCACACTTTGTGTGTGGAAAGGCATTGCTCGTTATCAGCATGTGATAGTCAACGGTGAACGCATCTCTCATGGTGCATGGGTTTATCCATTACCATTGCCGTGGGCATGGTTTGTTAAAGGACGCGTAGCATTTGATGTAACTCAAGGAATTGACATCGTTCAGGAGTCTACCCAGACAGACATCAACTCCAGAGAAAATAGAGGATGAGTTTGGTGGCTCTCGACAGGATACAGGCTTTCTAGCCTTTAGAGTTCCCCTTGAGTCGCATAAGCCACACAAACACACCCCCTAGTATGTAACGAGGAATCACAGACAACAATAGACATGTTCCTCGTTTGGAAAGATTCTAGCTACTTTATCATTTCACTTGAATTGCTGCAGCACCGGGCGTCGCCTCAACAAAAGCAGGAGCACCAAAACCGTGCTGTTCAAAAGCATTCACCACAGCCTCGGCGATATCCTCAATTTTCTGTTGAGGGACCAAAGCAAGCACTGAACCGCCAAAACCGCCGCCTACCATGCGAGCGCCTAAAGCACCGGCATGCTCAGCGGCTTCGACAGCGACATCTAGTTGAGGGACAGTCACTTCATAATCATCACGTAGTGAAGCATGAGAACAACTCAATAGCTCTCCTAGACGTTTCCAGCTCTCATCGGTCACAGAAGCAGAATATATATCAATACATTCTTGGACTCGCACCATCTCATGAACTACGTGACGTATGCGAGCTATGGCTTGTTCTGGGGTGGTGTCTTCAGGAAGTTCGACGTTACTTAAGCTTTCTTCCCACCGTTGGACAACGGCTTCTGCGTCTGCGTAGCTCATATGCGTTGGCATAGCGTTACGCACGTTGTCTACGTTGAATGCCTCTGCTGCAAGCTCACAAATAGCACGGCGGTGAGCATACTGTCCGTCAGCTAGTTGGTGTGGTGCTTTTGTATCAATTACCAGGAGTGCCAAACCGGCAGAAGCCACATCAACAGTGAGGGGTTTAGTACTAAAATCACGGCAGTCGATGGTCAGCACAGAACCTTCAAGAGCACGTAAGGAAATGGATTGGTCCATTCCGCCCGTTTGAGCGCCGGCAATATTGTTTTCTGCAGCGATACATACCTGTGCCAAGGTTGCGCGCCCTTCATCGGTTTGATGAAGCGGTGCAGTTTCTTGCCTTTGAGCGGTGAGCTCGTCCAGAGCTAGCGCGACAGAACATTCCAACGCTGCAGAAGAGGACAGTCCGCCTCCCACGGGAACGGCTGACGTGATGGCGAGGTCTGCGCCCACAACGTCAATATCAGCAACTTTTTTCATTCCCCACGGAACACCAGCAACATAAGTAAACCAGCCGCTCAACGCACCTGGGGCAATATCTTTAAGAGCGATCTGCTCAACACCATCAGCTTGATCTGATACAGCTCGTAGCATGCCGTCTTGACGAGGTGATGCTGCAACGAGAGTGCGATGTGGCAACGCTAGGGGCATAACAGTTCCGCCGGCATAATCAACATGTTCACCAAGCAGATTTACGCGCCCAGGTGCAGCCCATACGCCAGCTGGTTCGTAGCCGTATTCTGCGATGAATGCGTTAACAACCGTGTGAATTTGGTCTTCTTGGGTGGGATTAGTAATCCAGTGTGGAGTGCTCATGGGAGATCAACTTCTTTCAGACGAGCAGCAATTTCTTCGGGTGTCCGGTCGTTAATCCACGCTGCCATTGCAGATTCAGAACCGGCAAGATATTTAAGTTTCTCAGGGGCACGTTTAAGGGAAAATACGTGTAAGAACATGCGGGAGATATGCTCTGCGCCCTCAGATGGAGCTTGATGCCATGCAGAGATATAGGGCAGTTCAACACCGTCAAAGTAGCGGTTAAGTCGTCCTAGTAGGTCTAAGTAGAGTTCACTTAGCTCATCAAGCTCTTCGGAGGTAAAACCCATAAAGTTTTTGACTGCTTTATGAGGCATAATCATGAACTCCACAGGCCATTTAGCCGCAAACGGGACGTAGGCGGTAAAGTTTTCGGTTCGTCGAATGATGCGCCGCCCGTCTCGGACTTCGCTCAATAGCACATCGGCAAGAAGGTCTTTACGGTTTTTTTGAGCGTAAGCGTCAGCTTGTTTTTTCAGTGCGGTGGTGTAAGGCGTAAGGTACGAATAACCGTAGATTTGCCCGTGCGGGTGGTGCAACGTTACACCAATTTCTTCACCTTTATTCTCAAAGATAAAGACTTCACGTACGGAGTCTAAAGCGAGTAGTTCTTTAGTGCGGTCTTTCCATGCTTCAAAGACGGTGCGTGCTCGTTGTTGGCTCAATGTTGCAAAGGAGCCGACAGCGTTAGAGGTGAAGCAGACAACTTCGCAGCGCCCAGCAGGAGTTGTCTCATAGTTGAGAGTGTTATCGTTGAGAACTTCATAGGGCCCTTGTAGTGAGGGGAAGCGGTTTTCGAAAACAACGACATCGTATTCTGGTTCAGGAATTTCGCTAGGGACGCTTCCTTGTCCGGCAGGTGCTAGGGGGTCTTCATCTGCTGGGGGGAGGAAGGTGCGGTTTTGTCGATGTGCTGCAATAGCTACGGGGTATCCGGTGAGAGGGTCGGTGCGTATGGATGCGGCGTCGTGTGGTGGTAGGGTTCGTGCTTCTAGCGGACGCGGGTCGTGGACGGTGCGGGCTTTTTCTCCGCTAACGTATGCTGCGGAGTCGTCATAGAAGATAATCTCTCGCCCGTCAGCGAGTGTTGCTGAGGTTTTGACGACGGTGGGTGTCAATGGTGTGCGTGTGGTTGTCATGATGCTAGAACTACCTCGTTTACAGTATTTTTCAAAATAGTGAGAGCCTCGTGAGGGATATCTGCGCCGGTAATGACGGTGTCGATATTTTCCCAAGGGGCGAATTGGCTCAACCCTCGAATATCCCATTTACTGTGGTCAAAGACGGCGATAACCTGTGAGGCTGAGGCAATGAGGGCACGGTTTGTTGCAGATTCAATCAGAGTGGGGCTCATTAGTCCTTGCTTAAGGTCTGCGGCGTAAGTACCCAGGAAAAGTACGTCCATGTGCAAAGTTGCCAGTGCAAGATCCGTGATAGGCCCGACGAGAGCGTCTGATGGAGTGCGCTGCCCTCCGGTCAGTAGTACTTGCGCGTCAGATGGCGACTGATGAAAAGTGTCATGAACGCGAAGAGAATTAGTAATAACGGTCAGTTCTGGAACTTTAAGGCAGTTCCTGGCGATGGTTGTGCACGTTGTTCCAGCAGAGAACCCGATAGTTTGTCCTGGGTGTACATATTGTAGGGCGCGCTGAGCAATCCGTTGTTTCTCTGGCTCATGCAGGAGCATTTTTGTAGCGAAGGTTGGTTCGCTACTGGCTCTGAAGGAGGTTGCTCCACCGTGGACTTTGACGAGTAATCCTAGGTCAGCTAGTTCGTTGAGGTCTCGGCGGATAGTCATTGCAGAGACGTTAAGTAGGTCTACAAGTTCGCCGGTGAGCACAGTGCCACGGGCTTCAATCTCACGCAGAATCTGGCTGTGCCGTTCTGATGCAAGCATGGGGCCTCCTGTTGTTGTGCTGTTGGCTGTAGATACAAGGATGTATCACCCTCCATTCAATCACAAACAAACATTTTTGAACACAAGTTTTTTATCTAGATGGAAAACATTCAGATAATTTTAGAAATATTCTTGATTAATCCTTGCATTAAAATACTTATAGGGGTTTACTGGTCATTGAATTGGCAATGTTGCCACACACCACATATAAACAAAAATAAACATTTCAACGTGGTCGTTGTTGTGTTTTCAAAACCCAGGAGCTCCACTATGTCTCTTGTAGCATCTGCTGATGGAGTGAGACTCGATCTACATTTTGTAGATTATCTAATGCTCATCATCTACTTCGTTACCGTCCTCGCAATCGGCATTATCGCCCGCCGAAGCGTCAAAACCTCCATGGACTTCTTCCTCTCTGGACGGTCCATGCCGGCATGGATTACAGGCCTAGCTTTCGTCTCTGCAAACCTTGGAGCCACCGAAATTCTCGGTATGGCAGCAAACGGCGCAGAAATCGGCATGTCCACCATGCACTACTATTTCATCGGCGCTATCCCCGCGATGGTATTCCTAGGCCTCGTCATGATGCCGTTCTACTACGGCTCAAAGGTACGAAGCGTCCCCGAATTTATGCTCCGACGCTTCGGACGACCAGCACACCTCATCAATTCTTTAGCGTTCGCCATCTCCAACGTACTCATCGCAGGCATCAATCTCTACGCTATGGCTATCATCATTGAAGCAATGCTCGGATGGCCACAATGGGTTGCAATTATCGTCTCCGCGGTCTTCGTGCTTGTATATATCACCCTCGGTGGTCTATCTTCAGCAATCTACAACGAAGTCATGCAGTTCTTCGTCATCATTGCCGGGCTTGTGCCACTTACCGTTGTTGGCATGCACCGCGTAGGTGGTTGGAGCGGACTCAAAACAGCCCTCATGAACACCGAAGGCGTCAACAACCTTCACCTTTCCGCATGGCAAGGCACCGAAATTGGTCACGTCACCAACCCCATTGGTGCAAACTGGCTGGCAATTGTTCTTGGCCTAGGATTCGTCCTTTCCTTCGGTTACTGGACCACCAACTTCACCGAAGTTCAGCGCGCATTCTCTGCAAAGAACATGTCTGCAGCCCGCCGCACCCCACTCATCGGCGCTTTCCCCAAACTCTTCATTCCCTTTATCGTAGTTATTCCAGGCATGATTGCCGCAGCAACCATCGGTAACCAGTTTGCAGACGGCACTCTCACTTATAACGACGCCATTCCAAAGCTCATCCAAATGTATCTACCTTCTGGTGTTCTTGGTGTTGCCGTCACCGGTTTGATGGCATCCTTCATGGCTGGTATGGCAGCGAACGTTTCGTCCTTCAACACCGTATTTACTTATGACATCTGGCAGGAATACATCAAACCAAAGATGAGCGATTCCTACTACCTCTCTACAGGTCGGTGGGTTACCGTTGCTGGCGTTCTTATCGGAGTTTTCACCGCATTCCTCGCGGCTCAGTTCGGTAATATCATGACCTATATGCAGACCCTATTCTCATTCTTCAATGCACCACTATTTGCCGTATTTATTCTCGGCCTATTGTGGAAGAAGATGACTCCTCAAGCAGGTCTTTGGGGTTATGTCAGCGGTATCATCGCACCTGCACTGGTATGGATTTGGTACTTGAACGATCCAACCCTCTTCGAAACCGGCACTGCAGGAACCCTCTACATGGCTATTATTTCCTTCGTGACCGTGATGGTTGTTTCCGTTGCTGTATCGATGGTTACTACACCGAAGGCAGAAGAAGAGCTGACAGGATTGGTTTACGGTATTGGTACCATCGACCTCACCGGAGATTCTGTAGCGAGCGATACCGCATGGTACCGTTCCCCAGCGCTCCTTGGAACCATTGCTCTTGTCCTCTGCGTTCTGCTCTATCTTCCCATTATCTAAGGAGTCACTATGAGCAACAAAAACCAACCAACAGCTGTAGTGCTTAGTTCCGAAGAGAAAGAGCAACTTGTTCGCTCTACCCGTCGTACTGACCTACGTAACATTATCGGCGCACTCTTCGTTGTTTATGGTGTTCTTGTAACAGCTACAGGGATTCTTGACCCAGTAGCAGACAAGGCACTGACCGGCGGTATCCCCATCAACCTATGGACTGGGTTGAGCATGTTCGTCGGCGGTATCCTTTTCTTCTTATGGGCGAGGCTCTCCCCCGTCCCCGCGGAGGATATTCTCGCCAATGTTGAATCTATTGGAGAAAAAATTGCTGAAGGTGAAGCAAGCACTTTAGCTGAAGAACACTAAAAATAATGCTGTGGCTCAATAGTATGAACTATTGAGCCACAGTGCTATTTTCTTGCAAGATTCTCACACAACCGTCTATCTACGGAGAAGTTTATGTCTACATCATTTTCTGGGACAACCTACACGTTAAACGCTGGTGGGTATAGCGCCACCATTGCCGAGGTGGGAGCTAACCTAGAATCCCTTATATCACCCCAAGGCAAACAGCTTATTCTTCCAACTTCTCCCAACGAATTACGCGCTGGAGCACGTGGCTCACACCTTGCACCGTGGCCCAACCGTATCGACGGCGGACGATACACTTTTTCCGAGGTCGAGCATCAACTACCGATATCTGAAGTGGAACGACATAATGCTATTCACGGGCTCGTGATGTGGCAACGATGGTCTTTTGAAGAGCCCGTTATAAACGCTCATCAGGCTCAGCTATCAGGCACTCTTGAGCTTCCGCCATGCCCCGGATACCCTTTCTTTCTGAAATACACCGTGACGTATATTCTCAATAATGAAGGACTTCACGTAGAGTTTTCTGCGCAAAATGTGGGAGATGAACCCGCACCCTATGCGTACGCTGCTCACCCTTATCTGAGTGCCGGTGGGAATATTGACCAAGCATCAGCCCTAAACCAGTGGGTGCTAGAGATTCCTGCAGAAAAATATCTTGAAACAGATGAGCGCTTACTACCCGTAGCAGAACATTCTGTTGAAGGAACATCCTTAGATTTTCGTGATGGTGCGCTCTTAGGCAAGATGGAGCTAGACCATGCTTTTGGTTCGCTCTCTTACGCTGATAAGCGCGGCCATGTTCGTCTTTATGCTGATGTTCATCGTTCTTCTGGTGTGGAACTGACTTTTGATGAAAGTATTCGGTGGGTTCAGGTATACACCGACGGCTTAGAACGTCGGGCTTTAGCGGTTGAACCGATGACAGCACCTGCCAATGCATTCAATAGCGGAACTCATCTTGTGGTTCTTTCTCCTGGTGAAGAGCATATTTCACGGTGGGGAATTCGTGCTTTTGATCAGGCATAGAAAATACACACCCTCCTTCTATTCCCTAATCGGTATATAAAGAAAAACTCTGTAAAATACGGAATTACCTTATTTCTGCAGGTAAGCTGTGAAACGTTAGATGAACGCAACGAGGCGTACATCTAACGTTTTACAAGCACATATGCTCGGAGAATACGAAGACGTATCACCGCAAGGAAGAAGGAAGCCGTGGCGCTCTCTAGCACCCTAAAAAACACTGCATGGAACGACGCAGAATCAGCAGCAGAACAAATGATTCCGCTCATTGGAAAACTCAACCGAGAATACGGTGTAGTTGTCAGTATTCATGGACGTTCCCTCGTCAACCAATCCGTCATTCAGATTCTGAAATTACACCGATTTGCTCGGCAAATCGACCATGAAGAGCTCGACACCAATCGCTCTCTAGAAATTTTACAAACACTCGTCCAACTCCAATTAGCACCCTGCTCTATCGGATTAGCAGAACTATACCGACAATATGAGCGTTCTGGATCAACAGAGCTCGAAAAATGGTTACGCGAGGAACTATCCCCCGTTGTTGAAAAAGCAGGAACACAAACAGCAACCAACCAAGACGTTGTTCTCTACGGTTTTGGTCGCATCGGCCGTCTTCTAGCCCGCATACTACTTGAACGAACAAGTGGTTCCGGGCTTAATTTACGTGCCGTTGTCGTCCGTAAAAATGGAGAGAACGATCTCTACAAAAGGGCCTCACTCTTGCGACGAGACTCCGTACACGGAGCATTCGCAGGAACTATCCGCGTAGACGAGCAGAATTCCACCATCATTGCTAACGGGACGCCAATTCGTTTCATCTATTCCAACGACCCAGCAACCATAGACTACACAGAATACGGTATTCGTGACGCTATCATCGTTGATAACACTGGGCGTTGGCGCGATCACGAAGGGCTCAGCCAACATCTCAAGAGCAAAGGAGCCTCTCGAGTATTGCTCACAGCCCCTGGCAAAGGAGATATTAAAAATATTGTTTGCGGTGTTAACGACTCTGTTATTACTTCCGAAGACACCGTTCTTTCAGCAGCATCGTGTACAACTAATGCCATCACTCCAGTACTGAAAGTTATGGACGAAAACTTTACGGTACTCTCTGGTCACGTTGAAACGGTTCATTCCTTCACCAATGATCAAAACCTTATTGATAACTTCCATCGTGGTGACCGGCGTGGGCGTTCTGCAGCGTTGAACATGGTTATTACTGAGACAGGTGCGGCAAAAGCTGTTTCTAAAGCACTTCCTCAGCTTGAGGGAAAGCTGACAGGTAGTGCCATTCGTGTTCCAACACCAGATGTATCACTAGCTATTTTGAATCTGCGTTTAGAAAAACAACCAGATTCTAAAGAGTCACTTAATGCTCTCTTACGTGAGGTATCTTTAACCTCGTCATTACGCCGTCAAATTGATTACACCGATTCACACGAGGTGGTTTCTACCGATTTTGTGGGGTCACGCACGGCGAGCATTGTCGATGGGTTAGCCACACTGGTCACCGAGGATACAACGGTTCTGTATCTGTGGTATGACAATGAGTTTGGGTATTCTTGTCAGGTAATCCGAGTCGTAGAGAAGATGGCAGGTCTGCATATTCCAGCATTCCCGCCCGCACGATAGAGCATGTACCCTAGAGGGTATGAAGATTGCTACCTGGAACGTAAACTCTATTCGCGCACGAGCTGAACGCGTTGAAGAATGGCTAGACCGTTCTGACGTTGACGTGCTTGCTATTCAAGAGACAAAAGCTCAAGAGAAAAATTTCCCTTATGAAATTTTTGATTTTATGGGTTATGAAGTTGCTCATTTTGGGTTAAGTCAATGGAATGGTGTGGCCATTGCTTCACGCGTGGGATTAGAAGATGTTGAGCGGACCTTTGCAGGTCAGCCAAGTTTCGCTAAACCTGGTGACACTCCGGTTCAGGAGGCGCGTGCTATTGGTGCAACGTGCGCCGGCGTTCGCATTTGGAGCTTATATATTCCTAATGGGCGCGGACTTGAAGACCCTCATATGGCGTATAAGTTGGAATGGCTCAAAGAGCTACGTTCTAATGTTGATTCTTGGCTGAGCGCGGATGCTCAAGCACAGTTTGCGCTGGTAGGAGATTGGAACGTTGCTCCTTACGACCATGATGTGTGGGATATTGACTATTTCCGTGAGCATCAGATGACGCACGTTAGTGAGCCAGAGCGCGACGCGTTCTTTGCTTTTATGAACAAGAGCGGACTATCTGATGTCGTTCGTCCGTTCACGGAGGGCGAGTACACGTATTGGGATTATACGAAGCTACGCTTCCCGAAGAATGAGGGTATGCGTATTGATTTTCAGTTATATTCTCCAGCGTTGGCGCAGCGTGTAAAAAGTGCTCATATTGATCGCGAGGAGCGTAAAGGGAAGGGCGCTAGTGATCATACGCCTGTTGTTGTAGAGATTGCAGACTAGCTTCTAAACCTTGTGGAGGGAGAGCGCTTGACTGAGAGCCTGTTTTGGTTCTGGTTAGGCGCTCTTTTAATTTTAATGACACCCATAAGGAATGTTTCTTGGTGAAGTGTGTTAAATAGAAAATCCACCTGCACGTTAGAAGCCCGTACAAGTGGATTTTGTGGCTCCGACCGGCGTCGATCCGGTGACCTTACGATTTTCAGTCGCACGCTCTACCAACTGAGCTACAGAGCCAGGCATATGCTGTATATATGCCACAACCGCGATATTTCATCATAAAGAAATACGCGGTCGGAGCGACCCCGACGGGACTTGAACCCGCGACCTCCGGCGTGACAGGCCGGCGCGCTAACCAACTGCGCTACGGGGCCATAGCTGAAATTATCAACTAGGCTTTGTAGATGTAATCTACAAGTACCCCCAACGGGATTTGAACCCGTGTTACCGCCGTGAAAGGGCGGCGTCCTAGGCCGCTAGACGATGGGGGCCTGGACTGAACCAGCGGTTTTTACCCCGCCGTTCAAGACTCAATAAGCTTACGACAGTTTTGGGGCGCATGCAAACTCAAAATGGACAAAAAACCATTTTTTCTTATTAAAAACCGACCAATACGCGAGATAACAGCACAATAAAATCCATAAAAACCGCTAAAAATCAAGGAAGTTTCAGAAAATATACTTTCCTTATCAAGTAAAAAAATTTCTCAAAAAAGTTTTAAAAGACCGCAAAAAACCGCCACCAACGCCTAAAAACACCTCATCCACGATGCCATTACCTCAAAAACGCCAGCGCACAATATTCACCTTTGTTACCAACATTACTCCTGTTCACACAGAAACAGAACACTTTCACCCAAAACGCCCGACTCGGAATAAAAAGCACCCACATCATGCTATACAGATAAACCACACCACATACATCAAACAAGAACAAGGACACACATGAAGAACAAGAAAAATATTCTGCTTATCCTCTCCATTGCAGCACTCGTCGTATTAGGAATAGTCCTATCCCTCACCCAACCTTGGCGAGCCTTCACCAGCTCAACTATCGACGAAGCACTACCAGAATCAACACAACCAGTGACTAGTAACAGCCAACAGCCAACAGCTCAAAGCACACCAACACCACAAACAGCCACACAAGGAACATTCCACTCCCTCGACCACGACACAACAGGAACCGCAGCAATCATCACCCTCAACGATGGAACACACCTACTACGCCTCGAAGATCTTTCAACACTAGATGGCCCCGACCTCAAAGTCATCCTCACCGACCAAACAGGAGACTTCACCACCCTCAGCGCAGAGGACTACACCAACCTCGGAGACCTTAAAGCAACCAATGGAAACCAGAACTACCCCATTCCCTCCAACGTAGACATCAACACCATTAAGAGTGTTGTCATCTGGTGCGAACGTTTCAGCTCCCCATTCGGCGCTGCGACACTCAACTAACAGTTATACGCTCAATACAACAGTGGCAGGTCAAGAACTCTCTTGACCTGCCACTGTCATATACGTACCGTCAAGCCCAACTACCGTTGACGTAGAACACTCACTCTACCCCCAGCTAATATCCGCCGAAGGTGCAGTCTCTAAACGCTCATCTTCCATCTCAGGAACAATCATCACCGGACGCTTAGCATGGTGCAAAACCCCATGAGATGTAGAACCAAGAATCATCCCCACCAGACCACCGCGGCCACGGGTACCAACAACCACCATTCCAGCGTCCTCACCAGCTTCTAAAAGCACCTGCACAGGAGAACCATCAACTAACTTAAACTCAATCTCTAAACGCGGGAAATAACGACGCAGCCACTGCGCAGCCTTCCGTTGCAATTGCGCAATCTCACGATACATCGCTTCAAAATCAACAGCAGCAGGAACCCAATTCAGAGCACCCGTATAAGGCGCCAAAGCATTTACCAACGTCAGCTTTACCCCACGACGCTGAGCCTCTTCGGCGGCTTTCAACATAGCAACACGCGCCTGCGCAGAACCATCTGAACCAACCACAACAGGCTTCTTCGCGTCAGCATCTAAACTAGTAGATTCAAGATTCTCGCTATAAGAAGCAGGCACCGCAACCAACGGGCAATGAGAATGAGCCGGAAGAGACACAGAGACTGTTCCTAAAAGTCGCCCTAAAAAGCTACCATGAGAACGAGAACCCACAACAACTAACTCAGCACGCTTTGATAGTTCAACAAGAATAGCTGTAGCGTCGCCTGTCTCAACAGTGGCACGCAACTCTATACCGGTCGTATCAACACGAGAACACGCCTCATCAAGTATCTGAGCCACACCTTCACGCAACGCCTGTTCATCAACGACCGAATACCCAGCCTCAAAACCAGTACCAGTAAAAATAGGCAAAGAATATGCCGTTACCAAACGCACCGGAGTGTTCCGACGTCGAGCCTCGTTCACTGCCCAACGCAAAGCGCCATAGGATTGCTCCGAACCATCAATACCAACAACAATTTCTCCCGAAAATTGTGTGACGTCACGGTTCTTTTCGCGGGATTCAACCGCCTGATGTCCAAAAGTTTTCTGAGCCGATTCTTGGGCAGTCATTATCGTTCTCCTTTTCATCAAGAGCCTTGAACGAAGCTAAGCGTCTTACCATTAGCTTTTCAAGAACCCACTTTAATCATAGGTGCCGACCATCACATGTGCCAGGGTTTCGGGCATTCCAACCTGAAGAGAAAACATTCATTCAACACCATCACAACATCACGCTCCATAAAAGACGGTTTAAAACCAGGTTTCCCCGTTCCTACCCCGAAGCGAAGCAACATCAATGAGAGAATAGACAGGGATACTTTATCCACCTTGGGAGGAACAATGCGTCAACATCGCTGGAACACACAGAATCAAGAACACCGCATCATGGCGCCCCGAAATATTCAAGAAATACAAAAAACCATTAAAAATGCTGGCGAACACCAACAAACCATCACCGTGTTCGATACAGGATACGACTCCAAAAACATTACAGAATCTGAAACCCGCATACTCTCACTCAATCAGCTTAGCGGTCTCACCGCTATCAACCCGCAGCAACAACAAGCTACGTTTCTAGCCGGAACAACTCTTAGCCAAGCATCAAAAATCCTAGCAGAACACGGGTTTACCTTCACCAACATGGGAAGGACTGGGGAACAAACCCTCGCTGAAGCAATCTCCACAGGCATGCACGGAACGGGCAACGCCTATGGTATCTTCGCTACACAATTGCAAGAACTGACACTTATCACAGCTCAAGGAGACGTCCTCACATGCTCCCCGCATAAGAACAACGATATCTTCACCGCAGCACAACTCGGGCTAGGGGCCCTCGGTATCGTCTTCTCACTGACGTTCCGTATCGAACCGCTCTTTCGACTCCACGCAGCAGAACGAAAACGTACGTACAAAGACGTCATCCACCATTTCGCAGAGCGTTCATCAAACGCAGATCATTATGAAATAACATGGTTCATAGGCTCTTCACAAGTTAGAACTCGACGACTTACCCGCTTACCGTTACTCACCGATGGGTATATGAACCCTTCCGCCGTATTAAGCAAAGCCCGAAGACATCTCGGAGACAACACGCTCAATAACGGAGCATTTCACCTCATCAGTTATCTCGGGTATAAACAGCCCGCAACGAAACCAATCCTCAACAGCATCTCAAGCTGGGGCAAAGGCAACAGACGTTACGCAGATTTAGCGCCACAGGTCTACACACAAAAGCGCACAGTCCGCCACCACACCATGGAATACGCTTTCAACAGAAGCCAACTTGCAACCATCATGGAAGATATCCGCGCCTCCTACCATGACAGCAACAAACACCTCAGTTACCCGCTTCTAGTTCGTACAGCAGCCGCAGATAACATTGCACTATCACCGGCATACCAACAAGACACCGTCTTCATCTGCGCACGTGAATACTGGAAAACACCACCACAGCAAGCGTTCAATACACTAGAGACGATTTTCAAAGCGCATGGCGGGCGAGCGCATTGGGGACACTATCACACCAATAGTGCAGAAGAACTTCAGGGACTCTATCCACGTTTTGAGTGGTTTTGCGCTCTCCGAAAAGAGCTAGACCCTCAGGGGATATTTCTTAACGCTCAGCTACGCCGTTTGCTTACCTAGTGTTGAAAAAACTTAACAGTTTGGGCCTACCATGAGAATTCTCATGGTAGGCCCAAACTTTAGAAGTCTTAGAGTGAACGTGAAATACGAATCATCTCTTCACGGTCGGTCACTTTTACGCGAGCGCGTGGCTCACCGGAGGCGTCCTGCGCGGCAGCACCAAGTGCGCGTTCGTGTTCGTCTAGCTTATGCCAGCCTTCCCACGTGGTGTATTCGATACCTTTAGAGTCAAGGTATGCGCTAAAGGTCTCGGCACATGGCTCAGTAGCAGTGTAGAGGTTCTCACGGTCAGATAGTAGGTGGGTGATGGTCTCTAATGCGTCTGATTTAGTTGAACCGATCAGTCCGACGGGGCCTCGTTTAATCCACCCTGTTGCGTATAGCCCGGGAACAGGTGTCCCTTCGTTATCGACGACGCGGCCTTCAACGTTGGTGATGACACCGCGTACGGGGTCGAAGCCAACCTCAGGAAGTTCTGAGCCGAAGTAGCCGATAGCACGGTAAACCGCTTGCATGGGGTATTCAACGAATTCTCCGGTGCCTTTGATACCACCGTTGCCGTCGAGTTCGTTACGTTCCATCTTTAGCGCGGTCACTTTGCCGTCCTCACCAAGGATTTCTGCTGGAGATTGTAAGAAGTGTAGGTGTAGTCGGCGGGATGCGGTTTGTGGTTCTTCTTTTTGTTTCTCAAGCCAGCCGTTGAGGGTTTTCATCATGACTTTAACTTGAGAGTTGGTTTCCATCGCTTCTTGTGAGGCTTCGTCGAATTGGAAGTCTTCTTCGTAAAGGACGATGTCTACGTCACGGGAGTGTGCTAGTTCTCGCAGTTCTAGCGGGGTGAATTTAATCTGTGCTGGTCCACGGCGTCCGAAGACGTGTACGTCAGTAACTGGTGAAGATTTTAGTCCTTCGTAGACGTGGTCAGGAATTTCAGTGACGAGTAGATCATCTGCGTGTTTGGAAAGTACACGGGCGACGTCTAGCGCTACGTTGCCGTTGCCGAGTACTGCGATTTCGCGGGCGTTAAGTGGCCATTCACGGGGGTAGTCGGGGTGTGCGTCGTACCAGGAGACGAAGTCTGATGCGCCGTAGGAGCCGTCGAGTTCTACACCGGGGATGTCAAGGTTTGCGTCTTTGATAGCGCCGGTTGCGAAGATGATGGCGTCGTAGTGTTCGCGGAGGTCTTCGAGGGAGAGGTCTTTGCCGTATTCTACGTTGCCGAAGAAGCGGATGTCACCGCGGTCAAGGACTTTATGTAGTGCGGTGATGATTCCTTTGATACGGGGGTGGTCGGGTGCTACACCGTAGCGGATGAGGCCGAAGGGTGCAGGGTAGCGGTCGAAGATGTCGATGGATACTTCAAGTTCACCGTTTTTGACTTCTTTTGATTTGGTAAGGATATCTGCCGCGTAGATGCCAGCAGGTCCAGAGCCGATGACGGCAACGCGCAGGGGGCGTGCTTCAGACACAGTTTTTCCTTTCGGTGCCAGTTCCCTGATGTGGTGGGGCTGGCTGGATGATTTACACACTTGGGCATTAGTTTACCTATCAGATGCCTCTGTGTGGACTCTCTTGTGTGCTGAACCTCTAAAAACTTAGGTTTACTTAACTTTTCTTTCAGGGGTGTTGCGGTTTTATGCGCTGTGGTTTGCGTTCAGAGAGCGTATATCTTTTTCTAGCCAGGTGTTGGGTAGAAGGTGTTGGTGTGTATGGGTTATGAGAATGATTGAGCGTCCTGCTAAGCGTTCTGTTTCGAGGATATCGATCATGAGGGGCACGGAGTCTATGTCGATAGTGGAGAATGGTTCGTCGAGCAATAACAGTGGTGCTTGGTGTACGGCGATGGTGGCTACGAACCATACTTTTTGTGCTTGTCCGCTTGAGATTTGTGTGCATAGTTGGTCGGTAATGCCTTCTGGCACGAGTTTTTGTAGAAGATCTAGTGCTGCGGCGGGCTCTGTGCCGTAGGCGGCACAGTAGAACTCTAGTTGTTCGCGGACGGTGAGGAGTCTAAAGAGCGCTGGTTGTGTGCTCATATGCCAGCGGGTACGTCGCCCCTCTATGCTGTGGGGTGGGTAACCGGATAGGGTGATTTCTCCACCAGTGGGTTGTAGTGCTCCGGCTATGAGATTTAGGAGGGTACTTTTTCCAGCACCGTTGGGGCCATTGAGAATGATTGCCTGATGGGTGTCGAGGCTGAGGTTGATGTCTTCGAGTATGGGTTGGGTGGGTGTAAACCCAAAATGTAGGTGAGTGGTGGTTAATAGAGCCATTAGAGTGTTTTTCTGGGGATTCGGGCGGTCAGGGTGAATAGTGTTGTGAGGCAGATGCTGATGAGGGGTAGAACGTAGAGGGGCGTATTTTGGTGAAGGAGTGCATAGGCGATGAGCGCAAATATGCCGGCTATAACAGAGATGAGGGTGGAGGCGATGGGGTTTTGGCGGATACGCCCGTTAGATTGTGAGGGTAGACGACCGGGGAACAGGCAGTCTACCCAGAGGGTGAGAGCCGGCGAGATGAGTATTCCAGTCAGCCATGCGATCAGGAGTGAAGAGGCTGAGACTGACGATATGAGCAAGAGTAGTGGTAAAGATAATAGGCTCAATGGTGCACATACTAAGGTGGTTGAGCAGACTATTGCGCTTGCTACGCCGCGTTCCCCGAGCAGTGATGCTGTTAGGTGAGGAAGTAGTGGGCGATACGCGTTTACCGAGCAGATTCCGTGTGCTACACCGGTAGATAGTAGGGGTGCTCCCATGGCTATGCCCCATGCGGCTTCAGCCGGTAAGAAGGGCTCTATCATAGTGTTATTGACCAGCATGCCGGTGCAGAAAGCTGCTGAAAAATATGTGATGCGGGCAGAGATGAGAAATTCTCCAGATTCTCCGTCTGTTGCATCGCGGGTGATGGTCAGTGGCAGGGCGATGAGTCGTCCCCACGCATTTTGCGGTAATGGTATGCGCCATGTTGTGTAGGTGGGGGCAGAGTCTATGGGTGCGTTATTCCAGAAGATTTTGTGTCGTAGACGGATTAACGCTGCTGCTGATACGCCTAAAAGGATGAGTGTCAGGCTGAGGAGTGTTATTGTTCCTTGCTCGGAGAGGAGGAAAGCAAAACATTTTTGTATAGCCTCACGGAAGCTGTTTTCTCCCATCATGATAGGTAGTAGAACCCCTGCAAAGATGCTTCCGGCACCGTACAAGAAGAAAGACCAAAGAAGTACTCGTAGCGTGGTCATTGACGTTCTGCCTGTTGCTAGTAGGCACAGTGCAGTGCCTCGAAAGAGTCCTCCAGAGATGCTAAGTAATACCCCTATCAGTAGCGGTTTAAGGATGATGTGTGCTGGTATTTCCCAGTTACAGATTGCAATGATGGAGTATGAGCACAAGGCAATGACCATCAGTAGCGTTTCGAATGTTAGGGGAAGAATGAGCCGTGCTGTGAATAGTTGCCCTCGGGTGAAACCGGCGTGCGTAAGGATGGTGGCGTCAGCTGGAGCATTGATTTCGCGTGCAGTGCGACCCGATATTTTTAGGAGGTGACGAGTCAAGCAGTAAATTCCACCGAGAGAAAGTAGTGATGGGACGAGGTGCTGCGATTCGCCAATATATGCAAATAGTGTGGGGGCAGCGATCACAAAGAACGTCAGGAATAGCCCCAGTAACATGCTGATGAGCAGGCAAGCTAAGCCAAGGAGGAAGTAAGCGTTGCGGGTGAGACGAAATTCTGGTGCAACAGCTCGTACATCTAATAGTTTGCTGGTTTTGATAAGAAGTATAACGTGGTGAATCCACCGGTCTCGTTGTTGTGTTCTCGGCGTAGCGTTGTGGCTCATAGGAATGTTCTTGGGCTTGTTTAAAATGACTGATTAGTGCGAGAGCGTTGCCTGAACTCGATAATTCCAATGAGGCAAAAGGCAAGCAACCAGAGAATTGAGAACACCATAGAGATGGTGTTTTCTGTCTGGCGAGCTAAAGCCGTTGTAAGCATAGAGACAGCTCCGCCAAGCAGCAGGGAGACTGCTAGGGGAATGTTTGGTCCGAGTTTTAGTGTCTCTGTGAAGACATAGATGATACTCAGAAGTATGGCGAGAGCGAACCACGTATAGGTGAGGAAAGCCCAAAAGAGCTGAGCTGATTCTAGAACATTAATGAGGGGGTTTAAGAGCATGATCAACCCTACAATTACGGCAAGGGCAATGAGAATTATTCCACGAACACGGCTAGTCATCGGCTTATTCCTATGGAGACACAACGGCATATTACGTATTCATAATATTTATTTTTTAGTGTTAGGGTGCTCAACTCGCTCTGCATTCTAAAAAATAGCAAGGATAAAATGTATCCTCAGCAGGTTTCCCGGGATAGCAAAAGCGGTGTTGTTGTGATGAGATTTCATCACAACAACACCGCTTTTTATCAGAGATAAGCCTGTTTATTGCTCAACTTTTTGTAAACGACGAATCTTGCGTTCTTCACCATAAGCAACGATGCCCAGAAGGATAATCCCGATAGCCAATGCAGCATAGAATACGGTGAACACAGAGTCCCAGCCGTGTAGCACATGACCAAAAACAGTAAGGCCAGAACGTTCAGGATCAGCGATGGCAGCCAGACCAACTTTTGCCATCGAGTCCCCTAGAAGATATGCGAAAGTACCGCTCATGCCGTTTGCTACGCTCACTGCACGTTTAGGGACGAAGCCCACCAAGGAAACACCAATCAGTAACTGTGGACCAAAGATGAGCGCACCTAAACAGAAGAGGGCAATGTTAACTTCTGTAACACTATGCGCATTCTTATAGAGTCCGACGGCGAAGAAAATGAGAAAGAGGCAACCAACAGAGACCAGAGCACGACGTCCTTTGAGTAAGTCGGAAATATAGCCCCACGACATACTTGCGACAAGAGCACCAATCTCAAAGAAGAAAATCGTGTTTACCGCGTCTGAAGTGCTAAAGTGCAATTCTTCACTGACGTAGAGCGGCGCCCAGTTATCAATGCCAATACGCACGATGTACACGAAAATATTTGAAGTACATAGAATCCAAATCCACGGGTTTTTGAGAACATAGGTGGTGAAAATCTGCCATTTAGTCAAAGACTCAGACTGGGTATTTTCTTCTTCAATAGGTTCATCAAAAATTTCTTCTGAACGGTTCCAACCAAGCTCCTCGGGGTCGTCTTTGCCGATGAAAAGACCTGCGATACCAATAGCGAGACCAATCAGCGCAGGAAAAATAAACATACCAACAACGTGACCGTTGAAAAAGACGTTAGCTCCCCATAGGGCAAGACCACCAGCAATAGCGCCACCAATATTATGTGAAGCATTCCAGAAACCAAGGTAACGTCCTCGTTTTTCACGCGGTGTCCACCGTGAAATAGTCGAGTATGAGGCAGGACCACCAGCAGACTGGAAGACACCATTGAGCCCCCATAGCACCACAAAGATACCGATGACAGAACCGAAGGCACTCAGCAACAACCCCATGACCAGAACCATCAGGGAAGCAGAGACGAGTAGGGCAGAAACAATACGTTTAGAATTTCTGCCATCTACAAAATAGCCGACAAGGGTTTTCCCTAAACCGTAGGTGATAGAGAACGCTAGACCAATATAGCCCAATTCGAGGGTGCTTAGCCCATATTCTTCTTTAAGGAGCGGTTGAGCGGCTTTAAAGTTGTTGCGAATCAGGTACATTGACATGTACACCAAGAACACAACGAAGAAGGCTTTAAGGAATTCTCGGAGCCAGAGTTTGCGTTGTTCGCTGGTAGATAGGCCAGACGGTGGGGCTTTGCGGATTGCGAAGAAATCCAGCATAGTGTTCCTCCTAAATGATACAAATATCGTTCGAGTGAACGGTATTCAATGATTTAGGATTTATTAAATACGATATTTCGTCAAAACACCTTGTCAAATGAACTTTTGTTCACATCTCTGACAAGACATTACGACATATTCTCAGTTATTAAATTGAGCAGTAAGTCCTTCGCGTTCTCCAAATCGCTCAAGATGACGTACAAGAATACCTTTGACACGTTCTAAGCGCTCTTCATCTTCTGCATACGCCCATAGAACCAGTTTCGTTTCTCCAGCAATATCTGTCACGAGAACATCACCATAACCACTAAAAATACCTTCTCGGTTAAAAGTGATTCGATGGCCATCAACTATTTCTTCACAAGGGACTTTATGGCACATATGCGATATCAGCTGTTTTGCGTATCGTGCAGGACGAGAAGTCTCAACAACAGCTTGGACAGAATATGCCATCTCTGCAATAGTAGGATATACACTCACGAGGGTGTCCTTCAGGGTACGTCATCAATCAACTAACGGTTTTTCTTCTCGTCTACACTAACAGTCTGGCAACGCCGAAAGTAACCCTGGATTTGCTGTGAATTCTATAGCTTTGTTCCAAGTAATCCTCTGGTGAAGCGCCCTTTGAAAATATTACTGCATTTTTGTTAAGGTTTTTCTCGAAAATTACGGCAGGTTTTACCACACATATAGCATCTCAAGACGTATTATTATCAGGTAATTATCAGCGTTGACATTGCGTATTTGCGCATCGTTAACGCTTTCTTCATTTTTGGGGCTTTTAATCCCCATTCACACGAGAGTAACTACGGATTCAACGAATGTCTTCTGAGAACACCGCGGCTCACGCATCCGCATCGGCACCCACCCCTACTAATGGGTTAGACCGTTTCTTCAAAATTACCGAGCGAGGCTCTACCTTCGGAACAGAAATTCGAGGTGGTTTCGCAACCTTCTTCGCCATGAGCTACATCGTGGTACTTAATCCCCTCATTATTGGCACTGGAGCAGATTCTGCAGGTAATGTCCTCGGACCAGAGAAGGTAGCAGCTGTTACGTCTCTCATTGCTGGCATCATGACCATTGTCATGGGCATTTGGGCGCGCCAGCCCTTTGCCATGGCAGCAGGATTAGGCGTTAATGCACTCCTTGCCTCTACTATTGCAACCACCCCGAACCTTACATGGCCCCAAATTATGGGGCTTGTTGTTTGGGCGGGTATTATCATGCTTTTGCTGGTGCTTACTGGTTTCCGGACTGCTGTTTTTAACGCGGTACCGCAAAGCCTTAAAACGGCTATTGTTGTTGGTATCGGTATATTTATTGCTTTTATCGGATTAGTTGAAGCAGGCATTGTACGCCGTATGCCAGACGCAGCAGGAACAACTGTTCCTGTCTCTTTCGGTGTTGGCGGTCATCTTATGGGCTGGCCAACTGTCGTATTCCTTTTCGGATTGTTCCTTACTATTGCACTTTTTATTCGCAATGTTCGTGGAGCAATTCTGATTTCGGTAGTTGCATCAACAGCGTTATCTATTTTCCTTGAGACCATTGCGCCTTCCGGCTCTTCTCTTGATTCCCCCACCGGCTGGTCTTTGATGGTTCCAAGTGTTCCACCTCATTGGTTTAGCTTGCCAGATCTTTCTCTCATCGGTTCGGCTGACCTTTTTGGTGCGTTCCGTTCACTCAGCGGTGCTGCGGCATCTTTGCTTGTATTCTCTATCTTGCTGGCAGTTTTCTTTGATGCAATGGGGACTTCTGTTGGTCTTGCTGCTGAGAATGGCACTCTCAGCAAAGATGGAAAGATTGAAGGAATCAATCAGGTTCTTCTCGTTGATGCGTTGGGTTCTGTTGTAGGTGGTGGTGCTTCGAGCTCCTCTCACCAGATTTATGTTGAATCAGCAACAGGTATCGGCGACGGTGCTCGTACTGGTTTTGCCAACCTCATCACCGGTGCGATGTTCTTACTTGCGATCTTTATTTCTCCACTAGTTAATATTGTTCCCTTTGAAGCTGTTGCCCCAGCATTGGTTGTTGTTGGTTTCTTGATGGTCCGCCAAGCTGTTCATATTGATTGGGCAGACTGGGGTCTTGGTATTCCAGCATTTTTGACGATTATTATGATGCCTTTCACCTATTCCATCGCCGATGGTATTGGTGCCGGATTCATTTGCTACGTCTTCATTCGTCTGGTTCAGGGACGCACTCGTGATATTCACCCGCTTATGTATGCAGTTGCTGGTGCTTTTGTCCTCTACTTCAGCATGGGCGTCATTGAAGGTGTACTCCACTAGTTATTAGAAGTGCTCTTCATACACAATGGGGGCTCGATAGCATACCGCTATCGAGCCCCCATTGTTCTTTATGAGTTATCCAACGCTATATAGTGTGCAAGCTTGTTGATATTTAGTGTGGACGTGTCGAGTCATATCTTCGGGCGCAGTGAAGTCGCTCCAGTTGTAGAGTTCTTGGGAATCTGCGCCAGAAAGTTTCCAATGGCTTCCTAGTTCTAGGAGGGACTGATGTTTGACGTCATAATAGTCGGGTTTTCCACTCAATGCGATTCCGCGAGCGCCCGCAAGAGAAGCCATGAGATGGTGGTGGAATCGGCTGGTTATCCAGAGTTGTTCTGGTGAGAAAGTGAAGTCTTCGTCCCAGAATTGTTGGAAGGAGATGAATCCGTGGGGGTTAACAATGTCTTGTAGTGCTTCGTATCCGGCGTAGTCGGCGCCGGGGATTGCTTCGACGTAGTGGATGTTGTCGCGGGGTATGTCGAGTTTTTTGACTTGTGCGCGGACGAAGTTGAGCATTCGTTGGTGTTGTCCGTCTTCTACGGCGTCATTTTGGACGCAGAGGTAGAGCTGCGTGTTCTCTGGTGAGAATTCTGCGGTATTTGGGGTGAGGGTGTTGGGGTTGATGAGGTAGGCGTCGTCGAGTCCGCGGGTAATGCCTAGGGCGTAGGAGCTGGGGGTGTCTCGTACGCTGATGTGTGAGAATCCGGTGAAGTTTTCGGTGATGCGTGGCATGAGTCCTTGTCCGGTGGCGATGAGTCGCGCTCCGGTTTCTTGGGCTGTTGCTTGCATGGTTTCGATGATGAGGGCGTTGGATGGCCAGACGCTGTTGATGAATCCGCCGCCGAGCAGATGTATGGTTCCGGCTCTGCGTAGTTGGAGTAGTCCTGCGTCGAAGCGTGGTGAGCCGAGTGTTTTGATGAGTTCGCTAGGGTGGCGATTGAGGTTGTGTTCGTATTCGAAGATGGCGCGGAATACGGTGTTGACGACGTGTAGATTGGGGTGGATGTTTTTGAAGAGGGTGCTGGCTGTTCCGGGTTCGCGAACGTCGAGCCAGATTTCGGTGTTGGGTTTGTGTTCTGCAAAGAATTCGAGCCATCTGCGGGTGATGAGTTCGTCGCCGTAGTTGGGGTAGCCTGCCATGGAGATGAGGTAGATGGGGGCTTCTTCTGGTTGGTGTGTGGTGGCGGTGTTTTCGTGGCGGTGTTCTTCGGTAGTGTTTTTTGGTGTGGAGAACCCGGGGATTTGTTGCAGAATTTTTTTCACGGTACTACCTTACTCGTCTTTATTTGTGCCAGTAAATAGGCGGAAGGTTTCTTATGGTAGTGGATGTTGGCACCAGAAGAAAATACTAAGTAGGTTGACTAAAAACCTTGCGTGATGTTAGGTTAGTTACATCTCAAGGAGGTTTTGATGTCTCGGAAAACAGTAGAAAAGCTCCCCCGAAACCTTGCGATTGTTTCTTTTATGGTTGCAATCGCTGTGGCGATTATGGTGACTGGGCGCTCTGGCATGGAGTTACAGAGTATGGCCACTATCCTCAAAATAACATTTTTCATTCTTGTTGTCTGCGGTATTTTTTCTGCAGTTGTTTACACTTTTGCCTATTTCAGATTTCATTCTCGTATGCCTTGGACAAAAGGGCACAACACCCATCAGCTTTTTTAAAGTTGACTAAAAGTTTTATAGTGACATATCAGACAGAGGGTGCTCACCAGTTAGCTGGTGAGCACCCTCTGTCTTCCTCGTATAAAACTAGTTTTCCGTCACCGGCTTATCGTGGCGAGGGGTTGCACCTTGTGCAAATTTTCGTACCCAGCGGTCATCTTTATATTGTGCTGGTACGGCACCACTGAGGAGTCTCTTGGTCAGTTGGGTGGCAAGATATTCGCCGTCTAATGGCAGTGGAGAGTGAGCACCAGCAATAATGATGTTGCCTCGTCTGCGGCCTTTGAGCATGGCAGGGTCAGCGATAATGCAGGTATGTTCAAAGACTTCTGCGATAGCGGCAGCTTCTGCTTTTGCTCCTAAGAGTTCTGGATAGTCACCACAGTTAATAATGTATAGACCTTTGTGAGATAGGGATTCTGAGGCGATGCGCGTGAATTCTAGTGTTGTGAGCGGTTCGGGTGTGATGTATCCGGCAAAAACATCACGAATGATGATGTCACGCGATTGGGCGGTAAATGTTTCTGTCACAGCTCGTGCTTCGCCTACTCGTATTTTAAGCTGAGGTGCTTGCGGTAGTGAGAACCACTGGCGTACGTATTCTGCGAGTTTTGCGTCAAGTTCTACCACCGTATTGCGTGATTTTGGGTAAACGTCCACAAAGTAGCGTGCCATGGAGCACGCCCCTCCGCCGAGGTGTGTTAAACGCAATTTTTCGGTGTCTAGGGTACTTTCTGCATAGGTTTCGACGGCGGCAGCTATCCATCGCATATATTCAAAGTCCAGTGCTCTGGGGTCGTCTAAGACGATATGTGATGATTCCATACCGTTGATTTCAAGGACCCATCCACCGGGAGTGTAGTCATCTTCAATGAGTTCCGCTACCCCTGTAGAGATGGGGTATTTTCCTTCGACAAGCGTGCTTTGGTCTGTTGCGGTGTTCTTTGTTTTTCTTCTGCGTCTAGCCACAGGTTTAAGGGTACAGTGTTGAGGGTATCTATCCATGATGTACAGATGAGATAAGGGCGATGTTCGTGGAAATCATTCACCGTCACTATAGGCTTATTCCTGCCACTGTTGAAGATGCAGATGTGTATGTTGATTTACAGTTAAAGTGTTTAGCCCAAACTTATGCTGGTTATGGGGATGACGGCTTTATGCAGCGTCAGTATGATTCTCGTGATGAGCTAGTTGAGGAATTTTTGGACAATGTTTCTTCTGCTCAGTCGCGCGCTTTTCTTGCGTACGATACTTCTGCAGATTTTTCACATCCAGTAGGTTTTGGGTTATCTCGTTTGGGTCCATTGCCGTGGGAGAGTGAACTTGATTTTGCACAGGTTCCTGCTGGTTCTCGTGAGCTAGTTCAGTTATATACTCTTGAGCAGGCTCAGGGGCACGGGCTGGGTCAGGCACTTTTGGATGCTGTTCTCGTATCGGGTGAACCAGCGTATCTGCACATTGTCGAAGGTAACGCGAAGGCACAACGCTTCTATGAGAAGAATGGTTTTAGCCATGAGGGGTTTTCGTTGACTTGTTTGGGGTCCTGGCATAACCCCGAGGGGCAGAGTATGCGCGTAGGACGTATGTTTCGAGGGATAGACATAACAGAGAATCACACTTCTGTTTAAGGCATCTCGAGCCCTTAGAATAGCGAGGTTATTTTTTCTTTTTACCGCAGCAGACAATATCGTCCAAAGCACAGCACAAAATTGCTGCCACGGGAAAAACAATCCATGCTTCTGTCCATCGTTTTCCTACAAATCCCCAGAGTAAGAAAATAATGATGACGATACCCCAGTATGCTTTCCTTAAAAGGTGCAGTAAGGGCGTAGGGCGTGTTGTGTCATCTCCCCAATCTTGAGATAGTACGCAGATAGTGTCGGCGGCTCTTGTTGCCCAGGAGCAGAATATGATGATCCATACGCCCGCAGCAACCATACAAAGTAACAGGGCAAGCCCCGCGGCGGATACTCGATGATTATCCGTTAAGAGAGCAGGAGCGATGACGCCGATGGGTGAGGTTGCGATAAGTAGTACACCTGCAATTTTGAGGGTGCGCGTATGTTTTTTCTGTTCTTGTTCTTGTTCATGCACCCATTGTTTGACGGCTGGGTCTGCCATGAAACCGTATTCTTCGACCATGCTAAAGGGGCTCATGTATTCTTTGACCCGATGGAGCAAAAAGCGGCCTATTACGATACAGAGGATAAGCCCTAACGTTGCAAGGGGTATTGATACGGTATGGTGTTCTCCGCAGATTGAGACGCAGAGCAGGAAGAAAGCTAATCCGAGGATAAAGAAGATGGTTCCTGTTGCTCTTTGGGCGGAGCTTTCTTTGAGTGCCCGAGAATATTTTTGGGCGCATTCTTGGGTGACGAGGGAGTACATGGGTTGAGCAATTCCGTAAAAGCTTTTGCCCGTTCTATAAGAGATGATTTCTTCTGCGATGTTGAGTTCATCGGCTAGAGCTTCTAAGGAGCTGTGCTCTGCTATGACGATGTTTTGTGCTTCGCTGGGTGTTTTACCGTGTTCAAGGAGTGTTTTTAGGCGCTTTTTCATGCGTAGTCGAAGTCGTTTTCGAGCACGTTTAAACGCTGGAGTTGGTGGATATTCGGAAAATAGTGTTGAGAGGTAAGAGTCAATATTTTTCATAGGAGGGGGCTTCTATTAGTGTGGGGTTGCGCATATGGGGGAAGATGGCGCAGACCCTGGGGTGTTCTTCTACGGTTTGTGCGTTATGAAGACACTTCAAATAGGCGAAAAAATATACAGAATAAAATTAAAAAACATTTAAAAACATTGGTTTAACCTGGGGAAACTATTCCTACTGTATATAGAAAATAAAAAATCTACAACATATGTTGCATATTTAAGCACTTATGTCGTTTTAGTAAAATTTTCACCTCATGCCACGCCCACAAAAAAGCGGCCTATCGTTCGTCAAGAACAATAGACCGCTCACACGTGGCAACAAAGCCACCCAAAATAGTTAACTCTCCTGAGACAACGCCTTATTCAAACGCTCCACTTTACCGGTTATTTCACCGCTATCATGCCCCGGGCGAATATCAGCTTTAACCACCAAAGACACTCGAGGAGCAACAGCAGAAACAGCCTCCGTCGCACGCTTAATAACATCCATGCATTCATCCCACTCACCCTCAATAATGGTGAACATCGCATTCGTCTCATTCGGCAAACCAGACTCATTCACAATCTTCACAGCCTGAGCAACAGCAGTATGGACAGAACCATCTTCATAGGCACCACCAGTGGGTGCAACAGAAAAAGCAAATAACATATTTTCACCCTACGACACATCACACACACACTCAATACCACGTGTCAAAGCATCGTCATAAAAATAGAACATTCTCATGAGTTACCCCACAGAGGGAACTAATCTACCCCACTGCTCGCCTATTAAGGCATAAAATTCAAATGAACTATCGACACAAAAGAGTGCCGTGACATCCGCCCCACCATCGGGACGTACAAGAGATAGTAGAAACGAGACATGACAACCGGTATCTACCTTTCAGCAATGAACCCGCTTTCTGGCAAGTCCTTGGTGAGCTTAGGTCTAGCAGACTCCCTCATCAAACGTGCAGATCGAGTCGGCTACTTCCGCCCTGTCTTCAATGGACAAACCGAAGCCCAAGACCCAATGCTCAACCTCATGCGGCAAAACTTTGGGCTTACCAGCCTACAAGCCCGCGGAGGAGTGTCCCTCGAACGTTGCCGTGAGCTTCTCGCTCAAGGCAACCACGAAGAAATGTCCTCTATTGCAGTATCTGTCTACGCAGAAATGGCCTCAGAATGTGATGTCATCATCGTCGATGGTACTGACCTCATGGCTCACAACGCAGTCACCGTCGAATTCGACCTCAACGTGCAATTCGCTCGCGACCTTGGGCTACCCGTTATCGCAATAGTTGGTGCACAAGAATCCTCTGTACAAGACATCGTCAACGCCGTAGATGTCGCGCGCACCGAACTAACCAACGCCAAAGTCGACATTTTGGGCATTATGGTCAACCGTTGCAAACCAGAATTACGCGAGGAAATTCTCAAGAGCGTCAAACGCGGCCCCTCAAAGCGCCCCGTCTACGTTCTTCCAGAAATTCCTGAGCTTGCCCTACCTTCAATCTCCGAAATGGTAGCAGCGCTGGAACTATCCGCTGAAGGAATCGACGAAGAACACCTCAACCGAGATATTCACGATGTCAAAATTGCGGCAATGACCGTCGCAAACTTCCTTGACCAGTTCACTGACGGAGACTTCGTCATTGTCCCAGGTGACCGCACTGATGTTGTTGTCGCATCACTTGCTTCAGCGCTTTCGCCCACATTCCCAGCACCTGCTGGTATGCTCCTCACCGGCGGATTCTCTGAGGTTAAGAATGACACTGTCATTAGCTCCCTGATGAGTAATGCACCATTCCCGGTCTTTGAAACCACCATGGACACCTTCCAATCAGGACGAGCAGTATCACGTGTCGAAGGCTCACTCTCTAACGGACAGCCTCGTAAAATTGCTGCAGCACTCGGTGAATGGTCCCGCTCTGTAGACCCTGATGAGTTGCTTGAACGTCTCGAGTTAGAGCGTCCTGCATCCATGACTCCGCTACGCTTCTTGCATAACCTTATTGAAAAAGCACGCCAAAGCCGTCGCACTATCGTCCTTCCTGAAGGCCATGATGTGCGCATCCTTCGTGCATCTGAAATTATTGCTCGGCGCGATTTCTGTGATCTTGTACTCATCGGTAATCCCGCAAAAATCTCTGAGATTTGTCAGGCTGAGGGCATTAACCTTCCTCTCGCCGGAGAAGATAAGAACGGTATCCGCATTATCGACCTCAACGATAATGAATACACCGAAGATTTTGCACAAGAATATGCTCAGCTACGCGCGCATAAAGGCATGACGGTTGAAGCAGCTCGTAGCCGTATGCAACAAGATGCCTCGTACTTCGGCACCATGCTCGTCTACAAGGGCATTGTTGACGGTATGGTCTCTGGTGCTGTTAACACCACCGCAAACACCATCCGTCCATCCCTTGAATTCGTAAAAACTCGCCCCGGCGTTAAAATTGTTTCTTCCGTATTCCTCATGCTCATGGAAGACCGTGTTCTCGTCTTTGGCGACTGCGCAGTAAACCCCAACCCTAACGCAGAGCAGCTTGCTGATATTGCTACAGCCTCAGCAGAAACTGCCCGTCAATTTGGTGTGACACCTAAGGTTGCGATGCTCTCTTACTCCACCGGAACATCCGGTTCTGGAGCAGATGTTGAGGTCGTACGTGAAGCAACCGAAATCGTCAAGGGAAACAACCCTGACTTTGAGGTTGAAGGGCCCATCCAGTTCGATGCAGCATCTAATATGTCTATCGCTTCTTCAAAGATGCCAGACTCCAAAGTTGCTGGCCAAGCAACAGTGTTCGTATTCCCCGATTTGAACACCGGTAACAACACCTACAAGGCTGTACAGCAAACTTCTGGTGCCGTTGCTGTTGGTCCGGTACTTCAGGGGCTACGTAAACCTGTCAACGACCTCTCTCGTGGTTGCACCGTTGATGACATCATCAACACCGTTGCTATCACCGCAATTCAGGCTCAAACTCTCTAAAAGGTACAACGGTGGATCTGCTCAAAATAGCAGGCTTCCCGTTAAAGCGTTAGGGTTGTGCAACAGCATATGCTGTTGCACAACCCCCTTAGATTCTCTATAGAAAAGGAAAATATTTTGCTTATTCTCGTTGTGAACTGCGGTTCATCATCCGTCAAGTATCAAGCACGTGACACCTCTTTGCCAGAAGCTGAGCAGGTTCTCGCTAAAGGACTCATCGAAAACATTGGCACTAAAATCCCAAGCCATACAGAGGCTCTTGCCATCATGGCAGAAGATCTCAAGGAACCTCTCCACGGTCGTGAAATCCAAGCAATTGGACACCGCGTTGTTCAAGGCGGAGATGTTTTCACTGAACCAGTACTGATCAACGATGAAGTTCTTCAAAAGATTGATGACCTATCTCCGTTAGCCCCCCTCCACAATCCTGCACACGTATTGGGTATTAAAGCAGCGACTGAAACATACCCTGGTGTTCCTCAGGTGGCAGTCTTTGATAATGCGTTCCACTCCACCATGCCAGAACATGTGTATCGTTACGCTGTTCCAGAAGAGTTCTACGAAAAATATGGCGTTCGTCGTTACGGTTTCCACGGCACCAGCCACGATTACGTTACTGGTATCGCCGCAGAATTCCTTGGTATTGAGCGTGAAAAGTTTAATGCTGTTGTTGCTCACCTCGGTAACGGTGCATCCACTACTGCTGTTGCTCACGGTAAGTGCCTAGATACTTCTATGGGCTATACCCCTCTTGCTGGCTTGGTGATGGGCACTCGTAGCGGTGACATTGATCCTTCTGTTCTCACATCTTTGATGATGCGTAATCCAGAGCTTACTGCTGAGCGTATGGACCAGATTCTCAATAAAGAATCTGGCTTATTAGCGATTGCCGGAGATAATGATATGCGCGCAGTTGTTAATGCGATGAAGGACGGCAATGAACGAGCAAAACTTGCTTTGGATATGACAACCTACCGTCTAGCTAAATACATTGGCGGTTACCATGTAGCTGTTGGAGGTATGCAAGCTCTTATTTTCACTGCAGGTATCGGCGAAAACTCTTCTGAGTTCCGTGCGCTCACTATCGAACGATTGGGTGCTCTAGGTATCACTCTTGACCCTGAGGCAAATCTTGTTCGCGGTGATGATCCGCGTATTATCTCCACGGAAGATTCTGCTATTCCTGTTCTTGTTATTCCAACCAATGAAGAGTTGGCTATTGCTCAGGCAACCGAAGTCATTGTAGCTTCAGCATAATTATTTTTCGGTTCTAGCTACTCTGCGGGGCGTACCCTCATCTCAATGATGGGTACGCCCCGCAGAGTATTTTGCAGTTTTCTCTGGAACGGTTTCGGACGTTAATTCGTCCCTAAGATGAGGTTCTCATCGTCGATAATGCGTACTATAGTAACCAGTAAACACCCTTGTCGAGAGTGAAAGAAATAGCAATGAGTCAACCTCCACACGACGATGTTCCCACAACAGGGCAGCCTTCTGAAGGCAGAGCTTCACACAGTAGTTTGCCGGTAGGAGCCTCGAATCTAAGAGAACGCCCCTTGCCTGACGATCTCTCCCGCGGGTGGATTCCAGAAGATACGCGTCAACGCCCAATATCGCCGTTACCTGCACCAGCGTTGCTGAAATATCAATCGTTGATGCCGTTTAAGTTTGTGAATTCGCTTCGGCACCCTGGTGAATTACCGTGGGTCATTGCTGCGTATTTGCTGACCTTTGGGGTATATATTGCTGGTTTTATTTATCTCGTTGTTAATTTTGTATCGGTGGTGACGGGTGCAGCCGAAGGTGCTACTCTTGGTGCAACGCTCAAGCAGCTTCTCCTCTTAGCAATATATGCCCCGCTGGGAATATTTATTGTTCGTGCTTTAGCCTACGCAAGAATTAGGCTTACTGCCGTTCGTATAACGCCCACTCAATTCCCTGAAGCCTACCAAATGGTTGTTGACGCGGCGCGCGCTAGCGGACTTCGTCGCGTACCAGATGCCTACGTACAACTAGGCAACGGGCAGATTAACGCTTTTGCGTCGGGTCATGGTCATCGTCGTTTTATTGTCATCTACTCAGACCTTTTTGAGATAGGTGGGAAAGCAAGAAACCCCGAGGCTCTACGCTTTATCATTGGGCATGAGGTGGGGCATATTGCTGCTGGACACGTCAGCTATTTCCGCCTCATCTTTACGTCATTTTTTATGCAGATTCCAGTTCTTGGTTCGACGCTCTCACGAGCACAAGAATATACCGCCGATAATTTTGGGTATCGTCTTGCACCTCAAGGCGCGCTCCAAACGATGGGTGTTCTTTCTGCTGGAAAATACTTGTGCAACGAGGTCAATAGCGATGAGCTAGCAAACCGCGCAGTCTACGAAAAGGGGTTCTTTACGTGGATGAGCAACCTATCCTTGACGCACCCTCCAACAACGTGGCGTGCACATGCTTTGCGTGACCGCTCCGAGCCAGGGCGTCTCATTTGGCGTCCAAAAGTCAATCCACAGTATCCTCTATCTGCTGTTCCAGCAGCTGATCCAGCTCGTCTATGGCCAGACCCGTTGCAGGCAACAGACTTCATGAATATTTACCCAGAACGTGCTGATAATGAGCATTGGGGTATCGTTCAAACGCAGAAGAAAGAGCCAGCTACCGAGCGTGACCGCCGCATATCCGACACCCTCTTCACACTATGGGTTCCACCGCATTTGCGCCCTCAGATGCCAGCTGAGAATCATGCACAGGAATCACAGAGTGAAGAAACGTCATATACTTCTACATCTGCAGAAGAAGGCAATGACGATGAGGGCCGTATCGTAAAATAGCCTCTATGGCTCTTCGTATTCCACGCATCACCGCTGACCCGCTCATCATGTTGATTTTGCTGGCAGCGGTGATTGCTTTTATCGCACCAGCCACAGGCGCTTTTGCTGAGAGCTTTTCATTAGCAACAAAAATTGCTATTGCTTTATTATTCTTTCTCTATGGTTCTCGCCTTTCTCCTCAGCAGGCTTTAGAGGGGTTAAAGCATTGGCGTCTTCATGTGTTGATTCTTGCTTTCACTTTTATTATTTTTCCTTGTATAGGGGTCCTTCTGTTCCCAATGGGTATGGTGTTGGGACATGAGCTATATTTAGGCATTTTGTATATGACTCTTGTTCCTTCAACGGTGCAATCTTCTGTGGCCTTTACTTCTATTGCTCGCGGTAATGTTGCTGGTGCAATTGTTTCTGCTTCTGTTTCGAATATTGTGGGGGTCTTTGCGACACCACTTTTAGTCATGTTTTTGATGCACTCTGATGGCATTGCCATTAGTGGAAATATCTTTTTGGACATTGCTATACAGTTACTTGCACCGTTTATTGCAGGACAGCTGATGCGTCGTTGGAGTGCAGATTTTGCGCACCGTCCGGTGACAAAACAGGTGGATCGTCTCTCTATTGCCATGGTGGTTTATATGGCTTTTTCTGAGGGCATTGTTCACGGTGTTTGGAGCCGTATCAGCTGGTGGCAGTTATCTCTTCTAGTAATTTTTTCAATAGTTTTTGTGTACGCCATGTTGTGGCTAACACGTGCGGTTGCTTCTCGTGCTGGGTTTAGCCGTCAGGACATTATCGCTATTCAGTTCTGTGGAACGAAGAAATCTTTAGCGACGGGTCTTCCGATGGCTGCTGTTATTTTTGGTAGCACTCAGGTGGGTGTTTTGATTGTTCCGTTGATGATTTTCCATCAGGTGCAATTGATGGTGTGCGCTCATCAAGCTACTCAATATGCCAAAAAAGGAATATAGGATATAACGGCTCTTGACAAGCTATCATATCCTATATTCTTCGGATTTCCTGACGGTTATAGCCCTAAAGCTTCTACTGTGCGAATCAGAGAAATATGCGCTAGAGAATGCGGGAAGTTACCCGTCATGCGTTGAGCAGCGTAGTCATACTCTGAGCTCATCAGGTTAAGATCGTTCGCAACCCCCAGTACTGTATCGAGAATTCTTCGCCCGTCTTGTTCTCGGCCAGAACGTATGTATTGTTCTGCTAACCAGAGCGAAGCTGCGCAGTGTAGGTTATCTTGGTCTTCAAAACCGTCAAACCCGTTGCGGTTAATGTAGCGATAAATCATTCCGCTAGCATGCTGTAATTCTTGTTCAATTCTGCGGACAGTGCCGAGCATGCGTTCGTCAGACCAGTCTAAGAAGCCTACCTGTGGAAGTTGCAACAAGGAGGCGTCTACGGTGGTTCCGTCGTAGGTTTGCACGAAGGAATTCAATTCTGGGTTGTAGCCGTGTTCGAGAATTTCTTCTGCAAGGCTGTCTCGACAATGTGCCCATAATGCTCCGTCTCCGGCAAGTCCGTAATCTTCTACTGCTAATACTCCGGCGTTAAAGGCTGCCCATAGCATGACTTGAGAGTGAGTGTAGATGCGAGGTTCTGCTCGCATCTCCCATAGTGATCGGTCTGCTTGTCCGATTCGTTCAACGGCTGAGTTGAGGAGTTCTTTTTGTAGCGGCCATGATAGGTGGTCCTCCCCTACTCCGTTATGACGCAAGTTTGCGAAGGTGACGAGCATCTGCCCTAGAGCGTCTGCTTGGAAATATTCTCCTGAGCCGTTACCTGAGCGAACCGGTTGTGAACCTTCGTAGCCTGGTAATGCGAGGCGACGGTCTAGGTCGTCTTTTTCTCCGGCGACACCGTAGACGGCGTGAAGTTTTTGAGGGTTATTTGCTACGGCACGAAGTATCCAGTTTCTTAGTTGGGCAGTTTCTCGTTCGTGTCCGTGTGTAAGGGTCACGTCCATTGCCATGGCGACGTCTCGTAGCCATGAGAATCTAAAGTCCCAGTTTCTGTTACCGCCTAGGGTTTCAGGTAGCGATGTGGTGAGGGCACCGACGAGTCCGCCAGTTTCTCGGGAGATGAGGGCGCGTAGTGTGAGTAGTGCGCGTAGCCGTGCTTCTCGGTAGAGTGCATCGTGCTCATTTTGGGTGTCTTCTGCGGTGTTTGGCAGGATGGTGTGCGTTGCTGTTTGCGCGAGTTCGTGGTAGGTCTGTGAATCAATTTCTGGTAGTTGCGTATTGGTCACAGGGTCATTTTCAGTGTTGAGAGCTTCACCGATAGAGCGTGTTGCCCAAACAGCGGTTTCGTTGGTGTTCGTTGAGTCTGAGACAGCTTCTGTTGCGGTGATGACAGGGCGTGATGATGTTTCTGGTGCTGGTTCGTTGCGCCCTGCGGTGAAAAGTTCTGACCATTCGCTCCATTGTTCGTTGGCGTAGGTCAAGGCGGTGTCATAGTCGATGGGTGCAGGCGGGTTGTGGTTTGAAGCGAAATAGCTCAGGGAGAAAGAATAGTGTTGTCCGGCAGATACAACGAATGTGTCGGTATGGGCACCATGTTGGGTGTCGGGAATGGTATCTCCACGGAAGACGAGTGCGTGAGGTCCAGCCATTCCGATGACCATGGGGTCGGTGTCTCCGTCGGTGTAGCGGGTGACCCATGGTGTTGTTTTTCCGTTGTCGAATCGCATGGTGAGTTCGTGGAGCATGACGACCTCTCCGGTGAGCCCTTCGACGTTTCGTACGATGGAGGTTCCGCCGGTTAGCGGCATAAAATCTGTGACGCGTACGCTGGCGTCTCCGATGTGCCAGATGGTTTGGAGAGTGAAGGTGTTTTCTCGGTAGGAGCGTTCTGTGCGGACTTCTTCTACGGGGGCGGGGTTTACTGATTCTAGGGGCGCAAGCAGCCAGCGTCCGTGTTCTCTGTCCCCTAGTAGGGCGGCGAATACGGCACCGGAGTCGAATCTTGGGGCGCAAAACCAGTCAATGGATCCTGCGCGGGAGACAAGCGCTCCAGTGTTCATATCAGATAATAATGCGTAGTCCTCGATAAAAGAAGCCATGGGGTTAACACTAACCTAAGCTTAGTTTTCTGGGGAGGGTAGAAGCGTCTTTCGTGGTTTTTTGCAGAAATAAATACCTTCTTCACCTCTTGTTTTATACCCCTAGGGGGTATATCTTAGAGGTGAGTGTTTCACCATAGAACACCAAACACTACGGAGGGAACTGCGATATGTGCCACCAAGAAGAAGTCCATACAGACACCTCACCGCCTCACGGATACACCTCTAAAAAAGAAGCGTATCTCAAAAGGTTACGTCGCATTGAGGGGCAGATTCGCGGCATCTCACGCATGGTAGAAGAAGACCAATATTGCATTGATATTTTGACGCAAATATCAGCAGCTAATAAGGCACTACATGCTGTTTCTATCGGCTTGCTCGAAGAACATATCGGACATTGTGTTGTTCACGCGGCAGAAGAATCTCAGCGCACAGGAGACCACCGCATCGTCGAGCATAAAGTTTCTGAAGCTAGTGCCGCAATTTCACGGCTTTTACGCTCCTAAACAAACTTTCCTTGCACATCATAAAACCTAAGAATATGGAGAAATATCATGGCAGAAACTATTGTCAAAGCAACTGGACTTACCTGCAACCACTGCGCAATGAGCGTAGAAGAAGAGCTCAAAGAGCTTTCTGAAGTGCAAGAGGTCAACGTGGACGTTGTGAAGGATGGAGAATCCACCGTCACGATCTCGCACGAAGAAGAGTTAAGCAAAGATAAGATTCGTGAAGCCATCGCAGAAGCCGGCTTCACCCTAGTGGATTAGTCCTCACTGACCTTGAGGGCACCTCATAGCTCTCATAGAACTGAGGTGCCCTCTGCTTTTTATACCCCTTCTTAACCTCTAGGAAAATAACTGTGAACGAGCAACAAAACCAACGCGTTATCAATCTTCATATTGGAGGCATGACCTGCGCTTCCTGCGTTGGGCGGGTAGAGCGCAAATTGCGCAAAATTGACGGAGTGGACCCTTCCGTTAATTTGCCGTTGTCTTCCGCTCGAGTACTTGTTCCAGAAGGTGTAGAAGCTGAAGAACTAATTCGCACGATTGAGAAAGCTGGGTATACGGCACAACTTAAAGAACCAACGATGAGCCAAGGAGCGTCTTCTTCTCCTGAGCATACAGAGTTAGATTCTCTCAAACAAAGAATCTGGGTTACAGCAGTATTTGCTGTTCCGGTGTTCTTTATATCGATGTTTTCTTCTGTTCAGTT
This sequence comes from Rothia sp. CCM 9418, assembly GCF_048512825.1. Classification (NCBI taxonomy): domain Bacteria; kingdom Bacillati; phylum Actinomycetota; class Actinomycetes; order Micrococcales; family Micrococcaceae; genus Rothia; species Rothia sp. CCM 9418. The sequence goes on from NZ_JBLXXX010000001.1 coordinate 454,403, forward strand.
TCCGCATTGGGGTTGGGCGGTTGCACTCCTTGCGAGTGTAGTGGTGTTTTGGTCAGCGATTCCTTTCCATCGTGCAGCATGGACCAACCTGAGACACGGTATGTTCACGATGGACACTCTCATTTCGCTAGGTGTTCTTTCGAGTTATTTCTTTTCTTTAGCTCAGTTGCTGATCGACCCTGCAATGACAGCAGCTGTGCATGCTCATTCTGCGCATAGCCATCAACTTTATTTTGATTCTTCAACGATGGTTGCTTTTTTCCTCTTGATAGGACGTTACATCGAACAGCGTATTCAGCAACGTTCTTCTCGCGCTCTTCATCAACTTCTTGAGCTGGGCGCTAAAGAAGCTCGTATTCTTCGTCATGGTCAAGAGGTCAAGATTCCAGCTCAAGATGTTATGCCAGATGATGAGTTTATGGTCTTACCTGGAGAGAAAATTGCTACTGACGGTGAGGTGATTGAGGGTAAATCATCTGTTGATATGTCTCTCGTGACCGGTGAATCTGCTCCGGTTGAGGTTGGAGTGGGAGATACCGTCACAGGTGCTACGGTCAATCTTTCTGGTGCTTTGACGGTCAGGGCCACTCGCGTGGGGGAAGAGACGACTTTAGCTCAGATAGGTGCTCTTGTCTCTGAGGCTCAGGCAACTAAAGCACCTATTGCGCGTCTAGCAGATAGGATTTCTGCGGTTTTTGTTCCGGTAGTTCTTATGATTGCGGTGCTGACATTCCTTGCGTGGTGGGTGTTCTCTCAGGACGTCAATAGCGCTTTCATTGCCTCAGTATCTGTTTTGGTGATTGCATGCCCTTGTGCCTTGGGTCTTGCAACTCCTACTGCGCTTCTTGCGGGAACCACGCGTGCTTATCAGCTAGGTATTCTAATTCGTTCTGCACAAGTGCTAGAAGATACTCGCGATATTGGTGCAATTATTTTCGACAAGACAGGAACAGTTACTGCAGGAAAGTTTAACGTTGTTCATACATTGCCGTTGAGCGGTAGTTCCTCGCGTCTTACTGTTGAGCAGGCTCTTACCTATGCTGCGTGTGTTGAAAAACGTTCAGAGCATCCTATTGCTCAGGGAATTATCCGTCGTGTAAACGCTGATTATAGTTCTGTGGTTGAGCCAGTTATAGAAGATTTTACGATGACCGCAGGTGGCGGTGTGCAAGCATGTATACGGTCTTCGGAGCAAAAGCACACTGTGATGGTTGGGCAGCGTTCTTTCCTTGAGGAGCATTCGGTGCAGTTGAGTGAGAAAGATGCCCTCTTATTACGGCAGGAGCAAGAACGGGGCTTAACAGTGGTCATGGTTGCTGTTGACGCTACCCCAGTTGCTCTCATCGCGCTTCAAGATACGCCAAAAGATGATGCAATAACGGCTATTGCCACATTAAAGAAGCAGGGACTACGCCCAGTGTTACTAACCGGTGACGCTCAGTCTGTTGCAGAATCTATCGCACGTCAAGTGGGTATTGCAGATGAGGATGTTTTTGCTGGGGTATCACCATCTCAAAAGGTAGAGACTGTTAAACGCCTTCAAGAAGGTGGGGTACGTGTTGCCATGGTGGGTGATGGTGTCAATGATGCGGCTGCTTTGGCACAGTCCCATCTTGGTATTGCGATGGGTTCTGGAACAGATATTGCCATGGAAGCATCTGATATGACGGTGATGCGTAGCGATGTACGTTCTATCGTGACAGCAATTGAGCTTTCGCGAGCAACGTTGAGGCTAATTATGTCTAATCTTGTGTGGGCGTTTGGGTATAACTTTATTGCTATTCCTGTGGCTGCTTTGGGATTGTTGAACCCGATGATTGCTGGCGCTGCGATGGCTTCTAGCTCGGTGATTGTGGTTCTTAATTCTTTGAGGTTGATGCGTTTCCAAGAAAATTCTTCAAAGTAAAACAGCTAGTAAATCAGCAAAAACATAAGTCCACTGAACATTTTTAAGAAAATACCGTGACATTTTCTCTTGTCATTTCGTCTTATTAGTGACGGCACCTCAGGCGCTTCGACCAATATCTCTTGGGGTGCCGTTATCTAAAATTTTTTTAGCCATTATGACAATAAACTCGCAAGGAGAAAGAATCATGGCACAGAACACTAAGGTAACCCCTGCAGATGTAGAGTCCAAGAGCACTTCAGCTTCCTCTGGTCCTGCAAAGAACATTGGCGCAGATAGCGGTCAGGGTACCACCCACGTCAATGACGCAGTTATCGCTAAGATTGCTGGCCTCGCTCTTCGCGACGTAGAAGGCGTTTACGCACTTGGTGGCGGCGCAGCTCGCGCATTGGGCGCTATTCGTTCCTTCGCTGGTCAGGAAGAAAACCTCAAGCAGGGTGTTTCTGTAGAGGTTGGACAGACTCAGGCTGCTGTGGATCTCTCTCTCGTTGTTGAGTACCCTTACCCCCTCTACAAGGTTGCTGAAGACGCACGTAACTCCGTCATCAAGGCAATTGAAGACCTCGCTGGTCTTGAGGTAACTGAAGTAAACATCGAAATTCTCGATGTTCATGTTGCTTCTGAAGATGACGAAGAAGAAGTAGAAGAAGAAACCAAAACTGAAAGCCGTGTTAAGTAGTGAGTAAGACTCTAATCGGATTATTAGTAGCCGCAGTGCTTGCATATGCAGCACTTGATCATGGATTTGGCGGATTCCTCCTCGCTGTAATTTTCCTTGCAGCAGGTGGATTCCTCGGGGCAATGCTCGAAAACGGTTCTTTGAACCTTGATGAAGCATGGAAGTCTCTCGTAAATAAAAAGGGTTCTTCCTCCAACTAATCCATGTCACTTCGGTGAATAGTCCACGAAAGTACAAGCAATGAATTCAAGTAGTCGCGGAAACACGATTGTTGCCCGCAAGGCTCTGGTTACCGTGTGCACTGCTGTTGCTTCTGAGGCGTTCGGTGTGGCGTCGTCTGATATTAAGACGACGCTCACCGATCACTCAGGTAAGCTCGGCGTGAACATTTCTATACCGCTTCGTGCTCCACGTCTCGACGAGATTCCCACTTCACCTGACTTTCTTCAAGAAATGGGTGGCACGGTCTTTGATTTGGTGGAGCGCGCTCGTGCGCTAGTTATCGCACAGGCCAGTGAGATTACTGGTCGTGAGATTGGCGCAGTAAATGTCAGCATTTCAGGTATTACCGAGTACGGAAAGCAGGTGCGTGTTCAATGAGTCGTCATCAAGAATATGTCGAAGAATACCCCACCGCTCGTCGCGCTCCAGGGCCGTTTGTTAAATATATGGTTCGTCGCGAAACGCACTCTTCACGTGCTGGCGTCTCCATTTTCTTCGCGGTCTTATTGCTCGCCGTCATTCTTTGGGCTGGTATTGAACTAGTTTTGAGTATGGCAGGGCAGAAGGCTCTTTTGCTCAGCGGTGAACAGATGTTTGATGGTGTAGCTCAGCTACCTTCAGGCATACCTGACTGGGCACTCTACCTAACGGGTGCTGTTCTCGTCATCCTCGGTATCTTCGCTGTTCAAAAAGCGTTGTCACCTGGGACTTTGGCAAAGCATTCTTTAGGATCTCGCCAGAGAGTCGCTTTTGTTGCAGATGATAAAGTCATCGCTGCGGCAATGAGCGAGGCAGTACGCCGTCAATTCGGTTTCAATCAGGAGCAGGTCACCACAAGTATCTACCACGCTAAGGCTGTTGTAGAGATTGTTCCGACATCTGGTTCGGTTGTACCGACTCAAGAAATCACTGATTTTGCACAAAAAACCTTGGACGCATACGGTTTTGTACCGACAATGCGCGCTTCGGTCACTGTTGCTGGAGAAGGGCTGGTGGCATAAAGATGGGTAACGCACCTCGCGCACTCAATAGAATCTTACTGACCCTCTTCGGCTTAGTATTCCTTGCTTTAGGTGCAGGGCTTATCGCATTGAAAGTCTCTGAGCCTTTGGCACAGTACTGGAATGATGCTGTTGATCAGGTAGAACAGCCAGCACGCGATGTGTTTGCGGCAGCTGCGACTCCTTGGGGTTTTAGCTGGGTAACAGTCGGAGTTGTTGTTCTAGCGGTTATCACCGTTTTCCTTCTGGTACGTTGGATTTTTGCTCAGCATGGTAACCGCGCTCATTCTGTAGCTTCTAGTCAGCACTCGGTAAAGTCGCAGGGCTCTCAGGGACGCACAGAACTTGCTGCTAGTTTCGCTAAAGACGCTGTCAAAGAGTCTTTTGAGCAAAACCCTGACGTTCTAAGTACAAGTGTTACGGCACTTAAACTCCCCAAGAAAACCTCTGGATTATTTGTCAAGGTTGAAGTTCGACAGGGCGCAAACCCTCTCTCACTACGGGAAACAGTTGATAAGACTGTTGCTGGTTTAGATGCCCTTACAGGACAAGAAATTCCTGTAACGGTCTATTTGACCGGCGGGATTCGCGCCATGATGTCCAAGGACACACAACGGGTAAACTAACCCTTAGAACACATAAGGCAGAACCACACGAGTTATTAATGTTGTTGGTTCTGCCTTGTGTTTTTGTGAGACCGGGAAGGAAAACACATGGCATTACTCACCCCCGATAGAGTAGCAGGACTATCTGACGCATTATTGTGCGAAAGATCTGCAAACGGCGATTCAGACGCATTTCAAGCTCTATTACGTAGACATGCTCCTTCCATGAGGGCCTACGCTATTCGGTTAACAGGAAGCACCGCTGACGCAGACGATGTTCTCCAAGAAACCTTTATTCAGGCGTGGAAGAAAATGGATACGGTCGAGAACCCTGAACGTGTTAAAAGCTGGCTCATGATGCTTGTCAACCGTAAAGGAATCGATCTTATTAGAGCGCGTAAGCTCAACGCCGACATTGATAATTCACCCGAACCCGTCGCTGCAGGAGCTACTCCTGAGCAAAGTGCTATTACGGGTTCACAGATGGGTGCGCTCTCCGAAGTGCTCAAAACATTACCCGTTCAGCAACGGCAGATATGGGTGATGAGGGAACTTGGTGGAGCCTCATATAAAGAAATTGCACAGACATTGATGATTAGCGAATCTAGTGTTCGAGGAAAACTTGCTCGAGCAAGAATCGCACTGCTTGATGGATTGGAGGGCTGGAAATAATGTCTGATTGTAGAATCCCTCTCAGCGTCTTAAGTGACTGGTTGGATGATGAACACGAAAATAATGAAACGGTAGCCCATAGAAAAACAACAGAACATATTGATCAATGTCCTGTATGTACACAACGGGTCAAGGCGCTACGTAAGCTCGGCACACTCACCGCTGAGCTCTCTGAGCATGACCTTAAAGAGCAAAATAAGGATACGAGCTGGATTGATACGCTCTTGAATAATATTGCTCTCGAAACTAAAGCTGGACGTTCTATCCCCCTACGCTCAGATAACGAGTTTGACCGTCTAACGCAGACGGAAGGTTCAGTTATCTCAGCTATCCGTTCAGCTGCTGATGAGTTAGAGGATGTCGTTATTGGTAAATGCCATCTTGATGGTGATGTGACTGTTATCGATTCCCCCATTACGGTTAATGTCACTGCATCTATTCGTTTTGGCACAGTTATTGACAACGCTGCTGAAGAGTTACGGACACTGATTCTCAAAGAAATTGAGCGTATTAGTGAGCTGAACGTTCAGATGGTGAACGTGACGATTCAAGATATTTTTGATGCTGCTCAAACGCAACACACACGTCAGAAGAAAACTGGTGCTTGGGGGATGCTCCGCGACGAAGCTGCCTTCGAATACCGGAAAGGTGCGTGATATGCCACAAATCATTCATGTTGAGCCACATTCCTCCCACGATTCTGATTCCCAAAATAACACGCAAGAAGAATACCAAGGTTCTGAATTATCAATTGATATTTCTCGGATACGCAAGGAAGTATTAGCGGTAGAGGGTGTAGAGAAAATCTACCCTCATTATGCTGGTGCTACACGTATTTTGCGGGCGATGAGCGCGGTTAACTCTACGGTGGGTTCAACGGTTCGAGAAACCCTTAACGGGTCTGCCTCATCTGAGCAGAAAAAAGGTATTGACTCTGATCGTTCTCGTTCTTCACAGAGTGCGGTGCAGACTCCCCAACTAAATATTGTTCTTCGTTTAGGAACAACCTCGAGTGCGAATGTTCCAGATACTGTACGGACTGTAGCGCAGGTTGTCCGTCGTATTGTGGAAGAGCCAGTGGTTCTTCATATAGACGTTGTCAATAGCTAAAAGAATATGCTGGTGACGAGTTTTCCCTCGTCCCCAGCATATTTATTTTAAGTTTTATCGCCATAACGTCTTTAGCGTTCTTGAGGGTTTTTCTCCTCTTGAGAGGTTTTCTGTTGTGCTTTTTCTGCGCGTGCTTGGGCTTCACGTCGGGCACGGGCTTCGGCGTAAAGTTTTGCTGACGAACGGTTGATTCCGGTACCTTGCCCTAGTTCAGGAGAGTTCGGTTTTTCAACAAGAATTAATGTTGCACAAACAACGATGGTAACGATAAAAACTGCACCAGCAACCGTAAACGCTAAAACATATTGTGGGCGGTTATTTGTTCCACCTGTTGCAGTGATGAAGGTTCCCCAAAACGCAACGACGGCTAGAATTGAGGCGATGACGAGTGGCCCTGTCACCTGCTCTTTGAAACCTCTAGGGCGCTGTTGTACCACTAAACTTTCCTCCTGATGTGTCTCATCCAGTCTACTCGTTAACCGGCGAGCATGCAGAGAATGTTAATCTTTCAGCTTGTCGTGTGTATTTCCCCAAAGAAAACTTCAAGCTACTGGGAACTTGGATGAGGTAAGAGACGTCGTTTTGTAGGTGTTCTATATTTCTAGAGGTTTCCCGAGCCGGTGCCACGTGATAACACCGGTGCTTAGAAACACGCCGGTAATGATTGCGCCACAGCTGAACACTCCAAGCATGGCTCTATCGCCGATACCGCTCACAGCCCAGAAGCTCAGCCCTGTTGCAAGCATCATGATTCCTTCAAAACGCCAATCTTTAGCAAGTGCGTTGTTGTTCTTTAACTTGTTTGAAAAGATGGTTTGCGCCGCACCAGAAATACACCATCCTATTCCGAGGATAACTCCGGCTGAAGTTTCTTCCCTTGCAAAGAATAGATATATCAGCGTAGTTATGCACAACACTACGGACGAGGTGACAAAGAGAAACCGACTCTTGTCTTTTTCTGTTGCAGATAAAGTTTTGTATAGGTAGCTATGCACAACTGCCAACATGACCATAAATGGTGAAATCGTATAGCGAAGTACGTCAAGACTGGGGTTCACCATGAATAACGTGATGAGACCGAATACAACGTATATTGATGCGTGGACGGCAGTCCACTGGCTTAGCAACTGTTTTTTCTGCTTTGATTGGTTGTTTGAAGATTTTGAGTGGGTACGGTTTTGAATCACGGTATAAGGCTATCGGAAAAGAGTATTTTCGTGCGAGTAGAGAACTGATAATTCTCAGAGTCTGTTTTTAGGGATTGCAGATGATGCGGGTTAGCAGTGTCATCGCTTGTTCGAGGTGCCGTTCTGATACTGCACCGAAGCCGATGATCAGCCCGTAGTCTTGACGCGGCATACCATTATGCGACCAGTATTCTCCTAAACTTCTGACGGATACTCCTTGTTCTTTAGCTCGCGCTACAACCTTTTGTTCTTTGAGGTATTGTTCTTCTGCGCTGAGGTGCGCTCTCGACGTGAATTTGAGGATGGCATGTAGCCCGCCGTCCATGGGTAGGAGTGTGCATTGTTGAGAAAGTTTGCTGTGGTCATAATAGTTTTGTACAAGACGACGTCTTGTGGCGTAAATTCTTCGCATCTTTGCGATATGGCGACGTACCGTACCGTTTTGTAGGAGGAGTGTCATCGCTTCTTGAGTAATGGCAGAGACAGGTGAGCCGAGCTGGGTTCTGAGCCTGCTAAGTGGCTCATGTAGGTGTTGCGGAGTGAGAAGGTAGCCTAGCCCAACGGCTGAGGAAAGGGTTTTAGCGAACGATCCGAGAGTAACGACACAATCATAGTGTGATGCTAGATGATGTGAGCGAGTGAGTGAAGCGAGCGCGGGGACGGGGTCTCCTGTGTAACGCAGTTCGGAGTCGTAGTCGTCTTCGACGATGAGGGCTTTGTTTTTGTGTGCCCATTCGAGCAGTTCGAGTCTGCGTGTGATAGGCATGGTGGTGCCTAGTGGGTATTGGTGGCTTGGTGCAAGAAGGATGATATCTGGTGGGGTGTGAGGAGGTAGGTGTTGGGGGTTGAGTCCTTGTGTATCGAGGGGTATCGGCATGATGGTGTGTCCGAAGGTGGCAGGAATTTTTTGTAGTGAGGGGTACCCTGGGTTTTCAACGGCGATACGTAGTGGTCGGTCTTTGATGATGGTTCTTAGTGTTGAGAGGATGAGTCTAAATCCGTCTCGTGCTCCTGATGTGATGAGTAGCTCTTCGGGGTGGGTGATGACGCTTCGGGTGATTCGCAGGTGTTCGGCTAGTTCTTTTTTGAGGGTGGGAGAACCTGTGGCAGGGTATGTTGTTCCGACGTTGGCTGCTGCGGTTCTCCATGCTGCTCTCCATGGTGTGCTGGCGAGTGTGGAGGTGTCTGGGGTGCCTGGGCGTAGGTCGATAATGGTGTTTTGAGGTGTTCTCAGGTGACTAGTGGAAAGGTGTGTTGGTGTGGTGGGCTGTGGTGTGTTGGTGTGGTGTTTGTTGTGGGGGTGAGGTAGGTGGGGGTTGATGGTTGTTCCGGTGTGTGTGGTGTGTAGGTATCCTTCTGCGGTGAGTTGTTCGTAGGCGGAGACGATTGTTCCTCTGGAGACGTTGAGACGTTGAGCGAGTGTTCGTGTTGAGGGTAGCGGGTCTGATGCGATGAGTGTGCCATTGAGGATGAGTTCGCGTATTTTTTCTGCCAGTTGGCTTGGTAGCGAGGTTGTGAGGTTGCGGTTGAGGGTGATGGGTAGTTCTACGGAAGCTGAGGTGTGCATAAGAGTGTAGTAGTTCCACCTAGTGGTCTAAAATTTTTGTTGATTCTTGGCTCTATCTTAGACCAGCGTTTTAGGGCACAGTAGAGACCATGACTGAAAATACTGAACTTCATGGATCTCCCCTCGTCAAACGAGGATTAGCAGATATGCTCAAAGGTGGCGTCATTATGGACGTTGTCAACGCTGAACAAGCAAAAATTGCAGAAGATGCTGGTGCTGTTGCGGTGATGGCACTGGAGCGTGTGCCTGCCGATATTCGTGCTCAAGGTGGCGTTGCTCGTATGAGTGACCCTGACATGATTGAAGATATTATTAACGCGGTGTCTATCCCTGTGATGGCTAAAGCACGCATTGGACATTTTGTTGAGGCGCAGGTTCTTCAATCTCTCAAGGTGGATTACATTGATGAATCTGAGGTTCTTTCTCCTGCTGATTATGTGAATCATATTGATAAACAACAGTTCACTGTTCCCTTTGTGTGTGGTGCAACTAATTTGGGGGAAGCACTTCGCCGTATTGCTGAAGGTGCGGCGATGATTCGTTCTAAGGGCGAAGCTGGCACAGGTGACGTTTCTGAAGCAACAAAACATATTCGGACTATTAAGTCTCAGATTGCTGAGCTACAAGCACTATATGCAACCTCTCCCGATGCCCTGTATGTGAAAGCTAAAGAGCTTGCTGCCCCGTACGACATCGTTGTGGAAGTGGCACGTACAGGAAAGCTGCCGGTGGTTCTTTTTACTGCTGGTGGTGTGGCGACCCCTGCTGACGCTGCAATGATGATGCAGCTTGGTGCAGATGGCGTTTTTGTTGGTTCTGGCATTTTTAAGTCTGGTGACCCTGTTGCTCGTGCACGCGCCATCGTTAAGGCCACTGCGTTCTATAACGACCCTGCTGTTATCACTGAGGCTTCTCGTGGTTTGGGTGAAGCGATGGTTGGTATTAATGTTGCGGACCTTCCAGCACCTCATCGTTTAGCTGAGCGCGGCTGGTAAGAATTGTAATTACACAAAAATTCTTGTGGTAGTTGTGCGTATTCCTCATCGAGGATGTGCACAACTATCACGTTAAAACACCGACTTGATACGTCGAAGGGTTAAAACAGTAAGTAGCAGAGCTAGGCGCTACCGGCTTATCCGTCCGAGTTATCGCATATCAACTAGATATTTCCAAAAGCAGTGTCGCACGATATATTAAAGAATTCGAGAAAGAAAATAATGTAAGCGTATAAAGGATTGATGAACATATGAAGAAATTTTATTTTCTGACTACTTTTACGCTATTTTCTTTAGCTATTACGTCTTGTGGATTTCCCTCATCTTCATCACTGTCCAGCGCTGGAACAAAAGTTCCTGAACTGTTTTCACCAATTGAAAAGGATGGTTCTTATACCAGGACTTTCTACAGCAATTTTCCGCTGGACAATCCGAAGAGTTCTTTAGTCGCTTCTGACGCTTCCGGAAAAGGCCCTTTCACTGCTTATATAGCATGCAGTGAAGGAGAGGAGATGACTGTATCTATCGATTCAGAAATCGAAAAAACTGTACCTTGTGATAAATCAGTTTATGAGATTCATGAAATCCAAAAGATTGCACTCTCAGGGGGTATAAAAGCTACTGTAGAGTCCTCTAAAAAGTCAGGAAGCTGGCAGATTCAGTTCCTAAGTTCTAGAAGCTTTAACTAGACATTATAGTTTTGCAATCAGCACCAGCGCGTAGGCGCCACCAACCCAATACCTCAGACCGAACCCGTACCATCTACTCAACACATCGGTGCTCTGCGCCGAGTATTGTCCGCGCACAAAAAGTTGCGCACGGTTTTATGCTGAGACCAGCGGGACGTATCAAAAGTTAGGGAAAGGGTGCGCACAACTACCACGTTAAATACATAAATTTAGCGTTCTCGGCTCAGATACTCAGTCTTACGCAAAAGCATCACTGCAGTCATAACACCAAGAATGACCCATAACCCCGCACATAAAATACCCAAAGAACTCATCTGTCTCAAAACACCAACTTGATACGTCAAAGGGTTAAAACCAGCAAGAACAGCAAGCCAATTCCCCTGAATGGGGTAAAACAAGGGAGCAGTAAAAACTGCTGGAAGTGACGTCACAGTAACAACAAAATCACGTGTAGCGTACGAGTCCACTTTCCCACCTAAGGCTGCACCAAAGCCACACCATCCAGCAACAAAAAGAACACCCACACCTAATAAGGTTAAAACCCTCCACATATCTGGTGCAGACTCAGGGAAAATAAGCAGAGAACACGCAAACAAGAGCGCAAACTGAACAATAAATACCAATGCTCCAAAGAGCACAATGCTTACTACATACCCGATAACCGAACCGCCTTGAAGGATATATAAGGCCAGCACTCCCCACTTACGGTCATTAGCGACATCACTCATACTTGCTGTGGCAGAACGAAAGGCCAGCAAACATACCAGTCCTGCCAACACAAATTCGCTATACACATCGACCTTATTTTCCAACGAAGGTCGAAGCCCTGTAGACAGGAAAACTAAGTAAGCAACAGGTTCTATAAAACGGCCAAGATAGGACGTACGCCAATTCCATAAGGAGAGGATATGAAATTTTATAAGGGTTAGAGGGCGTAGCATTAGAAAACAGTCTCCCTAATATGTGTGTAGATATCCCATAAATCATCTGTCTCTCTAGGGGAAAGGCTTAGATAGTCTTCAACGGGTAAGTCAGCGATTATTTTTCCGTGGTCGATAGCCACTACTCGGGTGCAGTGTTTCGAGAATCGTGATGTTTCGTGAGTGCTTATTAATGCTGTTGTTCCGTGTTCTTTACGTTCATCAAGATATTTAAAAACTGTTTCTATACCTTCAGGGTCGAGACCGGTAGTTGGTTCATCAAGAATCATTAGTTGGGGGTTTCCGACGATTGCACGTGCAATTTGAGTTCGTCGCAGCTCTCCCCCAGACAGAGTTTCTGCAGTTTTTCCGAGATAATCGCTCAGCCCAAGGGTGTGAGCGACTTCGTCTATGGAAACACGCTGTGATTTCTGTAAGGCACTACGTCGAAGCTCTACACCGAGTGCAATGTTTTGACGCACGGTAAGAGACCAATCGATGATTTCTCGTTGAGGACACCACCCTATCTCTGAACGGTTGATATTCGTTGATAGTGTTCCTGCTGTTGGGTGTGTAAAACCGCTGACGAGGTCAAAAAGGGTTGATTTTCCTGCGCCGTTATGTCCTACTACTGCTATGACTTCTGCTGGGTTGATAGTCAGGTTTACGTTGTCTATTGCCGGTGTTGTTTTCTTGGGAAATTTTTTGACTAAGCCTTCTGCAACAATGATTGGTTTCAAGGTATCAGCTTTCTCGAAGTGCTTAATGAATATTCTCTTCTATATAGGTCTTTCTAAGACGTCATTCTCTCTTATATGAGTTTGATAATACATTTCTTATAAACAGTAGAGACATATTTCCTTATCAGAACGAATCAATAAAACGAGTATGCTTAGTTTAGCCACAGATTTTATCTGTATAAGTTTGCGCGAGAAAAACACGAAGGGTACAAACATTGACCACTATTGTTAACAATTCTGGGAACGGTAAAACTGTTGGTGTTCTTGCCCTTCAAGGTGGCGTCGCAGAACACGCACAGATGCTGGAATCTCTGGGCGCGCAGGTAGTTCTTGTTAAAAAGGCTGAGCACCTTCATGGGTTAGACGCGTTGATTCTTCCCGGTGGAGAGTCTTCTACCATTGACCGTCTTACTCGTATTTTTGGGGTACGGGATGCCTTACGCGAAGCTATTATCTCAGGTGTACCAACGTTAGGTACTTGTGCTGGGCTCATCATGTTAGCGCACACTGTAGACGACCCTGCACCGGGTCAGCAAACACTCGATATTCTTGATATTTCTGTAGATCGTAACGCTTTTGGTTCGCAGGTTGATTCTGCCGAGACAGAGGTTCTTTGGCGTGGGGCAGATGAACAGCTACACCCTGTTCATGCGGCTTTTATTCGGGCTCCTCGAGTGAGTCGAGTGGGTCAAGATGTTCAGGTAACAGCTCATCATGGTGGGCAGGTTGTCGGTGTTCGGCAAGGCAATGTTATGGGTATTTCTTTTCACCCTGAACTTACGGGTGACACAACGATTCACCGTGAACTTCTTGAGATGGTGGACGCTTAAACTCGTTTTTTCTATCTCATAACTCTTGGTGTGCTTCATGTTCATACCAGTATCTTGAAGATGAGTTATGTTTAGTTTTATGCTCCATACTTTTAGGTCCCGCTTATACGGTATTTTGTACGCTGTCGCATTGACGATGGGAGCTTATCTCATCACGTTTATTCCGGGGTTTCAGCTTGTTAGCGTTCTCCTGTTGGCGATTGTTCTCGGCATTTTGATGCGGAATGTGGGTCTTATCCCCGATTCTTGTTCAGCAGGTTTGACGTATTCGAGTAAAACGTTTTTGAGGGTTGGTGTTGTGCTCTTGGGGTTGCGTCTGGCAATTCCTGACATTCTTGAGCTAGGTTGGGGCGTGCTTTTTATCATTGCGGTCACGGTGCTGAGCACGTATCTGGTGACGTTGTGGTGCGGACGTTTGATGGGTGTTGCCCATAATTCTCGTATGCTTATTGCGACGGGTACAGCTATTTGTGGTGCTTCTGCGGTTGCTGGTATGTCTGCGGTGTTAGAGAAAAAAGATGATTCCGAAGAGGATGTGGAGTCTTCTGCGACTACTGCTATTGCTTGTGTAACACTGTTTGGAACATTTTTGATGTTTCTTATTCCGGCGTTAGCTGTTCAGTTTGGTCTTTCGTCGGAGCAGGCTGGGGTTTGGATTGGTACTTCTATCCATGAGGTGGGTCAGGTTGTTGCGGGTGCTGGGTTTATCGGTACGGATGTGGTGGCAACTGCTACGGTGACGAAGTTGGGTCGTGTGGTTCTTCTTGCTCCTTTGGTTGCTTATGTGGGGTATCGGCAGGGGCAAGAGAAAGCTCGTCGTGGGGTGTCGTCTCAGAAGCGGCCACCGTTGTTGCCACTTTTTGTGGTGGGTTTTCTTGTTGCAGTATTTTTGCGTTCGGTGTTGACCTATATGGGGTTTGATGGTGTTCTTAGCAGCGTGTTGAGGGGTGCTGAGGTTCTGTCAACGGTGTTGATTACTGTTGCGATGGGTGCGATGGGCACTAATGTTCATCTTCGGAAGATTATGACGACGGGGTTGAGTGCTGTTGTTTTGGGTGCTGTTGCGAGTGTTGTTGCGGCTGTGGTGAGCCTTGTCTTGGTCTTAGTCGTCATGTAGGTTTTCAAGCATCTTAGGTTCTATGAGCATTCGATGTGGAGCAAGTCCTACCGAACCCATATCTCAGTGCGAGCGCGTCGGCCAAGAGTCACGGCACGAGCACCCATGAAAACCGTAGAATACGCTAACCATAGAGCGATAAAGGCCGTACTCTGCCCCATAAGCGGGGTGAAGACGTCAACGAGTAGAAGTGACGGCACGTAAGCACCTAAAACAATAAGTGAAGCAATACCAAGATAACGCATGTCTTCTGCGCCCATCAGCACCCCGTCTAGAACAAAAACATATGCAGCTAATGGTTGGGTGAGTCCCACAACTAATAAGGACAACGCAAAAAGGTGTTGAACGTGCGGGTCAGAACTAAAAATCCAGCTACCAGTAAAGCCGATGAGTGCACAGAAAATTCCTGTAATTACACCAAAATAAAGACTCCACCGCACTAAAGCATTTTTAAGATCAAGAACAGCGTTCTTTCCTTGTGCCGTGTTGAGGTTCTGCGCCCCCAGTTCTTTACCTAAAAGAGCCTGTGCAGCGATAGCCAAAGAGTCGAGTGCAAAAGCAAGAAAGCTGAAAAAGCTCATGGTGAGCTGATAGGTTGCAAGAGCTGTCTGCCCTTGATGTGTGGCAACAATAACCGTGCCGAGTAACGCCACTCGCATAGAAAGCGAGCGCAACATGAGCCATGAGCCGAGAGCAAATACGTGGCGAAGTCCCGAAAGTTCGGGTGAAAGTTGTACACCGTATCGGGTGATACCCCGCCACAGACTCACACTGAGGACAGCGAACATGCCCCATTGTACGGTGGCGGTAGCAATAGCAGAGCCGGCAAGTCCCCACCCCAGAAGGTAAATCATCACCCAGTCGAGGACGATGTTCACAATCGCGCCGACGGTGGCAACATAGAGCGGGGTTTTTGTGTCTTGTAAACCTCGTAGCACCCCTACGATTGCGAGTACACCGAGCATGGCGGGCAGTCCAAGTAGTGAGGGGTGTAAGTATTCTTGGGCGTTGATGGTGGTGGCGGTGTCTGCTCCTAATGCAGTGAAGAGCTGTTGAGAGAAAACCCACCCTAAGATGCCAAGTAGTGCCCCTAGTCCGAGGGCGACCCAGAGCGCGTTTCGTCCTGCAGCGTAGGCTTGAGCGAGGTTATTTTTTCCGTAGGCTCGGGCAACTGCTGGTGTTGTGGAGTATGAGAGGAACACCATTAGCCCTATGACTGTTTGGATGATGGTCGAGCCGAGAGTGAGTCCTGCTAGTTTGTCGGTGCCGAGGTGTCCGATCATGGCAGAGTCAGCCATGACGAAGAGCGGTTCAGCGACGAGTGCGCCGAAGGCTGGTATTGCTAAGTGAAGGATTTGTCGGTGCAAGGTGTTGGAGGGTGCAGGGCGGGTAGCTGACATAATCTTTACTCTACTTGTGTGGGGCAGGTGTTTAGAGGTTGAGACGGCGTATGACGTCGTCTCCGTAGATGTCTTTGGTGAGGTAGAATTTGCGTTCTCCGACGATACGGAAACCGTATTTTTCGTAGAATTTGTTGGCACGTATGTTGAGTTTTGCGGTGCCGAGCCATAGTGTTGTGAATCCTGCTTGTCGTGCTTGTTCGCAGACGGCATCCATCATTTTTTGGGCTGTTCCGTTGCCGCGTACGGATGGGTCTAGATAGAACTTGCTTAAGCATGCTGCTTCTGCAACGATTTCGGGGTTTTCGGCGGTGTTGGTGCAGAGGACGGTGTACCCGACAGGTTGTTTGTTCTTTTCGAGGATGCCTACTTGGTAGTGTTCTGAGCGGATGTATTCTTCAAAGATTTTTTGTGAGAGTTTTTCGTTGATGAAGGTTTGTACTGCTTCTTGGGGGATGTAGGACGGTGTTGCGTCAGGGAACATCTTTTGTGCGAAGGTGTGCAGTATGGGTGCGTCGTTGAGGTTTGCTAACCGGTAGTTTGGGGTTTCTTCATGTATCACTCGCTCTATCCTAGTGGTAGGGGTGAGTCGACGGAAGAGAGCTTTTCCTCTCTATAGGTTGAGCATCAGATTTTAGGATTTTTCGTATCCTCGAAGTTTGTTGAGTTCACGACGTTGAGCTTTTGTTGGGCGTCCCGCGCCAGGTTCACGGCGGGGAACACCGCCACGCAATAAATATGATGGGTATGGTTCGGATAAGTCCTCGTAACAGGTCACCGCAATAGGTGCGCCTACTCGACGAGAAATGGTACGAATAACTTTCAGGACCTTCTCATATCCGGGGTATCGTACACGTATCACGTCTCCCGGTTTTACTGTTCGCGAGGGTTTAACAGCGCTATCGTCGATACGTACGTGCCCTGCTTTACATTCACTCTGCGCTAAGGATCGTGTTTTAAAGATACGCACAGACCACAACCACACATCAACCCGAACCGGTGGATTATGTTGATGAGATGAGCTGAGGTTGTCCTGACTCATTTTCTGTGCCTTTCCTCAAAACAAATATGACTCTCTTAGCATACCCAGCTAAGCTGAAGATATGACTACCACCCTCGCCCTCCCACCCTGCTCGCATGAGGAGATTCTTTCTACTATCCGTTTCCCTGTTCTTCCACCAGAGTCTTGTTCTCAGAATGTTGAGGGGGAAACTTATGGGACGGCTACACGTACCCGCGGATGGGTTGGTGTTGAGGTGCCAGGGCAGTGGGGGCGAGATATCCTCAAAGGTGGCAGTGTTCATTCTGCACTTGCTCGAAGAATTGCGCGTAAGGTTAAAAAACTTCGCGGATATAAGCTGTTGTTTATTAGGGAGCCGGCTTCACGTGGAAGTCAATCTCAGCAGAAGCGTCAAACACACCGCATTTTTATTGTTAATAGTGCACAGGGGAAGCAGCACACGTACCGTTTTGAGGTTCCTCATCTAGAGAAGATGCTCTCTCTTCCGTTGCACTCACCACAGAAGATTAAGGGTGTTAAGAAGGTTCCTCATAGTCTCATATTTTTGTGTACTCATGGTAAGCGTGATCGGTGTTGTGCGTTAGCAGGACGGCCTATTGCACAGTATCTCAAACAGGTTCGCCCTCCGGAGACGGTTTGGGAGTGTTCGCATATTGGTGGGCATCGTTTAGCTCCCACCGGTGTGGTGTTGCCTGCTGGTTATATGTATGGTCGGCTGACTCCTGCTACTGCTCTTATGGCGGTGGTGTCTTTAGAGGAGTATCAGGTTCCGTCGTTGGCTGGTATTCGTGGTTGTTCTTCTCTTGCGGCGGTTCATCAGGTGGCAGAGGTTGCTGTTCGTGAGTATCTTGCTCAGAGTGGAGAAGAGCCTACTATTTCTCAGCTGTCGTTTTCTTCTGTTAAAAGTGAGAAGTCCTCAAAGAAAAAGAAGAATCTTAAGAAGTCTCGAGAGTATCGGCAGTTGAAGAAGAAGTATGCGCGGTTGCGTAAGAGTCGACTGTGGCGTGAGCAGAAGGCGCGGGCGAAGGTTCTACGCAAAAAGTTGTCTTATGGTCAGGCATGTGTTGAAGAGCTGGTAGAGCTCAATGAGCTTAATCGGCGGTATCGTGAGGTTAAAGAGCAGTACCGTCGTGAGAAGTATGCGTTGCTTCATGGTGGGCAGGATACTGGGTCTTCTCAAGTTTTTTCGTCCGCGCATAAGGGTGTTCAGTGCTCTATTGTTCACCATGAGGATGGTCGTTCGTGGGTTGTTGTCACAGCTAAAACGAAGACTGCTCCGGCACGTGAGTCTTGCGGTAAAGGAGAAAAACCGCTTTCAACGTTTAAGGTTCTCTCGGTGGAGAAGGCGTCTCATCGTCGTTAGTCAGTTGCTGGTAAGTTTTCAGGTGTGGTTCTGAAGATTGTAGTTTTTCTTGTTAAAGTGTTGTCCCCGTAGCATGCATGCTACGGGGACAACACTTTTAGAGTGTAGGAATGTTTTAGATTGAGCGGATACCTTCAACCAGAATATCTAATGCCTGTTCAAGGAGATTTTCTGGGATGGTTAGAGGAGGTAATAAGCGTACAACGTTGCCGTATGTTCCGCAGGTGAGGATAAGCACTCCGCGTTCTAGGCAGTAGCTTGCGATATCTCGTGCTGCTTGCGGGTGTGGTTCTTGTGAGTTGGTGTCGAGAACGAACTCTAGTGCCATCATGGCGCCGCGTCCACGTACTTGACCAAGAATAGGCAGTTCGGGGACGAGTGGTTCAAGTTTTTGGCGGATGAGTTGTTCAATACGTAACGCGCGTTCGTTGAGGTTCCATTCTTGCATGGTTTCAATGGTGGCGAGAGCTGAGGCGCAGGCGACAGGGTTTCCGCCATAGGTGCCGCCGAGTCCGCCTGGTTGCACTTTTTCGAAGAGTTCAGCTCGTCCGGTAACGGCTGATAATGGCATACCACCGGCAATGCCTTTTGCGGTGGTGATGAGGTCTGGCTCGATGCCTTCATATTCGCTGGCGAACCATCGTCCGGTACGGCAGAATCCGGCTTGTACTTCGTCGGCGATGAAGACGATGTCTTTGCTCTTTGCCCATTGTGCGATGTTAGAGAGAAATCCTTCTGCGGGGACGATGAATCCGCCTTCACCTTGAATGGGTTCGATGAGCACGGCGGCGATGTATTCTGCTCCGACTTGTTTTTCGATGATGTCGATAGCTCGTTGTGCCGCTTGTGTGCCGGTGAGTTCTTCACCGTCACGGTAGGGGTAGCTCATGGGAACACGGTAGATTTCTGGTGCGAATGGGCCAAAGCCTTTTTTGTAGGGGGTGGCTTTTGCGGTGAGTGCCATGGTGAGGTTGGTTCGCCCGTGGTATGCGTGGTCGAAAACGATGATGGCGTTACGTCCGGTTGCTGCGCGCGCGATTTTTACGGCGTTTTCTACGGCTTCTGCGCCGGAGTTGAAGAGGACGGATCGTTTAGGGAAGTTACCGGGGGTGAGTTCGTTGAGTTTTTCTGCTACCGCAATATATCCCTCGTAGGGGGTGACCATAAAACAGGTGTGGGTGAAATGTTCGCTGGCTTCTTGGATGGCTTTGACCACTCGTGGGGCGCTTGCGCCTACGGAGGTTACGGCGATGCCTGAGCCGAGGTCTACGAAGGAGTTTCCGTCGACGTCGAGGATTACTCCGCCGTCTGCGTCTTGTGCGTAGATGGGCGCAGTGGAGGCGACTCCGGCGGGTACGGCGTCTGCTCGTCGTTGTGCTAGTTGTTGTGAGTGTTCACCGGGGAAGGTGCCGTTGAGTTTGATTTCTTGTGGCAGGCGGTAGGTTATGTTTGTCATTGATGTACTTTCTCTTAGAGGAAGCAACCGAGAAGAGTTGACGTTTCACGTGAAACGTTCGAGGCTCTTCTCGGTAGCTTTTGTGTTCAGTCACTTCACAAGCAGGAGCTAAAGACTCCCGCCGTAGAGGAATTACACGCTCATATCACTCATCACGTGTTTGACGCGGGTGTACTCTTCTACTGAATACAGGGAGAGATCTTTGCCGTATCCAGAGAGTTTGTATCCTCCATGTGGCATTTCTGCGGTGAGCATGACGTGAGTGTTAATCCATACAGCACCAAAATCAAGGTCGCGAGACATGCGCATAGCAACACCGTGGTTGCTTGTCCACACAGAAGACGCCAAGGCATACGAGACGTCATTAGCTAGTTCTAGAGCTTCTGCCTCATCACTGAAAGGTTGCACAGTCAGAACCGGCGCAAATGTTTCTTCTTGGACGATAGAGTCTTGCTGTTTGACGTTACTAATCACAGTGGGCGCAATGAAGTATCCGCGTTCAGTGCAACGAACACCGCCTGTATCAACAACCGCGTGCTCAGGAAGGTTCTCTAGCTTCTGCATAACCGTCTTGAAATGGTTGACGTTATTGAGCGGGCCATAATAGTTCTTTGAGTCGTCTGCGTCTCCGGTCGTAATCTTTTCGGCTTCTTGCACCAGCAGTGCACGGAATTGTTCGTAGACAGACTCTTCAACAAGAACACGAGTAATAGCAGTGCAGTCTTGACCAGCATTAAAGTACCCGAATTCGGTGAGCATACGAGCCGCGCGAGGTAAATCTGCATCAGCGAAAACGATGGCGGGAGCTTTACCACCAAGTTCAAGGTGTGCACGTTTGAGGTCTTTTGCGGCGCTTGCGGCGACTGCTTGGCCTGCACGCACTGAACCGGTAATAGAGACCATGGACGGGGTGGGGTGTTCTACCATCTGAGCCCCAACACTTGCGTCTCCTAGGAGTACGTTTACCACACCGGCAGGGAAAATATTCTGAATGAGCTGGGCCAGCACCAGAGTGGATTCTGGGGTAGTGTCCGAGGGTTTAAGAACAACGGTATTACCGGCCGCCAAAGCTGGTCCCAGTTTCCACACGGCCATTAGGAGCGGGTAGTTCCATGGGGCGACTTGGGCAACAACACCTACGGGTTCACGGCGAATATAGGAGGTATGGTCGGCCATGTATTCGTAGGCTGCTTTGCCTTCAAGGGTGCGTGCGCAACCAGCAAAGAAGCGCATTTGGTCTGCACCGGCGAGAACTTCTTCGTTGCGGATGATTTCTCGTGGCTGACCGGTATTGCGGTGTTGCGCTTCAACCAGTTTGTCGGCGTTTTCTTCCATGGCTGTTGCCAGCTCAAGGAGGTATTTTTGTCGTTGTGATGGGGTGGTTCGTCGCCAACTAGTGAAGGCTTCACGAGCAGCACTCATGGCGGCTTCGATCTCTTCTGCTGTTGCAATAGGTGATTGTGCAACGGTTTCTTCGGTTGCGGGGTTAACGATATCGAGTGTCTCGACTGAAAGCGAGTCGATAAATTCTCCGTTAATGAAGTGTTGTAGGCGTTTCATGGGGTGAACCCTTCATTGTGTCTTGGGGTGACGTGCATTACTTACAGCATATCTGCTAAAGAGCGTAGGGGTCTTTAACTCCGATATATTGCGTGTAGGTGTATTCATCGATACCTTCTGCGGCTCCTTCACGACCTAAACCAGAATGTTTAACTCCACCAAAGGGTGCAGCCGCGTTAGAGATAACCCCAGCATTCCAACCCACCAAACCGAATTCTAGGTGGTCAGCCGCACGCAGTTGACGCTGATAATCCTTAGTGTAAACGTAGGAGGCAAGCCCGTATTCGGTGTTATTAGCCATGCGGTAAGCTTCATATTCATCGCTAAAGGTCATAATGGGTGCAATAGGCCCAAAGATTTCTTCACGAATCACAGATGCTTCTGCTGGAACGTTAGCTAACACGGTTGGTTCAAAGAAATATCCTGCACCATCTATTGCGTGACCGCCCACAACGATACGAGCACCGTGAGCTACCGCGTCAGCAACTTTTTCGCTCATCTGTTCTTGTGCTTTCTTTTCGATGAGAGGACCGCAAGTAACCCCTTCATCCATGCCGTTGCCGACTTTCATCTGACGGATTTTTTCGGCAAATTTTTCAGTGAATTCTTCAGCAACTGATTCGTGCACAATAAAACGGTTTGCGGCAGTGCAGGCTTGACCCATGTTTCGCATCTTTGCGCCCATTGCGCCGTTGACGGCGTCATCAATATCAGCATCGTCAAAGACGATAAACGGCGCGTTTCCGCCGAGTTCCATGGAGGTGCGCAGAACATTTGCGGAAGCTTGTTCGAGGAGTTTTTTACCGACTTCCGTTGATCCAGTAAAGGACACTTTACGCAGTCGAGAATCAGCAAGGAGGGGTGCACTAATAGCAGATGCTGAGGCTGAGGGTACGACGTTGAGCACTCCGTGAGGAAGTCCAGCATCGAGCATTGTTTGCACAAAGTATTGCGCGGTCAAAGGGGTGAGTCGTGCTGGCTTGAGAATCATGGTGCAGCCAGCGGCGATAGCTGGAGCGACTTTGCGTGTTGCCATAGCAAGAGGAAAATTCCATGGGGTGATGAGCAAGCACGGACCAACAGGTTTGCGGGAGGTGAGGATACGGTTTGTTCCTTCGGGTGTGTTAACGTATCGCCCGTAGTTGCGAACGGTTTCTTCAGAGAACCAGCGAAGAAACTCAGCACCGTATTTTACTTCTCCGTGAGCTTCTGCAAGCGGTTTACCCATCTCAAGTGTCATAAGTTGGGCGAAGTCTTCGGCACGTTCTGTGACCAGTTCGTAGGCGCGACGAAGAATTTCAGCTCGTTCACGTGCAGGAGTTTCAACCCACCCCTTGTTTTTATATGCGGCGTGACATGCGGCGTCTAACGCTTCAGTAGCGTCTTGAGAAGTTGCTGAGGCAATAGTTGCTAGTTTTTCTTCAGTTGCAGGGTTGAACACGTCAAAGGTTTCTCCGGTGGAGCTTTCTTTCCACTGATCGCCAATGAGCAAGCCGGTGGGTACTTTGTTGATGAGTTCGGTGATTGCGGTGTTCACGTTAGTCCTTTTCTCCATGTTCTTCATTGAATGTTGGAATGATAGGGGGAAGATGATGATTCTTCTATCACACCCCAACCTAATGGGTTAAGGCAATTTTGGCGAGGTTTTATTATTTTTGCTACCGTTATCACGATATTAATGGCTTTTGTTGAAGGTATTTTTAATCTTCTTACCGCAAGAGTCTGTACACAATGCGACGGTATGAGAAAATGACCCCATGAGTTTGAACAGCTCCCCCACAAACACTATAGATTTACCGGTTCTGACCTCGCTTCTAGAGAATTACTCACAGCAGGCGCAAGAGCCTATTCACGCGCACCTTCATAGCTCTCACGGTGAAATAGTTGAATTTTCGTTGACCAACGACAGCGGAAACATCGTTATTGATGCAACGCTCACCCAAAATTTTCTTGTGGCTGCTCAGAATTTATTGAATAGTGGCACTATTCCCCCGAACGCCGTTATCAATATTGACACTTCGCTTTCTCATGAAGATATTGGGGATCATGCCGTTGAGGATAACCCCGGTGATTTAGAGGGCGTACCAACCACCCAAAATGATGGTTTAGCGCTTCATCGTACGCTCACTCGTTTAGGGCATACCAAGGGTTATTCTCCTTCAGATATTGATTACATCATTAAAAAACGTGGTGGCATCACATTGCCGGAGTTGCGTTTTTATCGTTCGACGGTACGCGATGGAAAGATTGCAGACGGCCCCTTTGGGGATATTCTTGCATCACATATTGAAGAAGATTTCGGAGCGAGCGACCTTGCAGATGCTCAGCTTCCACGTATTCCAACGCAACCAAGCGATGTTGTACAGCCGTTGCTATCTCATCGACTGTGGGTAGAGATTGCCCATGACACAGATACTCTTTATGCGGTAGATCTTGCCCCTGGAGCTTCTGGCGCAAAGGGTCAGGTTATTAGCCGCGACCCGCGTATTGCAAAGCCGCCTCGTCTTCTTGCTCGTTCCTTCTCAGATTTTGTGACTGGCAACTGGGTCAGCGAAGAGGAGCGCCGTAAGAGTTGGGGCGTTTTGGAGGATTCGTCGGTTGCTCAGTGGATAAGCTCTACCACCATCAAAGATGACAGCGCACACGAGAGTCAGCCACAGCAGGAGCAGGCTGTTTCGGCGGTGACGATGGATTCTCTTACAGAGCCTGCATCTTCTCAGGTTCTTGCAGATGGTTCTTTACCGGTAGAAGAAGAGACTCCTTCTACTGAATCCGACACAATATCTTATCGCTCACAAGTTGATGAGTTTGTACGGCAGACAAGGCAGGCTGAGCAGAAATCTCAGGAAGAGTTTGCTCAAGATTTTGCGACTCATGCTTTTGGTAATTCCGAGGAGTCTTCTGCTGTTGACCCCGAGACATCGTCGCCTTCTTCAGATGAGTCACTTCCTGTTTCTGCTCAGGAGAAGAATCTTGAGGCAGAGCGTGAGGAGCCGAAGAGACGTCATTTTGCAGAGTCTGAGCCTGAGAGTGTTCTTAAAGCTGCGGTTAAAAAGTTTTTCCTTGGCTAGGAGTCGTTTTAGCGTGGCTTAGTGTAGCCGAGGTGCTCTCCGCTGGAGACCTCACGTACGTCATTGTTAGTGATGTTCACGCCGAAGTTCTTCATGTTAGTGACCATGACCATGACTTCTGGCAGTGGCGTGGAGGCGTATTCTTTTTCTCTGCTGATGCGTAGTAGGGGTTCTCCTGCGGTAATGTGAGTTCCTGTTTCGACTAACGCTTTGAGCCCGTAGTGGTTTCGTTGGGCGACGTCTACTCCAATGTGTATGAGCACTTCTGCCCCTTGTGGTGTGCAGATGGCGCATGCTTGGAGGGTGTTTTGAATGAGAACGATACGTCCACTCACGGGCGCGTTGATGGTTTCTTCTGTCGCTTCTACGGCGTAGCCTTCTCCTAGTAGCCCACTGGAGAATACGGGGTCTCCGACAAGGTTTAGTGGCTTATATGTTCCTTGTACTGGCGAGAAGAGTTCTTCTGGCGTATATGGTGTGGTTGAGAGCGTGGCTGTTCTCTTTTTTCGTCTGAATCTAAACATCGTTCTCCTTTGGACGCATGTTGTTTCTCTACACACCATGAGAGTAACCCAGAACACTCTTGAGTGGTATTTAGCCACTCATAGATACAGAAATTTTACGTGTTCTTGGCTTGTCTCGACATTGTTATATACAAAGTATCTTCTGCACGGGTAACGTTGATACGAGTTCTATCATGATGAGGAGAATTGTGGCTGATACTGTACAAAATGCTGAACTTGAGGTGTTTATTCCCGCTCCGGGAGAGAATCCTGACGACCCGCAAGATATAGAGCGTGAGGAGTTTCTTAGGACAGCTCAGCAACTTCTTGATGAAGGTTTAGATATTGTTGTTTATTCAACAGATTCTTATCCGAGCGCTTTTACGCAGTGTGTTCCGGTAGCTGATCAGATTGAGATATCGGGTGCTGATGTGCTCCCTATTTTGTTGGTTGATGGTGAGGTGAAGGTGTCTTATCACTACCCTGATGCTGAACAGTTACAGCGTTTTTCGCGCGCTCGTAGTGTGCAGCAGAAAAAGGTGTCAGCGACTGCCACTGGTTGTGGCCCTGTCGCCACAGAGTCGGCTCCCCCTGCAAAGCCTTCAGCTCCGGCAGGTTTTGCTGCAACGTTAGCGGGTCTTTCTCAGATTCCTTCTGGGACACCGGATATTGGTCAGCGTCAGAACCTGATGGAGTCTGCGGAGAATCAGGATGAGTTTTCAGACGAAGAATTATCTGAGGTAGAGCGTCGACTCTCTGGTGCGCCGGCTTCTGGGGGTTGTGGTTGCGGTGGCTGTGGTTGCGGATAGGGTCTATCCGTTCATATCACCTAAACTAAAGTATTGAGAATTATTAGCGTGTTCTTCAGCAGTGATGTTGAAGTTCTGTATGGTCTTTGAAAGGACGCTCCTATGACAAGCACTCCTCATATCAACCCTCAGGGTGTTCCTATTGCAAAAACTGTTCTTTTGCCGGGGGACCCTCTTCGTGCGCAGTTTATCGCGGAAAATTATCTGAGCGATGTTCAGCAGTTTAATACTGTTCGTAACATGTTTGGGTTTACAGGAATGTTTAATGGTCAGCAGGTTTCTGTGATGGGCTCTGGCATGGGTATTCCTTCTGCGAGTCTTTATACTTATGAGCTGATTCATACGTTCGGTGTTGAGCGCCTGATTCGTATTGGTTCTTGTGGTGGCATGCAAGATCAGCTTGAACTATTCGATATTGTGGTTGCGGCTTCAGCTTCTACAGATTCTCATTTCATGCATCAGTACAAGCTTCCTGGTACTTTTGCCCCGACTGCATCGTGGAGTCTGCTTTCTGCTGTGGCGCAGGAGGCTGAGTCTCAGGGTGTTCAGTTGCATGTGGGTAATGTTTTGTCTTCTGATGTGTTTTATCGTCATGATCCTTCTGATGCTCAGCGTTGGGCTCAGATGGGTGTTCTTGCGGTTGAGATGGAGACTGCTGGTATTTATTCTGTTGCGGCACATGCTGGTGTTGAGGCGTTGGCTTTGTTCACGGTTTCTGATCATTTGTTTAAGGGTGAAGAGACCACCAGTGAGCAGCGTCAGAAGAGCTTTACTCAGATGATGGAGCTTGTTCTTCCGGTTGCTGCACGTTAAGGGATACTGGCGTTTATGATGTCTGATTTTGCGCGAGTGGAGCATCGCCCATCGCTTGTTCTTGCTGGTTTACGTGAGACGATTGATCCTGCTGTTGGCAATGCTGATGTGTGGGAGCGTGTTTTGAATACGGTTAAGCTGGCTGGTTTTAGCACTGAGGGCACTCAGCAGGTTGCCATTATTTTTGGTGCTAATATGCGTCAAGAGTTTGATTATATGGCTGGTTTGGTGGTGAATTCTCGGGATAACGCGCAGGCTTTGGGTTTGAATGCGGCAGAAGTTCCTGCTGGTGATTATGCCATTGTTGATGTTCGTGGCCCTGCCCCGTTAGCGTCTATGACGGGTTTGGATTATCTTTTGGGTACGTTTTTGCCTGAGAGAGCTTTGACGGCGTCTGGTCCTGCACTGGAGGTGTATGGTCCTGGGGATACTAGTTCTGAGGATTATATGATGCAGGTTTGGGTTCCTGTTAAGGCACTTTGAGAGGGTAGTTCTTCTCGTTTTTTGGTGTAGAAGGTCGCTTCACTGTTTGGTGGAGCGACCTTTTTCGTATGGTGTTTGTTTGGTATGAGTGTTTTTTCAGTTCTGGTGTGCACGGTGCAAGTTAGGTATCACGTTCTGGGGCTGAGGTGTATGGGGCAGGTGGAAATATTCTGCTAGCCAGATAGTTTATACGGGGTTTTCTAGGCGTTCTATTGTGACAAGAAGTAGGGGGTTCTTGTTTTTTCGGGTGGGGTATCAGGGTGAAGTTTTTTGCAATTTTTTCCAGTCTTTAACGCAAAATAAAGAAACTTTGTAACTATGTCAGTACAAACATTGACATTTGGGTGTGTGATGGGGCACGCTATAACTAACAGCTTTTCGGCGAGGACGCCAAACCCATACGACCCCACTAAGGAAAGATTTCATGTACGACCTTCTCACCATGGGCCGCATCAGCGTTGACGTATACCCTAACGACATTGGAGTCGGACTAGAAGACGTCACATCATTCGGTAAATACCTCGGTGGCTCCCCTGCAAACGTAGCGGTAGCAGCTGCCCGTTACGGACATAAAACTTCGGTCATTACCCGCGTTGGCAATGACCCTTTCGGCACTTTTCTTCGCCGTGAACTCAAAAAATACGGTGTAGACGAAGCTCATGTTTCAACTGATCCTCAGCTGCAAACATGCGTAACTTTCTGCGCTATCAAGCCGCCAGAAGATTTCCCCCTATACTTCTACGGCCGCTTCCCCACCGCACCAGATTTACAGCTCACCGAAGCAGACATCAACAAAGAAGCTGTCAAAGAGAGCCGTATTTTCTGGAGCACTCTAACAGGAATGTGCCAAGAACCAGCTCGTAGCGCGCAACTTGCAGCACATGAGGCACGCCCACGAGATCTCCTCTCCGACGAACAACACACCATCCTCGATCTAGATTACCGCCCCATGTTCTGGGAAAACATTGAGCAGGCACAACAAGCTGCTCAACAGCTTCTCTCCTATGCAACTATCGCTATCGGAAACCGCGAAGAATGCGCCGTAGCAGTTGGAGACGGCACCCCAGATGAACAAGCAGACCGACTCCTTGAAGCAGGCGTCAAACTTGCTGTCGTGAAGATGGGTGCCAACGGTGTTCTTGCAAAGACCGCAACCAGCCGTGTGGTATGCGCACCAACACCAGTTGAAACAGCTAATGGTCTTGGCGCTGGAGACTCTTTCGGCGGAGCTTTTGTGCACGGCGTGCTCTCTGGCTGGGAACTCGATAAGGTACTCGACTTTGCCAATGGTGCAGGCGCTATCGTCGCATCACAAATTGCATGTTCGGATGCTATGCCTACCGAATCTGAAGTACAAGAGTTCCTCGCTCAATATGGGCGCAACTTCTAAGCACCGCACGAGCCAAATTTTTCAGGAGATTACAATGTCCCATTCTCATGATGAAGAGCGTGACCCTAGACGATATGAGCATCTCACACGTATCCGTCTAGAGGACCCTCAAGCTATCCAACGTGCAGCCGACAACCGTGTTCGCCACGAAGGCCCACGTTATGGAAAACAAAACTTTATCGTCGCTGCAGATCACCCTGCACGCGGAGCAAACCGCGTCAAAGATCGTGCAATGGCGATGGCAGATCGTCGCGATCTTCTTGACCGCCTACAAATTGCACTCAAAAACCCAGCGGTGGACGGTGTTCTCGCGTCTCCCGACATTCTCGACGACTTACTCCTTTTAGGTGCTCTTGACGGAAAGCTCGTCTTCGGGTCGATGAACCGTGGTGGTATTAGTGGGCTTGTCAACGAAATGGACGACCGCTTCACCGGACACACTGCCGAATATCTCAAGCGTATTGGCGCTGACGGCGGCAAAATGCTCACCCGCATTCACTACGGTGATGAGAACACTGTAGCTACCCTAGAGGCTTGCGCTCAGGCAGTTAATGCTTTAGCAGAACAAGAACTCTACGCGATGGTTGAGCCTTTTATCTCAGAAACTCATAACGGCGCTATTCGTAACAATCTCTCTGCTGATGCCGTCATTACCTCTATCGGTATTGCTGAAGCTCTTGGAACTAACACCGCTTATACGTGGATGAAACTTCCTGTTGTTGAGGAGATGGAACGAGTTATGGCAGCTACGACGATGCCGACTGTTCTTCTGGGTGGAGATCCTTCTGGTTCTCCCGAAGAGGTATTCTCTAGCTGGGAAAATGCGTTGAAGCTCCCTGGTGTTCAGGGTCTTACGGTAGGGCGTACCTTGCTATACCCTGCAGATGGCAATGTTGCTGGTGCTGTTGAAACAGCCGCTTCGCTTCTACATCACACCATCACCGATTAATCTTCTTTCATTCACCTTTTGACGTATAAGGACACAAATTATGGGTTTTCAAAAACTCTCTGTAGCTCAGACTGTGGTGAAGTTCTTAGCGAACCAGTACACCGTAGACACCATTGATGGGCAGGAATACTGTGAGCGCACTATTCCTGGTATTTTCGGTATTTTTGGGCACGGCAATGTTGCCGGCATGGGGCAGGCTCTTCGCCAGTATCAGGAATTAGATCCTTCCTTGATGCCGTACTATCAAGGCCGTAATGAGCAAGCTCAGGTAGACCAAGCTGTTGGGTATGCTCGCCATACTCGTCGTCGTGCAACATACGCGGTTACCACGTCAATTGGCCCTGGTGCTTCAAACATGGTTACGGGTGCAGCTCTTGCGACAACGAACCGTCTTCCGGCATTGCTTTTCCCGTCAGACCAGTTCGCTACTCGTGTTCCGGATCCTGTTCTTCAGCAGCTAGAACGTTTTGACGCAGCAGATGTGACGGTTAATGATATTTTCCGTCCTGTAAGCCGCTATTTTGATCGTGTATGGCGTCCGGAGCAGGTTTTCTCTGCACTTTTGAACGGTATGCGTGTTTTGACTGACCCCGTGGATACAGGTGCAGTGACGATTGCTTTGCCTCAGGATGTTCAGGCAGAAGAAATTCTTGTTCCTGATGAGTTCCTTGCTCCTCGCCATTGGCGAATCCGTCGCCCTGAGCCAGAAGACGTTGATATTCAAGCAGCGATGAGTGTTATTCGCGAAGCGAAGAAACCTGTCATTGTTGCTGGTGGTGGCGTACATTATGCGTTTGCTCAAAATGAGCTACGTCAGTTTGCAGAAGCAACAGGCATTCCTGTCACATACACTCAGGCTGCTGTTGGTGTGATGGATTGGGATCATCCTTTGTGCTTGGGTGCTGTTGGTTCCACTGGTTCTACGGCATCTAATGCTCTTGTTCGTGATGCTGATGTGATTATTGGTATTGGTACTCGTTACGAAGATTTCACGACGGCTTCTCGTACGGCATTCCAAAATCCTGATGTTAAGTTTGTCAATATCAACGTTGCAGCATTTGATGCGTATAAGCACAGTGGTGTTGTTGCGATGGTTGCTGATGCAAAGAAGGCTCTTATTAAGCTCAATGACGCATTGAGCGGTTTCAAAGTTTCTTCTGCTGTTACGGAGGAAGTTGCTTCAGAAAAGGCTCGCTGGAATGGCATTGTTGATGATGCTTTTGCTGAGCGTTATCGCCCGTTGATGAGCCAAAACGAAATTATTGGTGCTGTCAATGAGGCAATGGACGACCGCGATGTTGTGGTGTGTGCAGCGGGTTCATTACCTGGTGACCTCCACAAGATGTGGCGAGTTAAGGACGCTTATGGTTACCACGTTGAATACGCGTATTCATGTATGGGCTATGAGATTCCTGGCGGTTTGGGTGTGAAGCGTGCGTCGTTAGATACCCAAGATGGTCGTGATGTTGTGGTGATGGTTGGCGATGGTTCTTATCTGATGATGAACACTGAGTTGGTCACTGCGGTAGCAGAAGGTATCAAACTGATTGTTGTTTTGATTCAAAATCATGGCTATGCGTCTATTGGTGCACTCTCTGAGTCTGTTGGTTCTCAGCGTTTTGGTACGAAGTACCGCACCTTGGATAAAGAGACTCACAGTTTTGATCATGGCGATACTTTGCCTATTGATTTGGCAGCGAATGCTCAGTCTTTGGGTGCGAAGGTTATTCGTGTTGAACCGGGTGAGGATGTTCGTGAGCGTTTGCAAGATGCTGTGGCTCAGGCGAAAGCAGCACCAGAAGGTTCCGGCCCGATTGTTATTCATGTTGAGTCTGATCCGATGATTGATGCGCCGTCTTCTGAATCGTGGTGGGATGTGCCTATTACGGGTGTGAGTGAGCTTTCTTCTACTCAGAATGCTTATGAGACCTATCGTGAGAAGAAGGCCATGCAGCGTCCTCTTCTTGGACCTTAAGTTTTAGTTGTCGTGTGTGCTGTGGCGTATGAGTGTTACAGCACGCATTATCCCAATATTTTTCTATCTCTATACAAGGAGTAAATATGTCATACGAAGTTCTACACTTCATCAACGGCGAAGAAGTACCTAGCTCTGGTTCTGCTCGTCAGGAAATTTTTAACCCTGCTACCGGAGATGTTCTAGGGTCTTTGCACCTTGGTTCTCAGGACGAGCTTGAGAAGGCTGTTGTTGCTGCGAAGACTGCTGCAAAAGGCTGGTCTGAGCTATCTTTGGCAAAGCGCACCGCTGTTCTTTTCCGTTTCCGTGAGCTTCTTGTAAAGCACACTGGAGAGTTAGCAGAACTTGTTGTTTCAGAACACGGTAAGGTTCTTTCTGACGCTCGCGGTGAGATTGCTCGTGGTCAGGAAATCGTTGAGTATGCTTGCGGTATTACCAACCTTGTGAGTGGTCGTTTCACTCCGCAGGCCGCAACTGGTATTGATGCGTATTCTGTTCGTGAGCCTTTGGGCGTTGTTGCTGGTATTACTCCATTCAACTTCCCTGTCATGATTCAGTTGTGGATGGCGCCTTTGGCTATTGCTGCTGGTAACGCTTTCATTTTGAAGCCTTCTGAGCGTGACCCCTCTGCTGCAAACTTCATGGCAAAGTTGTGGAAGGAAGCTGGTCTTCCTGATGGCGTTTTCAACGTTTTGCACGGTGGTAAAGAGACCGTTGACGGTCTTTTGACTCATCCTGATGTTGATGGCATTTCGTTTGTTGGTTCTACTCCTATTGCTCGTTATGTTCATGAGACTGGTACGAAGCACGGCAAGCGTGTTCAGGCTCTTGGCGGAGCGAAGAACCATGCGTTGATTATGCCTGATGCTGATATGGATGTTGTTGCTGAGCACCTTAACGCTGCAGCTTTTGGTGCAGCGGGTCAGCGTTGCATGGCTATTTCTGTTGCTGTTGCTGTGGGAGAAGCCGCTGAGAAGACCATCGAGAAGGTGACCGCTTTAGCTCGTAACATCAAGGTTTCTAACGGTATGGATAAGGACGCTGATATGGGTCCTTTGATTACTCCGCAGTCTTGTGAGCGTGTTCAGCGCATTATTACTGAGGCTGAGAAGGCTGGCGCTACCGTTGTTATTGATGGTCGTAACCTTGTTGTACCTGGCCATGAGAAGGGTAACTTTGTTGGCCCGACCATCTTGGATAATGTTTCACCTGAGATGAGCGCTTATGGTGAAGAGATTTTTGGTCCTGTTTTGGTAGTTATTCGTGTTAATACTTTGCAAGAAGGTATTGATTTGATTAACTCCAATCCCTTCGGAAATGGTACCTGCATCTTCACTTCCTCTGGTGCTGCAGCTCGTACCTTTAGCCGAAAGATTAAGGTCGGCATGGTTGGTGTCAATGTTCCGTTGCCTGTTCCGTTGGCAAATCACTCTTTCGGTGGTTGGAACGATTCGCTCTTTGGTGAGCACCATATTTATGGTGAAGATGGTCTTCGCTTCTACACTCGTGGCAAGGCTATTACTCAGCGTTGGCCTGAGCCGAAGCAAGCTTCTGGAGCGAACTTTAATTTTGAGTCACGTAACTAGTGACTAAAAAGGATCCTTTATTGGATGTGTGATGGTTGTGAGGGGTTAGTAGCTAGTGATTACTGGTTACTAGCCCCTCCTCTTTTGTGGTTGTGGCTAGGGTTGATGTAGGTTCTTTGAGGGTTCATAATTTTTCTCAAACTTTTTCTTCTACTATGTTCACCACCACACATTATTTGATAGTATGTCTTTACATAGTTAAGGGTTTTTGAAACTCTTCATTTTCACCCAGACAACACTTTTCAACGATGAAAGCGTGAGAACATGACCGAGAATAACCTCATCATTGGCACAGCCCCCGACTCTTGGGGCGTATGGTTCGCCGACGACGACGCTCAAACACCGTGGCAGCGTTTCCTAGATGAAGTTGCTGAAGCTGGCTACAAGTGGATTGAACTTGGACCTTACGGCTACCTCCCTGCAGAACCAGAGGTTTTGGCTCGCGAACTTAAAGAGCGCGATTTGCAAATTTCTGCTGGAACTGTTTTCACGGCTTTCCATCGAGGCGGACAGGAGCAGTGGGATATCGCATGGGAGCCCGCTCGCAAGGTTGCTGAACTAACAGCAGCTATGGGCGCAAAGCACATTGTTGTTATTCCGGCTCTTTGGCGCGATGACAAGACCGGCGAAGAACTAGAGCCATCAACCTTGACCGAACAGCAGTGGGATAATCTTGCTCAAGGACATAACAAGCTTGGAGAAACCCTTCAGCGCGACTTCGGCTTGTTCCAGCAGTTCCACTCCCATGCAGATTCTCATGTTGAGACCATGGAAGAGATTGAAAAGTTCCTTGCTGTAACTGACCCGAAGCTTGTTACTCTCTGCTTGGACACCGGACATGCCCAGTATGGTGGAGCTTCTTCTGTTGAACTCATTGAAAAGTATCCTGAACGCATCGGGTACTTGCACTTGAAGCAGGTAGACCCCGAGATTCTTCGCCGAGTACGTGAAGAAAACATGACTTTCAAAGATGCAACCGCAAGTGGAGTGATGTGCGAACCACCTCACGGATTGCCTGACTTGTCGAAAGTTATTGAAGCTGCTGAGGCTCTCAACCGACCACTCTTTGGCATTGTTGAGCAGGATATGTATCCTGTGAAATCTTTTGATATCCCACTACCTATCGCTCAGCGCACCAAAACTTATCTACTTGGTTGCGGTTCTCGCACCGTAATTGGCTAAAGATAACCCAACTTCATCTGTTATTGAAAAGGAAGTAAAGATGTCTCAGGATATTCGTGTTGCCGTTGTTGGCGCTGGACGTATGGGATACGACCATATTCGTCGTATTCACGAACGTATTGATGGCGCACGCGTTAGCGCAGTAGTAGATATTGATGAGTCTAAGGCTATTGAAGCTCTTGAAGGTATTGATGGAGCTCAGGTTTATACTGATTTCCACAAGGCTCTTGAGTCTGACAGTGTTGACGCTGTTTTAATTGCGACTCCTGGTTTCTTACATGCACCTGTTTTACAGCCTGCATTAGAGGCTGGATTGCCTATTCTTTGCGAGAAGCCACTCACCCCAGATTCAGCCTCTGCATATGAAATTGTTAAGGCTGAAGTTGCTACCGGCAAGAAGTTGATTCAGGTTGGCTTCATGCGTCGTTTTGATGGCGGTTACCGCACTATTCGTGCAGCTGTTCAAGCTGGTTCTTATGGTGAACTTTTGCAGCTTGATTGCGAACATATTAATCCGTATGTGTTGGATTCTTATACGGGGCGCAATCTCATTGACGACACTGTTGTTCACGAGTTTGACGGAGTTCGTTATCTGACTGGTGAAGAGATTAAGACAGTCCGTGTAATCTCTGGCAAGAAGACCAAGCATGCTCAAGGTGAGCTTGCTGATCCGGCAAAGGTCATTATGGAGACTGAGTCTGGCGTACTGGTAACGGTTAGCACTCATGTCACTGCTCGTTTTGGATATTCTGTAACTACTCGCGCGGTATTTGAAGAAAACCACATTTCTGTCGGTCAAGATTTGACCTGCCCCAGTTTTGAGCCTCGCTTTGTTGATGCATATGATCAAGAAGTTCAGGCATGGATTAATGCCATCAGCAAGGGTGAGCATACTGGCCCATCTGCTTGGGATGGTTATGCGGCGGCTGCTTGTTGTGAAGCTGGTTTTGCGGCGTTGAATTCCGGAAATGTTGAGCAGGTTGTTCTCGAAGAGAAACCTGATTTATATCGCTAAAGATATTTTCGGGTATCTACGCTAGAGGGGGTACCAACACGTTGGTACCCCCTCTTCGCGTATCTGCTTGTCTTTGCACTCTTTTTCTTAGATTAGGGCTGATTGTCGTTTCAAGAAAAAGGGGATAAAAAATTTTCTTAAAAAGATTGTCATTATGTCATGACAAATATATAGTGTTTAGTAACACATTGGGTTCTCTGTTGAGTAATCGGTTACTAAAACCACACACTCTATAGAGCATGAGGTTAGGTAAGCTCGCCTACAGAGACTATCGTTTAACCTCATATATCTACTATCGACATTTCTTATAGACGAAGGAGTCATAATGTCAGGACACTCTGTTAGTGCGTCGGAGGCGAACTTACCGCCTCTCACCAAGGGGCCTCACAGTAAACGCCTCGGCCAGGTCGCGGTTGTAGCAACTCTCGGCGGTTTGCTCTTTGGCTACGACACCGGTGTCATCAACGGTGCTCTACTTCCCATGTCAGAAGAGCTAGGCCTCAACGAAAAAACAGAAGGTATCGTTACTTCTTCACTCCTTTTCGCTGCAGCATTTGGCGCACTCTTCTCCGGTGGCATTTCCGACAAATTTGGTCGTCGTAAGACCATCATGGGGCTCGCAATTATCTTCTTCCTCGGCGCATTAGCGTGCTCCTTCGCACCAAGCCTAGGCCTACTCGTCCTTGGACGCGTCCTACTCGGTATCGGCGTCGGTGGCGCTTCCACCGTCGTTCCCGTGTTCCTTGCAGAACTTGCACCTTACGAAATTCGCGGTTCTCTCTCTGGACGCAACGAAATGATGATTGTTGTCGGTCAGTTGGCAGCATTCGTCATCAACGCATTTATCGGCAACGTATGGGGCCACCTTGATGGTGTCTGGCGTATCATGCTCGCTATCTGTGCAGTTCCTGCAGTATTCTTGTTCATCGGCATGCTCCGCGTTCCAGAATCTCCTCGCTGGTTAGTCTCTAAGGGTCGTCTTGACGAGGCAACTGAAGTCCTCCGACAGATCCGCACCGAAAAACGTGCAGAAGCTGAGGCTAAGGATATTCAGCGAACCCTCGAAAAAGAATCCACCATGGTTGCTCCTAGCGTGTCCTCCATGCTCAAAGACAAGTGGATTCTTCGCATCGTCCTTGTTGGTGTTGCACTTGCGGTATTCCAGCAATTCACCGGTATCAACTCCATCATGTACTACGGTCAGATTGTTCTTCAAGAATCTGGATTCTCTAAGAACGCAGCTCTTATCGCTAATATCGCCCCCGGTATTATCGCTGTTGTTGGCGCATTCATCGCATTGTGGATGATGGAAAAAATTAACCGTCGTACCACCGTTATCACCGGCTACACTTTGGTTACTATCTTCCACCTCCTCATCGGTACTGCAGCATTGGTACTACCTACCGACTCTGCAGCTCGCCCTTACATTCTCTTGCTTCTCATCGTCGGCTTCGTCGGTTCGATGCAGACCTTCTTGAACGTTGCAACGTGGGTTCTTCTCTCGGAGATTTTCCCTCAGCAGATTCGCGCATTCGGTATGGGCTTCGCAGTTCTCTGTCTCTGGCTTGCAAATGCTGCAATCTCCTTCGCGTTCCCTTCAATCCTTAAAGCAGTTGGACTAAACTCCACCTTCTTCGGATTCGCCGTCATCAACGCAATCGCAGCGTTCGTGATGTTCAAGTTCCTACCCGAAACCCGCGGTAAGAGCCTTGAAGAAGTGGAAGTTGGCGTCACTACCGGTGCTATCTACATTGTCAAGAACAAATAAACTACCACTGAAATAACCTCTCTTGATGTTCCGTAGCCTCTATTGCTCACGATGGGTATAGGGGCTACGGTTCCATTTTCCTCAGTTCTATACATCTACTACTTTTTTGAAAAGGTCACATCATGACAACAACACGTACCATTAACGTTGGTCTTATCAGTGTCGGTTGGATGGGAAAAGTCCACAGCAAAGCCTACGCAGCAGTTCCACAGGTCTACCCTGAGTTAGGCATCAAGACTCGTCTCGTTCAAGCCGCAGATACCTCCGAAGAACGCGTCGATTACGCTGTTAATGTTCTTGGTTTTGAAAGCGGAACAACTAACTATCAAGATGTCCTCGCAAACCCCGATATTGATGTTGTCTCTATCTGCGCACCTAACTTCTTGCACGCACAAATCGGCAAGGAAGCAGCAGCAGCTGGTAAAGCTTTCTGGATTGAAAAACCAGCAGGACGCTCCGCGGACGAAACCCAAGAAATTGTTGATGAAGCTCGCAAAAATGGCGTAGTCACTGCTGTGGGATTCAACTATCGCAACACGCCAGCTATCGAATACGCTCGTCAACTCATCAGCGACGGAAAACTTGGAAGAATCACCAACGTTCGTGGTTCATTCTTTGCAGATTATTCTTCAGACCCCCGCGGAGCGCTCTCTTGGCGTTTTGTACGGGACCTTGCTGGAACCGGCGTATTAGGAGACCTTTTAGGGCATCTAGCAGATCTTATTCACTACACCGTCGGCCCTATCACTGAGGTCTGTGCGCTCACCCATACCGTCCATACCGAGCGCCCCAAACTTCCTATGGGAAGCGGAACCCACTTCGCAGTCATTGAAAATGGTGAAATGGCACCGGTCGAGAATGAAGATTACGCCGCACTCTTAGTACGTCTTGGTGGCGTAGGCGCGGTAGGAACTCTTGAAGCCTCTCGTGTGAGTGTTGGCCCACGCGCCCAGTACGCTATTGAAATTTACGGCACTGAGGGCTCCCTCAAATGGGATTTTGAGCGTATGAACGAACTCGAATTAGCTCTTGGATCAGCTGGCGAGCAGGTTGGATACACTCGTATTTTTGCCGGCCCAGGCTTTGGAGATTTCTCCTTCTTCCAGCCAGGGGCAGGAACTTCCATGGGATATGACGACCTAAAAATTATTGAAGCGAAGAAATTCCTTCAAGCATATCTTGGACAAGAAAAGATTCACGCTGATATTCACGACGCACTCCTCGCTAACCGCGTCATCTCAGCGGCAGTAGACTCTGCGGAAACGCAGACATGGCAGGTAGTGGAACCTGTTACTGGCACTAGTGCCAGCGGAGAAGACCTCTCCAAACGATAAGAAGAAAATAACTCCTAGAGATACTTAAGGCTCTTTGAAACTGGAGGGGAAACCGGTTTCAAAGAGCCTTAAGCATACTCAAAACCTTTTAGAAAACTAGGTAAAGAGCCCCCACCCACGTCACAACAATTACAAGACGCTCAAAAACTTTTTGTGGAATACGTCGAGCATAAAACCAGCCTATAAAACTTCCCAGAAGAAGCAGCGGAAGTAAGACTAAACCTAATGTTAACGTGTGAGGGTTCACCAACCCTAAACTCACAGAAAAAGGAAGTTTCAGCACGTTCATCACCGCAAAAAACCAAGCTGTTGTCCCTAAGAAAAGCTGAACGTTAAAACGGCTCGCCAAGAAATACATGTTCATGACTGGCCCACCAGCATTAGCGACCATCGTGGTAAAACCACCAAGTCCCCCATAAAACCAAGCAAACTTCTGCGAAGTGTTCTGTGCTGAATGACGGCTCTGACGCTGAAGAAGAGTCAGCACCATCAAAGCCAATAAAATCCAACCAATACTACGACGAATCACCTGATCATTAGAAACAAAAAGATACGCAGCACCCACAAATAAGCCACAAAGCACAGCCGGCACCAAGGTCAAGAGTGTTTTCCAATGAGCATGTTTTCTATACGCTACTAACGCTGAAATATCGCCGATGATGAGCAATATTAATAATGCGCCCGTTGATATTTTTGCTGGCATGAGAGAAGCAAAAATAATAACAGAAATAAGATTAACTCCCGGAAGCATCGTCTTAGAGATACCCACTAAAAAGGCTGCACATCCTAGAAGAGCCCAAGAAATTAGAGAGTACTCCCCTATAATATTCAGCATTGTTTTTGCCCCATCATGTTAAAGCCAGAGGTGCTAAAGAATAATTCTTTAGCACCTCTGGACATATTATATTTTTATTGTTCTGCGGTGAAAGGAAGACGAGGATCAATCTCCTGATTGTCCCATGTCGAACGGACCCAGCCATGGTGTGGGTCATCGCTGATCAGCCAATCACGAACAGGTCCAGGACCTGCCATAACATTCAAGTAATACAAATCGTAGCCAGGAGCCGCCATGGCTGGCCCATGCCAACCATAAGGCACCAACACCACGTCACCGGTACGCACTTCAGCGTTGACATCAATGGGACGTTCATCTGAAGCATATACACGCTGGTAACCAATCGCATCCTGCGCTTCTGCCGGTGCACCTACTGCAGGGCGAGTCTCAAAATAATAAATCTCTTCTAACGCAGTTTCCCCTTCTTGCTCCACATCATGCTTATGAGGAGGATATGAAGACCAGTTACCAGCAGGAGTAATCACTTCACAGACAATGAAACGGTCTGCTTCTAACGCTGCTGGAGTACCAAAATTATGAACCTGACGAGAACAATTACCGGCACCACGGAGCTCTACAGGAATCTCACTCTTTTTAACATGACGAACAGGATAGTGTGCACGTGCTGGTGCAGAAGAAATAGAAACTCGCGCACCTTTGACTCCGCTAATCACCACAGGGGTATTAATACCGGTATATAAGATATCTGCAGGGCCGTGGAATACAGATTCGCGACCTTCAAGAAGGTACTGTTCGTCACCTATCGTGACGTGAACATCACCGTTCAAGGGCATGATGATACGCTCTTCATCTGCTGCATCTAAGCTCAGAGGTTCTTCCCCCAAAGTAGCAACACGAATACCAGTATGTTTCCAGCCTTCTACAGTCGTTGTAGAGTCAGAAGCCCCTAAAGAAACCTCCCATTGGTCTTGGGAAGCAGAACCTGCTGGGTAGAACCACTGCTGTGTCACGGTACTCTCCTATCGTAGAGTTCAGAATTTTAGTTTGAAAGCGTCATTTCAAAGGAATATAGGTCTGCTCGGTATACGTGCTTTCCTGTTTCAACACGAACACCGGTGTCATTCATAGTGGTGCGGAACATCGTCACCAACGGTGCACCCTCATGGGTATCAAGCTCTACCGCCTGATACTTATTAGCTATAGTGGCACCAATTTTTTGTTGAGCAAGAGAGAACGTCACCCCACGAGATCCCATGAGTTCATACAAACCGCGTTCATTTAATTCGTCCTCCGTCAAAGAGACCGCACTAACAGGAACCCAGTTCTCCATTAAAGCTAGTGGAGTACCGTTTTCGTAACGAACACGAACCAGATGATAAACCGATAGGTCATCAGTTAAGGCAAGTTTCTCTGCAATTTGCTCATCAGCTTCAACCACTTCATAGGTAATGACACGTGTTGTTGGTTCAATACCGCTTCGTTGCAAATCGTTGTATAGAGAAGACAGGCTCAAGGGGCGACGAATTTCGTTTGAAACAACCTGTGTACCTACCCCACGTTTACGAACAAGTAGCCCACCACGAACAAGCTCATCCATAGCTTTACGCACAGTTGGACGTGATAAATGCAGCTGAGCAGCAAGTTCTAGTTCGTTAGGGAGCATTGAACCAGTAGGAATCTTTCCCTCAGCAATATGGTGGTTAATGCCGTTAACAAGCTGATGGTACAGGGGAATAGGGGAAGAACGATCAATAGTAATTGCAGGAAAATCTATAGTAGCCATCATCAACCTTGCTGGGGATAGTGTCTATATGTCCTTTTGTAAAGACATAACTATTCTAGAGTAGCATTGTGATTCATTCCAAGGGTGCTAGCACATCAACAAATGCAAGGAAGTCATCGCTATTTATCAAAATAATAGCGATGACTTCCACACCTGAACCACGGTGTCTGTTAGCTCAACGCACCACGCAAAGCACGCAACGCAACAGAGAGCACATCAAAACGGGGGCGACCATCAGACCCAGTAGCAGCCTGAACCACCTCAGCTAAAGTGTCATCAACTCGTTCCATACGAACAGGATGTTCTTTGACCCATTGTTGAACGGCAGAATCTCCTTGTTCCACCGAGCGAGCCGAGGCATTTTCACCTTGAGCCTTCAAAATTGCTAGGGCAAGGCCAGCAGCAATCTCATAGAGGTCATCGCGAAGAGCTGAACGAGCAAGAATCTCCCAACGGTCAGTACGAGGCAGACGGCTAATGAGCGTCAACAAAGAATCTACTCCGAAACGGTCATACACCGAGAAGTAAATCAGGGCAACAGCATCAACACTGAGTTGATGAGCCTGAGCAGTCCGCACCACATCCATCAATGCGAAACCTTCAAAACCACGAATCCAGACAACTAACAATTCTTCAGGAAGACCCCATTGCTCACCCTGCTCGCGCAAAGCACGAACGCGAGCGCGAGAATTATCAGAAAGATAATCAGGGAGGTTGCGTCGCAGTCGCAGAACCTCTGAATAGGTGTTAATGATGTCAAGGATTGGTGCTCCTGTAACAACAGAACGCTCAGAGATAAACCAGCGTACGAGACGGTCAAGTACGCGTTGCCAGTCTCGCATTGTTGCCTGCCAACCCTGAATCGGGGTGTGTGCAGGAAGTCCGCGGTGTACGGTAGAAGCCTTGTCAATGTCGAAAAGGTCACGGGCAACGAAGAAGGCTCGTGCGATAGTGTCTACGCTGGCGCCTGTTTCTTCTTGAACCCTAAAGACATGCGTAATACCAGCAGTGTTCACTATCTGGTTTGCAACCCGCGTGCAGATAATTTCTTGACGTAGCGGATGGGTGTTTAGGTCTTCTCCGAATCGCTCTACAAGTGCTGGAGGGAAGTACTCTTGCAAAATACGGTGCAGATAGGGGTCTTCTGCAAAAGATGTTTTGCAAAGCTCCGCAGTGAGGTGCATTTTGACGTATGCGGTAAGCACTGAAAATTCAGGGCTAGTGAGAGTAATTCCGGTCTGTTCATAGCGTTCGCGGATATGTTCATCATCAGGGATGAACTCTACTTCACGCACCAGTCCGGCATGTTTTTCAAGGTCGTGGATGAGTCGGATGTAGGCGCTTACCCCTGGGATAACACCGTGCCGTTCTGCTTGGAGTAGAACATTTTGTTCACGGTTTGTTTCAAGAACTTGTTGGCCCACATCTTCCCGTTGAGCTTCAATAAATGTTGCTCTCTCCTCTGGCGATAGTTTGCCTTGAGCGATGAGTCGGTCAATTAGGATTTTGATGTTGACTTCACGGTCGGAGGTTTCTACGCCGGCAGAGTTGTCAATAGCGTCAGTGTTGAGAAGTACGCCTGCTTCTGCTGCTTCAATTCTGCCGCGTTGGGTCATTCCGAGGTTTCCGCCTTCACCGATAATGGTGGCTCGTACTTGGCAACCATTGATACGAAGTGCGTCATTGGTTTTGTCGCCAACTTCTGCGTGAGTTTCTGCAGACGATTTAATATATGTACCGATACCACCGTTGTAGATGAGTTCGACGGGAGCTTTGAGAATAGCTGAAAGCAGTTGAGGTGGTGACATCTCTGTAATGTCCTCATCAATACCTAGGGCGGAGCGTACTTGGGGTGTCAGCGGAATAGATTTACTATCGCGAGAGTAGACTCCGCCGCCTTCAGATATGAGTGAACGGTCGTAATCCTGCCACGAGGAGCGTGGTAATTCGTAGAGGCGTACGCGTTCTTTGAAAGAGGTTTCGGGGTCGGGGTTGG
Source organism: Rothia sp. CCM 9418 (assembly GCF_048512825.1). Taxonomy (NCBI): domain Bacteria; kingdom Bacillati; phylum Actinomycetota; class Actinomycetes; order Micrococcales; family Micrococcaceae; genus Rothia; species Rothia sp. CCM 9418. The sequence continues at coordinate 496,896 of NZ_JBLXXX010000001.1, forward strand.
GGTCTAAGAAAATGTCGCGGTGGTCAAAGGCGGCAAGGAGTTTGACTGTTTGTGTGCGCATCATTCCGTTACCGAAGACGTCACCGCTCATATCTCCAATACCTACTGCGGTGAATTCTTCTTGTTGGCAGTCTTTACCGAGTTCGGCAAAGTGACGTTTAACAGATTCCCATGCGCCTTTTGCGGTAATTCCCATTGCTTTATGGTCGTATCCGATAGAGCCGCCGGACGCGAACGCGTCACCAAGCCAGAATCCATATTCTTCGCTGATGCTATTAGCTGTATCAGAGAACGCTGCAGTCCCTTTATCTGCGGCTACAACAAGGTAGTAGTCGTCTGCGTCGCGAGCGATAATACCTTCGGGGCGGATGATGTGTTCTACGCCGTTCTCATCGATACGCAGGTTGTCGGTTACAGAGAGGAGCGCACGAATAAAGATTTTGTAGGATTCTCGTCCTTCTGCAATCCACGCGTCACGATTTTGTGCTGGGGAAGGAAGCTGTTTCGGGAAGAACCCGCCTTTAGCTCCAGTTGGGATGATAACCGCGTTCTTGACCATCTGGGCTTTGACAAGTCCAAGGACCTCAGTGCGGAAGTCTTCACGGCGGTCAGACCAGCGGAGTCCGCCGCGTGCAACGGAGCCGAAGCGTAAGTGCACGCCTTCTACTCGGGGAGAATACACGTAGATTTCAAATTTAGGTCGAGGCAAAGGCGCAAAATCAATGTATTCGGGAGAGACTTTTAGCGCGAGGAACTCATCTGGTAGGTACGCGTTAGTGCGTAAAGTAGCTGCGATAACGGTAGCCATTGAACGCATAAAACGGTCTGCGTCAAGAGTTGGTATCTTGCCAAGTTCTAAGAGGAGCTCTTCCCATGTTTTTTGACGTGCTTGTTCTCGTTCTTCGTCAGTGTTGTACTGGCGTTTCGGGTCGAAGCTGATAGCGAAGAATTCGTTAAGTAGGCTCGTAACAGCAGGGTACCCTAGCAGCGTGTCGGACATGAATTCTGGGGTGAATCCGCATCCAAGTTGACCAAGGTAGTGTGTGTAAGCGCGCAGAACAGTCACATATTTCCAGCTCATTTTTTCTTTGAGAATGAGACGGTCAAGGGTGTCTGTTTCACGGCGTCCTTGAAGGAATGAGCTTAATGCTTGTTCGTAAACATCTACGACTTCTTGTGCGTCAATCCCTTCAGGGAACACCACACCGAAATCATAGAGGATAAAGTCTCGCCCGTCTGCAGGGGTGATACGGTAGGGTCGCTGGTCGATTACAATCAGCCCCATATTCTGCATAACCGGTAGCAGTTCGGTTAGTGTGTGTTGGCTATTGAGATACGTTTTGAGGCGAGTTTGCCCATCTTTTGTGTAGAGTCTGACTGCTACAGGTTTTTTATGTTGTGTTGAGAGCTCTTCAAAGATGTCAACATCGTTGACGGCTTCTTCAACGGAATAGTCGGCACGATAGGTTGCAGGAACCGCATCAGCCCATAGCTGAGAAATCGTACGGGCTTTATCTTCTGGTTGGGCTTTTTCTAGTGCCGAAGCAGTTGCTTCTGACCATGAGCGCACAGCTCGTTGGACTCTTTGTTGGACGTCCTCAGTGTTAATCTCGAGGATCGTATTGGGTTGATTCAACCGAATACGAAGGAAAAGACGAGCTAAGGAAGAAGTCGACAAACGTACGTCATAGTCGATGTCTGCGACATCAAATTGTTCGCAGAAAACAGATTCGATTCGTTGGCGGACTCCAGTGTTATAACGGTCTCGCGGTAAGAAAATAACGGCACAGATAAACTGCCCTAAGCTATCGGGGCGGATAAAGACCCTCGTAAGGCGTCGTTCTTCAAGCCCCATGATAGCTCGGAAGGTTTCGCTGAGAGTTTCAACGTTGGTGTGGAACAGTTCTGTTCTAGGGTACTGCTCGATCATTCCGGTAAGAGTTTTTTCTGAATGGGATGAGCAGTGGAACCCGAGTCGGTGACGAATAGAATTAATACGTTCTCGTATCAATGGAGTTTGTGTAGCTGGCAGTGTATACGCTTGAGCAGAGAACAACCCTAAGATAACGTGCTCCCCGATGATTGCACCGGAGTCGTCCACAATGCTGACACCAATATAGTCGAGATACTCGTGACGGTGAATGATTGAGCGAGAATACGCTTTCGTGATGTGTAATGGCTGTTGGGAATATACCGTTGTGATGTCGAGGTCAGGTAGTTCGACGTGATGTTCTTGGCTTTGGGTAAAGATTCCTAAACGATTCTGCGGTGAGGTCTCTAGTGTTGCTGTTGCGGGGTTAATGCGCCGCTCTTCCATCCCCCAGAACAAGAAGTTTCCTTCGGTTAACCAGTTAAGAAATTCTTGAGCAGTGCTTATTTTTTGGATGGGGTCATGGGCGCTAAAGGTTTGTTGTGTGGTGTTCGTGCGCTCGCTGAGTTGTTGGGCGATGGTTTGTACGTGTTGTGACATGGCGTCAGCGTCCGTAACGGCGCTACGTACATTTTTGAGAATCTGGTGAATACGTGTTGTGAGTTCTTGTTGTGTTTGTGGGTCAAGAGTTTTGATGAGCTGGATGGATATCCATGATTCTACGGTGAGTGTGTTGCCGTTCGAGGGTATTTTTTGGTCTAGTACGGGTAACACTGCGGTGTCTCCGCTGACGACCGGTTGTTCTACGCCTGTTCCTTCTAGGCTGATGAGTGTTCCGTTATGGTCTCGTTCAGCGATGAAGGTGGGGTGGTTCAATGTTGCAATACCGCCGTAGTTTGCGGCAATTTCGGCGGTGATGGAGCTGACGAGGTAGCTCATATCATCGGTGGTGATGAGTAATGTGGTGGAGGTTTCGTCCTGTAGCGTGTTGACGAGGGATTCGCCGTGTTGACGGGTCTGTGATAGACGTCGGTGTTCTTGGGCGAGACGTTGGCGGTTGTGAACGTTATTTCCTTCTGCCTCTGTAGAGGTGTATTGGTAATACTGATCGATCCATGTTGGGGTGGTCAGTTGTTCTGGTGATGCGTCGTCGCGAGCGTGCAAAATATGCCTCCGGTAGTAGTACAATCACACCTTTGTGATATGGTCAACACGCTGAGTGTGCGTGTTATAGGTAATACCTTATAACGTGACTCCACTAACACAAAACCCCTAGAGTGCTCTCGTGAAGAAAATTAAAAAAACTAACGTATCAGCTAGATAACCCCATATTTTAGAATAACCAAGAAGCATTAAAGTCTGTAACACTTTTATTCGCTACTGACATTCCTCAGAAGACACCCAACCACAAGACCTTGCCACATCACGAGATATGAGAGAGCTCCTCTAAAGTCCAAGCTACACTCTAAAAACACCTATAATCATGGGTACATGTACTTTTGAGATAAGGGGGCACTCATTGACTGTGCGAACTACCATTATTATGCCGGTCTACAACACCGCTCATGCGGTTATCCGTGCCATCGATAGTGTTCTGCATCAGACAGACCCAGATTTTGAACTCATCATCGTTAACGACGCCTCCCCAGACCACGCTGATCACATCATCACAGAGCACCTCAAAAAAGTTAATGATTCACGGGTACGCTACTTCCTCAACGAACAGAACATTGGATTATCCGAAACTCGCAACCGAGGACTTTCTCAAGCTCGCGGACAATGGCTTGCCTTCTTAGACTCAGACGATGCCTTCACACCAACTTTTCTTGAAAGAATGCATCACTGGACGAACGATGAAATAGACGTTGTTGTCTGCGCTCATGATGTCGTCACACGAGACGGAAACCAACGCACCCGACTCCGCGGAAAAACTGGAATATTCACGGGACATGAGGCGATGCTCAAACTTCTACGCGACGAAACAACACCCTATGTGTGGGACAAAATTTTTCGTGCCAGCACCGCAACTGGACACACCTTCCCCACTATTAACCGTATTGAAGATGCCGCCTACATTATTCCGATTTATCAAAAAGCGCGTAAAGTGCGCTTTATTGAAGAATCATTATGCCTCTATAGCGTGAACCCGCATTCTGTCACGTGGGGGTCTGTACCGCCCATACAAGAAATGTACCGGTATATAAGCTATCTCAAAGAAAATACTCAAATACATCAAGGGAGCAAGCAAGAGCAGGACGCTCTTGCCGTTACATGGTGTCTAGCTTTTCTCAATGGAGCACAAAGTGCTCTGCGTTTAGGTGTTTCCAACGCTCCCAATTATTTGAAACAATGCCAACAGGCATTAGCGTGGCATATTGTTGTACGAGCTCTTAGAACACGTCCAGTTTTTGGTGCTGCCGCATTCTTATTTAAGCTTTCGCCGAAGGTCTACCAGACGTTTTATACCCGTTATGTTCAACGAGCGTATGGAATTGACTAAGTCTCTTTGGGCTTACACTGCTCAGATGTAGTACTCCCTGATGTCCGCTATAACTTTTAAGGTTCTGCATGACGCATCCTTTGTTTCAAGCGGTGAAGGATATAATGTGTGCTGTCGATATTTTGTTTCCTACCCGTGAGGAACTTTTGCATGAGCTTTTCTGCTCCTCGCACATCCATCATTATGCCGGTGTATAACACTGCTGAACGTGTTATATCTTCTATTCAATCGGTGCTCGCTCAAAGTGACCCTGATTTTGAGTTGCTGATACTCGTAGATGGAGCAACTGATCATTCGGCGCAGGTTATTGAACAATTTCTTCACCACAATCCTGATCCAAGGCTACGTTTTTTCAATAATGCGCAGAATCAGGGGGTTTCACGAACACGCAACCAGGGGCTGGAGCATATTCGGGGGCAATGGGTTGCTTTTCTTGATTCAGATGATACATATCGCCCGCATTTTTTAGAATCTTTGCATTCTTATACGGAGCGCTATGATGCCGATATTGTGACCAGTGTTTTAGCTATTGCTAAACCAGATGGTTCCGTTACCCCACGCCCAACCCAACCAACAGAGACTTTCCTAGGACAAGAAGCCGCTTATCGTCTTCTTCAAGGTGGAAGAATCACTCCTTATTTGTGCGACAAAATCATTCGTAGTTCTCTTTTTGAAAATGTTCGTTTCTGCCCAGATATTCATCGTGGAGAAGACGCCCTTGTCACCTTGGCATTATGTCTTAACGCTCAGACGGTTGTAGCAACTCCAGAAGTCCAATATGAGTATTTTATGGAGTCGACCGGTCTTTCGTGGGGACGTATTACCCCTGTAGAAGAAAGCTTAGCTCTCATGCAAGCTCAAGCAGAGCTATTAGGGGAACGCCTGAACACCGTTCAAGGGCGTAAGGCTTACGATGTTTCGTGGATTATCACTTTTCTTAATAGCTCACAGCAAGCAATTTTTAATGACACTGCTCAGGGACGTGAAATTCTATCTCGTAATCGTCAACTGATTCGGTGGTCACAGATTTATCAGATTATTTCTATTAATCCTATTTTTTGTGCGGCTGCCACTTTACTAAAATTATGCCCACCGTTGTATCGGGTAGTGTATCGCGCCTATGTCAAGAGAACCTATGGGCTTTAGCGACTCACGCGTGCGTTCAGCCATGCTCCAATGAGGTGAATACTAAATCCGCTGAGGGGGCCGACAAAAAGCGATATCAGCACTCTCACCATAAGCGGCAAAGGTAAGAAAAGTAACCCGAGGGAAATACACGCCGCCCCAACCCACCCGAGAATATAGATTCGGTGCAGGTTTGTTGCCAGTACAAGTGTTCCAGAAAGAACTAAGAGCGCCATAATAGCTGAAGCAAAGGTTAGCAGGGCGAGGATATGTCCTTGGGCGACTTCTTGGTACGCCACAGTTTCTTCTGGTTTGGGATGATAAATCGCCAAGAAGAGGAACGGCCCTATCAGATAAGCTGCGATTGCCCCAATAGCACCCACCCCGAGAAGAGCACCAGCAGGTCGGGCGATGGCTTGAAGAGGACGATGTTGATGCTTGATAAAGAGAGAAATTGCCACTCCTTGAAAAGCTTGGAGCGGAATCATAATAGGTGAACGAGTAATCGAAATAGCCAGAATAAGCGCTCCTAGCACCATATCTGAGTGCGTACCAGAAGATGCTCCTTCAGTGGCTTTCATCATGAGGGGGAAGCCTGTGGTAAGAGCAGCCGATGCGCCGGCTGATCCCATTGCGATAAGGGTGTTTATGGTGAGCGTTTTTGCAGGAACATCACCTCTGGCCCCTAAGGCAGAACGGGCATGAGAAGAACATATAGCAAGGACTATCCAGAGTAATGCTGGCGAAATAACAGCAGCTTCAAGACCCCAAAGGTATCCGGCAAGAAGACCGACAACAAGCATGCTCACGAAACGCCAAGTAGCCTCTCCGCCGTTAATGGTTGCCATAAGATACCATTTTTTCTGGCCTGCAGCATTACCGCTTAGAGCAACCTGAACAGCATATAGAACCGTAGCTAACGCAATGGCGACGAGAGTAAACTGGGGGTCTTGAGAAAGAAAGTAATGAATCCAAATACCTGATGTTGCCGTCACGATGATGGCAACACCAAGACCTATCCCTAAAGCGATAACAGCAGGGCGGGCGCCAGGTGTTGCAGGTGGGTTAAGTTGAGCAGCTCCGACAGCGCGGGTGGCCTCTGAGGCAATACCTCCAATGATTCCGTAAATACCAAAGAGCAACGCCCAAAACACTAAAAATTCTGGTACGTCAGCGCTAGGTAGTGCATGTTTTGCAATGACTGTAGCAAGGAACGCTGAGAGTGCAGAAAGAACAGACGCACCGAGGATAGCGCTAGATTCCTTACGCGTAATAGATGTTTGGGGAGTAGGTTGATCGGTAGATGCTGGGGGTTCTTTTGATTGTTGTTTGACCACCGATAACACTCTACACTTTCATAACTTATCAGGAATATATACTAGTGCCGGCAAGGTTTAAACCTTACCGGCACAATAACATCATCTCTACTTCACCAGATGATTGACAAGATTCTTCACACCATTCCATTTCTTCGCCATCGTAGCCTGAGGCAACAACGTCAAAGCATGCATACGAGATGAGAAATGAACACGAGCAACCATAGCTGCTTTCTTCCAACCTAAAGCAGACATCTCTTGTGCAATGGTCTCAAAATATGTCCTCTCCTCATCAAAACGTGTTCCTTCAAGAGCACGCCAAGAAGAGTCAGATGCCTTATGACGACGGTACATAAAAGCAACAGCCTCGTCGTAGTATAACGACCCACCACTCATCGCAACATCAAGGACTAACGCCATATCTTGAACAACATTGAGCCCTTCTCGGAACCCAAGACCAACAATAGTCTCAGCACGCCATCCAAGAGAGGGGAAGTACAACCAATCGCCACGAAGAATCGATACAGCTAGTTCTTCACCAGAAAGCTCCGTTGAAGTGTTAGGTCGATAATAAGCTTTTGTTTTCTCCACTAAAGTGTTCGACAATGCATTATTTTCATCAATCACAACACAACCAGGCTGAAAAATCTGAGCTTGAGGATGCTCCTGCGCAGCTTCAATAAACCAATCAATATAGTTTGGAAGCATCACGTCGTCAGCTCCCATCACCGTTACCAGTTCATTTTCAACAAAGCTCAGAGCCTTAGTATAGTTACCGTTTGCGCCGAGGTTCTTTTCATTGCGCATATAGGTAATACGTTCATCGTTAAGGGACTCAAACCATCCAGGGATAGAGTCATCGGGGTAACCATCATCAACTACAACAAGACGCCAATGAGGGTTCGTCTGACCCAAAACGGAACGCACCGCTTGTTTCATAAAGTCCACATCACCGTAGTACGGAAAAAGCACATCAACGGTCGTCATTTTTTCTCCTGTGAGTTATTAAGGTTGCACTTCTTAGAAGAAGTGCTCTGAGCTGTTTTCTTTGAAGTGTAGCGTTCTTGCACCTGTTGAGGACTACCCTGATCTACGGTAGCTTTCAGTATCGCTATTTCTTCTGCTAAGGTTCTCGTCTCATCTGATAATTTTGACACTTCAAAACTCAAGTGCAAACACACCGCAATAAGCATCATAATTGCTAATAAAAACAGTAGGTTCACAGGCACAACCACACCTGTAAACTCCGCAAGGCGAAGAAGAACATCGGGGAATAGCGCAAGGACGATAATAACAGCTGAGATAACAAGCCATAACGCCGCATATTTCTCTTTCATCTTCTGATTACGCACCTGAGTAATCACCATCAAGAAGACAACAAGAGAAAGAAATAAAAAGAACACGTTAGATGGCATTAGTTATCCTTTCCCGCTGGCTCTGTTTTTCGTCGTGTCATGGAAATACCGAAAGCAAAGAACGAACGAATCAGATAAATAGCAGATTTGAGAGGCCCTGAAGAGGGTTCTCCCCCCTGCCTCTCACGCATCTGAACCGGAACCTGAACGACTTTACATCCCGAACGAATCGCCATCACCGTAGAATCTATGGTGTCACCAAGATATTCGGCAGGGAAGAAATCACAATATTGAGCGATACCTCTACGATTCACAGCACGGAACCCGCTAGTAACGTCTGTAAATTGTTCTCCAGAAATACGGGAGAACATAAAAGATAGGATTCCCATCGCCCATTTTCTCGGACCAGAAACTTTATACGTACTATTTCCTTGAAAACGCGAACCAATAACAATGTCAGCTTGTTCTAGTCCTTTGATAAGAACATCAATATATTCTGGTGGGTGCTGTCCATCAGAATCCATTTGCAAGGCGATATCGTATCCCATGCGTTGAGCATATTTATAACCAGTTCGCATGGCAGCACCTACACCCATATTGAAGGGAAGATCTATAACGAACGCTCCATGTGATTTTGCAATCGCACTAGTTTTATCAGTAGAACCATCGTTGATCACGACGAGGTCTACCCACGGCGCTGTCTCGCGTAGTTCACGAATACTCTGCCCAATAGTTGTTTCTTCATTCCAAGCGGGCATGATGACGAGGACGCGTTGAGGCGTCACATCAGATGAAGGTGTATTCGTCAAAAATTTGCTCCCAGTGTGTGCAATGGAAATGAGGGGTGTTCTCTGTGAATCGTTACTCAGTGTAACAGTTCATTTCCCTCATATACCGCTAGTTACAGGCAGTGATTCGATAGAGAATAGCATTACCTTGACGGTGAACTTCAGAGAGTATTCCCGAGTTCTTGAGATTCTCAAATCCTTGATAACGATGCGTATGGTCGTCACCGTTAACTTCTTGTTTTCCGAAGTCAAGATAGTAATTCATTCTATCTTTTTTAATAATACGGCACACTTTCGGGTCATCTTTAGCCTGATTGAGGTGTTCTTGTATGTATTTAACCTCAGGCTCTTCAACATAAATGGTGTGATAAGCGGTAACTTTTCGATCTGCTAAAGCATAGGCTAAAGCAGAGCCTGTATAGGGTTGCACAATAATTTCGTTATCTGCTGGAACATAGTCGTCCAAGGTTTTAAGAATTTCTATTTCATCAGTCGTCAGCAGTCGAGAATCGTGAGTAGGCGCGTAGAACCAGAAACTATCTTCAATCTGACGGGTAAGAGCTTGAGCAGTTTGCCCGCCATAAATAACAGCACATAGAACTACTGCTGTCGATACGATACGAGCTTGAGATTCTAGAGTTTCTTTCCGTCGTGACGTGTTCTTTATAGCGTTTTCTAGAACGTGTATCAATTTAGACCATAGAACACTCTGGTAGAAGTTCTGTGTCATGTATTGAATACCCCATACAGCAATGGGGATCACGACAATAGGCAAGAGTGCTGCTAACCGGTAAGAGTCGTGATACCAGATGCCAACAACCCAGTAACGGTCTTGGTCCCAGGGGAGAGATCGTGCAGCACTATAGAAAAATGCGACAAAAGACCACGACAGAAGAAGCCACAGATTCCGGTCTTTGCGGCGCAACAGCGCGTAGATTCCTACGAGAAATATAATCGTGATAAACCATTGAGGGATGTTATTAATCTCGGCGTTCGTTAAGGCTTCTCCATAACCTTGAGCTTGACTAATATGAGGGCCCCAGATTTCTCCAGCTTCTTTAGAGGGACGCACAATCCCCCACAGGATATTAACGACCGCAAGAACAGCGCCTAAAGATGCCATTTGCACGCAGAAAACCCATCTGCTCAGTGCACCCTTCGATAAACAAATTATTTGCAAAACCATCCGCACAAGTACTAATGGCAACGCAATCACAAAGAGTGACATAATCGCGTTTGGGTGTGATAGTGCAATTCCTAACGCACAGAAAATGCCTAATAGCAGGCTCTGAGCGGTGTTCAGCAGACGTATTCCTGTAATACGCAGTATTTGAATAATTAGAGCAAGACCCGAAGGAATAAGAGCTATTCCCAGAAGATTGGGGTAGAGCACACCAAAATTTAGGAGTAATACAGGGTACGCGGTAAAAGCTGCACCAAGAGCACCAACACTCATGACCGCTGCAGCGTTAAAACGATATATGCTCCTCATGAGCATCACGAGGTTCAGTGGCCAGATAATTGCACAAGTCACCAATGCCATCGTATTAGTTGCGATGGGTATGGTTGTTCCAGAAAGCTGGAAAATCAGTGAGACAACATCGTGCCATGCAGCAGGGTAGAAAAATACGTCACCGTCTCCAGAAGTCATCCCCGCAATAGATAGAGACGACCCGTTCTGGGTTTGTTCTATATAGCGAATAGCGTTCAGGTGAAAGTTATTATCAAAAGTTTGCGAAATCCATTCGGGACGCCCAATAGCATTTTTAGTATTCCGCAGAAGTAATAGCGCCCCTATCAGGAAGCTACCCCAATAGAGCGCTTGTTCTTTACTAATCCACCGTTGCAGTGTAAGTGCTGGCGCTGTAATCCCAGCACCTTTGGTTATAGTCAAAGCTCGTTTGCTTCGCACTGTTGCAGGGAAGTCTTCGCATCGAAGATAGCGGATAAGAGCATAGATAACGCCAAGGGTAAAAGCTACCAGCAAGGAAAAGCCTAAGGGAATACCAACGTTCCAAGGCAGTCCTATAAGCGGCGCAATCATTGCGCTAATGGTAATGAGTGCAATCGAGACAGAAGGCGCGATAGCTATCGCATCGATACCACGAAGACGCAGTGCAGAGGTAACAAAAAGACCTGGTAGCAGAATAAGCGCTATTCCTATGAGAAATGGCACTGCAGTAACCAGCCAGACCATAGTTTGCATTCTCCTTGCTGTGCGTTATTAATGAGCTGTTTATACAGCCTACAATATGCATTCTGTTCGTTATTGCGGAAAAGACAAAAGCCTTAGATTCTGAGGCAAAACACACTGTTTTCTCGTGTTATTTGCGAGTTCTTTCTCGAAAAGCAGGTGGTTTATCGGAGGTATGACCGCTATCGTTAGAAGCGATATGCGTTACCACACTTTATTTTAGGTTTAGGAGTTTATTCTGATGTCTTATACCGTAGGTCATTATCTGCTTGATCGACTAGTCGAATTGGGTATCACCGATATCTTTGGTGTTCCAGGAGATTTCAATTTACATTTTCTGGATCATGTCCTTGAACACGAAAAACTTTCGTGGGTTGGTAACGCTAATGAACTTAACGCTGGGTACGCTGCCGACGGGTATGCTCGCGTACGTGGTTTAGGTGTTTTATGCACCACCTACGGTGTTGGGGAGTTATCTGCCATTAATGCGACGGCTGGCTCTTATGCCGAGAATGTTCCCGTTATTCATATTGTTGGAGCGCCGGGCACAACGGCTCAGCAACAGCATGGACGTATGCACCACACCTTGGGCGATGGGGATTTTAACCATTTTGTGCGCATGGCTAGAGAAGTGAATTATTCGGTAGCTGTTCTAGATAGAGCGACTGCAACGAGCGATATTGATCGTGTTTTACGCGAAGCTATCGTTCACCGTAAGCCTGGTTATCTCATGGTTCCTGTGGATGTTGCTCGTGTTCCAGCAAGCGCTCCCAGTACCCCTCTTGATGTGAATTTGCGTCTTTCTGATCCTGAGGTTGAAGATCAGTTCCGTCATGCAGTGAGAGATTTTATACGTGGCAAGAAGACTGCTGTTCTTGCCGATATTATGACAGAGCGTCTTGGTGCAGTCAGTGAGCTTAACGCTCTTGTAACCTCCACAGGATTCCCTTTTGCGTCTATTCTGTGGGGTAAGGCAATGATTGATGAGACGTTGCCGAATTATGCTGGCATTTACATTGGTGCGTTGTCTGACGAGAATACTCGTCGTGTTGTTGAGGAAGCTGAGGTTCTCATCTGTTCGGGTGTGGAATTTACCGATATGACTTCAGCGCATTTTTCTCAGCAAATTGACTCTTCTCGGGTGATTGATTTAGGTGCGCAGGGAGCGACTGTTGCTGGTGCTGTATTTGCCCCGCTAACTATTGCTGATGCTTTGAATATTATTCGTGAAGTTGCTACGGAGGTTGGTGCTTTACCAGCAGATTTTTCGTCGATTCTTGCCTCTGATAGTTCGGTGGAGGTAAATTCTGAGCCTTTGACTCAGCACCAGTTATGGTCTCTTCTTCCTCAGCATTTGGACACAAAGAACACTGTGGTTGTTGATATGGGCACGTCGTTCTTCGGTATGGCTCATCAGAAGTTTCCTGAAGATTCTCGTTTTATTGGCATGCCATTGTGGGGCTCTATTGGCTATTCGATTCCTGCATTATTAGGTGCGGCGATGGCTGACCGTGATTCGCGAGGTGTTCTTCTCGTCGGTGATGGTTCTGCTCAGTTAACGATTCAGGAGTTGGGAACTATTATTCGTGAGAATCTTAATCCTGTTATCTTCGTTGTCAATAATGAGGGTTATACGATTGAGCGTTCTATTCATGGGCCAGAGGCTCAATATAACGATATTACTGCTTATAACTGGCAGAAGATTCCAGAAGGTTTTGGGGCAACGGAAGAGAATTCCATCATTTTGAAGGCGACGACCTCTGAGGAGATTGTTCACGCATGTACGGTGGCACGCGAGGTTCGAGATCGATTAGTTTTTGTTGAGGTTGTGACCGATAAGAATGATATGCCTCAGTTATTGAGAGACTTTGGCGCACTCGTTGAAGAAATGCATAAAAAGGCATAAACACTAATCAAATACATTATTTTTCTTGTATACAGTTCAGGCCCGCTATCTGTGCGCAGATAGCAGGCCTGAACCGTTAAGAGAGTGTTCCTGAGTGAAACCTTGTTTTCTGCCGTTGCAGATATGCGGTTTTAGTATGTAATTACAAAAAAATTTAGGATGGATACTTCTCTAGACAATTCATACGACGCACTAGCAATATGACGTTACACCCTCGTCATATTCGTCATAGAACGCCCTCATTTACACAAAACGACATAACCTCGCGCATTCTGCTTTGTGCCTTTAGGCTTACCCGTATCACCTTGCAGCCGCAAAAGAAAGATTGATAGCCATGAGCACACAGTTAGCACCTACATCGCACGTATTTTCTTCAAAGACTCCAGCAGAACTTTTTTGTGAGTGTTTTGGAGCTCAGGCAGCAGCAGTTGCCATCATTACGGCACAAGATCAGCAGGGGTTTCCAGCTGGGCTGACTATTTCTTCTCTTTCTTCGGTGTCAGCAACACCTCCTGTTGTTGCTTTTTCTTTTCAGAATAGAACCGGTTCTGCAGCTAGAATCGTCGATTCGGAGTCCTTTCTCATTCATTTAGTTAGTGGGGAGAATGTTGAGGTTGCGAAGAAATTTGCAACCAGCAGATACCCCAAGTTTGAGGATAGAACAACGTGGGACACTCTCCCCACGGGTGAACCTCTTTTGCAGGGGTTTAACCGTGTTCTAAGAGTGAAACCTCTTCAGAAAATTGAAGCAGACCCAGCGGTTGTTTTAACTGCAACCGTCACAGATTTTATTCGTCATGACACTACAACAATGACGCCGGTGGTGTATCACGCCCGTAAGTTCCACCGCTTAGGCGACTTTTACGAAATATAGTCCTGCCTCGCACACATATTTTCAGAGAAGTTTAGAAAACTATTTCTGAATTCCTTTTAGACTGGATATACACAGACCACCAATTGATTGAGGACTCATGATGTCAACACTTCCCGATTCGTTGCCTTGGATTCAAAAAGTTATTGCGATTCCTACGATTTCTGAAACTTCTAATGCCGTCCTTTTAGAGCTCATTGCGCAAGAATTTCTCAAATACGGTTATACCCCGTGGTATACCTATAGCGATGATGGCGAGCGCGCCAATATGTATGTCACGATTCCTGCAGCAGATGGAACGTGCCAAGGTGGTGTTGTTCTTAGCGCTCATACCGATGTGGTTCCTGTTCAAGGACAGCGTTGGGATACTGACCCGTTCTGCGCGACGGTAGTAGGCGATCGCCTTTATGGTCGTGGTGTTGCTGATATGAAGTCTTTTATCGGGGTAGCGTTGTGGCTTCTTGAACGGATTGATCAGCAACGTTTAGTGAAGCCTTTACATTTTGCGTTCTCGTATGACGAGGAAATTGGGTGTTTGGGTGCCCCTCGTATGATTGCGGAGCTTGCAGAACGTGGTGTTCGCCCTGAGTATGCGGTAGTTGGTGAGCCGTCTTCAATGCAGGTTATTGTGGCGCATAAGTCGGCTCATCGTGGTCGTGCTACTTTTCATGGCATCGCTAAACATGCATCGTTGGCTCCTCATGGGGTCAATGCTGTTGCTTCGGCCGCCGAGTTCATTGTGTTTATTGAGCAGTTGGCGCAGCAGTGGCTCGAAGATGGGCCTTTTGACGAGGGTTTTGTGACTCCGACTTCTACTGCGGGTGCAAATTTTGTGCAGGGTGGTTTGCAGTACAACATTGTGGGAGAGAACGTTGTGGTGGAATATGATTTCCGCACGATTCCTGCAACGAACCGTGAAGAAGTTATTGCATCGGTTGAGGATAAACTTTTCAATGATATTCTTCCGAGGATGATACAAAAAGCCCAGCGTGCAGAACGTCTATCGGGTGTGCCAGAAGGTTCTTTGTCGTCTCAGGTTTCGGTGAATCATGAGTTGATTGCAGCGGTTCCGGGGCTAGATACCCCAGAGGATCATCCACTGGTTTCTTTAGGGTTTGAGTGGGTTGGTCAAGAGTATGACGATCATACTGATTTAGTTCGTGTTACGTATGGTACGGAAGCTGGTCAGTTTCAGCAGGCTGGTATTAGCGCTGTCATTATTGGTCCGGGTGATATTGCTCAGGCTCATACTCCTAATGAGTGGATTGATCTTTCGCAAATTCGTTTGTGTGAGCAGTTTATGCTTCGTGTTGTGCAGTATTCTTCGCGCCCAGTTGAGTAGGTTGTTTGGTGTAGACCTTGTCCGTTTAGTTTTTGGTTGGTTGTTGGTGTGTGGCACGCCGGAGTAGTTCGATAATGGACCATCCAATCATGGTTCCGATGGTGTTGGTTAGCAGGTCTTCTGCATCGAAGGTGCGGTATGCGCAAGGATAGTATCCCCAGATGCCAGTTAGTTGTGTGAGTTCTATGAGCATTGATAGCCCGAAGCTTGCGAAGAGTGTTGTTTTCCACGTTGTTTTTGCAAGGAGTGCGAGGAAGATACCGGCTGGTAAGAAAAGTGCGACGTTGAGGATAAGTCCTTTGATGTAGCTGCTGGTGAGTATTGCTCCTATTCCCATGGAGGAGAAATCACGAATGGCAAATTGTAGGCTCCATCCGAGGATGAATCGTGGGTAGTAGGGGTTCTCAAAGCAAATGTGGGTATATTCTTCGGGGTTTGGTAGGGGCAGCATTGTGACTGCAATGACGCCACAAAGATAGAGCAGGATGATGGGTGTGTAGAGAAACCATCGTAGGCTAAAGGTTATTTTTTTCATGCTCCATAGTGTTAGAAGGATGATGCTGATGATGGCATAGGAGACACCCCATAGGCAGAAGGCTTGTTCTATGGCAAGGAAGTGTACAGCGAGCATGGTTGAGTTAGCCTCGTGGTGTTAGGTTTGGGGTTTCGTTGTATCTGTGAGGTGTTGTTGTGTGGTGTCGTTAAAAGGTAGCAAGTTTTTTGTGGTGATGTTAGCTGGTGATGGTAAATCCCAGTGCCGCGCAGGTTAGTGCTAGTAAGGGTTGGATGAGGAGAAGGAAGTAGACGGCGTGGTGTTGTTTGATTTGTAGGTGAGTTACGACTTCAACCATTGCGCTGGAGAATGTGGTAAATCCTCCGAGGAATCCCGCACCAATAATGGTGATGATCCATGTGTCGGTGATGGTTTGTGATGCAATGGTTCCGGCTAATAGTCCGAGGAAGAAAGATCCTATGATGTTGATGATGAACGTGCCCAGAGGGATATGTTTTTTCCATAGTTTTTTGACGAATTGGTCGCAGGTGAAACGTGCCCAAGCGCCGGTTCCGCCGGCAATGAAGATGCCGATTATAAGTGCATAGTTCATGAGATTTTTCTTATTGGTTTGAGGTTTTTGTGCGGTATTGAGTTCCGGCGTACGAGCCGAGGTGGGTTCCGAACCAGCAACAGAGGAGTCCGAGGGTGAGTGTTGCCCCTATGCTGAGGGCGAAGCCTCCCCAGAGATTTTGTTGTGCTAGTTTGATGGTTTCTACGGAGAATGAGGAGTATGTGGTGAATCCTCCCATGAGTCCGGTGCCGATGAGTAGGCGTAGGGCTTGACGGTGCTCGTTATCTTCCCCTGAGGCGGAGAGGAAGCTGAGGAAGAAGCCTAGTAGGAATGCTCCGATGAGGTTGATAATCCATACTTGGGTTGCGGTGTCTACGGCTAATATGACGCTCAGTAGCCAACGTAGTGTTGCGCCAGTTCCGCCACCTAAGAAGACGAGTAGGCCTTGTGGAATGTCCGATAGTTTCACGGTATCTAATGTCCTTTATTTTTCTTCAAAGAAAAACTGTATCTGCGCTAAGTCTTTTAGCTCGGTGCATATTGTGCCAGTTCGTGCAAATTCCGCCCAGATGGTGCGGAGCGCTTTTCCTTGTTGAGTTCTTTCGTAGTGGTGCATTCCAGCAAGCATTTTAGAATTTTCCCAGGCGGGGTTGTCAAAGAGGAGTGAAAGTTCTGATCCATGTGATGAGCGTAGACGGTGCAATGGGTGACCAACTTTTAGGGTATACCGCGTTGCTTTTCCGCCTGCTTGTTGGTGTCTTTGAGCAAAGGTTTTTGCTGGTTTTTCGTAAATATCGTAGGTGGTTTTTTTGATGATTTTTTCGAGGAGTTGTAAATTGCTGATAGAGGAGAGGTACTGTGTGGCGGGTGTAAAGTAGGCGGCTTCTCGTTCGTTATTTCCAAGGAGTACTTGTACGTGGGGTGCAGCTTTTTTCCATGCTTGTTCTACGTGTTCTGGGGATGGTAGTGGATAGTACCCATATTGTGTTCCAAATGGCATCATCGAAGGATATAAGCCGAATTTAAGGGGGTTGAGGCTTATCATTTTCCAGGAGAGTTCAGCGTAGGTTTCAGCTGGATCGTCTTCTGGGATGTGTGCAATTTTTTTGAGCATTGCTGCTGGCATTTTTTCTTTATGGTTGACCATGTCTAAAGGTGCACTTTGTGCAATAACACGGTGGAGTAGTCCTTCTTCGATGACGTTTTCGGTAATCATCAGTTGTGTTGCAAGGTCTGCTCCTGCTGATTGCCCGAAGACGGTGATATTGTTGGGGTCTCCTCCGAAGGCGCTAATGTTTTCTTTGACCCATCGAAGTGCTTCTCTGACGTCGAGGAGTCCTAGGTTAGCTGGTCTTTGTGGTGTTCCTCCGAGGAATCCTAGTATTCCTAGCCTGTAGGTTACGGTGACGACGATGAGGTTTTGTTCTGTGACGAGTTTGTGTGCGTTGTATCGTTTTCCGTCTCCTGAGCCGACGACGTATGAGCCTCCGTGGAGGTAAACCATGACGGGTTTTTTGGGGTCTTTTATTGTGGCTGGGGCAAGGACGGACAGGTTTTGGCAGTCTTCACTGATAAGTGTTGATTGTCGGATGTCTGCTTGTGTTCCGCGGAGTTTTTGTGGTGCGGCTGGGGCTGGGCGGTCTGCTGTGTACGGTTGTTCAAAGGCGTCTAAACGTACGGGGTATGGTGCTTTGAATCGTTTGGCTCGAGCGTAGGGGATTCCGCATGCTTTGATGGTGTTCTCATCTTCTATGGCGTGGATGGTTCCGGCTGGAGTGTTGATGAGTTTCATGGGGTGTCTTTCTGAGGTTTTGAAGGAGTTTTACCTGCTCTTTTTAGTGTAGTTTGTTGGAGCGGTGTTCGGTGGTGCACTGTGTTGGTGTTGTATCAGCATGGTTATCTGCTTTATCGTCAGATATTTTTGTTATCTGGTTTATATATAAATGGGACTTATCTTTTTATTGATATGACCTCTAGGTGGTCAATAACTGTTCAGAAAAGTTGAACAACAAGCTATTGACTAGGAAATATAATGCATTAGTAAGCTCTGCTACACTAAAGGTTTATCTGACTATGTTACCCGTGGGTACTGCACTAAAAAATTATCTAATAACACTTGCATCATTGCTCAATAAATAGGTATAGTTATTGTGTTGTCAACTATATTGCACCCGAAAGGGTGCACCCGCGAGACTGATTCGTACTAATGCAAACTCGAGATGCGTACGTTTCATTTAGACTGGCTCGTGTCGGCGGTTGTGGTTCCCCCCGGCACGAGTCTTTCTATATCTTCGACCACCTTTTATCACAAAGAAAAGCTCCCTCGAGCCCAAAACTTCCAGGGATGATAGCGGTCAAACCCCCTCTTCATCGATATATCACCTAAAATAGAGAAGACATGTACGCTTCATAGGTGCTTTAGTTAAGGAGGGCATTGTGCGGATTTCTCGAATCTATAACAACAATGTTGCCCTCGCTATGAATCATTCCGGAGTAGAGACTGTCGTTATTGGCAGAGGTTTAGCTTTTGGTAAACGCAAAGGCGATCTCCTTGACCCCACCAAGGTTGAACAAACTTTTGTTCCTGAGCAGAGTACATCTGACGAGAGGCTTACATGGTCTCTTTCAGAGATTCCTTCAGAGATTCTTGCTCTTGCCACCGAATTAGAGGCTTCTGTTCGCGAGAATAGCGATATATCCCTTTCCCATTCTTTTATTATCCCGTTGGCAGATCACCTTAACTTTGCGATCATCCGAGCAAGGGAAGGCATTGATGCTGATTACCCACTAACTCTTGAAGTGACCCAGTTATATCCTCAAGAAGTGGAATTCGGAAAGAAAGCAATTGCATTAGTAGAAGAACGTTTAGGTGTAACGCTAGCTGATGCAGAAGCCATTCCTTTAGCGTTACATCTGGTCAATTCTCAATTAACGACAGCGGATATGTCTACAACATTCCGCATGACTGAAATTTTTTCCCAAATTTTTGATGTGATTTCCTCCGCATACGGACAAAAAATTGATCAATCTTCTATGAGCGTTGTCCGTTTTATCACTCATTTAAGATATCTTTTTGTTCGTTCTCAACAAGGTAAATATCCCTTACAACAAGATCCAACAACTCCAGCTATTTTTGAAGCAGTCAAGACAAGTTATCCTCAAGCTTTCTCGTGCGCAAAAAAAGTCCGTCTACTACTTGAAATGCAATTAGACCAAGAGTTAACGGATGACGAGTTAACCTACTTGACTATTCATATTGCTCGTTTAGCAAAAGATTTAACCCTTGATAGTTAGTAATTATCTAAACGGCCTTAGTGGAATTTAGAATAAACAACTTTCCTGTTTTATCAATAGAGAAGTTCTTAAGAAGTCAATAGCAACACTATTCTCTTCAGACGAAACCCATAGAACGTAAAGATTCCTATCAGCTTTAACGACTAATATCTTAATATTATTTGTATTTTTACGCTCTTGACTAGGTAAATCTATATAATCGAAGACGTAGATATCAGACTTAACTGGAAATTACCGCTTGGTAATGAGAAAATTTTTCTTTGCATATAATGTAACTGTTAAGAGATTATTTACTATAAACTATATGTAGCTTGTGGACTTGATATTTTGTCATGGATATCCAGTAATGGATTTTCTGAACAACATATCATCGAAACCTACAAAATATATTTCCCCAACCCACTTCCCCAACGAAGGGTACACTCCATACTGCTATGAATACTGCCCATCCACTTACCGAACAGGAAATTACACTTCTCTGGAAGCTATTTTCACAAACACACAGCACCATTACCCAATACCTTGATAAAGGCCTTCGAGCGCACACCAAAATGAAGCTCGACGACTTCCAGGTGCTTGCAGTACTCGCAGAAGGGTACAAGAAAGACAAAGAGCCACCAGTGGTGCGCATGGGCAAGTTGTCCTCAACACTCGTCCTTTCCCCTTCTCGCCTCACCTACCAGGTTGGTCGTCTCATTGACATCGGCTGGGTTGAACGCATCAACGTCGAACAAGACCGCCGAGGAAAAGGTGTCTACCTAACACCCCAAGGATATAAACAATTCCGAGCAGCACGCACCGTGCACACTGACCTTATTCAAAACCTACTACGCAACACCGACTCAAACGAAATCGTTGCGATGTCTACTCTCATGAAGAGAATCCTCAACGACATCATCTAAGTAGTGATAATGCAAAGAAATAAAAAATGCGGTGGCCCTCCCCTTAACACGGAGGGTCACCGCATTTTTTATGACATGTGCTCGTATCTTACGAGCGACCAGAAGCACGTGCAGAACGAGACGCTTCTAACCGCTGAACATGATGCAAATAATCTCGATTAGCTAAAACAACTAAAGCCATCGCGTTAAGAGCAAGTCCAACAGCAAAAACAATCCACCCGATAATCATCATGTCAGTACTAGCTAGCACCGCACCAACAATAAGCGCACCAACCGACATAAGATACGCCGGAGAACGTAAAAACTTTGTATTCATACCGGTTCTTTACCTTCTAGTTTCGTGGTCGAGCAGAACGCGTACGAAAAATCTTCTCTTGTTCTTTTTCAGTATTTTTCTCTACCGTGGGTTGAGCCTCTGTATCAGGTTCAGGCTCAGAATCTTCTGTCTGAGTAATAGCTTTTTTCTCGTCACCACGAGAATCCGAAACAACAGAACTAATCAAGCTAGGAAGATCTTTACCTTTAGCCCCTTGGAGAGAAACCATCACGGAAAATACGTTAAGAACGAGGGCCGCCAGTAACAGTAACCATCCTAGAGCCGTTACTACTACCGAGCTTGAACCAATCATCAACGCTCCCACGAAAATACCTGCTAATGAGGTTAGGAATGCTGGAGAAAAATCTTTTAAATTCATGGTTATTGAATCAATTCCTTGAGTAAGTCTTTGCGTCGCTCATAAAGGAGCTTTATACAGGTTCATAAGCTATCTTATGCAATAAGTCTAGTTCATATTTCTTCTCGTTCTAAGTCCTAAAGACTGATAGCATCATCAAAGTTTTCCCGATGACGGTGTTTATCAAGAAGATAATACTGATAACGCCGTCTGAGCAACTTTACTATTAGCTTCTTGCCCCTGCTGTTGCTCTGCGAAACCGGTTGTCATTACGGATAGAGCATATGTTTTCCCATGATGAAGCACATCGCCCGTAGAATTAATGAACCAAATGCCAGCATCATCAGCAATCCATCCGTTCTTGCAAAGTACGCGTTGAGCACCGGGGTTTTGAGTGAGGGCACCAACACCCCACCCCTGCGATGACGGGTCAGCTCCTTCCATAGCAGTACGAAGGACGCGCATATCAGATGAAGCCACCCAATCAAGTCCCTCATAGACCGCTCGCGCAATTTTGAGGTGGTCTCCAGCTGTTGTGAGGTTATTCCCCCAACCACCACCGTCTCGAGTCTGAGAAACACCCAGCTTTTGATAGGTGAGATTAAGTTGTTCAGAGCGTTCCTGCTCGTTTTCACCTAATCCGGCGTAGAGCAAAACTGTCGAATTATTATCGCTATAACCGATACTTGATTTCACTAAAGATACGGTATGACGCCCCAAAGATTTTCCATGCTCATACGCAATACGCATTCGAGCCAAGGCAATAGGAACCTTCACCGTGCTCGCTTCATAACCACGATATGACGGGTTATAGTAAAAAGTTTCTTGCGTATCATAACGGTGCAGAGCCAGAGAAAAATTACGAGGGGAAGAAAACTCTGGTAGCCCACGTAGAGAATCAGCTAATTGACGGTAAGCACCAGAAACTTTAAGCGGATTATTCTGTCGATCAAACAATTCCACGGCAACATGATTCTCATCTTTTTCTTGTTCAGACGAAGAACCACAAGCGTTAAGAGTTAGACCTAGACCACCTAGACTACATAATGTCAGTGCTGAACGTCGAGAAATAATAGCTCTATTCACCCTCTCATGATGTGCTGGTGCATCGTATAAGACGTTATGCCCCAGTCTATGTGAGAAAAGAGCAAAAATACTCTATTTTTCTCACCGTATCATCAGAAAACCATCAGGCATTAGGTGCAATATCCGTACCAACACCACGTTTTCTTGTAATTACAGGAGAAAACTCAACATGGTGTCCAGAATCTTGAACAGTTTCAGCTGAAGCATGCGAGCTTCCACAAGCTCCAGCAGAAGAACAACCACCGCAGGCACTTGCAGAACCACTAGTTCCGCAGGGGGTCGCAGCCGGCATATTCTCTTGAGGTAGAGCATTATGAGCACGTAGATATTCTTCGTGTTCTGCCACAAGATCTCGATCTTCAGCACCAAGAACGACAAACCCCCCATCCCGAATCATTTTTAAGTCATCTAAAGCAGACTGACCCACAGAGGTCAAATAATCACCGAGGAATAAGGAATTAACGACGTGTAATGCTGTAGCTTGAAGCGAGCGCAGGTGCATCTCGCGACCTCCAGCCATACGAAGTTCTTTTTCAGGGTTGACCATGCGAACTGTTGCAAGGATACGCAAACATCTCATGGGCGTGAGTTCCCACGTGCCAGCTAAGGGAGTTCCGTCAAAAGGCATCAGGAAGTTTACGGGGATAGAGTCCCCTTCAAGGTCTTTAAGGGCAAAAATTGCGTCGACAAGTTGTTCGTCGCTTTCTCCCATTCCCACAATGAGACCCGAACAGGCAGATAGTCCAGCCTCCTGAGCTGAGTGCACTGTGTTGACGCGGTCTTCATAAGTGTGGGTTGTACAAATATCTTTATAGTGGTCTTCACTAGTGTTGAGATTGTGGTTGTAAGCGTCAACACCAGCTTGTTGTAGACGTTCTGCTTGTCCTTCTTTGAGAATTCCAAGACAGGCGCATACTTCCACCTCGGGATGTTCCTCTTTCAGGCTTTCTACCATTCCGGCAACTCGTTCAACGTCTCGGTTGGTTGGCCCTTTACCGGAAGCAACCATGCATACACGAGATGCCCCTCCAGCAATACCGTGCCCTGCCTGTTTGACGGCTTCGTCGGGTTTGATCCAGGTGTATTTGAGAATGTCAGCTTCTGAACCTAGTCGCTGAGAGCAATAGGTGCAGTCTTCTGGGCACAGACCAGATTTGAGGTTGACGAGGTAATTGATTTTGACTGTATTAGAAAAATAGTGGCGACGTAATTGACCGGCAGCTTCTACCAGGGTGAAGGTAGAAAAGTCTTCTGCGGTGAGCATGGCTAAGGCTTCTTCGCGGGTAGCAGGTTGCCCACCGTTGAGAATGCGTTGAGAAATCTCTAGAAAGTTGGTCGTCATAAACTCATCTAACTGTTTTTTTGAACGGTGTTCAATTCAAAACGCGCCAATACCCCTGAAGTTCTCCAGAAAATCTCAGGAAGAGTGCATTTAAAGATGCCTGTATCACAGGTTATTAGCCACAACCGCCTGAACCGCACCCACAGTTACCACCGCAACCGCCACTGGTACCGCCGTCCTCCCCCAAAAGAACCTCAGCGTAGGAGCGAGCGTCAGAATCTCCTTGAGACTCAAAGAACGCGATGTGTTCTTCAATGATGTCTCGCCCTTGAATATTAGAGATTTCTAAACGCGCATTACGAATAGAAACGAGGTCTTCAAAAACGCTCAAGGAAGCATTTTCTTGGTCATATTCCATCGCAAGAGTATCTAGCACATGCAAACCTAAAGATTGTAAAGACTGCAGTCGCTGAACTCTCTGTTGTCTCAAGAAAAGACTATGCGAACCGATTAATAGACGAAGAGCAACAAGAACGCCAACAGCTCGCATCGGACTAAGTGTCTGAGCCGCATCGGATACCTTGTGAACTGGTAAAAAGTCGAGAACCAGCTGGCCAGATCGTCCGTGAGTAAGCGACTCTAATTCATCAGCAGCGTTCATAAGCTTCAGCGCTAATGTTTGGTCATCCTCTGCATCTGCGACGGTTACAACCACTTGCGGAATATCAGAAAGAGGTGCTGCACCGAGTAAATTAGCGATCGTTATTTCACGACCAAAAAACTCCGTACGTTGCTGTGCAGCTAATTCGACAAGAGCAAACTTTGCACCTGGGCCAGAGCTCAAAATATCAACAACATCATTAATAGTCAGAGGCTCTTTACGAGAAACACGTGCTTTGAGTTCAGAGAAGTTCAGTGTCATATTTCCATTCAACCCCATTGTTTATCTATTTTTTTGTTCTCTGAACCGTTTTACAATAATGTGGTGGCTCTATCACGTGAAAAAATTTTGGACACTGCATTCTCCGTTCTCAACCAATACGGTTTAGCGGATCTTTCTATGCGTAGATTAGCCACTGAGTTAAACGTCGCACCAGGTTCTTTGTACTATCACATTCGAAATAAACAAGAGCTTCTTGCGTCTTTGGCATCAAGAATGCTCTCTAATATCCGCTGCGTTGGAGACAGTGTAGATACTGCGCTTTCTCATAGCGCTCAAGAACTTTACACACATATTATTTCTATACCCGAAGGTGCTGAAGTCATCCGTTTAGCCTTAGCTCTCCACCCCGAAGACTTGCCTTTTCTCTGCCATCTAGCAGACCTCTTCACACAGCTCAGAGAAGACATATCAGGCATGATTGCCGCAAAATCTTTAGTACATCTTTGTCTCAGCCTCATTGAAGAAGAACAAACAACAGCTGTCCTTGAAGCACGAAAGGCGATGCTGACGCCCCCTTCTTCTTATCAAACAAGTATTCAAGCACTCATTCGCGGGTGGTTAGCAACAGAATAATCACTCCTCTGAAAAGTAGATCATCCCAAAATATATTCTTCTCCATCAAATTCAGAGCATGAGCACAACATAATCAGAGGGAATACACCGTGAGAAAATATCGTTATATTCTCGAATATGCCACCTCACCACATATGAGGTGTAGAGGTTACAACTACAGGAAAGAAGACATATCATTATGAGCAATTTTGCTCAACCACGATGGAAAGATCTTCCTCATCATCAAGAACAAGTACTGCATGTGAAAAATGCGTTCAAAGAAAAATATGGAGTCTATCCTGATGGTGTCTGGTCTGCCCCTGGACGACTTAACCTACTAGGGGAATATATTGATTTCTTGGGTGGCTCATGCTTACCGATGCCTCTTCCCTACCGCACCTATATTGCAGGAAAGCTCAGAACCGACGGCGTGCTTCGTGCAGAATCTCTACAGATGCCCGCTGACGAAAGAACTGTTGTCATTCGAGATATTCAACCAGGCAACCTCAAAGGGTGGTTCACATATGTTGCAGGTGTTGCCTGGTCCATGAATCAGGAAGGGGGCAAAGATATTGTTTTACCTAAAAATTTTGGTGCAGATTTGCTCATTGACTCTCATGTTCCTGTTGGCGGCGGACTCTCATCTTCTGCAGCTTTAGAATGCTCAACAATTTTAGCTCTCCTCGACCTTTCGTGCCCTCTACGTGAAGATTGTGACGAGAGCGAACCGCTGCCTTCTGATCGCGGACCAGGCAATGACGCTTTGCGTTCCCGCCTAGCTCAAGTATGCATCCGCGCAGAAAATGATGTAGCGGGAGCTCGTACGGGAGGTTTAGATCAGACAACCTCATTACGGTCGAAGCCTCATAGGGCTCTAGCTATTGATTTTCGAGATTTCTCCATTGAACCTCTAGAAGCAGATGTTGAGTCAGCAGGGTTAGGTTTCCTCGTCATCAACACCAATACTCCACACGAACTCTCCGGCGGAGAATTCGCAGTCCGTCGAGCAGCAGCAGAAGCCTGCGCACAGGCTCTAGGTTTGGACTATCTTCGCAATGCTCTCCCTGAGGATTTGTCCTGTTCTCAATTAGATGAGCATCAGGCGAAGCTTTGGCGTTTATCTATGGTTGATACAACGACGGTTCGTGCTCTTGACGCTTTTGAGGGAACTGAGCAACCGCCACAATTTCCTCGTGGTTGGGTTAGACATACTTTTCACGACATGTGCCTTGTAGAACGAGCAACATTCCTTCTTCGGAATATGTCAGATGAAACCCCTCATGCATGGAGTGAACTAGGGCATCTTTTCACAGAATCTTTTATTTCCATGAGGGATGAGCTGAGGGTTTCACGACCAGAGATTGACCTTGCAGTAAACGTCTGTCTTGAAAATGGAGCATTAGGCGCTCGCATGGTTGGAGGAGGTTTTGGTGGTGCGGTCATGGCGCTTATTGATCGACAGAAGATTCCTGATGCCGCAAGGAGTGTGGCGCAAGCTTATACTCGCTGTGGTTACGCCTCCCCTGAGTTTTTACCGATGGTTGCAGGATTCCCCGCAGATAAAGATATCTAGAAATTATTGAGATATAGCTATCCCCTAGTAAATATGCCTCAAATGGAATATTTACTAGGGGATAGCTATATCAAGGACACCAACTACGACACATGAACAACAGGTCGTCTCATAATCTGTTTTTCAGCTCGCCGTAATACCTCATGCGTTGTTGAGGCAACTTGACCTTGTCCAAAGAAAATAAACGCCAAGTAGTTCTTCATCGGAGAACCCGCAGCCCAGTCAAGATACACATGCGGAACATTACCGGTCATATCACGGATTTCTAATGTCAAAGCAGCAATGTTATTAGGGATAGAAGCTCCAGAAGCGCAGAGGATACGCTGGTCGCCTACTTCAACACCATGCACCGTTAACTCAGATTTAAACTGGCTAGGATCCATCACTGCAATTTCCATAAAGAGCACATTCTTATCTCTACCGATATGATGCCCCCATTCTTCACGTTCTCGCTTTTCAAGATAATCAGCAAGGTTGAAGTTATCAGGACGGTGAGCAATAAGGTGTATGGGCTCATCTGTTTTTTCGAGAATAAATTCAAGAGCCTTTTTATCAAATTTAACGTGGTCAATACGAAGCTCGTATGAGCGCATCGCACGAGAAATAAGTGACACAACGACTATTGCCACAATGAAAGTGCTAGCAATACGAATACCTTCTGGGCGTTCAATAATGTTAGCAACGGTTGTGTAGACAAAGATGAGAGTGATCAACGAATAGAAAATAACGGAATAAGGTTCTCGATGACGGCGAGCGCTCAGAGTTACCGCAATAGCGGCACTTGTCATGAGCACCAAAACGCCAGTAGCATAAGCTCCACCTTGGGCGTTAACATCTGCCTTATAGATGATGGTGATGATGAATGCTGTAATCGTGAAGACAATAACTAAAGGACGTGAAGCGCGCGCCCATTCTGGGGCCATACCGTATCGAGGCAAATAGCGTGGCACGAGGTTTAATAAACCACTCATTGCTGAAGCCCCTGCAAACCAGAGAATGAGGATGGTGGCAATATCGTAGATTGTTCCAAATCCTTCCCCGTACATTTCATGGGCTAAGTAGGCTAAAGCTCGACCGTTGGCGTGACCGCCTTCTTGAAATTCTGCCTGCGGAATAAGCAATGTTGTGACAAAGCTTGAGGTAATCAATAACGTGCTCATTGTTAACGCTGCAGTGGTGAGTAGCTTGCGAGTCGCAATAACACGGTGTTTAGTTTGTTCGGCAGTATTTTTTCCTTCAGCCTTAATTTGGGGCATAACGACGACCCCTGTTTCAAAACCACTCATACCCAGCGCTATTTTAGGGAAGACAAGAGCGATAAGGGCAAAAGCTAACCATGGGTTTGAATGGTTTCTTAGTAATGCTTCCGACCAGTTATTGAGGTATTCGGGGTGTTCAAAGATACGAATCATTGAACCGGCAATGACTACCACGTTTACAGAGAGAAAGAAGATAACGAGTCCGACTGCGATACCGATAGCTTCTTTGAAGCCGCGGAGGAATACTGCACCGAGTAGGCCGAGGAAGAAAAGGGTAATCAGGATATGTTGTCCGTTGAGAAAAGATGGGACGTAAGGATTAGCTTCGACGTGTTCAGCAGCATCGGCTGCTGATAGTGTCATCGTAATCATGAAGTCTGTAGTCGTAAATCCGAGAAGGATGAGGACAACAATTTTTGCATTCCATCGTGAAAGGAGTCTTTCTAGCATGACGATAGATCCGGCGCCATTTGAAGATTCTGCAGCTACACGGCGGTAGATAGGCAGTGCACCAAAGAGCGTGACAAAGACAAGAAGTATTGTCACGAGAGGGCTTAATAGTCCTGCTGCAAGTGCTGCAATAGCTGGTTGGTATCCCAAGGTCGAAAAGTAGTCAACGCCGGAGAGGCACATGACTTTCCACCAAGAATGGCCTTCATGTTGTGGACGTTTTCTACCGTGTGGGCCTTGGAGGTTGCCTTTGAGTTCTTGCCCATTATCTAAGAGCCATGTACGAGATATATGGCGAACTTTTTGTGTGATAGTTGATGTCGCCTCTGGTTCAGGATCGCTATTGTGTGTTCGTTGAGCGATACTGCGCTGTTTATTTTTGAGCGTAGACCCCATCAGGGGGACCTTTCTAGGAACGCACTATTGTGCGTAATCATGAATAAGACTCTGGCGAGTATACTCCTGTTTTTCGATGCAATGTACTCAGTACCATTATTTTTTAGTTCATGCTGGTCAGAAACGTCATTTTTAGTTATTTTGATACTTGTTTTTACCTATAATGGTGGTTCTTCGGCATGCCAATGTTCTTTTGAGGTTTTGAGCTGGTGGTTCAGCTTGCGGTATCACCTAGATTTAGAGATATGCTGTTGAATCCTTAATCTGTTGATATAGAAAATTTTGATGAAAAGCTTTTATTTATGATTCTGCACCAACTATTCTAGTTATGAGCATTATTCTGATGCTTCGAGTAGATACTCCAAGAGTTCTTCTCGTCTTTGATATGAAAGGATAGTTCCGTGGGTTTCGATCTTGATGGAATGAAAGACAAAATCACCGAAGGCGTCGAAAGCGTCAAAGATGTTGTCAACGAAAAAATTGGTAAAGACGTTGTCAACGAAGATATTGTCAACCAAGCAAAAGAGAAAATCAGCGAAGGCATTGAAGCTGTAACCGAAAAATTTGGCAAGTAAGTTTTTCGCCGGACGCTCCATCTTTTCGATGGGGCGTTTGATTTTTAAGACTATTTTCACGATAGAATGCAGCAGAATTAGTCTTTTTTAGTTTCCCCGAAAAAAAATTTTATTTTCTGCGTGACATTTTTGTGGGTTGTTTCGTCTTACTAGTGAGAGGTTGCAAGTTTGCTTCCTCGAAAGACCTCATATCTATGAAGGAGGCTCTTATGAGCATCGGAGATAAAATTCAGAACGGCGTTGAAGACGCTACCGGTAAGGCAAAAGAAGCTGCTGGCAAAGTAACTGACGATTCTCAGCTAGAAGCAGAGGGTAAAGTTGATCAGCTCAAGTCCACTGTTAAAGACGGTGTAGAGAAGGTCAAGGACGCTGCTGGCGACATTATTGATTCCTTCAAGAAGTAATTTATTCTTTTAGAAGCTGTGGGCGGTACCGATTTTTCGGTATCGTCCACAGTTTTTTGTGTCATCATACTTCCAGTAGCAGGGAGTTTTTCTGTGTTACCTCGTATCAGTATTTTTAGAAGAAAGAAGTTTGCCATGCCAAACCGTCAGCAATCAACGTTTGTTCAGGCCCAGCAGGCTCTTGAGCAGGGTTCTGTTGTTATTTTTTGGAGGCCGGGGTGCCCTTTTTGTGAGCGCCTTGACGCTGGTTTAGGTGACGATGGCGATAGCGCCGTATGGGTCAATATTTGGGAAGATTCTGAGGCTGAAGAATTTGTTAAATCGGTCAATCAGGGAAATGCCGTTGTTCCAACAGTTTCGACAGCTCAAGAGTCTTTTGTTGCTTCGGCATCTGATGCTTCTGAGGTTGTACGTGCTCTCATCAAGAAGGCATCTGTTTAGGAGTCTTCATATTGTGTGATTTTTTGTAATTCCAAAAAATCCACAGATATCAAACCCAGAGTTATCCACAACAGTGGATAACTCTGGGGAAAATAGTTACACCCCTGTAATTACGCGAAAGTAGCTTCTTGGATCCATCACGTTTTCCACAGAATAACATTCTAGGAATTACACACCTGTAGTTATTAACAATGTGGACAAAGTATGTGGATAACTACTCAGTGTGTCTCTTTCACTGGAGTAGATACCCCTTCTTCTCAAATACTTGATTGCCCCTGTTGGGATAATTTTTGCAATACCCATGTCATTGCAGCACCTGTTAGCATTCCTCCAAGATGAGCTTCCCAAGAAATACCGGGAAAGAAGAAACTATAGGCCATGTTGATAACAATCAGGATCAGAATAGGGGAAGAATTTTCGCCCCGAAGACGAGTCATCACCCAAAATGCGCCGAAGAGACCAAAAACTCCCCCAGAAGCACCGATAGTCGTTACAGACGGATCAGAACTCAACATACTAGCTATAGACACCGCAATAGATCCGCCAATAATAGAACATAGGTAAAGAGCTATAAATTTTATTTTTCCCAAGCGAATTTCTAGTTCGCGGCCAAAAAGCCATAGAGAAAACATATTGAGCGCCAGATGAGAGATATTCCCTTGGCTATGCAAAAAACCACTTGTGAGAAAACGCCACCATTGATGTGTTTCAAGAACATAGTTCCAGTTAAAAGCAAAAGCATTAAACACAAAATACCCGGGGATTAATAGCTGAGCGCCATAAACCAGTGTTGTTAGCACTATTAACAGGTAGGTAATCACAGGAGAATCTTGTTGTGTTAACATTCTCCTCATCTTGCGAGAAGCTGTCCCATCAGGATGACAAGAACGACATAAGATACCGACTTCTACGGGAATCTGACAATCACCACATGTAGGTTTTTGGCATTGTTTGCACCGTGCATATGCCATCTTGTCAGAGTGTTGAGAGCAGGTCGGAAATGAAGGAGTCGATGATTCTCCGTGTAGAGGTGGTTGATAGTTCATCTGGCGTACTTTTCTCTGAGTTATGCTGTGGTGATGCAATAAGAGCCCGACCGGGGTATGTACCGGACGGGCTCTTACCTAATATTAATCAGGTTTAGAGTTCTTCAATATCGATAGAAGAAATAACAACGTCTTCGACGGGACGATCCATATTTCCGGTTTTAACGCCTTCAATAGCGTCTACAACCTTCTGAGATGCTTCGTCTGCGACTTCACCAAAAATGGTGTGACGGCCGTTGAGCCAAGGGGTCTCTACAGTCGTGATGAAGAACTGTGAACCATTGGTGCCGGGGCCAGCATTTGCCATAGCGAGAAGATATGGCTTATTGAAGGAAAGTTCAGGATGAATCTCATCTTTGAACTGGTAGCCAGGACCGCCAATTCCTTGACCGAGGGGGTCTCCACCTTGAATCATGAAATCACGAATAATACGGTGGAAGATGACGTCTTTGTAGAGGGGACCTTCTTGTGGTTCACCGGTGTGAGGGTGTGTCCACTGTTGGGTGCCATCGGAAAGACCAATGAAGTTTTTGACAGTGATAGGTGCATGGTTGCCGAAGAGATTGACGACAATATCACCGTGGTTGGTATGAATAGTTGCTTTAGCAGTTGCGTTAGTCATAGTCTCTATTTTCGCATGTTCTGTCATAGTCCGCTAGCCTCTAGGACACTTATGCACTTAGCGAAAGTCTTTGAGATATGTTGATAGAACTTTAGCGAGAAGTGAAACATGGGGGTTTTTGCGAGCTAAACCTCTGTTTTAAGAAAATAGTACGTAAGCTAGGTATTAATCATAATTTTCCGTAGGGCACTTGGTTCTATGGTGTAACGATAAAGAAAGGCAGACCTCATGGTGTGTGCACGCAAAGTATCGAAAGCTCAGAAACTTGCAGAAAAGACTTTTGCTAAGGCTCAGAAAGCAACGGGCAAAAAGGCTGAGAAGCTCACTCAGCTTGCTGAAGCTCAGGCAGCTAAGGCTAGCGAAATCGCTCAGAAGTATGCAGAAAAGACTCGTGCAAAGAGTGGCGAGGTTGCTGCTGTTGCCGCAGATAAGCTAAGTTCTTTCGATATTCCAGAACAAGCAGAAAACCTTGTTGAGAAAGCAACTGGAAATAAAAAAGCTCTCAAGAATGCTCAGAAGCAAGCTGTTAAGGCTGCGAAGGCTTATGCCAAAGAGCAGAAAAAAGCTACTAAGGGCGGAAATAAGTCTTTGGTATTCCTTGGCTTGGTAGTTGCTGGTGCAGTTGCCGGTTATGCTGCATATAAAGCATCTCAGCCAGTAGAGGATCCTTGGAAGACCCCTCAAAGCTAGTTATTGGTCAATCTTGGATATAAGAATTTTTCTATAAAGTTTCTTCTCAGTACCCTTGATGAACGGGCGTAGTAACTGTTCGTCAAGGGTACTTTTATGAGGATTTTGGGGAATCTGAAGAGCTGTTTAGAGGAGAATAGTGTTACTTCGACATTGTAGAGCGGTATCGGGTTTTATGGCATTATGAGTGGATAATGGGTCGATATAAAAAATGACTCCAAACCTCTATAAGGCTTGGAGTCATTCTCAACCATAAAAATAGCTCGGCGACGACCTACTCTCCCACACCGTCCCCAGTGCAGTACCATCGGCGCAAAGAGTCTTAGCTTCCGGGTTCGGGATGGATCCGGGCGTTTCCCTCTTGCTATAATCACCGAAACGTGGAGGCGAGGGGACTCGAACCCCTAACCCCCTGCTTGCAAAGCAGGTGCGCTACCAATTGCGCCACGCCCCCGTGGTGTTACAGATAAAATCCTACAACACTTACCGAAATCTAAGCAAATCAAGAAGTTATGACTTACAGCACTTTATATCTTAAATAAAGTGAGGAGCACCCCGCTACAAGGTGCTCCTCACGTGCATTTCGCTACGGACTACTGATGCGATTGCACCTCTCTTATTTCTAAGAAAGATTAGATACGACATCCGTGCCTCAACGAATGCCGACAGTTATTGTTCCCCAGTGATTCCATCCAATCGAACACGAGAAGCGGCTAACTCAGCAATACGCTTTTCTTCTTCACTAGGGTTGGTGTATTCGACGTACCCATCAGTGTCAGTCTCTTCAACAGAGTCCTCGGCACTGAAATGATTCTCTGAAATGTGCAGACCATGAGCGCCGAGGATTCGAGCCACACGGTCAATCTCTTCAGGAGTAGGAACGTCATCGGTTACTTTTCTGATGTACTCGTTAATACGTTGGTCAGAAACATAATCTTCACCGCGAGCAGCACGAGAGAGCATTAACTTACGAATTACTTCTTCAAGTTGCGCGTCAGTCAATCGACGACGCAACACAGCCATCACTGCTGCTCGATCCTGTACCGGGACGTCTTCGGGGTAACCGACACTCAACCAGTCAATAACACGAGAGACGATATTTCTCTGAGGCATCCCGCTACTCCTTTGCTAGGGATTCAAAAGCGAGACATCCTATCCCGCCACACCAAATAGGTTAAACCCTGTGGAATGATAAATAAAATCTTTAGCAATCCATAAGATTCCCATAATAATAACAAGGACAATCACTGCAAAGATACTATAAGCGATGACTTTACGGAACGAAGATGGTGGTTCAACCTCAATCAAACGACCGTCTGCGGTATATTCAGTGGTTCCGGCAAGCATCCTCAGCCCGATGGCGTAGAAAGCTGGAATACCAGCACCAAACACTAAACCGGTCAGAATGACGGGAACAACTCGTTGAGCAATCTCAAAAAGACTTATCATTAGGCACCCACCTTATGGGCTGTATTTTTGGAGACACCAGAGTTTAGTGTCTGAACTGATTCTTTAGACTGTTTATCGGCGCCTGATTCGCCCCATTCAGCGTTGACGTTTGAAGCGTCCACAGGAGCTTTCTTGGAATGTAGGTACATCCACGCACAGAAACCAATGAGAATAAGGAATACCGCGAGTTCACCCAAGAATCCACTGCCTGTGACAGCGTTGAGGTAGTGACCAATCATCCAAGTAATAGCACCGATACTTCCAGCCGCAGGCAAGGTAATAATCCAAGCGATAACCATACGCCCGGCAACACCCCAGCGTACTTCAGCGCCACGTCGCCCAAGACCGGTACCAAGAATAGAGCCTGTTGCTACGTGCGTTGTAGATAGCGCCATGCCGAAGTGAGAAGATGTCAAAATAATTGCGGCAGATGATCCTTCAGCTGCCATACCTTGAGGTGTATCAATTTCCACGAGGCCTTTACCCAAGGTTCGAATGATGCGCCAACCGCCCCAGTAAGTACCAAGAGCAATAGCGAGAGCACAGGTAAATTTAACCCAGAACGGAATATCTGCATCAGGCGTAATTTCTCCAGATGCAACAAGCGCTAGGAAGATAACACCCATAGTTTTTTGGGCATCGTTTGTACCGTGTGCTAGAGAAACCAAGGATGCGGTACCAACTTGTCCCCAACGGAATCCCTCATATTTCTTTTTATCAGAGACTGGTCGGGAAATTTTATAAATAAGCCAAGTTCCTACCGTTGCAACCATACCTGCCACGAATGGTGCCATCACAGCGGGAATGACGATTTTTGCGGCAACTCCGCTCCATTGAACACCAGAGAATCCGAAAGCTGCGATCGCTGATCCAATCAACCCTCCAAATAGAGCGTGAGAGGAGCTAGAAGGTAATCCTAGAAGCCATGTGAGAACATTCCATAAGATACCGCCAACAAGCCCGGTAAAGACAATCAGAAGCAGTCCTGAGTTATCACCAGCAACAGCATCAAGATTAACAATGCCTTTACCTACAGTTCGAGCAACTTCGACGGAGAGGAATGCACCGATGAGGTTAAGGACAGCAGAAAGAGTTACAGCAGTTTTAGGTTTGAGAGCACCGGTGGCAATAGAAGTTGCCATAGCGTTTCCGGTGTCGTGAAATCCATTCGTGAAGTCAAAGGCTAAAGCCGTAAGAACCACGATAGCTAAGATAATAAGTTCAGTAGTCACTCTTTGATTATGAACATAGTTATTCGAGATAGAAAGCTAGGTGAACACGGTAAAAACACTCACCAAAAAACAACATTAACCAACATGAACAGACACTAAAACCACTTTAATATTTACGGAGAAAATAATAGAAGGTTAAAAACCCTTAAACTCTCCCTAAATAACAGGTTTTCATTCAAGTAAATACAGGGTTGTTTCATAACAAACATATGTTGTTTTATGTTGTTTTTAAAAGCGTTCACCTAAGATATCAACGAGTTAAACCCTATCTTTAGGTAGTGTTTACCAACTGTTCACCTTAAAAACAGTAGGACGCTCATCACAAATATCCTCTATTCCGAGCATAAAAAATGACTCCAAACCTCTATAAGGCTTGGAGTCATTCTCAACCATAAAAATAGCTCGGCGACGACCTACTCTCCCACACCGTCCCCAGTGCAGTACCATCGGCGCAAAGAGTCTTAGCTTCCGGGTTCGGGATGGATCCGGGCGTTTCCCTCTTGCTATAATCACCGAAACGTGGAGGCGAGGGGACTCGAACCCCTAACCCCCTGCTTGCAAAGCAGGTGCGCTACCAATTGCGCCACGCCCCCTCGGCTACAACCTCTATGAGATTTTACAAAGAATCCGTAGATTCTTTCCAAGATGCTTTGACATCCTGATTTTCCTGAACCTTCTTTGTCAAAAATATTCCAAGAACCGCAGTTGAAACAACTAGAAGTACCTTTTTCATTTTTGCCTTTCGGTAAGGAAGTGGGCGTACCAGGAATTGAACCTGGGACCTCTTCGTTATCAGCGAAGCGCTCTAACCGTCTGAGCTATACGCCCTTACCTGTCCCTTAGGACGAAATAAAACTTTACACGACCTTCACGACTTTTCCAAATCGATATAGGGTATTTTAGGTCACATTAAGATTATCCTAAGGAAACAGAGAGATTTCTAATCATCAGTCAAGGTCAACCCAACACCTCCGACAAGCTTTGCAGCAATGTTATATAGCATTGCAGCAATAACACCAAGCAGTGTAAAGAGAATAACGTTCACCACAGAAATCATCGTGGTGTACAACGCAACCTGCCCCAACGATAAGAAATTAGAAATATCAATATGGTTACCTGTTGTGCCAAGCATCGTCAGAAGATCATTAATGCCATCAAACAGCCCCGTAGCCTGCATCGCAAGCCACAAAACCACTGAAGACACAACAAAGACAATACCCACAGCAACAGAAAGCAAGAAAACCAGCTTAGCCACAGACCAAGTATCGACTTTAGCAACAACAAGACGAGCGCGACGAACTTTAGAACGAGGTGCAGGACGCACCAAAGGCTTATTACGGTGAGCAGCAGAACGTGTACTGTTGCTGCGTGCCCCCGCACGCTGTTTATTCGCAGTAGCTCGTGCACCTTGTTTACGGGTGCTAGTACCGGTAGTGCTCACTCTTAGTTACCTCCGTGTGCATTCTCTTCAGAACTCTGAGCTACTACTTGCTCAGACTCAAGCTGATGATTCTCTAACGGTACTGTATTATCGACCGCTTCGGTGCTTTCGCCATCATTTTCTTCTTCAAGCTGTCGGTCTTGATTACGAGCAACACCAACAATATGGTCATTTTTACCAGGTTTAGCAAAAATAACACCCATGGTGTCGCGTCCTTTAGCAGGAACTTCAGCAACAGAAGTACGAACAACTTTACCTGATTGCATAACGACTAAGACTTCGTCATCTTCTTCAACAATCAATCCACCCACAAGGTCACCACGATCTTCAGCCAATTTAGCAACCTTGATACCAAGACCACCACGACCTTGAATACGATACTCTCCAACCTTCGTGCGTTTTGCATAACCGCCTTCAGTCACGACAAAAACATACGAATCATCAGAAACAACGTTCATACTCAACAGCTCATCACCATCACGGAATTTCATACCCGTAACACCAGAGGTTGCACGACCCATCGGACGCAATGCCTCATCAGTTGCGGTGAAACGCAGTGACTGACCCTTACGAGAGATCAACATCAAATCGTCTTCTGCGGAAGCAAGACCAGCAGAAACAAGTTCATCGCCATCACGTAGGTTAATAGCGATAACACCAGCAGTACGATTAGTGTCATAGTCACTTAGTTTGGTTTTCTTCACCAAACCACCTTTAGTAGCGAGCACTAGATATGGGGCATCTTCATAAGATTTCAGCTCCATCACTTTGGCGATAGTCTCTCCAGGTTGGAACGCCAAGAGATTAGCGACATGCTGGCCTTTAGCATCACGACCGGCTTCCATCAGCTCATAAGCCTTTGTGCGGTAAACACGACCTAGGTTCGTGAAGAAAAGAATCCAGTTATGCGTTGTGGTCACAAAGAACTGTTCGACAACATCATCGCCACGTAATGCAGCACCCTTAATACCTTTACCGCCACGGTGTTGGCTTCGATATTGGTCAGAACGAGTGCGCTTGACATAACCACCACGAGTAATAGTTACAACCATTTCCTCTTCAGGAATCAAGTCCTCCATCGACATGTCGCCGTCATATCCCATCAGAATCTTGGTGCGACGATCATCGCCATAGCGATTGACAATATCAGCAAGCTCTTCAGAAATAATCTCACGCTGAAGAGTATCAGAAGCAATAATCTCGTTATATTCTGCAATCAAACGCATCAATTCATCATGACGAGTTTGAATCTTCTGACGTTCCAAAGCTGCCAGACGACGCAATTGCATGTTAAGAATTGCTTGAGCCTGAGCTTCATCAATATCAAGTAACGTCATTAACCCGCTACGAGCATCATCTGCTGTTGCAGAACGACGAATCAGAGCAATTACCTCGTCTAGAGCATCAAGAGCTTTAAGCAGTCCGCGGAGAATATGCGCTTCTTCTTCAGCTTGACGCAAACGATAACGAGTTCGTCGAACGATAACCTCAATCTGGTGGTTTACCCAATGACGAATAAACGCGTCCAAAGAAAGTGTACGAGGCACACCATCAACGACAGCAAGCATGTTAGCAGAGAAGTTTTCTTGTAACTGAGTGTGCTTATAAAGGTTATTTAGAACAACCTTAGGCACAGCATCACGCTTAAGAACGACAACTAGACGCTGTCCGGTACGACCAGAAGTTTCATCCCGTAAATCAGCAATACCGGTAATCTTATGCTCTTTGACGAGGTCAGCAATTTTAATAGCAAGATTATCGGGGTTTGTTTGATAGGGGAGTTCGGTAATAACCAGGCAGGTGCGACCGTGAATCTCTTCGACGTTGACTACCGCGCGCATCGTAATAGATCCGCGTCCTGTACGGTAAGCATCTTCGATGCCCTTATGCCCAAGAATGGTAGCGCCAGTAGGAAAGTCTGGGCCTTTAATGCGCTCTAATAGAGCATCAAGAAGCTCTTCGTTCGTTGCATCAGGATTTTTAAGGAACCATTCCACGCCTTCTGCTACTTCACGTAAGTTATGAGGGGGAATGTTGGTTGCCATACCCACCGCAATACCTGAGGAGCCATTGACTAATAGGTTAGGAATACGAGATGGAAGAACAGTCGGTTCTTGGTTCTTACCATCGTAGTTATCTTGATAGTCCACGGTATCTTCGTGGATATCACGAACCATTTCTAATGCGATAGGCGCCATTTTTGTCTCAGTGTAACGAGACGCCGCAGCTCCATCGTTACCGGGAGAGCCAAAGTTTCCCTGCCCTAGCGCGAGGGGATAACGCATGGTCCAATGCTGGATGAGACGTACCAAGGTGTCATAGATAGCGCTATCACCGTGGGGATGGTACTGACCCATCACATCGCCAACCACGCGAGCGCATTTATTAAAAGCTCGTTCAGGTCGATATCCGCCATCGTACATTGCATAGATGACGCGACGGTGTACAGGTTTTAGCCCATCACGCACGTCCGGTAAAGCACGTCCAATAATGACGGCCATCGCGTAATCCAGGTATGAACGTTCCATTTCTGAGCGGAGGTCTACTTTATTCACTCGTCCGTGAACGGTAGTTGCTGCCGCTAAGGAACTTCCTACAACTTCGCCTTCAATAGGTTCTGTGGAATCATTCTGAGTTTCATCGCTCATGTGAAGTTTTCCGTTTCTTTTCGTCCTTGATTTATATTCCTTGAGCGTTATATAACGCTTGTGCTATACACATATTCCCTAGACATCAAGGAATCGAATATCTTTTGCGTTCTGTTGAATAAAGT
This sequence comes from Rothia sp. CCM 9418, assembly GCF_048512825.1. Taxonomy (NCBI): domain Bacteria; kingdom Bacillati; phylum Actinomycetota; class Actinomycetes; order Micrococcales; family Micrococcaceae; genus Rothia; species Rothia sp. CCM 9418. The sequence goes on from NZ_JBLXXX010000001.1 coordinate 536,314, forward strand.
CACGTCGAGCCTCAACATCTTCACCCATCAGAACAGAGAAAACCTGATCAGCTGCAGCAGCATCTTCTACAGTCACCTGCAAGAGAGTGCGCTTTTGAGGATCCATCGTTGTTTCCCAAAGCTCGGTATAATCCATCTCCCCAAGACCTTTATAACGCTGAATACCATTATCTTTAGGAAGACGCTGATTATTAGCGAGACCTCGAGCAACAACCTCATCACGCTCAGCATCAGAATAAACATAATCGTGCGGAGCGTTAGACCATTTAATGCGATACAGCGGAGGTTGAGCCAAATACACATACCCAGCTTCAATCAAAGGTCTCATAAAGCGGAAGAGCAAAGTCAACAACAACGTCGTAATATGCTGACCATCAACATCTGCGTCCGCCATCAAAACAACCTTATGATAGCGGGCTTTTTCGATGTTAAATTCTTCTCCGATGCCGGACCCAAAAGCGGTAATCATCGACTGAATCTCAGCATTGCCCAAAGCGCGGTCAAGACGAGCACGTTCTACGTTGAGAATCTTTCCACGTAAAGGAAGAATCGCCTGAGTATTTGGGTCACGTCCCTGAACCGCAGAACCACCTGCAGAGTCACCCTCCACCAAATAAATTTCAGAAATCGATGGATCCTTCGACGAACAGTCTTTAAGCTTTCCAGGCATCGAACCCGTCTCCAACAAGCCTTTACGGCGAGTTGTCTCGCGAGCGCGACGAGCAGCTAAACGAGCATTAGACGCAGTAATCGCACGGCGCACAATGTCTTTAGCGATCTGAGGATTACGCTCGAACCAGTCACCTAAATGATCTGACATCTCACGCTGAACAAAGGACTTCGCCTCAGAGTTGCCCAGCTTCGTCTTCGTCTGACCTTCAAATTGAGGCTCAGAAATTTTTACAGAGACAACAGCCGTTAGGCCTTCACGAACGTCTTCACCGGTGAGGTTATCGTCTTTATCTCTCAACAATTTATTATCGCGAGCATAACGGTTCACCAAAGACGTCAGTGCTGCACGGAAGCCTTCTTCGTGAGTGCCTCCTTCATGCGTATTAATGGTATTAGCATACGTATGGACAGACTCTTTATAGTCGGTAGTCCATTGCATCGCCACTTCCAAGCTCATAATACGCTCGGTATCTTCTGCTTCAAAAGCGATGATTTCGTCGTTAATAGTCTCTAGTTTTTTAGAGCTGTTAAGGAACTTAACATAATCTAAAAGACCATTTTCATAGAGGTAGGTGACGCTCTTATATCCGTGCGCATTTGCACCAACTCGATTGAGTTGTTCACCTTTTTTCTTATCATCCCCAGCAATTTCGTCTTGGGGGAGAACCTCTCGTTGATCCGTCAAAGAAATGGTGAGACCCTTATTCAAGAACGCCATTTGCTGAAAACGCGCCCTCAACGTTTCAAAATCAAAAACAGTTGTTTCAAAAATTTCGGGATCTGGCCAGAACGTCTGAGTAGTTCCAGTTTGTTCTGTTGCTTCGCCACGAGTCAGCGGGTTCTTCGTAACACCACCATTTTCAAAGGAGATGTTCCACGCATACCCTTGACGTCGCACCTGCGTTTCCACGCGAGTAGATAGCGCATTCACAACAGAAATACCCACACCGTGCAGACCACCAGAAACAGCGTAACCGCCACCGCCAAATTTACCGCCAGCGTGCAAAATCGTCATCACGACTTCTACAGTAGGTTTATGTTCGGTGGGATGCTCATCAACCGGAATGCCACGTCCGTTATCGCTAACACGCACCGCTCCGTCTTCGAGGATTGTCACCTCAATATGATCGGCATAGCCAGCCAAAGCTTCGTCAACAGAGTTATCGACAACTTCATAGACAAGATGATGCAGACCGCGTTCATTAGTTGAACCGATATACATACCAGGACGTTTACGAACAGCTTCTAGCCCCTCGAGAACCGTAATATCGGCTGCACCATATTCATGAGGTGTTTCTTCAGTTGCCACAGGTATAAGGCTCCTTGAGTAAGATTTAGCGCATCTTTGTCAAACCTTCACAACCTTATTTATTGCTATACATTAAGGCTGCACGAATTACTCATTCAATGAGTGACATAGAGTTAAAAATGCGCAGTACATTTATGCTCAATTCTACCGGAAAATAGGGAAATATCGCCCTCTTTATTGCCTTTTGTAAGGGTTATTCTTAGCGGCTACCCGCTAGAACGCCTAAAATCGGCGTTTCAAGCGCATCAGGGTATTGCACAATAGGTTCCCCGTGGTTATAAGTTTCTCTTCTTAGATAAGAAAACTACCCATAGGTATCTCGTGGTCCACGTCCACCAGGAGCAACCAATTTACCGTGTTTCCACTGTCGTGTATGGGGGCCCAAAATAATAATATCTGTCACGATACCAGCACCAAGCTCCCGCTCAAACATCTTCAACACTTCACTTTTCATCAACTTCAGATTAGTAGCCCAGGAGGTCGAAGAACATCGAATCGTAACTTTAGTATCTTGATATTTTTCGGGCGTTGTATGTTCAGCAACATGCTCACCCATCAATTCTTTCCACCGAGCAAGCACAGAAGAAACAGCAACAGGATCTTTCCAGCCTCGACTACGGATTAATTTATCGATAGCATAACTCAGCGGTTGCGGGTCACGATAATCTTCACCAGCCCCTGTATATCCACCCATTTGAGCAATATTTTGCCGTTGGTAATACGGTTGAGGTTTTTTCTTCCCCGGTTGCTGACTCATTGAGGCACTAAAATCTTTGAGAATTTTTCGAGCAGCATACCCCTCAAGAGGTGCCTCTCCTCGCTCAGAAGCAGCATAACGCATTCTTTGCAACATAATTGCTGGAGCTTCAGCGTATCGCTCGTCAAAATTCATGAGAAGACAATTCTTTCACTACCGTATGCCATCTAAGATTCTGCACCAAATGCCACCTGCCCCGGGCTCACCCTCACCATGGTAATATCGTCCCCCAGTTCCTGAGGGATATCTTCTTCGATAGCACATGTGACTAACACTTGTTCAGCGTCAGAGACAATTGAACCGAGGCGTTTTCGCCGTGCAGTATCTAATTCAGCAAAAACATCGTCAAGGATAAGAATCGGACAAGATCCCACACCTTGATGTTCTTTTCTATGAACATACCAAGAACCTAATTTGAGAGCTAGCGCTAAGGACCAGCTCTCCCCATGAGATGCAAAACCTTTAGCCGGTATATCACCAATTTTCCATATCATCTCATCACGGTGAGCGCCCACTAAACTTACTCCACGCTCAATTTCTTCTTGCTGTTTGTCTTCTATCGCGCGCATCCATTCCTGAGCAATATCAGCAACGCTCAGCTGCGCTGCGTGGGGGAGCGTAGCATCTGTAATATCAGGAAAAATAGTCGATTCGTAGGTGACACCAATCGCTTTAGAACCGTCAGTGAGCCGCTGATACGCATATTGAATTTCTGGCATTAGCCGAGCCAAAACATTCCATCGAGAATGAACAAGTAACGCTCCAGCTTGAGCGATTTGCTCATTCCAAATGGTCAAAGTATGGCGATGCTCTTCAGTGATTCGCCCACCTCTCATCGTTTTTAGAAGAGAGTTTCGTTGTCTGAGAATCCGTTCATAGTCACTTCGATAAGAAGCAACAACAGGGCGCAAAGAAACAGCCATATCGTCAACAAAACGTCTTCGACATTGAGGCTCTCCTTTAACTAGTTGTAAATCTTCGGGAGAGAAAAACACTGTCGTAGTAATTCCCAACGCTTCGCGAGCACGCACGGGAGCTGCCCTATTAATGCGAACACGATTACTATGCCCTGGCGCAATTTCAAATTCAGTGATGGTCTGCCATTTTCCACGCACAACACGAGTACGTATATACGCTCGTTGAGCACCCACCTGAACTAATGGGCCATCATGAGACACGCGATGTGAAGAAAGCTCGGCAGTGTAGTTAATGGCTTCAACAATGTTGGTTTTACCGACACCATTAGCACCCAAAAACACGGTGACGCCAGTAGACAACGGCAAATTCAACAGCGAGTAAGTGCGGTAGTTCATCAACGAAATATGGTCGATGTACACACAAACCTTCCGTTCTTCACAAGTTCTTAGTTTTAAAAGACTTTGTTAGTTAGGTAGACGAACAGGCATGAGCAAATATCGGTAGTCACTTTCATCTTTGCCCATCAGTTCTTTCTGCCCTGAGATAGAGGCAGGTTTCGCAGGGTCAGTGAAAGAGAATCGAACAAATTCTGTCCCGAAACTATTTAGACCTTCCGATAAGTAGGATGGGTTGAACGCAACAGTAATGTTATCTTCACCTTCAAGATGAGCGCTCAGCGTTTCCGTTGCTTGCGCGTCTTCGCCTGTTCCAGCATCTAAGCTCACTTGACCTTCAGCGAAGACAAGACGCACAGGAGTATTACGTTCTGCAACAAGCGAGACACGACGTACCGCTTCGAGCAAATCAGAAGTTCTGACAATCGCATGAATAGGTGTGGAGTCAGGGAAGAGAGAGCGAATCTTGGGGTATTCTCCATCGACAAGCAAGCTTGTCGTGCGACGTCCGCCTGATTCAAAACCGATCAGTTCATGGGAATCGGAAAGCGCTATGTTGAGATCACCTGCTCCACCTAGAGTTTTAGCTACCTCTGACATTGTTTTCGCTTTGACCAATACTGAAGTTTTAATATTTTTTGAGGCTGGTTCCCATGTCAGTTCACGCATTGCTAGACGATAACGGTCAGTTGCAAATAACGTCATCTTTTTCCCCTCAATTTCTACCAAAATAGCAGTGAGTAGGGGGATGGTGTCGTCTTTAGAAGCTGCAACAACAACTTGTGAAACAGATTTTGCGAACGAATTTCCGTCGATAGTTCCAGAAATAGTGGGAAGCGCAGGAAGCTCGGGATAGTCAGCTACTGGCATAGTGCTGAGGTTAAAACTTGCGGTACGGCATTGAATATGCATTTTTGACTCGTGAACGCTAACGTTCACGGCTGAGTTCGGTAAAGCACGGCAAATTTCCGCAAGTAGCCTTCCTGAAACCAGAGCTGTACCTTCTTCTTCAATAACGGCACTGACTTTTAGTTTTGCGGAGGTCTCGTAATCAAAACTAGCGATAGAGACTTCTCCGTCAGCTGCAGTAATTAGCAGTCCTGAAAGGACAGGCACAGGTGGACGAGGTGAAAGTGATCGAGCGGTCCAGCCGACTGCTTCTGTGAGGACATCACGTTCGATAGTAAATTTCACCAGTACCCCTTGTACGTTGAATCAAAGATAAAGTTTCTGAGCTCGTCGAAGATGTGAGCACATTTTGTGTTCAGTCTACCGGATATTTTCAAGTGTTCCGTTGTAAAGACCAGAAGATGGGGGGTGTTTTTAGTTGTTATCACCCTTAAAGACACCACTAGCGTATATACCATTTAGGGTATATACGCTAGTGGTAATCTTTTTTGACTCTTTAGCAGCCTAATTTCTTAAACTCGATAGTCGCTTTAGCGGTGTATGTATTGCCTGTGCCAGTGGAGCTATTGCGTCCAAGAACGGCTTCCTCTCCACCCTTTGGATCTGCAGAGAACGTAAAGACTGCTCCTGCACCCTTCGGAATAGGCCCAGCGAAGATAATAGACAGGTAAGTTCCACGATCTTCGATGAGAGCAGGTGGGAAACTCTCCGAATAAAGTTCTGGGCGGTGAGCATCAAGACGCAAGAAAAGTTCGAGTCCGCCTTGGCTAATAGCTGAGGGGTTTGACCATGAGGGGTCAACAGGAATTGTAATCATTGCACCGTTAGCAGCACCTTCAGGAAGACCGATATGTAGACGCCACATCAGCTTTTTACTATTGGCGTCGTACCAGTGTTGCATTTCTGCTTCACCGTATTCTTGAGACTTGTCTTTTTCGCTAAGACCTTTGCCGTAAAGAACTTTTTTGATGTAATTGTTGTTTGAATAGTCTGGGTCCGTTGCAACAATTTGAGATTCAACTTCCCAGACTCGCATATCGCATGAAGCAGCATAGACCGGAACGACAGATGTTGCGAGGACAACGGGCGCAGCCCAAGCGGCACCTTTAACAAGATGACGGCGGTTCACTGTGTGAGACATTATTCCCCTAATAAGAAAAAATTTTTAAATTAAAACTTCACTTTGTAGTGTACCGACAAGATACCCAAAAGACGTTTTATTAACTAACCACTCTATTGGCGGGGTATGTCAGCTGTTTAGCTGACATACCCCGCCAGATTCGTACTACGACGTATCTAAAAAGTATCGAGATTTTAAGAGCACTGTAGAGGTTTGAAAGTTATATAAGCTTCAGCCGTATATGGAGTACCGGCCAATACAGCGTCTTCTCCACCAACAGGAAGTGTTGTAAAGATAAAACCTCCAGCAGCTCCTACTGGGATTTCTTGAGAGAAAGAAATTGTTATGTGGTCAGATCCTATAGCTATCTCAACTGGAGGGAGTTCGTGAGTAAAAAGCTCAGGATGGGCTGATCCAAACGCTTTAAATTTAGCAAGAGGATAAGGAGACGGACGCGAAGGGGAAGTCCAAGAGCTATCGAAGGGGATAGTAACAAGCGTTCCAGCTTCTGCTCCTTCTGGAAAGCCTAAAGGAATACGCCACCATAATTTTCCTCTGAAATACCAATGTTGCATGGAACTTTCACCCGGAGGAGTTGTTTGGTCGGTAACAACATTGTCAAAGTTAACGTTTGAAGGATCCGATTCTGTTTGAATCAGACGTGACTTGATATACCACACGCTTTCAGAACAAGGGGAGGAAGCGTAGCTGGGTACTAGTGACGAACTAAGAACTACAGGTACAGACCAAGCAGTTCCACTAACAAGATGACGACGAGATATCGAATTCATGGTTCCTCTATATAAGAAGGGGAGAACTCATGAAAATATGTACATTTCAGTGTTGTTCTCAATGGTTCATTGCGAGAATATTTCTTAAAAATACTGTTATTCAAAAGAAGATCATCTGATAGTCAAACTACATCCTTTTAATTTTCAAAACAACACAACATCTCAGAAAACACCAATTTTCTGTAATTACATCAAGAACTAGGACACCAATAGCAGGCAAGAAAAGTTGTAATTACAGAGGTCTAGATGTTCGAGAGAGACACAGAAAATGTTATTTGGAGGTTTTTCTCTTTAAGGTAGTAGTGTTAATAACGGATGTGGATTATGTGGATAACTATCAAATACCGCGAGAATCCAAGGTTTTAGATGTTGATAAAATGTGTTTTAATAAAGCTCATTAAGTGAACCCAGTGTGAATGAATAATTATGCTGTATAAGCAATCCACTTAAAACGTATAACTATGCACTTAACGTCCACATTTTAAGACCTTAAGTCACACAAGTTATCCACAGTCCAGATTTTTTGTTATTTAAGCTTGTCAGAACTACTTCTGAGCCCTTTGAGCTTGTTTTATCTTGTTGGTTAACTCATTTACTTGATTGAAAATCTGATGTCGTTCTGCCATCAAACTCCTAATTTTTCGGTCAGCATGAATGACCGTAGTATGGTCACGGCCACCCAATTCTTGACCAATTTTAGGAAGAGACATATCTGTCAGCTCCCGCAACAGATACATCGCAATCTGGCGCGCTGTCACAAGAGTACGTGTTCGAGACTTTGACTGTAATTCTTCAATCGACACATCAAAATAGCTCGCAGTCGCCACAAGAATTTGAGAAGCGGTAATCTCTTGAGCACCGTCGCTGGTAATAAAATCTTTGAGGACACGTTCTGCCACTGACAAATCAATAGGTTGCTTATTTAACGATGCAAACGCTGCCACACGAATAAGAGAACCTTCTAGCTCACGAATATTAGTCGCGATGTTCGAGGCAATATACTCCATCACATCATCAGGCACCTCGATAGATTCATTCTGAGCTTTCTTCCTCAAAATGGCAATGCGAGTTTCTAATTCCGGTGGTTGCACGTCAGTAATAAGCCCCCACTCAAAACGAGAACGCATACGTTCTACGAAGCCAGTGAGCATTTTAGGAGGCAAATCAGAAGTGATGACTACTTGCTTCTGATGATTATGCAAAGTGTTAAAAGTATGGAAGAACTCCTCTTGAGTGTGTTCCTTACCAGCTAAAAACTGAATGTCATCAATCAGCAACATATCAACATTGCGATAAATCTGCTTAAATGAAGAGCCTTCATCATCTCGAATGGAATTAATAAATTCGTTCGTAAACTCTTCGGAATTGACATAACGTACTCGAAGTTCTGGATAAAGTCGTTTCGCATAATGTCCGATTGCGTGGAGCAAATGAGTTTTCCCTAACCCCGAATCGCCATAGATAAAGAGGGGATTGTATGCAGATGCTGGAGTTTCTGAAACAGCAAAAGCTGCCGCATGAGCAAAACGATTAGACTGTCCAATTACAAAAGTGTCGAAAGTGTATTTATCATTGAGGCGGGCAGAGCTTTCCCACACAGACGATGCTGTTGACGTCTCGGTGTTTTGCTTTGGCTTGGGTATCTCAACATCTTGAACAAGAGAAACTGATTCTTCCTGAACAGAATGACTACTTTGTGTAAAGGATGGGCTTGCCAGACGCCCCTCCGTCTCTATCTGTTGAACTGTCGGAACAGACTCAACAACCTGAATCTCATCATTATTTTGGGGTATGTTAGCGGTTTTAGCCGGTGACGAGATCTCTTGTTGAGGATTCTTTGGCTGAACGAAAGCAGCAGAGGAGACTTCCTCAAGACTGGTATCAATGACGATAGCTTCGGTAGTTCCTTCTCCGAAAGCGTTTTCTAATGCAACCTTGAATTCGTGATTGATTTTTTGTTGAATGACTTCTCTTGCATACTCGCTAGGAACCGCAATAAGTAATACTGAACCCATATGTGCTTGAGGCAACGCTTGTGAAATGAATCCCATCCACCGCGGACTGACTTTAGTTCGAAGCATCTCCTTGAGATGAGCCCAACGAAGCATCATGGTGTCATGTGATTGCTCGCTCAAGGTGGAACTCCTTTTATATTGGGTAATGTTGAGATTAAATTTTAGCGCTTAAAAACCAAAATCCACAGTTTTCCACAGGTGTTATACACAGAGTGGAAAACTTGTTATTTACACAGTGTATTTCATGTGGGCACTTCGAGACAGTTTATCGAAGAAGTCGTGAATTACAAGAAAAGTAACTGTTGATGAGTTATGAGTGGTTATTCTGTGGAAAACATGAAATTTAGTGCCTCAAAAGGAATAAATCCACAGGTGTTGATAATAGATTATGCACATGCTGTGATTAAAAACTTAGCTGTGCCTTGCTTGACCACAGGCAATTAACCTCATAGAGTTTTTTAGTCATATGTGTACGCTCCGTACGCTCTGTTTAGGCAGGGCAATAGTGTGAAAAAACGCTTAGGATGTGTGCTCATCATCAGAAATAAGCGTCAACCTGTTTCTAAACAAATTGGTGAAGGGTTGCGCGCCCCTACCAAACGCTTTGGAGTAACAAAATGAGCAAGCGGACTTTTCAGCCGAATAACCGCCGTCGTGCCAAGAAGCACGGTTTCCGTCTTCGCATGCGCACCCGTGCAGGTCGTGCCATCTTGGCAAACCGTCGCAGCAAGGGTCGCACCGCTCTTTCGGCATAAATTAAACTCCTTCCCTCCTCGACCTCTGGGGGAATCCTAGGAGTCGAAACCGAAAGGAGAACATGTGCTGGCTCAACAGCACCGGATGCGGACAAAAGTCCAATTCACAGAAACTACACGTTCCGGTGTCCGTTCTGGGCGCCGGAACTTAGTTCTATATGCAACTTCCTATGGGCAATCTCCTACCATTATCGGATTTATTGTCTCTAAAACTGTTGGGAACGCTGTTACCCGAAACCTCGTCAAAAGAAGATTACGCGCACTCACAGCACCCACACTCAAAGAACTTCCGCAGGGATACCAACTAGTTATTCGCGCTCTTCCGGCATCCTCTCATGCCACATGGGAGCAACTAGCACAAGATTATGAAAGTGCTCTAACTAGCATCCTTGCTAAAATAGCATCACAACAATGTCTGCAAGCAGTAGCACAAAGCCCTGAAACTGCCTCATTATCCCGCCGAGAGGAATGCTGAAAATCTATGACGAAGCACTCTTCTTGTACGTTGGAATCAGACCTTTTAGAACAAGCGCCACACGAATTTGTTCGTCCACAATCCATACAGCATGCTCTCTGGACATTGCCACAGAATTTTCTTATCGCGGTATTGAAAGTCTATCGAGCAGTCATTTCACCACTTTATGGAAATGTTTGTAAATACTATCCAAGCTGTTCGGCTTACGCCCTAGAATCATGCCTTCAACACGGGGCAACTAAGGGGCTGTCGCTTACTGTCCGCAGGCTTCTGCGTTGTCATCCTTGGGCGACTGGTGGACTTGATGAAGTGCCGGCAGGAAAACAAAAATTTCCTGCCGGAAAAGAACCTAAAATTATTCTCTTGAACCACCCTCAAGACTATCTATAAACCATCATGCAACAGACCAAACTAATAGGCTCAACGAGCCAAGGAGAACTCGATGTTTGACGCCATTCTCTGGCCCTTTAAATGGATTGTTTCCTTTATCCTCTGGGTATTCCATTCACTCTTTACTACACTCGGATTAGACCCTACCTCGGGTCTGACATGGGTACTTGCTATTGTCGGGCTGACGCTGGTGATGCGTACTCTGACTATTCCTCTGTTCCTTAAACAGATTAAATCTATGCGAGGAATGCAAGAACTTCAGCCAGAACTCACAAAACTGAAGAAAAAATATCAAGGTAAAACAGACCAGCTTTCACGTCAAGCTATGGCGCAAGAACAGATGGCTCTGTATAAAGAACGTGGAGCTAACCCACTTTCTTCTTGCTTCCCTATTCTGGCTCAAATGCCAATTTTCTTTGGACTGTTCGAAGTACTTAGAGGAATTCCCCACGCAGCAGAAAAACATGAAGGCATTTTGATGCTTTCTAGTGATCTGGTCAAACAGTTCAACGATTCCTATATTTTTGGACAAGTCCCGCTCTTCTCAACGATGTTGAACCCGGGGAACGGAAACCACGCAAGCACGATTATTGTCGCTGGCGCTCTCGTCGTCTTGATGTCTGTATCCATGTTTGTATCCCAGAAACAGTTGGGTGCTAAAAACATGTCTGACGCAGCTAAAGAGTCACCCATGTACCGCCAACAGCAGATGATGATTTATATCTTCCCCGTCATCTTCTTGATTTCTGGTATTAACTTCCCTATCGGTGTTCTTGTGTATTGGACTGTCTCAAATATCTGGTCTGTAGGGCAGCAATGGTGGGTTATTCGTAATAACCCAACGCCCGGTTCTCAGGCAGAACGAGAACTCAACGCTCGTCGCGCAGAAAAAGGTCTGCCACCGGTCGGTAAGACTAAAGAACAATACGAAGAAGAATTGCAAAAAGCACGTGAACGTGCAGCTCAAGGGCAACGCCAACAGCCTGTCAGCAAAAAACGTCAGCGTCAACAACAGAAAAAGAAGAATTAGTTTGATGGAGCATCTTGTGGAAGAAACACCTATGTCTGAAGAACACGAAAACTGCGAGGAAAAAGATCAGCTCAAATACCTCGAAGATGAAGGCGACATTGCCGCAGACTATCTTGAGGAACTCCTTGATATCGCTGATATTGATGGAGATATCGACATTGAGATTCGTAATAACCGCACATATCTTTCTGTTATTAATGAAGATGGTGAGAACGAACAGCTTAAAGCTCTTATCGGTAAACGAGGAAATACTCTTGCTGCTTTGCAAGAACTAGTGCGCTTATCGGTACTTGCTGCTACGGGAAATCATTCCCGTTTGGTTCTTGATATCGGTGAATATCGCGCAAAACGTATTAAACGAGCTACTTCTATGGCACTAGAAGCTATTGCGCAGGTCAAAGAAACTGGAGAAGACTACCACTTGGAGCCTTTGAGTGCTTACGAACGCAAACTTGTTCATGATCTTGTCGCTGAAAATGGTCTTTATTCAGAGTCTGAAGGAGAAGGGGCAGGGCGTCACATCGTTATCTCTGTTCCGGAGGCATAAATGACTCAGGATATTCTTCCGGAGCTAACCGGCGTTGAAAGAATCGCTGCAGAAAAGATTTTTGGTCAGAGGCTTTCGCTCACTCAACGCTATGTTGAGCATCTTGCCACTAGCGGTATTGAGAGAGGTCTTATCGGGCCTCGAGAAGTTCCTCGTTTGTGGGGGCGTCACGTGTTGAACTGTGCTGTGGTACAGGAATATATCAAGAAAGACGCTTCAATCGCTGACGTGGGCTCCGGTGCCGGCCTTCCAGGGCTTTGTTTGGCTATTGCTCGTCCAGACCTCGATATTACGCTGATAGAGCCTCTGGAGCGTCGTGTGATATGGCTTGATGAAGTTGTTGAAGATTTGGGACTGGGGAACGTGACAATTTTGCGTTCTCGTGCCGAGCAAGCTATCGGCATGGTAGACGTTGAATATGTGACGGCTCGTGCTGTATCGGCGTTGGTGGGACTTGTTGATATTACTCTTCCCATTCTTCGTGGTACTGGTGAGTTGCTTGCGATTAAAGGACGTTCTGCTGGAGAAGAAATTGCTAAGGCGCAAAAGAAGCTCAATAAATATGGTGCTCGTACTGTAGAGGTGCTTAGTGCTGGTGAAGAGCTTCTTGATGAACCGACGACTATTGTGAGAGTTTCTCTTTAGAAGCTTTTATCTGTAAATCGATTCTACTTTTTGGTGGTATCAATACTGCAAGGTATTGATACCACCATTTTTTATATTTGTTAAGTTTGTTGTGCCTGGTATGTGATGGGGTGAATCTTGCCTGTGCGATTTTTAATATTTGGGAGTTTATCTTTAAGAACAACCTTTTAAGGTTTTTATTTGTAAATATTGTCGATATGTCACTGATAAACAGGTAATCTAAGTAGCACCCTCATGTCGTAGTGCCGAATTTTCTATATTGCTCTTGAGGGGAGAAAGTTAGGATTGACTGGAACCTCATGAACCAAAAAATAGCAATTAATGTTCCTGATTTTGGAATGCCGCCGGATCCACCAGAAAGCGCAGGCACTCCTCGGCTGGATCGCGGTTATGTTTCACGTGAAACGCGTCAGAAAATAGAGAAACAGGTGCGGAGCAAAGGGCTCGATAGCATGGTTTCTGCAGAGGTTTTAAGTGAGAAAAAGAAACTTAAGGAACTGGAACAAATCGTTTTGAATCGACCAGAAAAAACCCGCGTATTTGCTATCTCGAATCAAAAAGGCGGCGTCGGGAAAACAAGCACCGCGGTCAACTTAGCGGCCGCTCTTGCCACTAAAGGAATGAACGTTCTTGTCATTGATAGCGACCCTCAAGGCAACGCGTCAACAGCTTTAGGTATTCAACACGGAAGCGATGTGCGTAGCGTCTACGACGTACTCATTGACGAAGTTCCTTTATCTGATGTTATTGAACCGTGTCCAGACGTCGAAAAGCTTTGGTGTGCGCCTGCAAATATTGATCTTGCTGGAGCTGAGATTGAACTTGTCTCAATGGTTGCTCGTGAAAACCGACTGCGAGGAGCAATTCAAGAATATGAGCAATGGCGTCAAGATAAAGGGCTAGAACGCCTTGATTATATTTTTATTGACTGCCCACCAAGCCTTGGTCTGCTGACCGTTAATGCTTTTGTTGCGGCTCAAGAAGTTCTTATCCCTATTCAATGTGAATACTACGCGTTGGAAGGGTTGAGTCAACTACTCAAAAACATCCAGATGATTCAGAAACATCTTAATGCTGATCTTGTGTTGAGTACTATTCTTTTGACAATGTATGACGGAAGAACAAATCTAGCTTCTCAGGTAGCTGATGAAGTAAGAGCTCACTTCCCGAATGAAGTTCTTGATGCTGTTATTCCCCGTTCTGTTCGTATCTCAGAAGCGCCAAGCTATCAGCAGACTGTAATTAGTTATGATGTCTTATCGACTGGTTCTAGAGCTTATATAGAAGCTGCTATAGAAATAGCAAAAAGAAAATAATTATTATAAATCTAAATAGGTTGTTTTATGTGAAGAAAAGGAAGCAACTGCTTTTTATTCATGAAGAACAACTTTTTAAAAGAGCGTACAATTTAAGAGTTTCACGTGAAACATCGCATCTTTCTCCCTATGTTTCTTGTGAAACAGTTAGACTTAGACGGTCTACTGAATAAGAGGAGAATCTTACTATGGCAGAAAAGAAGCGTGGGCTAGGTCGAGGCATTGGCGCTCTCATTCCTACTGAAAACTACACAGAGAAGAACGTTCACATATCTCAAACTGCAGATCGCTTATCTCAAAATGCTCCTCAACACAATGGTGACTCAAAGAATGTTTCACGTGGAACATCTCAAACCCAGCAGAAGGATTCGAAGAAAAAACGTGCAGACATGGGAGCAGCTCTTCGTGGTTCAACTTCTAATAGGCGACCTGTCGATTTCTTCTTTGGCGGAGAAAGTCAGTCTGACAGTGGGCTAATCCCTGTTCCCGGCGCTCAATTTACCATTCTTAATGTTCACGATATTCACCCCAATAGAAAACAGCCTCGTACTGAATTCAATGAGCAAGATATGGAAGAACTTGTTCATTCTGTTAAAGAAATAGGTGTTTTACAACCTATTGTGGTAAGAAAAAGCCGTGAAAATGGTCAGGAAAAATACGAATTAGTCATGGGGGAGCGTCGTTGGCGCGCAACGCAACGAGCTGGTCTCGATACGATTCCTGCTATTGTTCGAGAAACTCATGATGTTGATTTGCTACGTGATGCATTATTAGAAAACCTTCATCGTAGCCAGCTTAATCCTATTGAAGAAGCTGCAGCGTATCAGCAACTTCTTGAGGAGTTTGGAACTACTCAAGAACAATTAGCCCAAAAAATTGGGCGTTCTCGCTCGTTGATTGCGAATACTATTCGCCTTCTAAAGCTTCCTGCTCTCGTGCAGCGCCGAGTCGCTGTTGGTGTATTGTCTTCGGGGCATGCTCGGGCGTTATTGTCGTTGAAAACTCATGCTGAAATGGAAAAGGTTGCCCAAAAAATTGTTAATGAAGGTTTATCTGTTCGCGCTGTAGAAGAACTAGTATCACATTTTTCGGAACAGCCTAAAAAAGAACCTAAAACAATTCGACCTCAAAAGCATCATGAACGCTTGGATTATATTGCAGACGCATTCGCTGATAGGCTTGATACAAATGTTAAAATTCAATTAGGTGCCCGTAAAGGAAAAATGACTATTGAATTTGCTTCTGTGGAAGACCTTAATAGAATTATTTCTGTTCTCGATCCAAATATAGATAAAAAATAGATAATTATATTTATTAATAATGCGTGAAATAAATATATTTATTTCACGCATTATTTATTTTAAGTGTAAGGTTTTCTTGCTGTCTTCTAATGAAATGTTTCACGTGAAACGAGGTTTTATGAAGGATATAAACCTTTTGTGGTTAAATATACTGCATGAATACCTCTTTTAAGGAGGGTTTCATGTGGAACAAGAGGGACTCTCTCTAGCGAGATGCTGGAAAATTTCCCTTTTGTGTTTCACCTGTCTTGCAACTTTTCCTCCTTTGTGTGATTCTGAAAACAGCTAAGAATATTTTGCAATATTTTTTTATTGCATTGATAAAAAAGAGATGAGGACTATATGAGCTATACAGTGAGTGATTACCTGTTGGACAGGCTTGCAGAGCAGGGGATTACTGAAATATTTGGAGTCCCCGGAGACTTTAATCTTCAATTTCTAGATCACATCGTAGAACATAAAAATATATCTTGGGTTGGTAGCGCAAACGAACTTAACGCTGGTTATAGTGCTGACGGTTATTCTCGAGTTCGTGGACTAGGTGCCCTTGTTACCACCTATGGGGTCGGAGAACTCTCTGCGATCAATGCTTTAGCTGGCTCTTATGCTGAGCATGTTCCTGTCGTGCATATTGTTGGTGCTCCAAGTAAAGAAAATCAAGCAAACCACCTGAAAATGCATCACACGTTAGGTGATGGTGATTTCTCGCATTTTATGAGAATGGCGCGGGAAGTTTCCTGTGCAGTAGCAGACCTTGACCATGCTACAGCAACGGCTGAAATCGATCGCGTGATTCGTGAAGTAGTAATCCGTCGTCGACCAGGTTACCTCTTGTTGTCGACCGATGTTGCAAGAGTGGAGACTACACCGCCTCGAGAGCCTCTTCAAACTGATGTTGCATTATCCTCTGAAGGTGCTCAAAAAGCCTTTAGAAAGGCTTTGAGCGAGGTTCTTGCAGGGAAAGAAGTGAGCGTTCTCGCTGATTTATTGGTGCATCGTATGGGAGCACGTGAACAGCTTAAGACACTCCTCAAAGAAACGGGATTCCCTCACGCTACATTAATGTGGGGCAAAACTCTTGTCGACGAGAGTGACTCTCAATTTGCCGGAGTATATGCAGGGGTGGTCTCTGATGAGCGAACTAAAGACGCTATTGAGAATGCAGAGGTTCTTATTAGTGCTGGTGTGGAATTTACTGATTCTACTACTGCGGGATTCTCTCAGAAACTTCCCGAGAATACGGTTCATATTCGTCCACAATCTTCACGCCTCGGGCATGAAGTTTTCACTCCATTGACCATTAAAACAGCCTTAGAGATTGTTGTAGAGGTTGCTCGAGAATATGATGCCAAGCCATACCCTCTCCAAAAAGAAGTCAAAGAACAAACTCAAAAGATTGATATGAACGCTTCTTTGACACAAGATACCTTGTGGGATTTGCTTTCTGGAGAGTTGACTCCTGGAAATATTGTTGTTGCTGACCAAGGAACTTCTTTCTTCGGGATGGCGAATAGGAAATTTCCAGAATCCTCAATGTTTATTGGGCAACCACTGTGGGGGTCTATCGGATATAGCTTGCCAGCGATGCTCGGAGCGTCAATAGCAGATAGGTCGTCACGAGGTGTTCTACTTATTGGAGACGGGTCAGCGCAGCTAACTATCCAAGAAATTGGAACAATGCTGCGTGAGAAAATTAATCCGGTCATTATTCTTATTAATAATGACGGATACACCGTTGAACGAGCTATTCATGGGCCGCAACAGCCTTATAACGATATTCACCGTTATCAATGGAACCTTATACCTGCTGCATTTGGTGCAGGTGAAGATGACGTCCTCTTATTTAAAGTCCGAACTGCCCAAGAATTATTAGATGCTTGCCGTATCACTAATAAAACTCGTGATCGCATGGTGTTTATGGAAATTATTATGGATAAAGATGATGTCCCTCAACTACTCAATGACGTTGCGAAGGCTTTAGCACGCGCGAACTCTCAATAAAAAATAGGGTGTTGGTTGTGTTTCACGTGAAACACAACCAACACCCTAATGAGGGCCTTTAGGTGTTAGAGGCCAAGGAAAGGAGCAAACTCTTTCAGAAGAGCTGCCTTAGGCTTTGCTCCAACACTTTGATGAGCGACTTCACCATCTTTGAAAACATAAACTGCTGGAATAGATGTGATGCCATATTTCATTGCTGTTTCAGGATTATTTTCTACATCAAGTTTGAGAACTTTAACCTGTTCGGAATATTCTTCAGCAATTTCATCGATAACAGGTCCAAGCATACGACAAGGACCGCACCATTCCGCCCAAAAATCAACAATGACAGGTTTCTCAGAGCGAAGAACCTCGTCAGCAAAAGTTGCATCAGTTACTTGATTAGCCATAATTATTTCCTTCATATAGTGGTGGATGAAAACTATCTCTATCTAAGAAAGAGATTCAAGATAATGCTGGGCATCTAGCGCCGCAACACAGCCAGAACCTGCAGCTGTAATCGCCTGGCGATACGTCGAATCAATCACATCTCCAGCAGCGAAAACACCAGGGATTGAGGTACGTGAAGAACGCCCATCAACGGCAATAGTTCCAGCCTCAGTCAGTTCTAATATGTCGCGAACGAGGGCTGTGCGTGGATCAGAGCCAATAGCAACGAATACCCCATCTACTACGAGCTCAGATTCTTCTGAAGTCTTAGTGTTAGTCAACGTTATAGAAGAAACTTTATCCTCCCCATTGATTGACTGAACAGCAGAATCCCAAACCATTTCAATTTTAGGATTGTCAAAAGCGCGCTTTTGCATAATCTCTGATGCTCGCAACGTATCACGACGATGAACCAAATATACTTTTGCCGCATGATTTGTTAGGTAGAGAGCTTCCTCAACGGCGGAATCTCCTCCACCTATCACCGCAAGAGTCTTACCTTTGAAGAAAAAACCATCACAAGTGGCACACCACGAAACGCCATGACCAGAAAGTCGCTGCTCACCATCAACATCCAACTTACGATATTCAGAACCTGTTGAAATAATGACAGTCCTGGTCAAAAAAGTAGATCCATCACTGAGGATGACTTTCTTGACCTCACCCTCAAGCTCAAGCGACTCAACATCTTCGTAACGGATATCAGTACCAAAACGTTCAGCTTGCGCCCCAATAGTTGTCATCAATTCAGGGCCCTGAATACCGTCAACGAAACCAGGGAAATTCTCTACTTCAGTTGTTGTCATCAAATCGCCACCAGGGGAAACAGAGGACGCAAAAAGAAGAGGACGTAAATTAGCTCGAGCAGCATAAATCGCTGCAGTGTACCCTGCCGGGCCAGAACCAACAATGATGACGTCATGAATCTGACTGTCCCCAGCCTCTGCAGTGGGTGCAGTCTCTACGGCTGCAGTGTCCACTTTGACGCCAGTAGGAGCAGAGAAAAGACTGCCCAAAGACTCGTTTGGCAAAGTATCCTTCTTTCATAGAAATAGTGTTCATCAAATAGAACCATGATGTAGCTCTGATTATTCCAAACTCTTGAGCCTATGTGAACAACTGCCGCCTGAGGTAGAAAAAGAATACATCAGGCGGCAGTCGAGAAAACGCGTCAAAGAACTTTACCGGGCTGTTACTTCAGCAATGCGCACACCATAGTTATAACCAGCAATAGGCTGACCCAATAGAGGAGCTTCTGTGAACTTCACCAGAACATACTGAATGCCTTCACCCTGCTTCTTCTGGTCAAGTTTGACGTTGACTTTTGGCGCATTGAAAGAGCCTGAACTAACTTCCGTTGCACCATCCAAAGACGCCGTATTGTTGGTATATACCGTAAATGCGCCACCTGAGCCATTGATCTGTTCAATCGTAAGTTCAGAAACAACGGTACGTTCTTGAAGTTGGAATACCAAAGCGAAGGAATCGGTCGCGCCACCAAAATTAGGAGTTGCGAAACCGTAGCTAATCCATGTACTTGCTGGGTTACCATCGAGCATTTGGGGGAGAGTCGTATCCTGATCTGCCATAAAATCTGGAGAAGACGGCACAAGACGAGATGCGCTTATAATCTTTGGCGGAACATGAGAAACGCTTGGAGAAGGTGTTTCTGAAGGCTCTGAGGACTTATTCTGTGAAGGCTTGGCCGTAGCAGAAGTACTGGCGGCAGCTACGTTTTCATTCTCACTTTTCTTCGAAACCATGCCATTGATGGAAGAAAAAACAATAGCTACGCCCAAAACAAGAAGAATAATAGCTGCAATAGCTACAATCCATACTCCACCAGAACGCTGATCATCTTCATCATCAAATTCTGGTTCATCAGGATAATCGTATTCATCATATTCTTCGTCATAAGAGGAATCTTCGACGGTAGATGGAGCTAAAGTCTCGTGATCCTCAACAGCTCGTACCGCAGAAATTGCGGTATCTTCTGGTGTTGGTTCTGATACCTCAGCATAAGGAGTCTTTCCCGTTGCTACCTCATCCCCAAAAATTTCCTGGCCAAGAGCTTCTTGCGTTTCGGAGGAAGCTGCTACTGCCGATGAATCTGCCAAAAGATTCTCTAAAAGCGCTTCGGGGCGTGAATAGGAAGTGACAAGATACGTTCGTCCTTCGCTATTGCCCAAATCAAGCACCTGAATGGGGGAGCGCGATGTCGTGGCAACAAGGCGCGCATTAGCAATCAAACGATCATTATGAGTAGGGGAAGCTACGACAATCGACACGCGTCTATTCAGAACCTGGTCTTTACCTTCCAAAACTGCGTCGCCGTGTTCTGTTTGCGTAATAGCAGCGGTGACACGATAACGCTCACCTAGAACAGTGTTGATAGCAATGGGATGGGAGGAATGTGAATGAGACAAGGTAGCCCTCCAAGGCTCTAAATATTTAAGACGGTGATTCTCTTCTGAATCTTACCCGTTATAACGACGTGTTGGGTTCTGTCTGTTGAAAATAAATCTATATTTTGTGTCGAGATTGGTGACGTTGTGGCATAAGTTTTCGCGCAATGGGGGAGATAAGAGCATCGAGCTCTTGTACTTTAAAGATTTGCAAAGCGATGTAATAGGCCAAAGACATAATAGTTCCGCCTACAGCAATTGTGATGAGAGCCGGAGTTGTTCCTGACCATGCAAACCCATCAAATGAATAGCCGCCAAGTATCCAGAGAACTAGTGAACCGAAAATACCGGCAACGAAGGATGCAAGGCCAACGCGAGCATGAGTCGAAAGAATATTAATCCCGTCGTAGTCCCCAAGATACCTTTTGAGGAAAATATGGCTTAGGGCCACAGAAAGAACATTCTGTAAGGCATAGGCTGCTGCTAAACCAAAGACAATATAGTGCGGGTTAAGTCGGGACGCGAAGAATCCCATCCCAACGATAACTACTGCAGAGATGAGCTGAATAATAAATGGAGTTTTTGCGTCTTCTCTTGCGTAGAGAACTCTTCCCATCATAAAAGAAATAGTGAGGAAAGGTCCGCCTAAAGCAATAATGCAAATTGTTTGAGCAATGAGGGCAGCAGAAATATTATTTCCGTTACCAAATAATACTCCTACCGGTCCTGAAAAAACAATAAGAGCTACAGATAAGAAAATAGTTGCAATAGAAGAAACTCTTAGACCAGAAGATAAAGCATGTATTACATTTTGATGATTATTCTCTTGTGATGCATGGGACATTTTATTGAAAAGGTATGTTGCAATAGAAAGTCCAATAACACCATGAGGTAATGAATACAGCATAGACGAGTAATTGAGCGCCTGAATCCCAGGAACAATTTTTCCATCTTGTGAAATAACGTTTGAAGCAATTTGTATGAGATAAAAGAATGAAAGGTTAGAAACAATTCCAGTAGCTAATGTCCACACTGCTAATTTAACGGACGCACCAAGACCAATACCCCTCCACCCAAACTTTGGGCGAATACGAATACCAATACGACGCAGAGGAATAAGAAGTACTAACGCTTGAGTTACAACACCTAACGTTGCTGATCCTGCAAGAACGACCGTCTGAGCAGTGCTCCACGTGTTCACAGTGTGTAACGGCGGAACAGTGTTAGTTTGTTGACCAAAAACATTGATAAAGAGGATAAGGGCAATAATCGCTACCACATTGTTGATTACTGGAGACCACATAAACCAGCCGAAAGCACCCCGAGCGTTTAGAACTTGTCCGATGATGGTATAGAAACCGTAGAAGAAAATTTGCGGAAGACACCACAACGCAAAAATCAGCCCTAAGGTGCGTTGTTCTTCCGTCCAAGTTCGTCCCATGATGGAGATAATAGGCACAGAACAAGCTACGACAACGACGGTTACAGCGGCGATACCAACAGTTGCTAGGGTAACTAACCGTGAAATAAAGTCTGAGCCGCCGTCATCGTGTTTTGCTGCTTTAATAATTTGTGGGACAAGGACGGCGTTAAAAATACCTCCGGCAACAAGAACATAAATCAAGTTAGGTAGGGTGTTTGCCGTTTCAAAAATAGTTCCCATTGCGGTTCCGGTGCCGATAGCAACGGTAATGAGAATGGTTTTAACGAACCCAAGAATACGGGAAACCATCGTCCCCGATGCCATAATTGCGCTAGATACTGCACCTGTACGTGCCACGTTGTGCCCTTAATCTTTGCTGAGAGAGCTTCTCACGAGGAGAGCTGGTGAATAATGTATTCGCGCGCAATCTCAGCAATTCGTCGTTCGTTCGAAAATGAGAGTTTACGCCCTAAATCGTCAATGTTAACCCAATCGACGGCAATTGCCTCATGATCTGGATCTTTTTCTGTGGTGAGATATCCTCCCGTGGCAGCTAAAAGGTAATGATGAACTGTTTTATGTACTCTTCGTCCGCCGACAGTGAACCAGTAGTCAATGCTTCCTAAAGGAGAAAGAACCTGTCCAGAAATTCCTGTTTCTTCTTCGATTTCGCGTGTTGCCGCTTGAGCGTTATTTTCTGATCCTTCAGGGTGTCCCTTCGGTAAACACCACTCTAAACGCCCTCCGCGGTTCATTCTGGCAATAATAGCTACAGGAAAATTAGGCTTGTCAAGGTCGACGATAACCCCTCCTGCAGAGACTTCTTCTACCGTCGGCAAGAGAGAAATAGGGGTTATTGCCCGCTTCTTGGGAGCCCGAGGTATAGGAAAAGTCATGTCTCTACCTTAACCGATGAAATGAGTCTATGCCTGATTATTGTGTGGGATACGGGTATAACGGTCATTTATCTGGCACGATGGTATGACTATGGCGCATCTTTTTGACTCTTCTATTATTGACCCCATCGCTCTATCCCTTGGCGAGCTTTTCGCGCAGTCTGGGTATGAACTTTCTCTGGTGGGTGGTCCTGTTCGAGATCTTTTCCTTGCTCAAAAAGCAACAGATTTAGACTTCACAACCAACGCTACCCCCGATCAGATTCTAGAAATTGTTGATGACTGGGCTGATACGACGTGGGAAATTGGTAAAGAATACGGAACTATTGGTTTAAGAAAGGGCGATGAAACTGTCGAAATTACTACCTATCGGGCAGAAATTTATCGTCACGATTCGCGTAAACCTGTTGTTTCTTTTGGTGATTCTCTAGAAGACGACCTTTTTCGGCGTGACTTTACAATCAACTCCATGGCGTTGCGTCTACCCTCTTTAGAGCTTGTGGATCCTTACGGGGGTTTTAGAGACTTACGTGCTGGTGTCATTCGAACTCCTGGACGAGCTGAAGATTCTTTCTTAGACGATCCTCTGAGAATGATGAGAGCTGCTCGATTCGCTGCGCGTTTTGATATTGATGTGGCTCCTGAAGTCTTTGATGCTATGACGAAGATGGCTCAACGTATTGACATGATTTCTGCTGAGCGTGTACGTGATGAGCTCATTAAACTCATCACAGCAGCTGCTCCTCGTCGTGGCATCGATCTTCTTGTCGATTCTGGTCTTGCGAATTATGTTTTGCCTGAGATACCGGCGCTTAAATTAGAAATTGATGAGCATCATCGTCATAAAGATGTGTATCAACATTCTCTGACGGTTCTTGAACAGGCAGCCGCTCAAGAAACTGACGAGCAGGGGGCAGTGCCTTCTCCCGATTTCATTCTTCGTTTTGCGGCGTTGATGCACGATATTGGCAAGCCTGCTACTCGCAAGTTTGAGAAGAATGGTTCTGTAAGTTTTTTGCATCATGATGTTGTTGGCGCGAAGTTGGTTAAAAAGCGTATGCGTGCTTTGCGTTTTGATAATGACACAACCAAAGCTGTTGCTCGTTTGGTAGAGCTTCATATGCGTTTCTACGGTTATGGTGATGCTGGGTGGAGTGATTCTGCTGTGCGTCGTTATGTGCGTGATGCAGGGGCATATCTGGAGCGGTTGCACCGTTTGACGCGTGCTGATGTGACAACGCGTAATAAGCGTAAGGCTCAGCGTATTTCCCGTGCCTATGATGATTTAGAACGTCGTATCACGGCTCTCGCTGAGCAAGAGGAGTTGGATGCTATTCGTCCAGATTTAGACGGTGAACAGATTATGCAGATTCTGGGTATTTCTCCTGGTCCTGTTGTGGGTCGGGCTTATAAGTTCTTGCTTAATGTGCGTTTGGATGAAGGTGTCTTATCTGAAGAAGATGCTCGTGAACGTTTATTATCGTGGGCTAAAGAAGAAGGTATTCTAGAGCAATAAGGTCACCTCTATCCCCTAGTGGTTTACATATTCCCTATACAGAATATGTAAACCACTAGGGGATATGTTATTAACTAGATATTTTTATCACCGACTCTTACGCATCTTTAAAGGAAAATTCAAGGTTCGTCCTTAGGGATGAGGTGCTCTTATGGTGAACTTCGTAGAATGAAGAACATAAACCACCTCATACCCTACGCTCAGGATAAGGAGCGATCTTTATGTTAGAAGTTCACCAGCTTACGAAGCGCTACGGCTCAAAAACAGCCGTAGATAACATCAGTTTTACTGTTCCTGATGGGAAAGTTACAGGATTCCTTGGCCCTAACGGCGCCGGAAAATCAACCACAATGCGCATGATCGTTGGTTTAGAAAAACCAACCTCTGGCAAAGCTCTTGTCGAAGGAAAAACTTATAAAACACTCAGCTCACCGATGCTATCCGTTGGTGCTCTTTTAGACGCTAAAGCAATGCATCCGGGACGCTCAGCTATCCAACACCTGCGCTCGCTTGCTTTGACCCATGGAATCTCAAAAAAACGAGTCAATGAAGTCATTGAACTCACAGGTCTTGGCGCTGTAGCTCATAAAAAAGTTCGCGGTTTCTCTCTCGGCATGGGGCAGCGTCTAGGTATCGCTGTTGCTCTCTTGGGGGATCCTCATAACCTCATTTTTGATGAGCCTGTTAACGGTCTTGACCCCGAAGGTGTTATTTGGGTTCGCAACCTTGCTCGACATCTTGCGTCTGAGGGACGTTGTGTCCTCATTTCTTCACATCTAATGAGCGAGATGTCTCAGACTGCTGATGAGCTTATTGTTATCGGTCGCGGTAAGATTCTGGCTCATTCTTCTATTAAAGATTTTCTTGCCCGTTCTGCTGACAACCCCGTTTTGGTGCGAACTGATCATCGTGAACAGTTCGATACACTCTTGCGTGAACGTCAACTCGTTACTAAGGCACACGAAATAGATGGCCTCATGGTCTCTGGTGCTAGCTCCCGCGAAGTTGCTCAGATTGCTCAAGAACACGGTGTTCTTCTGTATGAATTAACACCTCAAATTAGCACCTTAGAAGATGTTTATATGGAACTCACTAAAGACTCCGTTGAATATTCTTCTCACGGAATAGAAGCTTCTCAAGCTGAAGAAACGTTATCTTCTGGTGAAGTTTCTCAATCTATTCCTCAAGCAACAAAAGCAACGATGTTTGAAACAAACTCCCCATCGGATGCACCTTGGTCAAAAGGTTCTACAAAGGAGACAAAATAATGAGCCAGCATACAGCACTTCACACATCATCTGATCAACGTTTACGTTTTGGTGGCATTGTTCGCTCTGAATTTCTAAAATTTAGAACTGTCATCTCTCACCTCGTTATGGGCATTGCCGTATTAGCAATGATGGCAGGCTTTGGCTTCATCGGGGCATTGTCTATCAACTACAGCGAAACTCTTGGGACATCTCTTGATATGCTTCGCAATTCTGCTCAAGGCATTGGTGGAGCGGGTATGTCCTTCACTAGCATGCTTTTTGCATCATGGGCGGTGATTTTTATTGGATCCGAATACTCCACCCGTTCAATCTATACATCGCTAACGATTGTTCCTCGCCGTTCTGCTTTGTACATAGCAAAGTTCATTGTTGTGAGCTTTATCGGATTCTTCTGGGGCTTTATCTGTGCCGCCATTTCCTTCGGTATTGGCTCTTTGGCCATTATCCCAGAGCTATCTCCTCAACTGAATTCAGGGGTTCTTTTGAACTGGGTAGCAGTTGGTCTCTACTGCATGTTTGTATCGTGGATGGGCCTTGGCTTTGGCTCCTTGCTGCGTAACAATGCTGGCGGTATTATTCTGTCTGTTATTACCATTTTGGTAACGTACATTGTTTTCTTATTGTTCCTTCCATGGGACTGGGCTAAAGATTTCACGAACTATCTTCCACTTCCAGTAGGTAGTGAATTGATTTCTTATGGTAAAGCAGACGACGCGAAAATTAGCTATACGATGGCAGCCTCTATCCTTGCTCTATGGGGAGCTGTTCCTGCCTTCTTCGGCTATCTGCGATTCCGTTTTACCGATAGCTAAGAGCTAAAAACTCATGAATCATCGAGGTTCATCGGAATCACTAGACGCCGTCGCTACTGAAGGACGGCGTCTAGTGTTGCAACGCCGTGGAATTATTCGTCGTTGGATTCACGAAAATACTTTTTGGGTTAATCTCTTCTGGGCTGTCAATAATTTACTTTTTGTTTTTCTAGAACTCTTATTCTCCTCAGATTCAGAGATATTTGACCACGATAAAAATGTTACTATTTATTTTTGTGTAGCATTCTTCTTTGCTGCAGGAATATTTTGGAGGGAAAAATTTCCCGTACTATTGATATGCCTATCAATATGTATAGATTTTTTGCAACTACAAATTCTTCAGACAATTTTTACATCTCCAACTGGAATTACCTTCTATATATTTCTTTATTCTGCAGTAGTTAAATACCCTTTTAAAAAATCCCTTCCTATTTTTATTGCCACTAGTATCTTTCTCGTCGTCTTAGGTTTTATCTATTACCCATACATATATGCTGGGATTAGTAGAGGCGGACCTTCTGACGGAAGCTACGATTCGCGATATGTCATCATCAGTTATTCAGTTCTTGGCTTCCTGACGCTTTCGTCTCTTTTGATGAACCTCGTCGTATTTCTTGTCGCTCGACAAGTACATAAGAATCGACTCTTTGACCAAGAAATTATTCGCAGCTTCGATAAGACACAGAAATTAGCTGCCATCGAGGAGCGTCATCGTATCGCACGAGAGATGCACGATGTTGTAGCTCATTCTTTGACGGTCATGATTGCTTTAGCGGATGGTGCTCAAGCCATTAGCGCTAAAGACCCTCAACGCACGTCACATATTCTCAAAGAGCTGTCTGATACGGGACGCAGTGCGCTTGCTGACATGCGAGAGACGCTAGGAGTTCTCCGTGATGAGTCCCCACAACAGCTTTTATCGCCAGTAGAAAGAAATAAGACTCTGGGCATCGATAACCTCAAAGCGCTAGTCGATTCTTTTGGTTCGACGGGTCTTCCTGTTTCTTTTTCTCAGCAAGGTCAAAAATTGCCTGAAGATAGTCAGCTGCATATGACGCTTTATCGTATTATTCAAGAGTCTTTGACTAACGCTTTAAGGTATGCCCAAGACGCACATATTATTGAGGTCCTCATTAAGGTCAATCTGCCCGATATTGTGGTAATTATTGCCAATGATGGCACAAGTGGAATAGAACGTAGAGGTATCTCTCGCAGACAAAATAGCATTGGAAGCGGCAAGGGCCTTATCGGTATTCAAGAGAGGGTTGCTGCTTATCATGGATCGCTTCGTGCTGGAGCGAATGACCGTGGGGGCTGGACTGTTCGTGCTCATTTATTGTGGGAATCAACGAGTCAAACTAAAGACCGTTCCAAAACATCCGAGGTAGAAAATAATGCAAGAGCAACAAAATAGTCCTTTGCGTGTGCTGCTAGTAGACGATCAATCATTGTTGAGGATGGGGTTTCGTCTCGTTCTTGAAAATGCAGGTATTGAGGTTGTTGGCGAAGCATCGCATGGGCAAGAAGCGATTGAGATGGTGCAAAAGCACCATCCTGATGTTGTATTGATGGATATTCGGATGCCCGTTATGGACGGTATTACCGCGACTCAGAAAATTACGAGTATGAGTGATTCAAAAGTCATTATTCTGACAACTTTTGACCTCGACGAATACGCTTTCTCTGGTTTAAGAGCTGGAGCCAGCGCCTTCGTGCTCAAAGATATCCGCCCTGAAGACTTAATTGCTGCTATTCATACAGTCAATGCTGGAGAATCTATGGTGACTCCTACTCTTACTGCTCGGCTCGTGAAAGAGTATGCTGAAGATTCTTCGTTAGGTCGGGCCGCTATTCACGGGTACCAGTATTTGATTGATTCTTTAACTGCTCGCGAAAAAGATATGGTGGGTGCTATTGCTGAGGGGCTTTCTAACGCTGAGATTGCTCAACAGTTTTTCCTCTCCGAGACGACTGTTAAAACACATGTACGGTCGATTTTGTCAAAGCTTAATCTTCGTGATCGTGTTCAGGTTGTTGTTTTCGCGTATGAATCTGGAATGGTTCGTCCACATAGAACTTCTGGTCAGTAGCGTTCGAATCGTGTTTCTGAGGAATAAAACAGCTACGTGAACGGTTGTACTAATAGAGAAATTCTTCCCCGACGATATTTCTAAGAAAGGGGATATTGATGTCAAATAGAGAACATTACACACCGGAATACATGAATCATGGAGGCCGAAACTCCTATCAGGGTTCCCCTTCTACTGTGTATATCGTGAAGCAAAAATCGTTGCTGATTGCGTATATATTGTGGTTTTTCCTTGGGGTATGGGGTATTCATAAGTTGTATTTGAGGCAGCCTATGATGTTTGTTCTGTATCTTCTTTTGCTGGGGATTGGCTGGCTGACGACTCCTATTCTGATTGGATGGGTGTTTCTCTTCCTCCTCGGTGTTTTGATGGTTATTGATCTCTTTACGATGCCAATACGTGTGGGTATTTTGAATTCTCGAGCCTATCGTTATTAATCATGCGATATGCATTGACCTGAGATTCAGTTTTAGATGACATTGGTGTAATTCATGTGACCTTGTGCTGAAATTGGTAAATTTCTGCACTTTATACTGCTCTTACTGTAGAGTAGGTGAAGTCTGTGTACTTTATGGGTAAATCTCCGGCGGTGCACTGACTGTTATACATCTCCTGCTATGGAAATCCCATAGCCGTTTAGCCCAAAGGAGGGGTTTAATCATGCGTGCATACGAGCTAATGGTTATCCTCAATCCCGAGGTAGAAGACAAGGCTGTAGAGCCAACTCTTTCTAAGTTCCTCGAAATCGTTACCAAAGACAACGGCACTATCGACAACATGGATATTTGGGGTCGTCGTCGCTTGGCATACGAAATCCAGAAGAAGACTGAAGGTATTTATGCCGTCGTTAACTTCACTTCCACTCCGGAAACTGCTGCAGAGCTTGACCGCGTTCTTAGCTTGAACGAGTCTGTAATGCGCACCAAGATTATCCGTCCGGAAGACCAGAAAATCTCTTCTAAATAATATTCATTCATGATTTTGATGTGGTTATCAACAAGATTATTTTTACTCTTGATATAACTGCTCTCAGAATGAATTGTTATTTGAAAAACTCTATGAATGGAGGCCTCAAATGGCTGGAGATACCGTCATTACCGTGATTGGTAATCTTACTGGTGATCCTGAGCTTCGTTTCACTCCTAACGGTGCAGCGGTAGCAAACTTTACGATTGCTTCAACTCCGCGTAGCTTTGACCGAGCAAGTGGCGAATGGAAAGATGGTGAAACCCTCTTTTTGCGAGCATCCATCTGGCGTGAGGCAGCAGAAAATGTTGCAGAAACCCTACATAAGGGAATGCGCGTTATCGCTCAGGGGCGTTTGAAATCCCGTTCATATGAGACTAAGGAAGGCGAACGTCGCACTGCGATGGAGCTTGAGGTCGAAGAAATTGGCCCATCCCTTCGTTTTGCTTCTGCGTCTGTTAACCGTAATCAACAGCGCTCCGGAGGTAACTTCGGTGGTGCTCAAGATGCGCAAGGCTACGCCGGCGGTGGCAATAACTTTGCCGCTCCTACCCAGAACAATGGGTATAACGGTTCAGCTTCTGGCGGTTTCGGCGGGGGTAACGGCTATAACGGTGGTGGCTTTGGTGGAGGAAATCCTGCACCACAGGCAGCGCCTGCTCCTTCTGCAGATCCTTGGGGCTCTCAATCTGGTGGAAACTATGATTGGGGCGCTGGTGCAGAAGACGAACCTCCGTTCTAAAGATAACCTTCCTCATTAATCCAAATATCCAACCCATCCCGCGGTATTTTCCGCGGGCTCCCAAAGAAAAAGGAGCACCACGATGGCTAAGGCTGAAATTCGTAAGCCCAAACCAAAGCAGAACCCACTCAAGGCTGCTGACGTAACTGTTATTGATTACAAGGACGTTGCACTTCTTCGTAAGTTCATCTCCGATCGCGGTAAGATCCGTGCACGTCGCGTTACCGGCGTCACCGTCCAGGAACAGCGCAAAATCGCTCAGGCAATTAAGAATGCCCGCGAAGTTGCATTGCTACCTTACTCCGGCGCTGGCCGCTAAAGAGAAGGAGATTAGAAGAACATGGCTAAGATTATTCTGACTCAGGAAGTATCCGGTCTCGGAACTGCTGGCGATGTCGTAACCGTTAAGAACGGCTACGCACGCAACTACCTGCTACCTCGCGGTTTTGCAGTGACCTGGACTAAAGGTGGCGAACGTCAGGTTGAGTCCATTCGCGCAGCTCGTGTAGCTCGCGCTAAGGCTTCTCTTGAAGACGCACAGGCACAGGCAGCTAAGCTTGCTGCAGCTACTGTTACCGTAGCTCATAAAGCTGGCGCTGAAGGTCGACTTTTCGGTACCGTTCGTGCGGAAGCAATTGCAGAAGCAATTGAAGCTGCCGGTCTAGGTTCCGTTGATAAGCGTGCTATCCACCTTGGATCCGCTATCAAGTCCACCGGTGCTTACAAAGTTTCTGTGCGTTTGCACGAAGACGTTGTTGCACAGGTTGCATTAGATGTCGTTGCTGCATAAGTAATGGCTTATTGCATATAGAAGAAGTGTCCTTTCCTGTTGTTTCAACGGGGGAGGGCACTTCTTCTATGTCATCATCATGTTCATTGCTTGAAGAATAGGTCAAGGGATCATGTTTTCATTGGTTTCGTCGGAGAAGGATTCTGCTCCGAAGCTGCGTCCAAGTTTGCAGATGTTTCTGATTGCCTTGGTTGCTGAGCTGATTTCGTTATTGCTGATATCTTTGGGATTTTGGAATAACGTGGGAACGCCTTCTGATAGTTTGACGATTTTTCTCATCTGTGTGGTTCTTGCCGTTATCATGTCGTTACTGTCGAGCATTTTGGCGGTTGTTGGTTTAGCTCGTTACCGACGTTTTAAAGTGCATAATGCACTCCTTTTGCTGGTTTCCTTACTGGCAAATCCTGCAACATTCTTTCTTGCTATCTCTGTTGTGGGATAGTTCTCTACAGAATGAAGTGCTAACGCTTCCATTGGGATAAGTTTTTCTCATAGTATGTTTCACGTGGAACAGCTATTTTGCCACGTGTTTTTATAATGGTTTTCACTAGGTGAATATAGTGAATAATCTTCGGGGTTCTTTGTAAAAATATCTCGACAATTTAAGGTTGATTGTGTCTCAAAATTCTTCTGATTACGGTGTTCGTACTCTTCCTCACGATGATGATGCAGAGCGGTCTGTCCTTGGTGGAATGTTGCTCTCTAAAGATGCTATTGCAGACGTTGTTGAGGTGCTTCGTGGCGAGGATTTTTATAAGCCTGCACACGAGAGTATCTATGACGCAATCATTACTTTGTACGGGCAAGGCGAGCCAGCAGATGCTATTACCGTAACCGATGAACTGACAAAACGCGGCGAGCTATCTCGTATTGGTGGAGCACCTTATCTGCATTCTTTGACGACGTCTGTGCCCACTGCGGCGAACGCGGGATTTTACGCTGAAATTGTTTCTGAACGCGCTATTTTGCGTCGTCTCGTTGAGGCTGGTACGAAGATTGCTCAACTCGGTTATTCTCAAGATGGCGAAGTTGAGGCTCTCGTCAATCAGGCTCAGGGTGAAATTTATCAGATTAGTGATCGTCGCGCGTCAGAGGATTATGTGCCGCTTAAAGAGGCTATGGATCAGACCATTGATGATATCGAGGCTCAGGTTGCTCGAGGTAGCGGTATTAGTGGTGTACCAACGGGATTCTTTGAGTTTGATGAATTAACCGATGGCTTTCAGCCTGGCCAGATGATTGTTATTGCTGCTCGTCCTGGTATTGGTAAATCTACCTTTGCTCTGGATATTGCTCGCCATGCTGCTATTAAGAAGGATATGGCGACGGTATTTTTCTCGTTGGAGATGAGCCGTAACGAAATTGCAACAAAAATTCTTTCAGCTGAAGCTAGGATTAACCTTTCTCGTCTACGTCAGGGAAAACTTGATGAAGAACAGTGGTCTACTCTTGCAGCTGCTGTGGGAAAGATGGATAGCGCTCCTTTGTATATTGACGATTCTCCCAATATGACGTTGATGGAGATCCGGGCGAAGGCACGTCGTCTTAAACAACGCAATAATCTTAAGCTGATTGTTCTGGACTATTTGCAGTTGATGACTTCTGGTAAAAAGGTAGAGTCTCGTCAACAAGAAGTTTCTGAATTTTCTCGTTCCTTGAAGTTGATGGCGAAAGAGTTGGAAATTCCTGTTATTGCGTTGTCTCAGCTGAACCGTGGTTCTACTCAACGTGCAGATAATCGTCCGATGATTTCGGATTTGCGTGAGTCTGGCTCTATTGAGCAGGACGCAGATATGGTTATTTTGCTTCATCGTGATGATGCTCAGAATAAAGAGTCATCACGTGCTGGAGAAGCGGACGTTATTGTCGCTAAACATCGTAATGGTCCTACTAAGACCATTGCTGTTGGATTCCAGGGACATTATTCTCGCTTTGCGAATATGGTCAACGATACGCCACCTAGTATTGAATCTTAGGCTACTGGTGCGTCGTTATGAGGTTTATCGTTTCGTGTTAAAACCATGACGCATAGTGATACGAGTAGTGCTGTGAAAATGATGCAAAACCAGGCTGTGCTGTACCATCCGCTGGTGTTGTAGATTAATCCGCTACCCCAACCAATAACTGCTGAACCTGCATAGTAGGCGAGATTATAGAGTGCTGTTGCTTGCGCTTTTCCTGTTGTGGCTCGTAGTCCTGTCCATCCTGAGGCGATGGAATGCCCGCAGAAGAACCCGAAGGTCAAGAGCAGGACTCCGATAATAATGGCGGTGACGTTTGTGATCATCGTGAGAGCTATGCCAAGGATAAGGAGGGCAGTTGATCCTATCATGACGTTGAGGTTTCCCCATCGTGTGCTGAATCGGGCAGATATTGATGAGGATATTGTGCCTAGTAGGTAGGAGAGGAAGAGCGCTGAGAGAGCTATTTCGGAGAAGAGATAGGGTGGTGCTTTGAGGAGGAACCCTACGTAGTTATAGATGGTTACGAAGGTTCCCATCATGGTGAATGCGTAGAGGTATAGTGCAAGCATTGCTGGGTTTTTGAGGTGTTTTTTGGCTTGTTTGAGGGTATTGCTGAAAGATCCTTTGCGTGGGATGGGCGTGAATCGTCGGGCTTTGGGCAGGCTGATGATAAAGATGAGTGCGGTGATGGCTCCTAGTAGTGAGACTGCTGTGATGGCGATGCGCCAGTCTCCGGTCCATTGGGTGAGGGGGCCTGCGAAGAGTCGTCCGGCGAGTCCTCCTAAGGTGTTTCCTGCGATATATAGTCCGCTTGCTGTTGCTGCGTGGAGTGGGTTTGTTTCTTCGGTGATGAAGGCGATTGCTACTCCTGCTATTCCTGCTAGTGCTGCTCCTTCTGCAAATCTGAGGGTGAGGAGTATGGTGAAGTCGTGAACCCATGGGCTGATTAGTCCGAGTACTGTGGCGATACTGATTGCGATGAACATGGCTTTGCTTTTGCCGTGGATGTCGGCGATGTAGGCCCAGACCATGGCAAAAAGGGCTAGTCCAAGTGTTGCTGCTGAGATTGTTAGTGCTGCACTAGATGGGGTGATGTTTAGGTCGGTTGCGATGGAGGGGAGGATTGCTTGTGGTGCGTAGAGTTGGGCGAAGGTGGCGATGCCTGCGCAGAACATGGCAATGAGCATGTAGATGTATTCGCGTGAGCCTTTTGAATATCCGTTCCAGGGTTCAGGGCTGTGTGGGTGTGTGTTGTTCATGTAGTGGTGTATTTTTCTTCGGATGATGATGCTATTTAGTGGTAATGGTAGTTGCCGTTTTGGGTGCTGGGTACTGTTGTTGGGCTTTATGGGGTGCTCTGGCAGGTTTTTTTGAGCTTTTTTAAATCTTTTTTGTGTGTTGTTTTGTG